>NZ_CP022356.1:0-600000 GCF_002216855.1 Paraphotobacterium marinum
TGATGCCAAATGACTGTGATGATTGATGATCACGATGATGACATGATGGATGTGGACGACATGATTGTGCAACGGAACGGTGAATGATTGATAATGATTGAGATGATGGATGATAACGATGTGTCAATGATGATGATGATGACTGTGACAACACAGAGCTAGGTGCAACGGACTTTGATAATGATGGTTGTGACGATGCCAACGATGACGATGATGATAACGATGGCGTGAATGACGATGCAGATTCCTGTGATGATACCGTTCTAGGTGCGACTGATTTTGACAATGATGGTTGTGATGATGCCAACGATGACGATGATGATAACGATGGCGTCAATGACGACGATGATGACTGTGACAACACAGAGCTAGGCGCAACGGATTTTGATAATGATGGTTGTGATGATGCCAATGACGACGATGATGATAACGATGGCGTCAATGACGACGATGATGACTGTGACAACACAGAGCTAGGTGCAACGGATTTTGACGGCGATGGTTGTGATGATGCAAACGATGATGATGATGACAACGATGGCGTGGATGATGATGCAGATTCCTGTGATGATACAGTTCTAGGTGCAACGGATTTCGATAATGACGGTTGTGATGATGCCAATGATGACGATGATGACAACGATGGCGTGGATGATGATGCAGATTCCTGTGATGATACAGTATTAGGCGCAACGGATTTTGACGGCGATGGTTGTGATGATGCCAATGACGACGATGATGATAACGATGGCGTCAATGACGACGATGATGACTGTGACAACACAGAGCTAGGTGCAACGGATTTTGACGGCGATGGTTGTGATGATGCCAATGACGACGATGATGATAACGATGGCGTCAATGACGACGATGATGACTGTGACAACACAGAGCTAGGTGCAACGGATTTTGACGGCGATGGTTGTGATGATGCCAACGATGATGATGATGACAACGATGGCGTGGATGATGACGCAGATGCCTGTGATGATACAGTTCTAGGTGCAATGGATTTCGATAATGACGGTTGTGATGATGCCAATGATGACGATGATGACAACGATGGCGGGATGATGATGCAGATGCCTGTGATGATACAGTATTAGGCGCAACTGACTTTGACGGTGATGGTTGTGATGATGCCAATGATGATGATGATGACAACGATGGTGTCAATGATGATGATGATGATTGTGACAACACAGAGTTAGGCGCAACGGATTTTGATAATGATGGTTGTGATGATGCCAATGATGACGATGATGATAACGATGGTGTCAATGATGATGATGACGACTGTGACAACACTGAGCTAGGTGCAACGGATTTCGATAATGACGGTTGTGACGATGCTAATGATGATGATGATGACAACGATGGTGTCAATGATGATGATGACGACTGTGACAACACTGAGCTAGGTGCAACGGACTTTGATAATGACGGTTGTGACGATGCTAATGATGATGATGATGACAAGTGTCAATGATGATGATGACGACTGTGACAACACTGAGCTAGGTGCAACGGATTTTGACGGTGATGGTTGTGACGATGCTAATGATGATGATGACAACGATGGTGTTAATGATGGTGATGATGCTTGTGATGATACAGTTCTAGGCGCATCTGACTTTGACGGTGATGGTTGTGATGATGCCAACGATGATGATGATGATAACGATGGTGTCAATGATGATGATGACGACTGTGACAACACTGAGCTAGGTGCAACGGATTTTGACGGTGATGGTTGTGATGATGGATGATGATGATAACGATGGTGTCAATGATGATGATGACGACTGTGACAACACTGAGCTAGGTGCAACGGACTTTGATAATGATGGTTGTGACGATGCCAACGATGATGATGATGACAACGATGGTGTCAATGACGATGATGATGCTTGTGATGATACAGTATTAGGTGCAACGGACTTTGATAATGATGGTTGTGACGATGCTAATGATGATGATGATGACAACGATGGTGTGGATGATGACGCAGATGCCTGTGATGATACAGTTCTAGGCGTATCTGACTTTGACGGTGATGGTTGTGATGATGCCAATGATGATGATGATGACAACGATGGTGTTAATGATGTGATGATGCTTGTGATGATACAGTTAGGGGCATAGATACGGATAGTGATGGTTGTGATGATGCAACGATGATGATGATGATGGTGATGGTATCAGTGATTTGATGAGGGATGTGGGTATCTTTGCCTCTCAAGATGAATCTGGTAATTATTCATTCTTAGTGATACACAGGTTTCGATGCATTTACAGGTAATATAGTCAAGTGTTATATACAGAGAATGGTGGCCCTGAAGATTATACCCTTGAGAAAACTTATCTTCTTTCGTCATGACGTTCAGAGATGATGCATATATCCAATGATAATACTACTGTTGTAACGGACAAATTTCTGGATCCAGAAAATAATCAAATTTTCGCAGTGATCACCTGATTATATTAAAATCAGGGTAATGCTGCATCAAGCGTTGCGAATATTTAGTTGTAAATAATACAACAGGAGAATCTGGAAAAATATATAAAATTGCAAATAGAAACGTATTGCGACCACAATTCTCTTAAATATAGGAATATATAACAGTCTTATCAACTTTAAATGAAATCAACAATCACCAAACTTTCAGTTGGTCAAGTCCCTTACACAGATTTAATTTCCGGTATTGTGGTGATAATATGGGACTGTTGATACAGATGATGATGGTATAGATGATCATTTAGATATAGATAGTGATAACGATGGTGATCCAGATAGTACAGATCCATGTCGATTGGATGCATTAAATATAGATACAGACGGAGACGGCATATGTGATGCAGAAGATAATGATGATGATGGTGATGGTATAAGTGATGATAATGATAATTGTCCTGAAACGCCACTTAATTCAAGTGTTAATAGTGAAGGATGCCTAGATGGTGATGGTGATGGTGTTAGTGACGACGATGATGATTGTCCAAATACACCTGAAGGTGACACTGTCAATGCTACTGGTTGTACAGACTCGGATGATAATGGTGTGCCAGACGCGGATGAAGGAGATGGTAATGGTATAGGTTTATATACAATTAAAGATAACAGTAGTTATGTTGACCAAAATAGAGGCTTTATCAACGCACATGATGGAGAGGCTTATTTCTTTAATGGTAATATTAATTTAAATTTAGAGCCAAGATTAATTACAGGTGGTTACGACCGTTTTGATAATGCAAACTTACCAACTGGTTTAACAAATTCTAATTCAGCTTATCATGAAATTGGAAGAGGTTATGATATTTCTATTTCAAGTATAAGTGTACCTAAAATTATGAAGATCAAGCCAGTATTTAACTAATGAAAATCTTTACAAATATGAGTGGATGTCTTTCCAAGGGAACGATGCGGGCTCATCGGTAGATTATATTGAAAACCTTGTTGTGGATGATAAAGGTCAAATATATGTCGCTGGACGAGTATTTGGCGATCACGCAAATTATGATAGTTCTTTAGAAACCAATATGCTCAGCGGCACCGGAAATATCCCCGTTTTAAGTAAATATAATTATGATGGTAGTTTAGATTGGATTATGCAACCAGGTCATTCAGGCAACAGCTCTGACAGGGGTGGTGCTCGAGGAGTTGCTGTTTATGGTAATTATGTCTTTGTAGCTGGTTATTCTTTACTTTCACATTATGGTGATAATAGTAGTACTCCATATGGTGATGCGGGTGTTTTGGAAGGTGAATCGGATGCATTTTTAGAAGTCTATGAAATTGATTCTTCAAGCAATACGTCAACTGTCACAGTCCCTAATACTGCTCTTAAAGCAGCCTTAAGATTTGGTACTACGCAATTTGAATCCATTAGAGACATCAAAGTTATTGAACAAGGTGGAGATCTAAAATTATATATTGTTGGAACCAGTGAAGGTCAAATTGATGGCTTCATGAATGGTTCTGAAGACAAAATTAATTATGTTGATGCAAGTATTGACAATGATTCTAATGACTACTTTGATTATTTTATTGCCAAATATGACGTTGACTTAAGCAATGGTGTTACATTAAATGCGGATTGTGCTTTGAGTGTTAATGATAATACATTTGATGAAGAAGCATTTAGAATGGAGATTGATTCAAATGGTAATATGTTTGTGGCAGGTCGAACTGCATCAGGTGATAATGATAATACACGTGATGGGTTTATCGCTAAATTTAACAATAATTGCGAAAGAGAATGGACTTCAACATTCGATACCCAACAAAATAATCGTGAAAATTATGTGACGGATATTGTTCTTTCGGTGAATGAAAATCGAATTTACTTTACAGGATTAGTGAAAAATGGACAAATGCTTAATGAAACCGAACAAGCTTCCCAATCATTTGGCGGGACGGACTATTTTGTTGGGGCTATTAATACAGTTAATGGAGATTTGATTGATTTAGATCAATATGGAACCAATCAAAATGACTCTGGCCAATCGATAACCATTTCCAGTGACAATGTTATTTACACAACAGTTTTAGTTGTGGATAGTGGCTCTCTAGGAGGAGACAATCCACAGGGAAGTAGTGTAATCCATAAGTTTTATGATTTATCATACGACTATAACAATACAGGATTAACAGGTATTCCTGGACCGATAAATAACGATAATGTTCCAACAAATAGTGAGCAAGATGGTGATAATTGTGCATTTAGTGATGAAGCTGATGGAACGACTGGTGAGACAGATCCGTTCTTAGTTGACTGTATTCCTTCTTTAACTGGTGTAGGTGCTGGAACTGATGATGGTTTCGATTTAGATAGTGATGGGGATGGTGTTGGTGATGATGACGATGATTGTCCTAATACGCCC
Source organism: Paraphotobacterium marinum (assembly GCF_002216855.1). Lineage (NCBI taxonomy): Bacteria > Pseudomonadati > Pseudomonadota > Gammaproteobacteria > Vibrionales > Vibrionaceae > Paraphotobacterium > Paraphotobacterium marinum. The sequence goes on from NZ_CP022356.1 coordinate 4,885, forward strand.
ATTGGTTCACCTGTAAATGATAGTGGTTGTACCGACACAGATGGAGATGGCTTACCGGATAATGATGAATGTAGTACTGACTCTGTTAACGATTATGCGTCCTTAAATGACAGCGGTAATTATGAGTTATTAATATACACAGGTATTCCAAGTATATATGAAACACCAATTACAGGTTATATCAATGGGAGCAAAACTAAAATAATTACATCAGATTTGTCTGCACAAATTATAGAAATTTCAGATGATGATATTATGTTACATGATAATTACAGTAGTGATGGTCAATTATCAGATGACAAACCAAATTCTCAAATTTTAGCAAGTCAATTAGTTGTAGGTACTACTACTTATCCGATGACTCGAGAAATTCATAGTTTAGCTCGAATTACTGCTGAAAACTTAACAACGGGTGAGTCGGGTTATTTGTATTCTATTGGCGTAAACAATTCAACAGCGGGCGCTTTTGCGACATCAATTATTTTAAATGAAGGGGACGAAGTAAAATTAACAGCGCTTAATTCAGAATGGTTTACAGGACAAGTCAATTATGCAGAATTAATTGCATCTGAAGTTTCTTTACCATATTGCGAAAATGATACAGACAATGACGGCATCCCAGATTATTTAGATCCTGATAGTGATAATGATGGAGTGGGTGATGGTGAAGATGATTTTCCAAACGATCCTAATGAAGACACAGATTCAGATGGGGATGGTGTTGGAGATAATGAAGATGATTTTCCAGATGATGAAAATGAACATACAGATTCAGATGGGGATGGTGTTGGAGATAATGAAGATGATTTTCCAAATGATCCTAATGAAGATACGGATACAGATGGAGATGGTGTAGGGAATAATGAAGATACTGATGATGACGGAGATGGTTTAGCTGATACTGATGAATGTAGTACTGACTCTATTAACAATTATACTTCCTTAAATGAAAGTGGTAATTATGAGTTATTAATATATACAGGTATTCCAAGTATTTATGAAACAGCCAATTCAGGATATATCAATGGAAGCAAAACAAAAATAATTACATCAGATTTGTCTGCACAAACTATAGAGATTTCAGATGATGATATCATGTTACATGACAACTTTAATACTAGTGGTCAATTATCAGATGACAATCCAAACTCTCAACTTTTAGCAAGTGAATTAGTGATAGGTTCAAATTCTTTATCAGCTAATCAGGAAATTTATAGTATAGCTCGAATTACTGCTGAAAATTTAACAACGGGTGAGTCGGGTTATTTGTACTCTCTTCGTATAAACACCACAACAGGTGCTTTTGCGACTTCAATTATTTTAAATGAAGGAGACGAAGTAAAATTAACAGCGATCGGTTCAGAGTGGTTTACAGGACAAGTCAATTATTCTGAATTAATTGCCTCAGAGGTATCTTTACCAAGTTGCGAGAACGATACAGATAATGATGGCATCCCGGATTATTTAGATCCTGATAGTGATAATGATGGAGTTGATGATGGAGTAGATAGCGATCCATTAGATCCAAATGTAAGTGCTATAGTTGCTTATTTTATAGAATTTGAGCCAGGGAAATATGCATATCCATTATTTGAAACAGAAGATGAAGTAAATGCTTATATTCAAACAAATAATGAAACAGGTGGCGCGCATACTCATACATACACTTCTGATCCAAGTTTAACTACTTGGTATATGCCAAATTTTGCACATGAAATGGATGGAAGTAGCTCTCCTGTTAACACCGATTTAATTACTTATGTGGAAATTCCTTCTGACTGGGATGAAGATGGTATTTTAAACGATGATGACACTGACAATGATAATGACGGTGTATCTGATGAGGATGACGCCTTCCCGTATGATGATAGTGAAACAACAGATACTGATGGTGATGGTGTCGGTGATAATACGGATGATTTTCCAACCGATGAAAATGAACATACGGATTCAGACGGGGATGGTGTCGGTGATAATGAAGATGATTTTCCTGACGATGTTAATGAAGATACGGATACAGATGGAGATGGTATAGGAAATAATGAAGATACCGACGATGATGGTGATGGTTTAGCCGACACGTCTGAATGCACATCTGGTATAGAGTTTTCTTCAGCTGATGAAAATGGCAATTTCGAATTTATTGTATATGGAAATATTGTTGAGAATCCAGTAAATACCTCAGAAAAACAATTATTTTTTGATGGCTCTAGAACAATTACACTAAATAATATTCTGTCTGAGGTAATAACTGTAAATGACGATGATGATATGCTCCATGACGATTTATCTTCAGTCGGCCAAATGGAAGATAATAATTCAGATACTCAACGTCTTGTAAATGCGACAACAATAACTGACTTTACAGCCAATAACAATATTTATAGTATAGCCAGATCGATTGTTGAAAATGAAACAACAGGTGAATCCGGTTTTATATACTCATTGAGATCTCCTCCTTCACAAAATTACATTTATGCCTCAACGATTGCTTTATCAGACTCGGATGTTATTAAAATAACATCTTCTAACAATGAAAGTATTCAAAATCCCATATTTGGAATAGGTCAAGCTAGATACACTGATTTAATCGTGTCTGATGGAAAAAATAATTGTGATATTGATACAGATAATGATGGTATTCCCAATTATTTAGATCCCGACAGTGATAATGATGGGGTCAATGATGGTGATGATTTTGACCCCCAGAATGCAAATATTAGTGTGGAGGCTCCTGAGTTTGATGTTGTTAATATAGCTAATATTCCTTATGTATTGGTTGAAGGTTTCAACAATATAATAAACTCAGGTTGTCAAGCTTGGGAAAACACAACTAACAACAACTTAGGAATTCCAGACATTCCAAACGTTGGAACTTTGTTAGTTAATGCAAACTCGCAATATGCAACTTTAGAAGGGGAACTTGCAAATAAATGGACCAATGGTGATGGTGTTGATGCCATGGTAATGAGTTTTTTTAGTACAACGACTACTTATAGTGTACGTTTAAAATTATCAGATGATTCATTTACTGAACAACAACAAGTCCTTCAAAACAAAGTTAGTCAATCTATTAACGGTACATATATATCTGGATGTGGCACAGGTGCAAACACAATGTCTTATAATAATACTACCCAATTAAATTATGCCGAAATAGAATTCTCTAACTTTAATATCCCTGATGGTTTGAGCGTTAAAGGTGCAGAAATTATTTCTGAAGGACCCGACCCAGAGATGCCATTTTTTGTAATTACCGAAAATGCACAATGGTCGGGAGCTAATGTTTCTGATTAAAGTACTTTATTTGAGATAATTGGGGAATTTTAATAATTGGCATATAGTTTGCTTTAAATGAATTAGTTTAACTCTAATTCATTTTTTTATGCAAAATTTTAATCACTTTTTTACAATCATTAAGAAAATCATCATATCTTTCGTACTTTGCTTATCAGTTGTCTCTTGTGGCGGTAATGAGAGCAATGATAATACATTTAAAGAAAATGAAGGTGTATCTTCTTCTCAATCTCTTGAAAACAATAATCATGATGAAAATAACGAAAGTGATGAAAATAACGAAAGTGATGAAAATAACGAAAGTGATGAAAATAACGAAAGTGATGAAAATAACGAAAGTGATGAAAATAATGAGAATGATGAAAATAACGAAAGTGATGAAAATAACGAAAGTGATGAAAATAACGAGAATGATGAAAATAACGAGAATGATGAAAATAACGAGAATGATGAAAATAATGAGAATGATGAAAATAATGAGAATGATGAAAATAATGAAAATAATGAAAATAATGAGAATGATGAAAATAATGAGAATGATGAAAATAATGAGAACGATCAAAACGAACAAGATAATTGTTCTCAAGGTGAAAATATCGTAAATCTAGTTGTTTATTCAAATGATTTAATTAAAAATCTACCATCAATGGTTCCTGGATTCGCTGGAACGGGTTTTACACTTTTTGGAAAAATGACGTTTGAGGTTGGTTCATTTGAATCAGGTATTTTAACAATTCAAGATGATGATGAATTTTTTGATGATGATTCGTATTTTTTAAACGGGGAGATAATTGTTGACGAATCAGATCCTCAAATTGCAAAAAACACCTTCTCTATGATAGCCGAAGAGGATATTGTATACTCTTACACGAAATATTTTGTCTCAAACCTAACTACCAATGAATCTGGTATATTATATGGAATAGATAATGACTTTGACTTTCCTATCTTTGCAACGACTATAATTATTAATTCTGGAGATTTACTTGAGTGGAATGGCGAGCCTGGGGTAATTCCTGATGTCAATGAATCTATAGATATGATTGATGTTGAGTTTGGTAGAGTAAAGTATAGTGATCTACAACAAAGCATTGATGAATCATGTCCTGAAGAATAGAGCTATATTATGCTTCAATTAATCATATAGTTTATTCAACTATGATTAAGATTTTAATTAATTCATCACAAGTGTAAATTTGAAAATTATTACATATTTATTAATGTTTTTTGTAGTAATTTTTAATTTTAAAAATACTTCCTTTTAGTAACCCAAATTTTTAATTTAAAATTTTAAATTTGCAAATATTATAATTTTTTTGTGAAATTCTGATTTTAAAAAAATTACATATCATGCCCCTTGATATTAAATATTATCATAACTACTTGTTTATATTACAAATAACCAATCATTAATAGTTTTGGCATTAAAAATGCTTATTAAGTTCATTAGTCAAATTAATGACATCTAATTAAGGATATTTTATGTGCCTTCAAAACTTACTAAATGCTTTCAGAAAAATTTTAATAGTAATTTTTTGTACATCATTTCTATATGGTTGCGGTGACAGTAACACATTCAAAGAACAAGATAGTCAACCAGCTCCTCAGGAACAACCGGTTTCCAATGATCCTGAGCCTGATGCAGACTCAGCCCCAGATAGTGATTCTCCTAATAATGATCCTGATTCCGATTCAAATGGTGATGATAACTCTAGTGTTTTTTTGGGCTCTGGAAATGATAATGATGATGATAATGATGGGGTTAGTAATAATAACGATGAATGTCCTAATACATTAAATGGAGTGGAAGTTGCTTCAGATGGATGCGCAGATTCAGATGGAGATGGTTCATCAGATAATAAAGATGATGATGATGATAATGATGGCGTCAATGATGATGAAGATGCTTGTGACAATACGGTTGCAGGTGCTACTGACTTTGACGGTGATGGTTGTGATGATGCCAACGATGACGATGATGATAACGATGGCGTGAATGACGGTGATGATGACTGTGACAACACAGTGACGGGCGCAGCTGACTTTGATAATGATGGTTGTGATGATGCCAACGATGATGATGATGATAACGATGGCGTGAATGACGATGATGACGCTTGTGACAATACGGTATTAGGTGCGACTGATTTTGATAAAGATGGTTGTGATGATGCTAACGATGATGATGATGATAACGATGGCGTGAATGACGATGATGACGCTTGTGACAATACGGTATTAGGTGCGACTGATTTTGATAAAGATGGTTGTGATGATGCCAACGATGACGATGATGACAACGATGGTGTCAATGATGGTGATGATGCTTGTGACAACACAGAGTTAGGTGCAACCGACTTTGATAATGACGGTTGTGATGATGCCAACGATGACGATGATGATAACGATGGTGTCAATGATGGCAATGATGCTTGTGATGATACTACACTGGGTGCACTTGATACCGATGGTGATGGTTGTGATGATGCCAACGACGATGATGATGATAACGATGGTGTGAATGACGAAAATGACAAGTGTCCCAATACACCTATAAATGAGCCTGACTTAGATCAAGATGGCTGCGGTGATGAAACACAAGATGATGACAGCGATGGCGATGGTGTAGATGACAGTAATGATGATTGTCCAAATACACCATCTGGTGCAACTGACTTTGATAATGACGGTTGTGATGATGCCAACGATGACGATGATGACAACGATGGTGTGAACGACGATGATGATGATTGTGACAACACAGAGATAGGCGCAACGGATTTCGATAATGACGGTTGTGATGATGCTAATGATGATGATGATGACAACGATGGTGTCAATGACGATGCAGATTCCTGTGATGATACAGTTTTAGGTGCAACTGACTTTGACAGTGATGGTTGTGATGATGCCAACGATGATGATGATGATAACGATGGTGTCAATGACGATGATGATGCTTGTGATGATACACCATTAAATACTAATGTTGCTGATAATGGTTGTACAGACACTGATGACGATGGTGTGGATGATGACGCAGATGCTTGTGACGACACAGTTTTAGGCGCAACGGATTTTGATAATGACGGTTGCGATGATGCCAACGATGATGATGATGATAACGATGGTGTGGATGATGACGCAGATACCTGTGATGATACACCTTTGAACACTAATGTTGCTGACAATGGTTGTACTGACACTGATGATGATGGTGTAGATGATGATGCGGATGCTTGTGATGATACAGTCGCAGGCGCAGCTGACTTTGATAATGATGGTTGTGATGATGCCAACGATGATGATGATGATAATGATGGTGTCAATGACGACGAAGATGCCTGTGATGATACAGTGACGGGCGCAGCTGACTTTGACGGCGATGGTTGTGACGATGCCAATGATGATGATGATGACAATGATGGCGTCAATGATGACGACGATGATTGTGATGACACGACATTAGATGCCACTGATACAGACAATGATGGTTGTGATGATGCCAACGATGATGATGATGATAACGATGGTGTGAATGACGACGATGATAAGTGTCCTAATACGCCAGAGAATGAGCCTGATTTAGACCAAGATGGATGTGGTGATGATACGCAAGATGATGACACTGATGGCGATGGTGTGGATGACAGTAATGATAATTGTCCGGACACTCCTTCTGGTGCCACTGATTTTGATAATGACGGTTGTGATGATGCCAATGATGACGATGATGATAACGATGGTGTCAATGACGACGATGATGATTGTGACAACACAGAGCTAGGTGCAACGGACTTTGATAATGATGGTTGTGACGATGCCAACGATGACGATGATGATAACGATGGCGTGAATGACGATGCAGATTCCTGTGATGATACCGTTCTAGGTGCGACTGATTTTGACAATGATGGTTGTGATGATGCCAACGATGATGATGATGATAACGATGGCGTCAATGACGACGATGATGACTGTGACAACACAGAGCTAGGTGCAACGGATTTTGATAATGATGGTTGTGATGATGCCAACGATGACGATGATGATAACGATGGTGTCAATGACGATGATGACGCCTGTGATGATACTGTCTTAGGCGCAACGGATTTTGATGGTGATGGTTGTGATGATGCCAACGATGACGATGATGACAACGATGGTGTGGATGATGACGCAGATGCTTGTGATGATACTGTTCTAGGTGCGACAGATTTCGATAATGACGGTTGTGACGATGCCAACGATGACGATGATGATAACGATGGCGTGAATGATGATGCAGATGATTGTGACAACACAGAGCTAGGCGCAACGGATTTTGATAATGATGGTTGTGATGATGCCAATGACGACGATGATGATAACGATGGCGTCAATGACGACGATGATGACTGTGACAACACAGAGCTAGGTGCAACGGATTTTGACGGCGATGGTTGTGATGATGCAAACGATGATGATGATGACAACGATGGCGTGGATGATGATGCAGATGCCTGTGATGATACAGTTCTAGGTGCAACGGATTTCGATAATGACGGTTGTGATGATGCCAATGATGACGATGATGATAACGATGGCGTCAATGACGACGATGATGACTGTGACAACACAGAGCTAGGTGCAACGGATTTTGACGGCGATGGTTGTGATGATGCAAACGATGATGATGATGACAACGATGGCGTGGATGATGATGCAGATTCCTGTGATGATACAGTTCTAGGTGCAACGGATTTCGATAATGACGGTTGTGATGATGCCAATGATGACGATGATGACAACGATGGCGTGGATGATGATGCAGATTCCTGTGATGATACAGTATTAGGCGCAACTGACTTTGACGGTGATGGTTGTGATGATGCCAATGACGACGATGATGATAACGATGGCGTCAATGACGACGATGATGACTGTGACAACACAGAGCTAGGTGCAACGGATTTTGACGGCGATGGTTGTGATGATGCCAATGACGACGATGATGATAACGATGGCGTCAATGACGACGATGATGACTGTGACAACACAGAGCTAGGTGCAACGGATTTTGACGGCGATGGTTGTGATGATGCCAACGATGATGATGATGACAACGATGGCGTGGATGATGACGCAGATGCCTGTGATGATACAGTTCTAGGTGCAACGGATTTCGATAATGACGGTTGTGATGATGCCAATGATGATGATGATGACAACGATGGCGTGGATGATGATGCAGATGCCTGTGATGATACAGTATTAGGCGCAACGGATTTTGATAATGATGGTTGTGATGATGCCAACGATGATGATGATGACAACGATGGCGTGGATGATGATGCAGATGCCTGTGATGATACAGTATTAGGCGCAACGGATTTTGATAATGATGGTTGTGACGATGCCAATGATGACGATGATGACAACGATGGTGTGGATGATGACGCAGATGCCTGTGATGATACTGTTCTAGGCGCAGCTGACTTTGACGGTGATGGTTGTGATGATGCCAACGATGATGATGATGACAACGATGGCGTCAATGACGACGATGATGACTGTGACAACACAGTGACGGGCGCAGCTGACTTTGACGGTGATGGTTGTGATGATGCCAACGATGATGATGATGATAACGATGGTGTAAACGATGATAATGATAATTGTCCAGAAACACCGCTTAATTCAAATGTTAATGATGAAGGGTGTACATTTGAAGATGATGATGGGGATGGTGTAGGCAATGACGATGATGATTGTCCAAATACACCAGCAGGTAACCCAGTTAACTCAAATGGTTGTACCGATACCGATGGAGACGGCGTTCCAGATGTGGATGATGAAGAAAATGGAATTGGTTTACTGACCGTACCTTCAAATCCAAGTTTCTTGACACAACAAGGTGATAATGCAACTCATTTTTATAATATTGATTATCACATAGGAACTAACGGGGAAGAGTATTTATACGCCATAGGAAGAACATACGGAGATGGTGGACTTGATTTGCTCATTCACAGAATTGATCCAATAAATCATCAATATTTGGCAACTCAAACTCAAAGAAATGATACTAGTAATGGATGGGATTATGCTTCTGAGTTAACAATTGATGATAATGGCAATATTTATGTAGTTGCAAGAACACAGGGTGATCATGCTACTATCCATCCTTCATTAGAAACAGGAATGTTAAGTGGTACGCATGGCATTGGTGCTCTAAGTAAATATGATAAGGATTTAAATTTAATTTGGTTAATTCAACCCGGTCATAGCGGTAATAATAGTGACAGAAGTGTACCTTATACGGTAGATGTTACAAATGATTACGTATTTGTTGCAGGTTTCACGCAATCTCCAATACTTGGACAAGGAAGTATTGATGGACAAAATGACGCCTACCTAGAAATTTATGCAAATGAAAATGATGCTAGTATATATCCTTCTGATAATTCGCAAGTATTACCAAAAGCAGCTTTACGTTTAGGAACAGAAAAATTTGAGTCTATTTATGACATTAAAGTAGTTGAATCTGGACAAGACTTGATTATTAATCTTGTGGGATCAACACAAGGAGATATCGATGAATTCACTACTGTCAATAATACGAATAATGGTGTGAATGATAACTATGATCCATTCATTGCGAAATATCGTTTTAACACCAGTACTGAAACGTTAACAGAAATATGTGCTTATCAAGATAATAGAACAACTTTTACAGATGAAGCGCACAACATTGAAGTGGATAGCGAAAATAACATTTATATTTCAGGTCGAGTTAAAACAACCTCTAATGATAATTCCCGTGATGGTTTTGTGATGAAATATGACAGTGACTGTCAACCTGTTTGGTCAGATTACTCTATTGTTCGAGCAAGTGGCAATGGTAATGAAGATGCAATAGATGATATTGAACTATCAGTGAATGAAAATAGGATTTACTTTGTGGGTGATACTTTTGGTGGACAAATGGAAAACCAAGACAATCCAATTGGAGGACTCGGGGGTTATGACTATTTTGTTGGGGCGATGAACACCATTAATGGTGGGATTATTGATGTACAACAGTTTGGCTCATCTAGCAATAATATTGCTTATGACTTAGCGGTTACAGATAATAATGTTATTTATGTTGTAACCAGAAGCTATAGCGATGCCTCTATTTCAGGTGCAAACTCAACTTCTACTCAAACAGGTAGCTCAGTGATTCAAGAGTTTTATGATTTATCTTATGATTATGATGGTGATGGCATCATAGCACAGGATGATACTGATAAAGATGGAGTTGAAGATACTTGTCCTGATACACTAGAGCTCACAGGTGATGTAACCAATCCATTTAAAAATGATTGTCCTGTAGATGCGTCATTTGAAGATGATGATGGCGATGGCGTTGGTGATGATGATGATGATTGTCCGAATACGCCTATTGGCTCACCTGTAAATGACAGTGGTTGTATCGACACCGATGGAGATGGTACCGCAGATGATGAAGATGATTTTCCAAATGATCCAGATGAAGATACAGATACAGATGGTGATGGAACCGGTGACAATGAAGATACCGATGATGATAATGATGGAACATCAGATGAAGATGAAGATAATAATGGAACCGATCCACTAGTGTACGAGTCTAGAGAGCATGAGTTTTCAGTCTTTGGGGTAAAATTCCTACCTGAAAGTGGCATTGATTTCTTTGGCTTACCAACTGGAGGGTTAAATAATCCCATCACATATCAAGTTCCAGGTGATGATTATTATGAAATATTAACAGTTCAAGATGATGATCAGTTTTTAAATGATGTAGATTCAGGTGATACAGAAGATACTTCTGAGCAAACCTTAAACATGAACTTGACTTGGAACCAAATCGATTACTTTATGACTTTTTCACAAGATTATCGAACAGAGTTATCTAATGGTGAAAGGTTGAACAGTTACCAATGCTACAATGTTAATAATCTAACAACAGGTGAGTCTGGCTTCATTTGTAATATAGGAACTAGTTTAAATGAAACGAAGAAGCATAATGTATTTGCTAAAACAATCAGTATTGTTAGCGGAGATACTTTAGAGTATTTTATTACTGATAATTATGACTTAGGACGAGTGCCTTATCGCGATTTATGTTTAATGATATCTTGTGGACATGATTCAGATGGCGATACTTTAAGCGATGAATTGGAGGCGACATTAGGAACAGATCCAAATAATCCTGATACAGATGGGGATGGTGTTGATGATCGAGAAGAGTTACAAAATGGAACCGATCCAACAGTGGCTGATGATGGCGCTGATATTACGTCAGGTGTCAATTTAGATAATAATTATGGTAGTAGTGCTGAAAGCCACTTGGTTTATAATACTGATAACTTGAATTATAACCCACTTTATCGTTCAGCTGATAACCAAGAGATGCCTTGGGCGGTTTCGATTACGCTAAAAACAGATATTGTAACAACTTCAGTGCCAACTATAGTATGGTCTTATGCTTCAAGCACTATTGATAGAAATAAAGCGCATGCAACTTTGTATATCCAGAATCAAAAGTTAAAATTTGCTTATGGTACCCACTATAATCATTTAAGGTTTACCTCGGTAGATACGATTGATTTGTCAAGCTGGAGTAGTGTAGTAACGATTTACAAAGGTGGTAAAACAGGTGGGGGCAGTAATCAATTAAATCAATTTTATAATGAGTTTGAATTTTATTTGGTTGCATTGGATGGAACTGTTCAAGAAATTCCTATGAATGGTGCACATCGAAACTATGGCTATAGTAATCAAATGCAAAGTGGTAAGTTCCGTATAGCAGCAACAGGCCAATATAATGGTATAAATAATTGGTATAAACCAGCCTCAAGTGGAGATACGGTCCAATCATATAATTATTTAAGTGGTTCGATAGCCTATACCATTATGACAACTTTGACGCCATTGAAAGCAGACAATATTACGGATGAAGAAATCCAAGCAATGGCTTTTGATCCGACTACATGGTTAGCAGATTATAAAGAAGACACTAACTATAGAGTGTCGGGGTCAACTAATATCACTTCAAACTTCACATCAAGTGATGCGAGTGATAATTCTTGGAAATCAACTCAAGTATGGATCTTTGATGAGAATAATATAGTGACCAATGGTACCTATGATTACTTATCGAGTGAAGTAAACTCTCCAACAACAGGAATAGGAGATGCTTATTTGATTTTTAATGATGTTGACGCATCGTTATTCGAAAATTATTAAAGTTAAAAATAACATGCAAAAAGCTACACAAATAAGTGTAGCTTTTTTTTGTTCGCAATTATTTTAGCAATATGCAATTTATCGCAACATATAAAAAACAAAATCAACACTTTAATGTTGGCATTGATTATGCTTAATCATCCTTATTAGTCAAATTTCTGACATTGTATTAAGGATGTATTATGTGCCTTCAACATTTACTATTCACATTAAAGAAAGTCATTTTAGTTTTGTTATGTTCAACTCTTCTTTTTGCCTGTGGAGACAGTAACACATTCAAAGAACAAGATAGTCAATCAGCAGCTCAGGAACAACCGGTTTCCAATGATCCTGAGCCTGATGCAGACTCAGCCCCAGATAGTGATTCTCCTAATAATGATCCTGATTCCGATTCAAATGGTGATGATAACTCTAGTGTTTTTTTGGGCTCTGGAAATGATAATGATGATGATAATGACGGGGTTAGTAATAATAACGATGAATGTCCTAATACATTAAATGGAGTGGAAGTTGCTTCAGATGGATGCGCAGATTCAGATGGAGATGGTTCATCAGATAATAAAGATAATGACGATGATAATGATGGCGTTAATGATGATGAAGATGCTTGTGACAATACGGTTGCAGGTGCTACTGACTTTGACGGTGATGGTTGTGATGATGCCAACGATGATGATGATGATAACGATGGCGTGAATGACGATGATGACACTTGTGACAATACGATATTAGGTGCGACTGATTTTGATAATGATGGTTGTGATGATGCCAACGATGATGATGATGATAACGACGGTGTCAATGATGATGAGGACGCTTGTGACAATACAGAGAGAGGTGCAACGGATTTCGATAATGATGGTTGTGATGATGCCAACGATGATGATGATGATAACGACGGTGTCAATGACGGCGATGATGACTGTGACAACACAGTGACGGGCGCGGCTGACTTTGATAAAGATGGTTGTGATGATGCCAACGATGACGATGATGATAACGATGGTGTTAATGATGGTGATGATGCTTGTGACAACACAGAGTTAGGTGCAACCGACTTTGATAATGACGGTTGTGATGATGCCAACGATGACGATGATGATAACGATGGTGTCAATGATGGCAATGATGCTTGTGATGATACTACACTGGGTGCGCTTGATACCGATGGTGATGGTTGTGATGATGCCAACGACGATGATGATGATAACGATGGTGTGAATGACGAAAATGACAAGTGTCCCAATACACCCATAAATGAGCCTGATTTAGATCAAGATGGCTGCGGTGATGAAACACAAGATGATGACAGCGATGGCGATGGTGTAGATGACAGTAATGATGATTGTCCAAATACACCATCTGGTGCAACTGACTTTGATAATGACGGTTGTGATGATGCCAACGATGACGATGATGACAACGATGGTGTGAACGACGATGATGATGATTGTGACAACACAGAGATAGGCGCAACGGATTTCGATAATGATGGTTGTGACGATGCAAACGATGACGATGATGATAATGATGGTGTCAATGACGATGATGATTATTGTGACAACACAGAGCTAGGCGCAACGGATTTTGATAATGATGGTTGTGACGATGCCAATGATGATGATGATGACAATGATGGTGTCAACGACGATGATGATGCTTGTGATGATACACCATTAAATACTAATGTTGCTGATAATGGTTGTACAGACACTGATGACGATGGTGTGGATGATGACGCAGATGCCTGTGACGACACAGAGCTTGGTGCGACTGACTTTGATAATGACGGTTGTGATGATGCCAACGATGATGATGACGATAACGATGGTGTGGATGATGACGCAGATACCTGTGATGATACACCTTTGAACACTAATGTTGCTGACAATGGTTGTACTGACACTGATGATGATGGTGTAGATGATGATGCGGATGCTTGTGATGATACAGTCGCAGGCGCAGCTGACTTTGATAATGATGGTTGTGATGATGCCAACGATGATGATGATGATAATGATGGTGTCAATGACGACGAAGATGCCTGTGATGATACAGTGACGGGCGCAGCTGACTTTGACGGCGATGGTTGTGACGATGCCAATGATGATGATGATGACAATGATGGCGTCAATGATGACGACGATGATTGTGATGACACGACATTAGATGCCACTGATACAGACAATGATGGTTGTGATGATGCCAACGATGATGATGATGATAACGATGGTGTGAATGACGACGATGATAAGTGTCCTAATACGCCAGAGAATGAGCCTGATTTAGACCAAGATGGATGTGGTGATGATACGCAAGATGATGACACTGATGGCGATGGTGTGGATGACAGTAATGATAATTGTCCGGACACTCCTTCTGGTGCCACCGATTTTGACAATGACGGTTGTGATGATGCCAATGATGACGATGATGATAACGATGGCGTGAATGACGATGCAGATTCCTGTGATGATACCGTTCTAGGTGCGACTGATTTTGACAATGATGGTTGTGATGATGCCAACGATGATGATGATGATAACGATGGCGTCAATGACGACGATGATGACTGTGACAACACAGAGCTAGGTGCAACGGATTTTGATAATGATGGTTGTGATGATGCCAACGATGACGATGATGATAACGATGGTGTCAATGATGACGCAGATGATTGTGACAACACAGAGCTAGGCGCAGCTGACTTTGACGGGGATGGTTGTGATGATGCCAACGATGACGATGATGACAACGATGGTGTGGATGATGACGCAGATGCCTGTGATGATACTGTTCTAGGCGCAACGGATTTTGATAATGATGGTTGTGATGATGCCAACGATGACGATGATGACAACGATGGTGTGGATGATGACGCAGATTCCTGTGACGATACGGTTCTAGGCGCAACGGATTTTGACAATGATGGTTGTGATGATGCCAACGATGACGATGATGACAACGATGGTGTGGATGATGACGCAGATGCTTGTGATGATACTGTTCTAGGTGCGACAGATTTCGATAATGACGGTTGTGACGATGCCAACGATGACGATGATGATAACGATGGCGTGAATGATGATGCAGATGATTGTGACAACACAGAGCTAGGCGCAACGGATTTTGATAATGATGGTTGTGATGATGCCAATGACGACGATGATGATAACGATGGCGTCAATGACGACGATGATGACTGTGACAACACAGAGCTAGGTGCAACGGATTTTGACGGCGATGGTTGTGATGATGCAAACGATGATGATGATGACAACGATGGCGTGGATGATGATGCAGATGCCTGTGATGATACAGTTCTAGGTGCAACGGATTTCGATAATGACGGTTGTGATGATGCCAATGATGACGATGATGATAACGATGGCGTCAATGACGACGATGATGACTGTGACAACACAGAGCTAGGTGCAACGGATTTTGACGGCGATGGTTGTGATGATGCAAACGATGATGATGATGACAACGATGGCGTGGATGATGATGCAGATTCCTGTGATGATACAGTTCTAGGTGCAACGGATTTTGATAATGATGGTTGTGACGATGCCAATGATGACGATGATGACAACGATGGTGTGGATGATGACGCAGATGCCTGTGATGATACTGTTCTAGGCGCAGCTGACTTTGACGGTGATGGTTGTGATGATGCCAATGACGACGATGATGATAACGATGGCGTCAATGACGACGATGATGACTGTGACAACACAGAGCTAGGTGCAACGGATTTTGACGGCGATGGTTGTGATGATGCCAATGACGACGATGATGATAACGATGGCGTCAATGACGACGATGATGACTGTGACAACACAGAGCTAGGTGCAACGGATTTTGACGGCGATGGTTGTGATGATGCAAATGATGACGATGATGATAACGATGGCGTCAATGACGACGATGATGACTGTGACAACACAGAGCTAGGTGCAACGGATTTTGATAATGATGGTTGTGATGATGCCAACGATGATGATGATGACAACGATGGCGTGGATGATGATGCAGATGCCTGTGATGATACAGTATTAGGCGCAACGGATTTTGATAATGATGGTTGTGACGATGCCAATGATGACGATGATGACAACGATGGTGTGGATGATGACGCAGATGCCTGTGATGATACTGTTCTAGGCGCAGCTGACTTTGACGGTGATGGTTGTGATGATGCCAATGACGATGATGATGATAACGATGGTGTCAATGACGGCGATGACGACTGTGATGATACAGTGATGGGTGCGACTGATACAGATAATGACGGTTGTGATGATGCCAACGATGATGATGATGATAACGATGGTGTCAATGATGAAAATGATCAATGTCCTAATACTCCAGAAAATGAGCCTGATTTAGATCAAGATGGATGCGGTGATGATACGCAAGATGATGACACAGATGGAGACGGTGTTGATGACAGCAATGATGCTTGTCCAGAAACCCCATCTGGTGCGACTGATTTCGATAATGATGGTTGTGATGATGCCAATGATGACGATGATGATAACGATGGTGTGGATGATGACGCAGATTCTTGTGATGATACAGTTCTAGGTGCAACGGACTTTGATAATGATGGTTGTGACGATGCCAACGATGATGATGATGACAACGATGGTGTCAATGATGATGATGATGCCTGTGATGATACGGTTCTAGGCGCAACGGATTTTGATAATGACGGTTGTGACGATGCCAATGATGACGATGATGACAACGATGGTGTCAATGATGATGATGATGATTGTGACAACACAGAGTTAGGCGCAACGGATTTTGATAATGATGGTTGTGATGATGCCAATGATGATGATGATGACAACGATGGTGTCAATGATGACGCAGATGCCTGTGATGATACAGTTCTAGGTGCAACGGATTTCGATAATGACGGTTGTGACGATGCCAATGATGACGATGATGACAACGATGGTGTCAATGATGATGATGATGACTGTGACAACACAGAGTTAGGCGCAACGGATTTTGATAATGATGGTTGTGATGATGCCAATGATGATGATGATGACAACGATGGTGTCAATGATGACGCAGATGCCTGTGATGATACAGTTCTAGGTGCAACGGATTTCGATAATGACGGTTGTGACGATGCCAATGATGACGATGATGATAATGATGGCGTCAATGATGACGCAGATGCCTGTGATGATACAGTTCTAGGCGCAACGGATTTTGACGGTGATGGTTGTGATGATGCCAATGATGATGATGATGACAACGATGGTGTCAATGATGACGCAGATGATTGTGACAACACAGAGCTAGGCGCAGCTGACTTTGACGGGGATGGTTGTGATGATGCTAACGATGACGATGATGACAATGATGGCGTGAATGACGATGATGATGATTGTGATGATACAGTTCTAGGTGCAACGGATTTTGACGGTGATGGTTGTGATGATGCCAATGATGATGATGATGACAACGATGGTGTCAATGATGACGCAGATGATTGTGACAACACAGAGCTAGGCGCAGCTGACTTTGACGGGGATGGTTGTGATGATGCTAACGATGACGATGATGATAACGATGGTGTGGATGATGATGCAGATGCTTGTGATGATACTGTTCTAGGCGCAGCTGATTTTGACGGCGATGGTTGTGATGATGCGAACGATGATGATGACGATAACGATGGTGTGGATGATGATGCAGATGCTTGTGATGATACTGTTCTAGGCGCAGCTGATTTTGACGGCGATGGTTGTGACGATGCCAACGATGATGATGATGACAACGATGGTGTGGATGATGACGTAGATGCCTGTGATGATACTGTTCCAGGCGCAGCTGACTTTGACGGTGATGGTTGTGACGATGCCAACGATGATGATGATGACAACGATGGTGTCAATGACGATGATGATGACTGTGATGATACAGTTCTAGGTGCAACGGATTTCGATAATGACGGTTGTGACGATGCCAATGATGATGATGACGATAACGATGGTGTGGATGATGATGCAGATGCTTGTGATGATACTGTTCTAGGTGCAACGGATTTCGATAATGATGGTTGTGACGATGCCAATGATGATGATGATGACAACGATGGTGTCAATGACGACAATGACGACTGTGATGATACAGTTCTAGGTGCAACGGATTTCGATAATGACGGTTGTGACGATGCCAACGATGATGATGACGATAACGATGGTGTGGATGATGATGCAGATGCTTGTGATGATACTGTTCTAGGCGCAGCTGATTTTGACGGCGATGGTTGTGATGATGTCAACGATGATGATGACGATAACGATGGTGTGGATGATGATGCAGATGCTTGTGATGATACTGTTCTAGGCGCAGCTGATTTTGACGGTGATGGTTGTGATGATGCCAACGATGATGATGATGATAACGATGGTGTGGATGATAACGCAGATGCTTGTGATGATACTGTTCTAGGCGCAGCTGATTTTGACGGCGATGGTTGTGACGATGCCAACGATGATGATGATGATAACGATGGTGTCAATGATGATGACGATGACTGTGACAACACTGAGCTTGGTGCAACGGATTTTGACGGGGATGGTTGTGATGATGCCAACGATGATGATGACGATAACGATGGTGTGGATGATGATGTAGATGCTTGTGATGATACTGTTCTAGGCGCAGCTGATTTTGACGGCGATGGTTGTGATGATGCCAACGATGACGATGATGACAACGATGGTGTCAATGATGATGACGATGACTGTGACAACACTGAGCTTGGTGCAACGGATTTTGACGGGGATGGTTGTGATGATGCGAATGATGATGATGATGACAACGATGGTGTGGATGATGACGCAGATGCTTGTGATGATACAGTTCTAGGTGCAACGGATTTCGATAATGACGGTTGTGACGATGCCAACGATGATGATGATGATAACGATGGTGTGGATGATAACGCAGATGACTGTGACAACACAGAGCTAGGTGCAACGGATTTTGACGGTGATGGTTGTGACGATGCCAACGATGACGATGATGACAATGATGGTGTGGATGATGACGCAGATGCTTGTGATGATACAGTGACGGGCGCAGCTGATTTTGACGGCGATGGTTGTGATGATGCCAACGATGACGATGATGACAATGATGGTGTGGATGATGACGCAGATGCTTGTGATGATACAGTGACGGGCGCAGCTGATTTTGACGGCGATGGTTGTGACGATGCCAACGATGACGATGATGACAACGATGGTGTGGATGATGACGCAGATGCTTGTGATGATACAGTGACGGGCGCAGCTGATTTTGACGGCGATGGTTGTGACGATGCCAACGATGATGATGATGACAACGATGGCGTGGATGATGACGCAGATGCCTGTGATGATACTGTTCTAGGCGCAGCTGACTTTGATGGCGATGGTTGTGATGATGCCAACGATGATGATGATGATAACGATGGTGTGGATGATAACGCAGATGACTGTGACAACACAGAGCTAGGTGCAACGGATTTTGACGGTGATGGTTGTGACGATGCCAACGATGATGATGATGACAACGATGGTGTGGATGATGACGCAGATGCCTGTGATGATACTGTTCTAGGCGCAGCTGACTTTGATAATGATGGTTGTGATGATGCCAACGATGATGATGATGATAACGATGGTGTGGATGATAACGCAGATGACTGTGACAACACAGAGCTAGGTGCAACGGATTTTGACGGTGATGGTTGTGATGATGCCAACGATGATGATGATGATAACGATGGTGTGGATGATAACGCAGATGCTTGTGATGATACTGTTCTAGGCGCAGCTGATTTTGACGGCGATGGTTGTGATGATGCGAACGATGATGATGACGATAACGATGGTGTGGATGATGATGCAGATGCTTGTGATGATACTGTTCTAGGCGCAGCTGATTTTGACGGCGATGGTTGTGACGATGCCAACGATGATGATGATGACAACGATGGTGTGGATGATGACGTAGATGCCTGTGATGATACTGTTCTAGGTGCAACTGATTTTGATAATGATGGTTGTGATGATGCCAACGATGATGATGATGACAACGATGGTGTTAATGATGGTGATGATGATTGTGACAACACAGAGTTAGGTGCAACGGATTTTGACGGGGATGGTTGTGATGATGCCAATGATGACGATGATGACAACGATGGTGTGGATGATGACGCAGATGCCTGTGATGATACGGTATTAGGTGCATTAGATACGGATAATGATGGTTGTGATGATGCCAATGATGATGATGATGATGGTGACGGAATTAGTGATGAAAATGAAGGATGTATTGCACCAAGTTATGCTGAAAATAATAATGGTGAGTATACAATATTGGTCTATGGGGAAGGTCTACAAAGCTCTGTAGGTGGAGGTGTGTATTTATTAGCGAACAATACCACCCATATATTAGGAGCACTCAATCCTGAAACTTTGATTGTTTCTGATGATGATGGAATATTTAATGACAATGTAGCCTCTACGGCTAACCTACAATTAACTGACAGTGATAGTAATACACAAATAGCTGTAAATTCAGTAGATAATATCATAGCTGGCGATAACGTTTACGCCTCTCTTAGAGTAAGTGTTGTAAACAATACTACAGGTGAGTCGGGATCAATACATATTATCAAACATCAAAATCAATACAACAATACATCACATGTATATGCTTCAACAATTTTATTGAGTGAAGGTGATTCTGTGACTGTTGATGCAGGAGATAATTTGATCCCACCTAGATTCGTAGGGCAAGTTGACTATGTTAATTTAGTAAGTTCAATGGAATGTGAGGGTGTGGATAGTGATGGAGATGGTACAGATGATCATTTAGATACAGATAGTGATGATGATGGCGATCCTGATAACACAGATCCATGTCGATTAGATGCCACAAACTTAGATACCGATGGCGATGGCATTTGTGATAGTACGGATGATGATGATGATGGTGATGGCGTAAACGATGATAATGATAATTGTCCAGAAACACCGCTTAATTCTAATGTTAATGATGAAGGATGTATATTTGTTGATGATGATGGGGATGGCGTAGGCAACGACGATGATGATTGTCCAAATACACCAGTTGGTAACCCAGTTAACTCAAATGGTTGTACCGATACCGATGGAGACGGTGTTCCAGATGTAGACGATGAAGAAAATGGAATTGGTTTGCTGACTGTGCCTTCAAACTCAAGCTTCTTGACACAACAAGGTGATAATGGCACACATTTTTATGCTATTGATTCCCATAATGGATTAAACGGTGAATTTTTATATGCTGTTGGTGAAAACTTAAACAGCCCTGTTTCAGGCACGATTGTTGAACCCTATCAAGGGGGAGATCTCGATATACAAATATCGAAAATTGATCCTTTAACTCACGAGTATATATGGACCTCTTTCCAGTATAATGATTTTTATGGTTGGGATTATGCTAATGAGATAACTCTTGATGACAATGGCAATATTTATGTAGTTGCAAGAGTACAGGGTGATCATACCACAATCCATCCATCTTTAGATACAGGAATGTTAAGTGGTACGCATGGTATTGGTGCGCTGAGTAAATACGACGAAAATGGAAATTTAGTATGGTTAATACAACCCGGTCATAGCGGTAACAATAGTGATGCAGCATCTGCAGAAGCCATTGATGTAACAAGTGATTATATATTTGTCGGAGGTAACACTGAATCAGATACGATATTGGGACAAGGAAATAACGAAGGAGGATATGATGGGTATTTGGAAATATATGCAAATGTAGATAACAATAGTATTTACACTCAAACACCTGTAGCAGCAATTAGATTAGGAACAGATGGGTATGAATCAATCTATGATCTTAAAGTGAAACAAGAAGGACAAGACTTGATTATTAATCTTGTGGGATCAACACAAGGAGATATCGATGAATTCACTACTGTCAATAATACGAATAATGGTGGGAATACTAACTATGATCCATTTATTGCGAAATATCGTTTTGATACCAGTACTGAAACGTTAACAGAAATATGTGCTTATCAAGATAATAGAACAACTTTTACAGATGAAGCGCGTAATATTGAAGTGGATAGTGAAAATAACATTTATATTTCAGGTCGAGTTAAAACGACCTCTAATAATAATTCTCGAGATGGTTTTGTGATGAAATATGACAGTGACTGTCAACCTGTTTGGTCAGATTACTCTATTGTTCGAGCAAGTGGCAATGGAAATCAAGATATAATAAATGATATTGAACTATCAGTGAATGAAAATAGGATTTACTTTGTGGGTGCTACATTAGGCGGACAAATGGAGAATCAGACATTTCCTGGACAAGGTGGTTATGACTATTTTGTTGGGGCGATGAACACCATTAATGGTGGGATTATTGATGTACAACAGTTTGGCTCATCTAGCAATAATATTGCTTATGACTTAGCGGTTACAGATAATAATGTTATTTATGTTGTAACCAGAAGCGATGGCAATGCTTCTATTTCAGGTCAGAACTCTACCTCTAATCAAACTGGTAGCTCAGTGATTCAAGAGTTTTATGATTTATCTTATGATTATGATGGTGATGGCATCATAGCACAGGATGATATCGATAAAGATGGAGTTGAAGATACTTGTCCTGATACACTAGAGCTCACAGGTGATGTAACCAACCCATTTAAAAATGATTGTCCTGTTACAGCAACTTTTGAAGATGATGACGGGGATGGTGTTGGTGATGATGATGATGATTGTCCGAACACACCTATTGGCTCACCTGTAAATGACAGTGGTTGTATCGACACCGATGGAGATGGTACCGCAGATGATGAAGATGATTTTCCAAATGATCCAGATGAAGATACAGATACAGATGGTGATGGAACCGGTGACAATGAAGATACCGATGATGATAATGATGGAACATCAGATGAAGATGAAGATAATAATGGAACCGATCCACTAGTGTACGAGTCTAGAGAGCATGAGTTTTCAGTCTTTGGGGTAAAATTCCTACCTGAAAGTGGCATTGATTTCTTTGGCTTACCAACTGGAGGGTTAAATAATCCCATCACATATCAAGTTCCAGGTGATGATTATTATGAAATATTAACAGTTCAAGATGATGATCAGTTTTTAAATGATGTAGATTCAGGTGATACAGAAGATACTTCTGAGCAAACCTTAAACATGAACTTGACTTGGAACCAAATCGATTACTTTATGACTTTTTCACAAGATTATCGAACAGAGTTATCTAATGGTGAAAGGTTGAACAGTTACCAATGCTACAATGTTAATAATCTAACAACAGGTGAGTCTGGCTTCATTTGTAATATAGGAACTAGTTTAAATGAAACGAAGAAGCATAATGTATTTGCTAAAACAATCAGTATTGTTAGCGGAGATACTTTAGAGTATTTTATTACTGATAATTATGACTTAGGACGAGTGCCTTATCGCGATTTATGTTTAATGATATCTTGTGGACATGATTCAGATGACGATACTTTAAGCGATGAATTGGAGGCGACATTAGGAACAGATCCAAATAATCCTGATACAGATGGGGATGGTGTTAATGATCGAGAAGAGTTACAAAATGGAACCGATCCAACAGTGGCTGATGATGGCGCTGATATTACGTCAGGTGTCAATTTAGATAATAATTATGGTAGTAGTGCTGAAAGCCACTTGGTTTATAATACTGATAACTTGAATTATAACCCACTTTATCGTTCAGCTGATAACCAAGAGATGCCTTGGGCGGTTTCGATTACGCTAAAAACAGATATTGTAACAACTTCAGTGCCAACTATAGTATGGTCTTATGCTTCAAGCACTATTGATAGAAATAAAGCGCATGCAACTTTGTATATCCAGAATCAAAAGTTAAAATTTGCTTATGGTACCCACTATAATCATTTAAGGTTTACCTCGGTAGATACGATTGATTTGTCAAGCTGGAGTAGTGTAGTAACGATTTACAAAGGTGGTAAAACAGGTGGGGGCAGTAATCAATTAAATCAATTTTATAATGAGTTTGAATTTTATTTGGTTGCATTGGATGGAACTGTTCAAGAAATTCCTATGAATGGTGCACATCGAAACTATGGCTATAGTAATCAAATGCAAAGTGGTAAGTTCCGTATAGCAGCAACAGGCCAATATAATGGTATAAATAATTGGTATAAACCAGCCTCAAGTGGAGATACGGTCCAATCATATAATTATTTAAGTGGTTCGATAGCCTATACCATTATGACAACTTTGACGCCATTGAAAGCAGACAATATTACGGATGAAGAAATCCAAGCAATGGCTTTTGATCCGACTACATGGTTAGCAGATTATAAAGAAGACACTAACTATAGAGTGTCGGGGTCAACTAATATCACTTCAAACTTCACATCAAGTGATGCGAGTGATAATTCTTGGAAATCAACTCAAGTATGGATCTTTGATGAGAATAATATAGAGACCAATGGTAACTATGATTACTTATCGAGTGAAGTAGACTCTCCAACAACAGGAATAGGAGATGCTTATTTGATTTTTAATGATGTTGATGCATCATTATTCGAAAATTATTAATGTAGTATCTAATTTAAGAGCCATACCTATTGTATGGCTCCGTCAATATTTAAAAAATATTTGCAATATGCTAAATATTTAAAGCATTGTTATTGTAAATCAATGTCTTATTTTTGGCATGTTTAATGCTTCTTAATCAGTATTAGTCTCACTAAGACTGACTTGAAAGGATTTAACATGTTGAGCCAAATTATCAAACTTTCTGTAACTCTTTTATTATCATTATTACTCATTTCCTGTGGGGACTCTGATCATAATAATACTTTTAAAGAAAGCGAACAAAGCTCAAATACGGTACTAACTTCCAACTCTGAAACTGATGATCAAGATGACAATTATGCAAATAGTGAAAACTCTAGTTTTGGAGATGACAGCGGCTCAGGAAGCTTTTTGGAAACAGCGAACGGTAATGGCGACAATTCAGACAACGATGATGATAATGATGGTAACGATAATACAGATAATACCTTCCTTTTAGTTCCAATAGAAGATACGGATACTGATAATGATGGTACGTCAGACTCGGATGATGCATTTCCTTCAGACCCAACTGAAGACACAGATACAGATAAAGATGGAACTGGCGATAATGCAGATACCGATGATGATGGGGATGGAACAGATGATACTAATGATGCCTTTCCTTTAGATCCAACAGAAGATACCGATACGGATAATGATGGAATAGGAGATAATGCCGACAACGATGATGATGGTGACGGTACCGATGACAGTAATGATGCCTTCCCACTTGATCCAACGGAGGATACAGATACCGATAATGATGGAACAGGAGATAATGCCGACAAAGATGATGATAATGATGGAACAGATGATGGTGATGACGACTTCCCACTTGATCCAAATGAAGATACAGATACGGATAATGATGGAACCGGTGATAATGCCGACACCGATGACGATGGGGACGGTACCGATGACAGTAATGATGCCTTCCCACTTGATCCAACGGAGGATACAGATACCGATAATGACGGAACCGGTGATAATGCTGATACTGATGATGATGGGGATGGCACAGATGATGGTGATGACGCCTTTCCTTTAGATCCAACAGAAGATACAGATACAGATAGTGATGGAACGGGTGATAATGCCGACAACGATGATGATAATGATGGAACAGATGATACTGAAGATGCCTTTCCTTTAGATCCAACAGAAGATACAGATACGGATAATGATGGAACGGGTGATAATGCCGACAACGATGATGATAATGATGGAACAGGTGATGGTGATGATGCATTTCCTTTAGATCCGGATGAAGATACAGATACCGATAATGACGGAACCGGTGATAATGCTGATACCGATGATGATAATGACGGTACGCCAGACGCGGATGATGCATTTCCTTTAGATCCAAATGAAGACACCGACACGGATAATGATGGAACAGGCGATAATGCGGACACCGATGATGATGGTGACGGTACTGATGACAGTAATGATGTATTTCCTTTAGATCCAACTGAAGATACAGATACAGATAGTGATGGAACGGGTGATAATGCCGATAACGATGATGATGGAGATGGCACAGAAGACGGTAATGATGCCTTTCCTTTAAATCCGGATGAAGATACAGATACAGATAGTGATGGAACCGGTGATAATGCTGACACCGATGATGATGGAGATGGAACAGATGATACTGAAGATGAATTTCCTTTAGATCCAACTGAGGATACAGATACGGATAATGACGGAACAGGGGATAATGCCGACAACGATGATGATGGAGATGGCACAGATGATGGTGATGATGCATTTCCTTTAGATCCAAATGAAGATACAGATACAGATAGTGATGGAACGGGTGATAATGCTGATACCGATGATGATGGTGACGGTACCGATGACAGTAATGATGCCTTCCCACTTGATCCAACGGAGGATACAGATACCGATAATGATGGAACAGGAGATAATGCCGACAAAGATGATGATAATGATGGTACTGATGATATAGATGATGCATTTCCTTTAGATCCAAATGAAGATACAGATACAGATAGTGATGGAACAGGAGATAATGCTGATACCGATGACGATGGGGATGGTACGCCAGACGCGGATGATGCATTTCCTTTAGATCCAAATGAAGACACCGACACGGATAATGATGGAACAGGCGATAATGCGGACACCGATGATGATAATGACGGTACGCCAGACGCGGATGATGCCTTCCCACAAGATCCAACGGAGGATACAGATACAGATAGTGATGGAACAGGAGATAATGCTGATACCGATGACGATGGGGATGGTACGCCAGACGCGGATGATGCATTTCCTTTAGATCCAACTGAAGATACAGATACGGATAATGATGGAACCGGAGATAATGCAGATACCGATGATGATGGAGATGGTACTGATGATGGTGATGATGCCTTTCCACTAGATCCAACAGAAGATACAGATACAGATAGTGATGGAACAGGAGATAATGCTGATACCGATGACGATGGAGATGGTACAGATGACGATAATGATGCATTTCCTTTAGATCCAAATGAAGACACCGACACGGATAGTGATGGAACAGGAGATAATGCTGATACCGATGACGATGGGGATGGTACGCCAGACGCGGATGATGCATTTCCTTTAGATCCAACTGAAGATACAGATACGGATAATGATGGAACCGGAGATAATGCAGATACCGATGATGATGGAGATGGTACTGATGATGGTGATGATGCCTTTCCACTAGATCCAACTGAAGATACAGATACAGATAGTGATGGAACAGGAGATAATGCTGATACCGATGACGATGGAGATGGTACAGAAGACGGTAATGATGCATTTCCTTTAGATCCAAATGAAGATACAGATACAGATAGTGATGGAACCGGTGATAATGCTGATACCGATGACGATGGAGATGGTACAGATGACGATAATGATGCCTTTCCTTTAGATCCAACTGAGGATACAGATACAGATAGTGATGGAACCGGTGATAATGCTGATACCGATGATGATGGAGATGGTACCGATGATGATGATGATGCCTTCCCACTAGATCCAACTGAAGACACGGATACAGATAATGATGGAACGGGCGATAATGCAGATACCGATGATGATAATGATGGAACAGATGATGGTGATGACGCCTTCCCACTTGATCCAACTGAGGACACAGATACAGATAATGATGGCACGGGTGATAATGCTGATACCGATGATGATAATGATGGAACAGATGATGATGATGATGCCTTTCCTTTAGATCCAAATGAAGATACAGATACAGATAGTGATGGAACCGGTGATAATGCTGATACCGATGATGATGGGGATGGAACAGATGATGGTGATGACGCCTTCCCACTAGATCCAACTGAAGACACGGATACAGATAATGATGGAACGGGCGATAATGCAGATACCGATGATGATAATGATGGAACAGATGATGGTGATGACGCCTTCCCACTTGATCCAACTGAGGATACAGATACGGATAACGACGGAACCGGTGATAATGCAGATACCGATGATGATGGAGATGGTACGCCAGACGCAGATGATGCATTTCCTTTAGATCCAACAGAAGATACAGATACGGATAATGATGGAATCGGTGATAATGCAGATACCGATGATGATGGAGATGGTACCGATGACGGTGATGATGCCTTCCCACAAGATCCAACGGAGGATACAGATACAGATAGTGATGGTACAGGAGATAATGCTGATACCGATGATGATGGGGATGGTACGCCAGACGCGGATGATGCATTTCCTTTAGATCCAACGGATGACACAGATACGGATAACGACGGAACCGGTGATAATGCCGACACCGATGATGATGGAGATGGCACAGATGACGGTAATGATGCATTTCCTTTAGATCCAACGGAGGACACAGATACGGATAACGACGGAACCGGTGATAATGCAGATACCGATGATGATGGGGATGGAACAGATGACGATAATGATGCATTTCCTTTAGATCCAACGGAGGACACAGATACGGATAACGACGGAACCGGTGATAATGCCGACACCGATGATGATGGAGATGGCACAGAAGACGGTAATGATGCATTTCCTTTAGATCCAAATGAAGATACAGATACGGATATTGATGGAACAGGAGATAATGCTGATACCGATGACGATGGGGATGGTACGCCAGACGCGGATGATGCATTTCCTTTAGATCCAACGGAGGACACGGATACAGATAATGATGGAACGGGCGATAATGCAGATACCGATGATGATAATGATGGAACAGATGACGATAATGATGCATTTCCTTTAGATCCAACGGAGGACACAGATACGGATAACGACGGAACCGGTGATAATGCCGACGCCGATGATGATGGAGATGGCACAGATGACGGTAATGATGCATTTCCTTTAGATCCAACTGAAGATACAGATACCGATAATGATGGAATCGGTGATAATGCAGATACCGATGATGATGGGGATGGAACAGATGATGGTGATGATGCCTTTCCTTTAGATCCAACTGAGGACACAGATACAGATAATGATGGAATCGGTGATAATGCCGACACCGATGATGATGGGGATGGAACAGATGATGGTGATGACGCCTTCCCACTTGATCCAACTGAGGACACAGATACGGATAATGATGGAATCGGAGATAATGCAGATACCGATGATGATGGGGATGGAACAGATGATGGTGATGATGCCTTTCCTTTAGATCCGGATGAAGATACAGATACGGATAATGACGGAATCGGAGATAATGCAGATACCGATGATGATGGGGATGGAACAGATGATGGTGATGATGCCTTTCCTTTAGATCCAACAGAAGATACAGATACAGATAGTGATGGAACAGGAGATAATGCAGATACCGATGATGATGGAGATGGGACAGATGACGGTGATGATGCATTTCCTTTAGATCCAAATGAAGATACAGATACCGATAATGATGGAATCGGTGATAATGCAGATACCGATGATGATGGAGATGGTACGCCAGACGCAGATGATGCATTTCCTTTAGATCCAACTGAAGATATAGATACAGATAGTGATGGAACAGGAGATAATGCAGATACCGATGATGATGGAGATGGTACGCCAGACGCAGATGATGCCTTTCCACTAGATCCAACTGAAGATACAGATACAGATAGTGATGGAACAGGAGATAATGCTGATACCGATGATGATGGGGATGGAACAGATGATGGTGATGATGCATTTCCTTTAAATCCAAATGAAGATACAGATACCGATAATGATGGAATCGGTGATAATGCAGATACCGATGATGATGGGGATGGTACGCCAGACGCGGATGATGCCTTCCCACAAGATCCAACGGAGGATACAGATACCGATAATGATGGAATCGGTGATAATGCAGATACCGATGATGATGGAGATGGTACGCCAGACGCAGATGATGCCTTCCCACAAGATCCAACGGAGGATACAGATACAGATAGTGATGGAACAGGAGATAATGCTGACACCGATGATGATGGAGATGGGACAGATGATGGTGATGACGCCTTCCCACTAGATCCAACTGAAGACACGGATACAGATAATGATGGAACGGGCGATAATGCAGATACCGATGATGATAATGATGGAACAGATGACGATAATGATGCATTTCCTTTAGATCCAACGGAGGACACAGATACGGATAACGACGGAACCGGTGATAATGCCGACACCGATGATGATGGAGATGGAACAGATGATGGTGATGACGCCTTCCCACTTGATCCAACTGAGGACACAGATACGGATAATGATGGAATCGGTGATAATGCAGATACCGATGATGATGGAGATGGTACAGATGACGATAATGATGCATTTCCTTTAGATCCAACTGAGGACACAGATACAGATAATGATGGAATCGGTGATAATGCCGACACCGATGATGATGGGGATGGAACAGATGATGGTGATGACGCCTTCCCACTTGATCCAACTGAGGACACAGATACGGATAATGATGGAATCGGTGATAATGCAGATACCGATGATGATGGAGATGGTACGCCAGACGCAGATGATGCATTTCCTTTAGATCCAACTGAAGATACAGATACGGATAACGACGGAACCGGAGATAATGCAGATACCGATGATGATGGAGATGGAACAGATGATGGTGATGATGCATTTCCTTTAGATCCAACAGAAGATACAGATACAGATAGTGATGGAACAGGAGATAATGCAGATACCGATGACGATGGAGATGGGACAGATGACGGTAATGATGCCTTTCCTTTAGATCCAACTGAGGATACAGATACCGATAATGATGGAATCGGTGATAATGCAGATACCGATGATGATGGAGATGGTACGCCAGACGCAGATGATGCCTTCCCACAAGATCCAACGGAGGATACAGATACAGATAGTGATGGAACAGGAGATAATGCTGATACCGATGATGATGGAGATGGTACTGATGATGGTGATGATGCATTTCCTTTAGATCCAACAGAAGATACAGATACAGATAGTGATGGAACAGGAGATAATGCTGATACCGATGACGATGGAGATGGTACAGATGACGATAATGATGCATTTCCTTTAGATCCAACTGAGGATACAGATACAGATAGTGATGGAACCGGTGATAATGCGGACACCGATGATGATAATGACGGTACGCCAGACGCGGATGATGCCTTCCCACAAGATCCAACGGAGGATACAGATACAGATAGTGATGGAACAGGAGATAATGCTGATACCGATGACGATGGGGATGGTACGCCAGACGCGGATGATGCCTTTCCTTTAGATCCAACTGAAGATACAGATACGGATAATGATGGAACCGGAGATAATGCAGATACCGATGATGATGGAGATGGAACTGATGATAGTAATGATGCCTTTCCACTAGATCCAACAGAAGATACAGATACCGATAATGATGGAACAGGAGATAATGCTGATACCGATGACGATGGAGATGGCACAGATGACGGTAATGATGCATTTCCTTTAGATCCAACAGAAGATACAGATACGGATAATGATGGAATCGGTGATAATGCAGATACCGATGATGATGGGGATGGAACAGATGATGGTGATGATGCCTTTCCTTTAGATCCAACTGAAGATACGGATACGGATAATGATGGAACCGGAGATAATGCTGATACCGATGATGACGGAGATGGAACAGATGATGGTGATGATGCATTTCCTTTAGATCCAACTGAAGATACAGATACCGATAATGATGGAACGGGTGATAATGCCGACAACGATGACGATGGAGATGGGACAGATGACGGTAATGATGCATTTCCTTTAGATCCAACAGAAGATACAGATACGGATAACGACGGAATCGGTGATAATGCCGACAACGATGACGATGGGGATGGAACAGATGATGGTGATGATGCATTTCCTTTAGATCCAACTGAAGATATGGATACGGATAATGACGGAACCGGAGATAATGCTGATACCGATGATGACGGAGATGGAACAGATGATGGTGATGATGCATTTCCTTTAGATCCAACTGAAGATACAGATACCGATAATGATGGAACGGGTGATAATGCCGACAACGATGATGATGGAGATGGCACAGAAGACGGTAATGATGCATTTCCTTTAGATCCGGATGAAGATACAGATACAGATAGTGATGGAACCGGTGATAATGCAGATACCGATGATGATGGAGATGGCACAGATGACGATAATGATGCATTTCCTTTAGATCCAACAGAAGATACAGATACGGATAATGACGGAACCGGTGATAATGCAGATACCGATGATGATGGAGATGGAACTGATGATAGTAATGATGCCTTTCCACTAGATCCAACAGAAGATACAGATACCGATAATGATGGAACAGGAGATAATGCTGATACCGATGACGATGGAGATGGCACAGATGACGGTAATGATGCATTTCCTTTAGATCCAACAGAAGATACAGATACGGATAATGATGGAATCGGTGATAATGCAGATACCGATGATGATGGGGATGGAACAGATGATGGTGATGATGCCTTTCCTTTAGATCCAACTGAAGATACGGATACGGATAATGATGGAACCGGAGATAATGCTGATACCGATGATGACGGAGATGGAACAGATGATGGTGATGATGCATTTCCTTTAGATCCAACTGAAGATACAGATACCGATAATGATGGAACGGGTGATAATGCCGACAACGATGATGATGGAGATGGCACAGAAGACGGTAATGATGCATTTCCTTTAGATCCAACAGAAGATACAGATACGGATAACGACGGAATCGGTGATAATGCCGACAACGATGACGATGGGGATGGAACAGATGATGGTGATGATGCATTTCCTTTAGATCCAACTGAAGATATGGATACGGATAATGACGGAACCGGAGATAATGCTGATACCGATGATGACGGAGATGGAACAGATGATGGTGATGATGCATTTCCTTTAGATCCAACTGAAGATACAGATACCGATAATGATGGAACGGGTGATAATGCCGACAACGATGATGATGGAGATGGCACAGAAGACGGTAATGATGCATTTCCTTTAGATCCGGATGAAGATACAGATACAGATAGTGATGGAACCGGTGATAATGCAGATACCGATGATGATGGAGATGGCACAGATGACGATAATGATGCATTTCCTTTAGATCCAACAGAAGATACAGATACGGATAATGACGGAACCGGTGATAATGCAGATACCGATGATGATGGAGATGGAACCGATGATGATGATGATGCCTTCCCACTTGATCCAACTGAGGACACAGATACGGATAATGATGGAATAGGAGATAACTCAGATCCCTGTATTACAAACGCAGATCATACTGATAGTGATTCAGATTCTTTGTGTGATTTTGAAGATACTTGCCCATTAGATGCCTTAAATGATTACGATAATGATGGTTTATGTGCAAATGAAGATAATGATGACGATAATGATGGTGTAATAGATGAAGATGACTTTGCTCCTAATGATGAGCAAAGACAGTATTGTACAAAAATTGATTCAGGTGATGATAGTTGTACCGAGGATTATTGTATTTATGCTATTGATACAAAAGATTGTGACGATGATGCAGCAGGTAACCCATATAGCATTGAAGGTGGTAATTTAGGTGGTGTTACAGGTGCTGATTTAATTTGTAACTTACACCAAATCTCAATGCCAAATGAAAATAGTGAAGATTACGTTTATAAAGCATTTATTGGAGATAAAAATGTTAGGGATACCGATAATGATTGGGTTTTACAGAGTAATAAGACCTATTATCGACCTGATGGAACGGAAATCGGTACTACAACAAATCAAGGTATTTTTGATTTCGATAACGGTAATGAGCTTGTAAATACACTTAAGCCTTCTGGATCTGGAGAACATTGGTCTGGTTTTGGTGCATCAAGTCCATGGTCAATTATTGAAAACTCTGATAATTGTTCTGATTGGACAAGTTCACTAAGTTCTGACAGTGGTAAGGTAGGATTCAATGGTTCAACAAGCTATGAAAATATCAGTAGTTATTCAAAATTTTGTAACACATGGAAAGATATAGTTTGTGTTGCTTCGCCAGAGCCAGACTCTGATAATGATCGAATCATTGATATAAATGACAACTGTCCAGAAATATATTCTCCTGATAATTCATGTGATGCAGTATATGACGGTGAAATATATACTTTGATTGATGCTAACAATCCATACTTCACTCAGCAAGTTGAAGCAAATAAAACAGAATACTTCAGTGATCTAGTTTTTAGTAGTTCGAATGAATTATTTGGAACTGGCTTTGCGTTTGGTACTATTCCAACAGATTCAACCAGTAATATAAATGGTCAGTTTAGTTCAAATAACACAAACAGTGGAGATGCCTTCATTGCTAAAATTGACCCTTATAATCTTCTGACAGAGTGGGTAGTTTACCAACCTAATTCAGATGATAATGGACCAGATTATGGATACGATATTGCGTTAGATGAAAGTTTCAGCAACCTATTAATTTATTCTGTTGGTCGGTCTGACGGTCATCATGGTAGTTATGGTAACAATATAGATACAACAGCCTCAAATGGAACCTTTGGGTTTTTAACTCAACATGAATTAAACTCAGGTTCAGATTTAACAGGTATTGGAGAAAGTGATGACGATACTTTAAGTAGAAATTGGCTTGTTCAGCCAGGAACATTTAACTCTAACTGGTCAGATAAAAGTTTGACTGAGGTTGCTACAAATAATAATGGGATTGTTTATGCTGCTGGTGCTAATGAAGATGATGGAATTATCATCATTTATAATGCAACAGGAATAGAATTGAACACCTATTCATTTGCTTCCTCAAATAATGAATATGACTCTGTTAATGATATTTATTACGAAAACGTAAACGGTAGTGAATTTATATATGTCACTATTTCAAGTTATGGAAATATATTAGGTTTCACCAATATTGGCGAAAAGGATTCATATATTGCTAAGTTTGAATTGCAAAATGAAGGTGAAGGTTTCGATGTAAATAATCCAGTTTGTGTAACTAGAATTAATAATTCAAATGCATATGCAGATAGTCTAAGAACTATTAAAGGTGATGGTTTGGGCAATATTTATGTTGGTGGTGATTTATATACAAATGCCAATAGCAATAGCCAAGATGTGTTTGTTAGTAAATATGATGCGAATTGTACACATCAGTGGACTACAGATATTACATCGACAAATGGAAAGCAGGAGTTTTTGACAGATTTAGAATTGAATCTTTCACATATTACAGATGAAACTGATGTTCGTATTTATTTTTCAGGGTCTACTTATGGTAGTTTACCCAACAACTCGTTTGGAGGAGGTGGAAATAAAACAGATTATTTTCTAGGTATGCTTGATTATGAAGGAAGTTTATTATCACTTTATCAAAATGGTGGTAACGGTTTTGATACAGCTAAAGGCATTGCTGTAAATCCTATAAATGGTGCAATATACGTGTCAATCTTAACAGATAAATCAGTAGTACCTGGAAAAAATGGTGCATATTATGATTATGTGATTCAAAAATTTTATGACTTATCTTTGGACTATGATGGTGATGGCATTATTGCTAAATATGATGATGATAATGATGGTGATGGATTGAGCGATGAACTGGAAATTCAATTAAATTTAAATCCATTTGAATCTGATTCTGATGGTAATTTAGTTAGTGATGGTGAGGAAGATAGTAATGGAAATGGAATTTCAAATGCTAATGAATATAATTAAGTTATGTTTATCACAAAAGAGACAATGAATAGTCAAACTTTATTTATTACTCACTTATATATGTTATCTTTTAATTTAAACAATTGATTAGGTTTTACAAATGACCACTTTTTCGGCTATCTTTGTTGTTGCTTGTATTGTTGGTGTTATCTATTTTGTTAAGACAATTTTTCCCAGCAAAAAGAAACAATCAAAACAACTTAAACACAAAAAATAATTTTATAATTATTGATTGATTATTTTCGTTTTAATTATATTATTAGAGCTACACTTCATTAATCAAAATATAAGTTATGGATCTCTTTTCAAATATCAATCTAGATAATGGCATATGTATCTACCATAAGAACTGTCCCGATGGTTTTGGCTCAGCTTTAGCAGTCCAAAAGTATTGTGAATTAAATCATTTTAATTGTGAGTATATTGCTGCAAATCATGGCGATACACCTCCGGATGTTGATGGTAAAAATGTTATTATTGTTGATTTTTCTTACAAGCGACCAGTACTTGAAAAATTAAAAGAGAAAGCAAATAGCTTAATAGTTATTGATCATCATATTTCAGCACAAAAAGATTTGGAAAATTTGGATTATTGCCTTTTTGACATGGAGCATTCAGGCGCTGTCTTGACTTGGAAAACTCTGTTTCCAAATAAAAATATCCCACAACTACTTCTATATATTGAAGATAGAGATTTATGGAATTGGAAGTTAGTAGATAGTAAAGAATTGTCATCAGGGTTACGTTTGATCCCAATGGATTTTGATGCATGGAACTATTATTTAAATGATCAAAACTTAAATCAATTGATTGAAAAAGGACGCGCAATTGTTGAATATGAAAATCAAAAAATTGAACGAATAACGAAATCTGAATTAGAAATCATTACGTTAGATGGCTATCAAGTCCCAATCATTAATACAACTCAACTGATTAGTGAGATTGGAAATGCATTATGCCAAGAATATCCTTTTGCAGTTATGTATTTTGAAACTAAAGATAAAAGAATATATTCTTTGAGATCTCAAGGAGAAAAGGGTGTAGATGTGTCCATGATTGCATCTAAGTTTGGTGGCGGAGGTCATAGAAATGCTGCGGGATTTTCGATTGAAAAACCCCAGATTGATTTAAATCAATATATTTAATTTAAGTGGACAAAAGTCCTGGTTATAAATTTTTAGAATAGTTATATTAGTATTCAAAAGAGATATGTAATATTTTCAACACTATGAATACTTTAACTATTAGAAAAAAATTAGGTTGGTCTCAAGTAGATTTAGCAGATCACTCTGGGGTCAGCGTAAGAACGATTCGACGTTTAGAAAATGGTTCAAATATATCACCTTCCTCGTATTTAAGAATTTCGAATGCTTTGAATCAAATAGATTTAAAAGCGTCAGATTTCAAAAATTCAATTTCAAAAAAAATATTAAAAGAAGACATTTCTTTTATTCAATTATTTAACCAAAATATACCTTATGTAAACGTTCGTCCAAACTTTGATGAACTTGCTAAATTATTAGCAGAACAAAATCCTTTTGCAATATTATATTATGATCGAAAAGATGACAGAATGAATTTTATTTATTCTGAAAACAACAATTTTGATGCAGGGAAAATTGCCAGGAAATTAGGCGGAAAGGGGACAAAATATAAGGGAGAATTTATTACAAAAAAATCTGAACTTCCTTCTGCATTTTTTAGTTTAGAAGACCTAAAAGCATTGTAAAGTCATTTTTATATTTTAATCACATAAATAAAAGTTATTTATCCCTATAATTTTAACTTTTTCATAAGATCATTTAATCTTTTTGTGTTAATGAAATAGTTTAAATTTATCTTGATATTTTTGGTTGATAGTATAAAAAAATGACAAAAAACAACTATGTGGATGTCTTATATCAATTTATTGTCAACACTTTGAAAATGATATAGACATTTTTAAATTATTTTTTTATCTTGGAGAAAGATTTTGTCTTCTATGCATAAGGGTTTTCATGCTTCGATTTATCTTGGAAAAAAGAAATGGTTTTTTTATATTACTTTTAAGTTTAATTCTTTCAGGTTGTGCTACTGCTCCACCAAGAGATATAAACAATGTTTGTTCGATGTTTGAACAATACCCTTCTTGGTATACAGCAGCAAAAAAATCTAGAAATAAATGGAATGTTCCAATTAGCTCTCAAATGGCAATTATTTATTATGAATCACATTTTGTATCAGATGCCCAGCCACCTAGACAATCAATTTTAGGAGTTATACCCTGGTCTAGACCTTCATCTGCCTATGGTTATGCACAGGCTCTGGATGGTACGTGGAGTGACTATCAAAAATCTACAGGTAATTATTCAGGCTCTAGAGATAATTTTGCTGATGCTATAGATTTTGTAGGGTGGTATACAAGTAATTCATCTCGAAGGTTAGGTATTCCACGTAATGATGCTGGCAAACTGTATCTTGCTTATCATGAAGGAGATGGAGGGTATCGAAGAGGTACTCATTACAAAAAAAGATGGCTTCTGAATAAATCTAGAAAAGTAACTAATAAAGGTAGAATTTATTACAGACAATTAATTAATTGTGAAGCACGATTAAATCGTGAGTCATCATCTTCATTTTGGTAGAAATAAATTCTTTAAATTAGATCAGGTTTGAAAGATTAAGATATTCAGGCCTGATGTGACTTTAATCGCAGTTCTATTACAAATCTTCAATTATCTAAAAGAAATACTAAATCATATTTATATTTTTTTCTCTTGTGGACGTTTTAAGTATGTAACTACTTATCCTAAGAGTACTAATTTATAATGAACTTTTATTCGAGATGTTTTAAATTTACAACGATTTTAATTCTGATACTTTCAAGTGGATTTGCTAATGCAGATTTAAAAAAATTCCCTCAAAACCTCAAGTATTCTTCTAATTATATTGTTCCAAATAATTATTCTAAAGAACAGAAAAATCAACATGTGAAAGAGTTTTACGATTATTGGAAGCAACATTACTTGATAAAAGTTAATAATGATTACAGAGTTGCATTTGGAAAAAACTCATCTGTTACAGTATCTGAAGGACAGGGTTATGGGATGATCATTTTACCAATCATGTCAGGTTATGAAGATAATGCACAAGAGATTTTTGATGGACTTTTTAGGTTTGCCAAAAAATATCCTAGTGGTATCAATAAAGATCTTATGAGCTGGAGAGTTGATAATCAGGCAGTGACAGGCGGAAATGCTAGTGCATTTGATGGTGATAGCGACATTGCTTATGGTTTACTATTAGCTCACGAGCAATGGGGGAGTAGCGGTGATATTGACTATTTATCAGAGGCTATAAAAATCATTAATGCTACGAAATCATCCGTTATTGGTCCGACAAGCTTTTTACCAAAATTAGGAGATTGGGTAACTGACAACGCTGATAAATTTAATCAATATACACCTCGTTCTTCAGATTTAATGATCTCTCACTTTAGAGCTTTTTATGAAGCAACTAAGGATGAATCTTGGCTTAATGTTGTTTCTTCAAGTCAAAATTTAATAAATATTATACAAAATAAATACTCTAAAGATACCGGTCTTTTACCTGATTTTGTTGTGAATTGTTCAATTATTGAAAGTTGTAAACCGGCAGAAGGAAAATTTCTTGAAGGTGAAAATGATGGTTATTACTATTATAATTCTGGAAGAGTTCCATGGCGGTTAGCTATGGATGCGCTTTTTTATAATGATTCAGATTCTTTAAGACACTTAGATAAAATAAACAAATGGTTGGTTAATGAAACAAATAATGAACCCTCCAATATTAAATCAGGTTTTAAATTGAATGGTGAAGTCATCGGAAACTACTTTTCTTCATTTTTTGCATCCCCTTTTGCTTTAGGTTTGATGTTATCAAATGATAATCAAGTTTATCTTAATGATCTATATGAACTCATCTATCAGAAAAAGGAAGGATATTATCAAGATTCAATTAACTTAATCTCCCTATTAATTTTAAGTGAGAATTTTTGGCCTGCTCAAAATAACTTGATTGTCGAGCCGGTCATTGAGAAGGATTCATTTTTTTATGAGGCTGAAAACTATTTGTACATGTCAGGTATTAAAACTGAAAAGACTAATGATAATGGGGGAGGTTTAAACGTAGGTTGGATTGATGAGGGTGACTGGTTAAGTTATAGACCAGAAAGCTTTTCTGATGAAATAAAATACAAGGTAGAATTAAGAGTAGCGAGTCCCGAAGGTGGTAAGCTATCTCTTGATACAGATGCAGGTACAAATTTTTTAGGAAATTTTGATATTCCTGCAACAGGTGGTTGGCAAAATTGGCAAACAATCAGTAAAACACTTTCCTTCAAGAGTGGCCTTCAAAATTTAGGTGTTTTTGCTACTGAAGGTGGATGGAATATTAATTGGATTAGAATAACACCAACTTCTGAACTTAATGTAATTCAAAATAGTAATGAGAGCTCACCAGAAAAAATGGGAGACACAAACAACAGTGAGGAACTCTCTTTTTCAGAGGAAGATAATAATGTAGTTTCATCAGACAATAGTTTAGAAGTCGTTAATAATGAGGATTTTGAAAATGATTTTTTAACCGTTATTGTATCGGATCAAAGTTCGACTTGGTCTGGTGGTATGACGATAAATCTTGAAGCAACAAATAATACTTCAGAAGATTTAGTTAACTGGAATTACAGTTTTACTACTTTTTATGAGATTGATTCAAGTGAGGTATGGGGTTTAGAGGTAATCTCTAAAAGCATCAACTCTGATGGATCATTTAATTATGTTATTGAAGGTAATGATTATGCGGATACTATTCCTGCTGGGAGAACATACTTAGTTGGTTTTAATGCATATCAATCATCAGAAAATACAAATACACAATTTTTAAATTACAATAATTTTTTCATTAATAGTTCTCAAGAGAAGGAAACAAATTCCGAGGATGTTTCCTATATCAACTCAAATATTGACTCTAATATCTACATTAATGAAAATTCTAATAATAATATTAATGATAACTCTAACGTTGATGACAATACAGATCTTAGTGAAAACTTAATGGAAGAAACTAATATTGATTCAAGTGCATCTACTAAATTTATTGTCGCAACAAACCCTAAAATTAAATATTTTGGAAGAACAAAATTTGTAGAAGATGAAGTGCATTTTAATTGGTCAGGGGTTTATTGGAAAACACAATTTTCAGGAAGTCGGCTTGTATTAAGTTTTGAAGGAAGTAACACCTATTTTGATATTTATATTGATGGAGAAAAGCTTTTCTTAGAGAGTGATAATTCTTCACAAGATGCATCTTTAATAATAAAACAAGGGCAAACTGAATATATAATTACAGATAATTTATCAGATGATGTTCATACTCTAGAGGTTTATAAGCGAAATGAAAATATATCAAATATTGTTAAATTTAGGGGAATAGAAATAAATGAATCAAGCGATATTCTGGAGCCTATATTAAAAACAGGACCTTTACTTGAATTTTTAGGAGACTCTTATTCAGCTGGATATGGAAATGTATCAAAAAGTAAAAATGATTTTAATGTTCAGGATGAAACAGGGCGAACTTGCTCTAGTGAAGAACTGCAAAAATTTACAAATACGCATAAAACATATGCCGCAGAAACAGCTAAAATGCTTGGAAGTGAGTATGTAATTAATGCAATATCTGGGTTGGGAGTTACCAGAAATTACTCGGGAAGCACTTATATGCAGCCATACCCTTTCTATTATAATCAAGAAATAATTGGAGAAAATAGAAATTGGGCTTTTGAGAATAACATTCCCAAATATGTCATAATTAATCTTGGAACAAATGACTTTTCAACGTATGTAAGTGGTTCAGAATCTTATGGTTCATACGAGAACTTAGTGCAAGAATATAAATCTTCTTATAATGCTCTTATTAATAACATTTACAATAAATACCCTTTGACACACATTGTGTTAGTTTCAACTAATAGCTCTGTATATGATTCTATGCATCAAATTGTTAAGGATATTGTTGATGAGCAATCTATTATTTATGGTGCTGATAAAATTTCGCATTATGAATATCAATTAAAGACTGGATTTGGGTGTGACTGGCATCCTGATCTACAAGATAACGAGTTAAATGGTCAAGGTTTATCAGCTCATATCAAGAAAATTGAATCCCAATATGAAAACAATAACACTGAGGGAACTGAGGAGAGTGTTCCCGAAATTAACCAAGCTTATTTAACTTGGTATACATCATATCCAGAGCCAGGTAGTGAAGAGTGCATCTACTATAATGGTTGTAAATGGGCTGGATATTTTGCGGGTATTAGTGGACAAATGTCTGAAGAGTGGGTGCAACAAAATAATATTGCTGCGGTTCATGAAAAAGATTTTGAACAGTATAAAAATAAAACCTTACGATTAATGCAGGGTAATGATTACATAGATGTTGTTGTTTATGATATGTGTTCGGACTCTGATTGTAATGGATGTTGTACAAGAAATGCTGGAGATTTGGAGTTTTTAATTGATATTGAGTCCTACACAGCAGAGCGCTTTGGACGATATAGCGGAGTTGTGGATTGGTATTGTTTAGATTGT
The DNA here is from genome assembly GCF_002216855.1 of Paraphotobacterium marinum. Taxonomy (NCBI): domain Bacteria; kingdom Pseudomonadati; phylum Pseudomonadota; class Gammaproteobacteria; order Vibrionales; family Vibrionaceae; genus Paraphotobacterium; species Paraphotobacterium marinum. The sequence continues at coordinate 48,035 of NZ_CP022356.1, forward strand.
GACTAATTCTATGCATTTTTTTTATTTTGTTAATTAATTATTGATTATGTAAGTTGGAGATGTCTTTATGTCTCTTAAAAAAGAATCATTAATATATGATGTTGTTATTATTGGTGGAGGAGCTAATGGCTCTGGTATAGCAGCTGAGGCTGCTGAACGAGGTCTTAAAATTGCTCTTTTTGAAAAAAATGATTTTGCTTCAGCTAGTTCTTCTGCAAGTTCGAAGTTACTTCATGGAGGTTTAAGGTATCTTGAGAACTTTGAATTTTCATTTGTTAAAAATGCGCTTGTTGAACGTGATATTTTACTAAAAAAACTTCCTTTTATTGCTCATCCTCTTGCTTTTCAAATCCCTATTTTAAATAAAATAAGATTTAGTTTTACTTTGAAATTAGGTTTGAAAACTTATGATATGCTTGCTGTTAACAGTGCATTACCAAAATATAAAAAAATAAAATTTAATAAATTATTTTTAAAACCAAAAATAAAAAAGGGGTTTGAATATTTTGATTGTTGGGTCGATGATTCAAGGTTGGTCATTTTAAATATTTTACAAGCTCATCTTTTTGATGGAAATGTTCAAAATTATCATGAAGTGATCAAATGTGATTATGATATTAAAGAGTCTTTATGGAAAATTTTAGTAAAAGATAAAATTCACAATAAAGAGTTCCATGTCTTTAGTAAGTTTCTAATTAATGCTTCTGGTGCATGGGTAAATGAAGTTTGTGAAAAAGTTTTGAATTATAAAATGACGCCCAATTTAAGATTAATCAAGGGCTCTCATATTATTATCAGAAATAAGTTAGATGTTAAAAATGCATTTTTGTTACAACATTTTGATAAAAGATTTGTATTTGTAATTCCTTACTTAGAAAACTTTCTAATTGTGGGAACAACGGATTACGAATTTGATGAATGTATAGAGAACGTTGAAATATCGGAAAGTGAAAAACATTATTTAATTGATATATTCAATACATACTTTAATTATTCAATCAATAAAGAGGATATTTTATCAAGTTACAGCGGTATTCGACCTTTGATAGATGATAAGGGTTCTAAACCACAGAATATTTCACGAAAATTTTTAATCAAATATGACAAAGCTAAAAAACTTGTTTCAGTTTTTGGTGGAAAATTAACTACTTATAGGCTTCTTTCAGAGCAGGTTATAGATAAGCTTAAAGAAGACTTAACTTTAATTAAACCATCTATAAGTGAAACAACTTGTTTTATTGATTCCGATGTTTCTTCTTCACCAAAACTGTTGTATAGAGAAATCCATAAAAAATACCCCTTTTTGCCCAAATCTTTTATTCAAAGGTTGATATCTACCTATGGGGAAAAATGTGAAGATATATTAAAAGGATCAAAGAGTTTAGAGGATTTAGGCGAAGACTTTGGCTTAAATATATTTGAAAAAGAAATTACTTACACTGTTAAAAATGAATTTGTGATGAAAGCTGAAGACTTTTTATATCGAAGAACAAAATTGGGATTATTATGTAACGATAATCAAATTCAAAAAATATCACATTTTGTTAAAAGATTAGTTAACGTAAATCAGGATTTCAACTAATTTTTTTAAAAGAAACAATCTACTACCTTTTTTAACTTAAATAATTATTTTTGAGATTTATATTATTTGTAAATTGATAAATATTACGGAATAATATAAAACATAAAAAATTTTTAATGTTAAGGATTTTTACTTGAAAAAAGATATTATTGTGGGCATCACTGGTGCAACCGGGGCTCCATTAGCATATAAAGTTCTTGAAATCTTAAATGACTTAAATGTTAATATTCATCTTATGGTGTCTAAATGGGGTGCAAGAACTATTGAGATTGAAACCGATAAAACTCTAAAAGATTTTAGTGAGCTGGCTACACGTGTCTATAATTCAAGAGATCAAGCAGCTTGTATTTCAAGCGGTTCATTTAGAACAGATGGTATGATAATTGTACCATGTAGTATGAAAACATTATCTTCTATCAGTGTGGGATTCGCTGATAATTTAATAAGTAGAAGTGCAGATGTCATATTAAAAGAACAAAAGCCCCTCATTTTGGTTACAAGAGAGACACCTCTAAGTCAAATTCACTTAGAAAATATGCTAAAATTATCTCGCATGGGTGTAAGTATTTTTCCTCCAATGTTAACTTTTTACAATCACCCCAAAACGATTGATGATATGACTGCTCACACTGCTTATAGAATTTTAGATCAGTTGGGAATCGAACATCCAGACGCTAAACGTTGGAAAAATAATTAAATAAATTTGATTTCTTTCTATTATTTGAAAGACTTACCTATGCTTTTTGGGAGCTTATCATACTATGGAATAGTGTAAAAAATATTCCTTGGAGTTTGATAATGAAATTTAAAAATTTTTTTAAAAGTTTAGTTTTAATTTGTTTTTTATCACTTCCCATAAGTGCCATTGCAGAAACTGGAAAATTTGTCGATTATCAAGTTGGTTCAAAGACTTATGAAGGTTATTATATTGCAGAAAATAAAAATAACCCTTTAATTATGATGGTTCACGATTGGGATGGTATTACATCATATGAAATAGAAAGAGCAAAAATGTTGTCTAATAAAGGATATAATGTCTTTCTAGTTGATATGTATGGTAAAGGAGTCCGACCTCAAGAAGTGGCTGATAAAAAAGCGTTGACCAGTCATTTATATAAAAATAGAGATGAGATGCAAAGTTTAATGACTGCAGCTTTAAATGAAATCAATAAATTAGGTTATAAAGATAACAAAATTATTGCTGCAGGTTATTGTTTTGGAGGAACGGCTGTCCTAGAAATGGCAAGAAACTTACCTCAAGTGAATGGCTATGTTGTTTTTCACGGTGGGCTGCAAACCCCTGAAGGCCAAGACTATAAGAAAGTAAAAGGGAAAATTTTAGTTTTTCAAGGGGGAATAGATAAAGTATCTGATATGAAAACTTTTGCTGATTTATCAAATTTATTAAACAAAGATAATGTGAATAATGAGATGATCGTATATGGTGGAGCGAGACATGCTTTTACAGTACCAAATTCTGATCGATATAATAAAAAAGCGGATGAATTATCTTGGACTCGTTTTTTAGAATTTATTCAAAATCAGAATGAAAAAACATCGTAAACTCTCAAGATTTGCAATACATTCTTTCACCCTAGCTTATGTTTTAAAAAGCTAGGGTGAAATTGCTTTAATATGTTTTTAATTTATTCTCTTTAGAATAGACTCCATAAAGTAAACCGTTATTATTTACAATAAAATAAAAATCATATATGCTCTTCAATTCTTAAATTTTTCCAATAAATGATTCTTCACTTTAAATATTATGTCAAATCGTAGTCATGTTTTTAATACTATCCTTTTAATAGTCCTTTCTATAATATGGGGGAGTCAATTTGCCTTAAATAGTATCGTATTAGAAAGTGTTCCTCCATTTTTTCTTGCAACAGCAAGAGTTATGATTGGTGCAATAACTCTATGTATATTAACCATTTTTTTTGAGAAAAAAGAAACATATGTAAAACACAAGTCAGTGGCACTTAATAAGAAACTGCTGATTTTATATGTTTTAATTGCAATACTTGAAACTTTAATACCAATGACCGCTATTACTTATGGGCAAAGTCAAAATGTGCCAAGTAGTATAACCGGGATTCTGATGGGTACTATCCCATTATTTGTTATTTTACTTTCATATTTTTTTTATCCTAAAGAAGAAAAAAAAGTTGTTACTTTGTTGAGTATCTTAGTCGGTTTTGTAGGATTGATTGTACTATTTATACCCAAACTTGTTTTAAATGAGCAACATAGTTTAATGGGGGAGTTTTTTGTTCTTTTAGGTGCTTTTTCATTTGCACTCTCTCTGGTATTAATTGGGCTGATGCCCCCTAAATTATCGCCTTTGAGAATGACTAGAAATATTTTATTAATATCGTCAACTTTAATGTTAATTATTTTAATGGGCACATTCCCAAAAATTTCAATTACTGATTGGATGACTTATTTTTGGATTATCATTCTTGGTGTTTTTGCTTCTGGTGTTGGCTATTTTATTTATGTTAAACTCGTTGAAAAAGCTGGAGTGACATATACTTCCTTTACAAACTACGTGGCACCTTTGATTAGCACTTTGATAGGCATCCTTTTTTTAAAAGAAGCTTTTGAAATGACAACTTTGTTTGCATTAATTTTAATTTTATTTGCTTTAATTTTAAAAAATTTTAGTGAGTGGAACATGTTATTGACTATAAAAAAATTGTTTGGGTTAAAATATGAAAGAAATAACACAAAAGTTTAATAAAATTTCAAATGCGTTTTTAATAAATAATTTTGGGATATTTATAGATAATGATGTCAAAAGAGGAGAGCTTTTGACATTGATAGAAACAATTCATGAGTTTCATGATAAAAAGCCAGATAATGTAAATGAAGATACTCTTATTAAGATGTCAAGTTTTTATAAAAATGAAACTAACCCACAGTTTAAAATAACAATGATTATGTCGGTTTTAGCTTTGTATAGTTTTTTAACTGAACAACTAACATTAAAGAACTTAAAATAACATGAAAAAAATTTTCTTTACCTTATTTCTATCAGGGTTAGGGGCGCTTGCACCATTTTCAACTGATGTTTATCTACCTGCAATGCCTGAAATGACCAGGTACTTTAACACTGACTTTTCTACAATGCAGCTGACGTTATCCTTGTTTTGGGTTAGCTTTGCTTTTGGTCAACTTGCTTGGGGACCTTTATCCGACATGTTTGGTCGAAAAAAAATGATATTTATTGGTGTAACAGTTTTTATTATTTCATCATTTGCTTGTGCATTTGCGCATAGTATTGAGTTTTTAATTTTTACAAGAATTATTCAAGGGTTATCTGCTTGCTCTGGTATGGTCATCTCAATGGCTATTGTTAAAGACAGTTATAAAGATGAGGATGAAATGGGTTTTGTGATTAGTCGAGTGTGGCTAATTATGACTTTAGCACCTATGATTGCGCCAACTATAGGTAGCTTTATTTTATTATTTTTTGACTGGCAAGCAAATTTTTATTTTTTAGCTTTCTACGGTATTGTTATTTTTATTGTGTCATTTTTTATTAAAGAAAGTCATCCAGCTAACAAACGAGAAAAATTAAGCTTAAAACCTTTGGCAAAGTCTTACATTGAACAACTGAAATGTAAGCCATACTTGTTGGCTGCTTTGGCATTAGGTTGTACTTCAGGAACTGTTGCTTGCTTTGTTGCAACCTCTTCAATGGTTTACATTGATATTTATCATGTTACGCCTCATTTTTATGGGCTTTTATATGCTTGGAACTGTGTGGCTTTAATTTTAGGTAATTTTTTTATGCCTAAACTAAGTAGAGCTTTGGGTGAAATTAAAACGATTATTTTTGCTTGTGGTATTTCATTTTTAGGTCTTTTTGCATCCTACATTGGCCTAAGTTTATGGTCTAAATCTGTAGTCACTTTAGCTTTAACCATTTCAATTATCACACTCGGATTAGGGGTATTAATGCCTTTAATTACTAAAATGATTTTTAGACATGTTGTGAAATATTCAGGTTTAGCATCTGCGCTATTTGGAAGTATGCGCTTTTTTATTTTAGGATTTACATCTACGCTCATCTCTTTTTTTATTTCAAAAAGTGCTTACCCAATGATTATTGGCATGAATATTATGATTTTGTTCATCATTTCGTTTTTGTATTTATATTTTCAAACTTTAAAAAGAGCCAATTGAAAATTTACAAACATTTACATAAATATACCCTAATTTGCATTCACTTTGATAATATATATTCATCGCTTAAAGAAAAAGATTAAAAAAATATAAAGGTGAAATTATGAATAGTACAAAAAAAATATCAGCTGCAATTATGGTTGTTTCATTAATCGTTGGTTCGACTTCTGCATTTGCATATGGTCATCACAAAAATGGTTGCGGGCATCATCACAAAGGTCTTTATAAACAATTAAACTTAACGGATAAGCAAAAAGAAGAATTCAAAAATATTCGCGAACAGTCAAAAGAGGCGATGAAAGCTTCACGTGCTGAATACAAAAAAACTTTATCTGAAAATAAAAACTCTTATAAAGAAGCTATGCAAAAATATGTTATGAATGATTCTGGATATGATAAGGATAAAATTCAACAACTAATCTCTGAAAAAATGAATGCTAAAGCTAAATTAAAAACTGAACAAAAAATGATACGTTTAGAAGCTAAGCACAATATGTATAAGGATTTAACTGCTGAGCAACAAACTAAGTTAAAACAAATTAAAGCAAAACAGTTTGAGCAGTGTGCTGTGAAATTAGAGAAAAAATCAGCAAAATTAAGTCAAAAGTCTGAAAAAATGAAAGAGCTTGCGAAAAGCATGCAGTAAATTTTACAGGTAATCGTTAAAAAAGCCCATTATATGGGCTTTTTGCTTTTTAATTGAAAAATATTTTCTATTCTCGCTTTTAAATATATGTATAATATCCACATAATTGGATACCCACACAGGAAGTCAATACATGAATATTGAAATTAAAAGTGAAAATAAATCTTTTGATGGTCTTAATCGTCAATACACTCATCGCTCTAACACTTTAGACTGTGATATGCAGTTTGGTGTTTTTTTACCAGAAAAAGCATTGCAGGGTAATAAGCTACCAGTTTTATTTTGGTTATCTGGCCTTACCTGTACGGATGAAAATTTTATGCAAAAATCAGGTATTCAAAAGATCGCCTCAAAATATAATGTAATCGTTGTTGCTCCAGACACGAGCCCAAGAGGAGAAAGTGTTCCTGATGATGTTGATAAGTCTTATGATTTTGGCTTAGGCGCAGGCTTTTACATAAATGCTACGCAAGAACCTTGGAAAAAAAACTACCAAATGTATAGTTATATCTTGGAAGAATTAATACCACTGGTCGATGAACACTTTCCTGTTGATGATACTCGTTTTATAAGTGGTCACTCAATGGGTGGACATGGTGCTTTAACGATTGGTTTAAAAAATAGCGAGTTGTTTAAATCCATATCAGCATTCAGTCCAATTTGTAATCCTAGCCAAGTTCCTTGGGGAATTAAAGCATTTTCAAATTATTTAGGAGATGACAAAAATCAATGGAAAAAATATGATGCACTTGAGTTAGTTAAAAACAATAAGCCAAACCTTCCTATTTTAGTGGATCAAGGAAGTGATGATGTCTTTTATGCTGAGCAGCTGTCGACTGTATCTTTTCAGAAACAACTAAATGCCTATGACTCCGATCAATTTTCAGTCAGAATACAAGAAGGTTATGACCATAGTTATTACTTTATTGCTACGTTTTTAGAAGAACATATTAAATTCCATCTTAAATCACTCTAATTGTCTTCACTTGAAAAGCTTTAAAAAGTAAGATATATAGAAAAAATATGCTGTATTTCTTACTTTTTCATAAGTTGCTTGAAGAACGAAATATAAAATACTGTATTAAAATTAAGTTTATTATGTTTGATATCATCAAAAAAATACATAAAAGAAACCCGATCATAAAGTTTTTCATTATATTAATAATATGTTCATCTTTTGCCAGTTACTTTGAAATGCTCATGAGAGGCTCTCATTGGCATTTTTTAAACGAGCTTGATCCTTTTAATGAATTGATTGCAGCTTTAATAAGTATGATTTCTCAAATTGCAGCGTTGTACTTTATAGATATTACTTTCATTCAGCAAAATAAATCATTTTTTAAATGGAAAACATGTCTGCAATTCATAATTTGTCTTTTTATATGCTATGTTTTTCATTTTATTTTACTTTTAATGAAGGATATCTTTCTCAAAAGAAATTTGTACGATGAAGATTTCTTTTATGAAATAACTGTAAACACAGGTATCATCATTGATGTGATTGCATATATTTACATAACTCGGTTTTGGATGGAGCCCTACAACATTTTGACATCTCAAGTTCATTCATTATCTTTGAATCAAAAAAATAAAACACAAAAATATCTCCAAACCACAGATCTTGACGAAAAAAATATTTTTGAAACAAACAAACAAAAAAAATCAAACATAAACTATTTCGAAGTCGTTAAAAGTAATCAAACATATTATGTAAAACATCACGAAATTTTATTTATAAAAGCTGCTAGTAATTATATGGAGATTAATAGTTTCAATGGTTTATTTCCAGTTCGATCGACTTTAAAAAATATAAAAGAAGTCCTATCTGATCATTTTATTCAAATACATCGTTCAGTTATAATCAATTTAGATTCGGTCAAAGCTTTTAAATATGATGAGGTCCATAAAAAATATGTGGTTACAGTGATAGATAATACTCAGTTCAATATTTCAAAAAGTTTCATAGAAAACTTTAGAAAAGCATGGAAGTCAAAACAACTTAATAAATCTGACAAAATATAACTCTTTTTATCATTATAAAAAGAGCTGAGAATAATTTATCAGACACTGAACTATTCGGATTGAATTTAAACAACCTTAGTTTAATTTTAATACCATTTACAAATTATATAGATAACTATATAAAAATCTTATATTAAATAAAATGTTCCTTTATTTATTTTTCATCTTCAATTAATTTTAAAAAAAGTGAAATGATTATACAAAATTATCTATTTGAAGACTTCAACTTTAATAGTTATCTTTTATCAAATATCTACTTTTACATAAAATTTTATCCCTAAAAGGGATATTTATCCCCTAAACAGGCTCTTTGTCCCTTTTTTGTTTTCTCAAATATTTTTACCATTAATATAAAAAACCTATCAACCCATAGGAAAAAATAATGAAAAAACCACGCCAAAAACGTATGTATTATTTAGATAACATTAAATGGCTTCTCGCTATCGTAGTTATTTTCCATCATTCATTTGATTTTTTAAAAAATAAATTTACAAGTTATTATATTGGATTTGATACTGTTAACGCCATAGATCAAAGTTATTTTATGGATTTGTTCTTTTTTATTTCTGCTTTTTTTATTGTTCCCTCTTTTTTAAAAAAAGGAAAAGCTGAGTTTAATAAAGATAAAATCATACGATTGGGTGGTGCAGTATTAATAACAATTTTGCTAGTGATGCCTATTCAATATGATTCAATAAAGGAATATTTGGGAACTAAATCATCATACTTATCTTATTTATATACACAAACTATTTCTTTTCAATGGGGCACTTTCATGGGTGTAACCTGGTTCTGCTGGACGTTGCTTGTTTTTACTTTAATTTGGAGCCAGTTTACAGATAAAAAAAGTATTCAAGAAAAATCTGACAAACCCTTACCATCTTTGATTAAAATCATTGTTTTTTGTCTGATTATGATACCGATAAACCTAATAGCTTTGAAAGTTAACGGTATATTGGGAGATGGATTTTTAGGGTTTCATTATATTAAATATTTCCCAACTTATATTGCAGCTTTTATTTTGGGGATAAAAGCTTACCAAAATAATTGGCTTGATAAAATTGATTTTAAATATGGTTTATTTGGTTTGGTCATTTTTTTATTTTTTATTTCAGGAATATCCAATTTAACGAGTTTTTCTTTTAATATAAGCAACTCATTTGAGATTTTAAGAACACCTTGTGCCGTAGGTATGATTCTTTTTCTTCTTTATATTTTTAAAACGTTTTTTAATCACTCAAATAAAGTGACTAAAGTATTAGCTCGTGCTTCATTTCCTGCATATGTTGTACAATTTATTTTTTTAGGACTGATGTTTAAGTTCGTACTTCCTCATCTATCTTGGAACCCGTGGTGGATAGCAATATTTATTGGAGCTGTAGCAACAATAGCTTCATTTATCCTGGGTATCATTTTATATTGTTTACCAATTTTCAGAAGAATTTTTTAATTACACCATTTTTGATACATTGATAGTACCCTAAAGTTATTAAGATAGCTAAAGCTGGCGTAATGACTTTAGGAAATTTTTTTATTATCACTTTAGAAGCTTAAACTTTAAGGGGTTTTTTTAAAATATTTTAAATTGTACGTAGTTGTGCTTTTGATACCTTTGCAGATAATTTATTTTGGACAATTTTAAACTTAATAGATAAACACCCACAGAGAAAAAGCTAATATAAATAACATCTATTCCAAATGGGATAATTGCCATTCCACCAAAAGTCCTACCAAACTTTTCCAACTTGAGAAGGTGAATAGATAAATTATTGCAATAATTGTATTAAAGACAATACTTTTGACGGGGGTTCCTTTTTGATTAAAGTGACTCAACTTTTAGGAATATAACCATTTTTACTCATAGCACAAGTCATGCGACTTGTAGTTGCTCCAATGACAAGACCAGTTCCAAAAGGGGTTATCACGGATTCCAAGTAAAGCACTTTAACAAAAAAAGTTACGCCTAAAAGAGTTAGAAGCCCTTGAATAGGAGCCGTGACACCGCTAAATGTAAGGTGGCTCTACCCATTAGCATAACTATTGTTGGGTAAGGCATAAATAAAAGCTGCTTGTAAATGGTGTACAATAAAGTTGTAAATAATAGAGAAAGAAGTAAAGATTTAGGTACTGTCTTCATATACAAAATTATCTATTTTAAAACCTCAACTTTAATAGTTATCTTTTATCAAATATCTATTTTTATATAAAATTTTATCCCTAAAAGGGATATCTATCCCCCAAACAGGCTCTTTGTCCCTTTTTTGTTTTCTCAAATATTTTTACCATTAATATAAAAAACCTATCAACCCATAGGAAAAAAAAATGAAAAAACCACCCCAAAATCGTATGTATTATTTAGATAACATTAAATGGCTTCTAGCTGTAGTAGTAATCTTTCATCATTCATTTGATGATATGGGAACTCAATTTCCCAGTTATCATGATGTATTTAATAAAATTACCGGTATAAATCAAAGTTTTTTTATGGACTTATTCTTTTTTATTTCTGCTTTTTTTATCATTCCCTCTTTTTTAAAAAAAGGAAAAGCTGAATTTAATAAAGATAAAATCATACGGTTGGGCGGTGCAGTCTTGATTACAATTTTGCTTGAAATGCCGATTGAATTTACTTTAATGAAGGAATTTGTTGGAATTAAATCATCATACTTATCTTGGTTATATACACAAACTATTTCTTTTCAATGGGGCACTTTCATGGGTGTAACCTGGTTCTGCTGGACGTTGCTTATTTTTACTTTACTTTGGAGCCAGTTTGCAGATAAAAAAAATATTCAAAAAAAATTTGACAATCCCTTACCATCTTTAATTAAAATCTTTGTTTTTTGTATGGTCATGATTCCAATAAATTATATTGCAGTCGTTTTAAATAACAAGCTTGGCGATGCTTTTCTAGGTTTTTTAGATATAAAGTTTTTTCCAACTTATATCACAGCTTTTATTTTGGGTATAAAAGCTTACCAAAATAATTGGCTTGAAAAAATTGACTTTAAATATGGTATATTTGGCTTAATTATCTTTATGTTTTTTATATCGGGGACCAAAGGTTTAATAGGGTATTCTTTTAATATAAGCAACTCATTTGAGATTTTAAGAACACCTTGTGCCGTAGGTATGATTCTTTTTCTTCTTTATATTTTTAAAACGTTTTTTAATCACTCAAATAAAGTAACTAAAGTATTAGCTCGCGCTTCATTTCCTGCATACGTCGTACAATTTATTTTTTTAGGACTAATGATAAAGTTCGTACTTCCCCAATTATCTTGGAATCCGTGGTGGATAGCAATATTTATTGGAGCTGTAGCAACAATAGCTTCATTTATCCTAGGTATCATTTTATATCGTTTACCCATTTTCAGAAGAATTTTTTAATTTATAATTATGCCATTTTAGATACATCGATAGCATCCTAAAGTCATTACGATAGCTAAAGCTGGCGTAATGACTTTAGGAAATTTTTTTATTATCACTTTATAAGCTTAAACTTTAAATAGTATTTTTAATAATTTAAATTGTCTGTAGTTGTGCTTTTGATACTTTTTCAGATAATTTTATTTTGGACAATTTTAAACTTAATAGATAAATACCTATAGAGAAAAAGCTAATATAAACAACATCTATTCCAAATGGGATAATTGCCATACCACCAAAAGTTCCCAAATAACTGAATATACATAAACCTAAAAAGTAAACTAAAATCCAAGAACCCTTAATGATGTTTAAATTTCCCATTTTTTTTCTATTTAAAAGGCACATGATACCTAAAATTAAATAACCTGAAATAATTAAGAGCCCAATTTTTTGAACAACATTCCATCCAGCCCAGTAAACAATTAAAGTGCATATTGTTAAGGCTATGGTACACAGAGCATGTATGTATTTTTTGTGGTGTACTTTAAACAAAATTTTGTTTTGCGCTGTTAAAAGACCAAGTGCAAGAGGACCTACGATGTAACCCAGTGTCAGGCAGGCCACCAAAAGGCCTACCAAACTTTTCCAACTAGAGAAGGTGAATAGATAAATTATTGCAATAATTGTATTAAAGACAATGCTTTTGACGGGTGTTCCTTTTTGATTAAAGTGACTCAACTTTTTAGGAATATAACCATTTTCACTCATAGCACAAGTCATGCGACTTGTAGTTGCCCCAATGACAAGACCTGTTCCAAAAGGGGTTATCACGGATTCCAAGTAAAGCACTTTAACAAAAAAAGTGACGCCTAAAAGAGTTAGAAGTCCTTGAATAGGAGCAGTGACACCGCTAAATGTAAGGTGACTCCATCCATTAGCATAACTATTATTGGGTAAGGCATAAATAAAAGCTGCTTGTAAAATGGTGTACAATAAAGTTGTAAATAATAGAGAAAGAAGTAAAGCTTTAGGTACTGCCTTCATAGGATCTTTTACTTCTTTTGAAAGTTCAATTGCTGGGTTGAAGCCTAAAAAGAATAAATAATGCCAGCTAAAGGTAGAGCACTGAAAACGGCTTGCCAGCCATTAGGCGTAAATTCTGTAAAATTTGAAGTTAAATTATATTCATTATGACTAAAAAAAAGAAAAAATATTGTTCCAACTGGAATAACGAATTTCAGAATTAAAATTATATAGTTTGTTTTATTAAAAATTTTGTTTCCAGCAATGTTAATCATAGCCATGGAAATAACTATACATATTCCAAACATAATACCAAATTCAGTTAAATGAGGAGATGCTCCCTTTGTCCACAAATGAGGTATGAAACTGCTACTACATTGAAGTACGGCAAAAGCTTCTATTGTAGGAACAGCTGCCCATGCCACCCATGTAATCCATGAGATACAAAACCCAGCAAAATGGCCATGACTAATTTGAAAAAAACGAACTGTGCCGCCTGTTGTGGGTAAATTTTTTGCTAATAAAGCGAAACAAAATGCAACCACTGAAATGAGTGCGCCGCCAATTATCCATGTGAGAATAGAGGCGGGGCCAGCAACTTGAGAGGCTGATAAAGGTCCTAATAACCAACCAGAACCTATCATTCCTGATACCGAAGCAGCAAATATAGCAAAAGAACTTAAATTTTTCCTTGTTGTCATTTCATTAATCTTTAGTCTTGTTTTATAGGTTTTTTATTCTAACAAAAAACAAATAAGATTAAATTGCGTAATTGCGAAAAATAAGCTTTTGTTTGATATTTTATTTCAATACAGTCATTAATTTTAGCATTAGTAACTTGATTTAATTTTATTCATGATATTTATTTTCTTTAGGATATTTTTTTTAAAAATATAATAATTTGAATATTGAAGTAAGTTGGTTGTTTATTCTGATAAAGTTGTTTTTTGCGATATATAAAATGTTAATTAATTGTAGGATTACATTAATAAATATATTTCTATGTATTTCTGTAAACTTCAAAAGTAAATAAAAGACGCAAACATAATATGTTTGCGTCTTTAAAGTATGTGGATTTGTATTAAATACTTTATGATTTAGATTGCTAACAATCACTTCATAGAAAATATACTTTTAACTCATAGAAAACTCCGGAGCATCTTGGGTACTATCTGATACTTGGTAATTAGATATTTTAATACTCATATAGTAAATAGCAGTTGCAAATATACTTAAATATACGATATCAATGCCAAATGGTATGACATTGGTTCCGCCGAATGTCCCGAAATAACTAAATATACATAGACCTAAAATGTAGAGGAAAACCCATGATCCTTTTACAAGATTTATGTTTTCAAAGTTGTTTTTATTAATAAAGTACATACAACCTAGAATGACGTAACCAACAGTAAATATGACACCAATTTTTTTGATAACGTCCCAACCAGCCCAATAAACAATTAATGTACAGATAATTAGTGCTGTGATACATAAAGCATGAATGTATTTCTTGTGGTGTTCCTTAAAGTTTATTTTATTTTGTGTTGTTAAAAGACCCAATGCAAGGGGACCCACTATGTATCCAAGTGTTAATGAAGCAACTAATAAACCAACTAAACTCTTCCAACTTGTAAATGTAAATAAGTAGCATATTGCAATAATTGAGTTAAAAATAATACTATTTACAGGCGTTCCTTTAGGACAAAACTTACTCAAATACTTTGGTAAATACTTGTTATCACTCATAGCACACGTCATTCTGCTTGTTGTGGCACTTATGACTAAACCCGTTCCGAAGGGTGCAATAATTGCATCTAAATATAGGATTTTAACAAAAACTGCAACACCAAATAAAGTAAGAAGACCAGCAATAGGAGCACTGCTTCCAGTAAAAGATAGATGATCCCATCCATTCGCATAACTAGAATTAGGTAATGCATATATAAATGCAATTTGTAATAAAGAATAAACAACAGTTGTAAATAATAATGAGAAGAATAGAGCTCTTGGAACTGAACGTTTTGGATCTTTTGTTTCACGGGACATTTCAATAGCAGGATTAAATCCTAAAAATGAATAAAAAACACCAGCTAAAGGAAGTGCACTTAAAACTGCCTTCCATCCATTGGGAGCAAAATTTGAAAAATTTTCAACATGATTGACACTATTACTACTAAAGAAAAGATAAAAAATAGCACCAATGGGTATAAATAATTTCATTGCAAGAATGATATAGTTCGTTTTATTAAATGCTTTAACACCTGCAATATTAATTAATGCTATAACTACAATTAAAGCTATACCTGCCAATATTCCAATATGCGTTAATTCTGGTGACGGTCCTTTAGTCATCAATCCTGGAATATAATTCCCACTGTATTGAAGGACCGCAAGCGCTTCAATTGCCGGAACTGATGCCCACGCAATCCAAGTAATCCAAGAAATACTAAAACCTGCAAAATGACCATGACTGATTTGAAAAAAACGAACTGAACCACCTGTTGTTGGGATGTTTTTTGATAAAAATGAAAAGCAGGCGGCAATAATTGCCATTAAAACACCACCCATAATCCATGATATAATTGAAGCAGGACCCGCAATTTGTGCTGTTGTTAGAGGTCCGAGCAACCATCCAGAGCCAATCATTCCTGAAACAGATGCAGCAAATAGTGAGAAAGTGGTTAAATTTTTTTTCGTTGACATATCATGCCCTAAGTTAAATTAACAATTTGTTTATCTTATCAAACTAGATTCAGTCAATGATTGCTTAGTTCAAATATAAAAGCAAAATATTGAAATTTTATTTCAGTTATGATAGTTTTATTGGAATAATATGGCGCCTTTAATTTTTCTCCATATTATTCAATGATACAGACACAAAAGAATATAGTTAAAAAAAAATAAAGAGACTTATTTAAGAAATAAGCAATTATGGGGAGTAATATTTTGGATAGAATAGACCGACGCATTTTAGAGATTCTTCAGGAAAATAGTGCAATAAGTAATCAGGAATTGGCAGATATGATTTCATTATCACCATCACCTTGTCTTAGAAGAGTCAAACAACTTGAAAAAGAGGGATATATAAAAAAATATGCTGCAATATTAAATCCTAAAAAATTAGGGTTGAATATGAAAGTTTTTGTTATGGTAACTTTAGATGGTCATAGCGAAGCAAAAATGGAACAGTTTGAAAAAATGGTCTTAGGATATCCTGAAATTATTCAATGCCACCTCCTTACGGGACAATCGGCGCAGTATATGCTAGAGATTGTTGTTCGTGATTTAGATCATTATCAAGATGTTTTGTTTAAAAAACTTTCTTCTAGTATGATCAAAAATATTGAGTCGACTTTTGTTTTGAGAAGTTCTTCAGAAAAGCAAGTTCTTCCCTTAGAGAACGCAATCTAGCTTAATTAAACATTAATACATATGATTGAAATAATTTTTTATGTATTAAATGATTTTTTCATATAATTAACAAAAAGTTCAGTTTTAGCGTGCTTGAACTCTAATTTTGGATAAAATATAGAAACGACATCTTCTTTAAGATGATGGTTTTTTAAAATCTTAATTAAAGAGCCTTCATCTAAGCTATCTTGAACACCTAAATTAGATGAGCACAAAATCCCCATGCTTTTTTTTGCCAAATATACTATGAGCTCTTTGTCGGTTGTAGTGATATTGCTGGAAACTTTTACGGTTTCTCCTTTGTCATTTGTAAGACTTGTAATTGGCTTTTCTGATAACATTAAAATATTGTGTGATTCTAACTGTTGAAATGTTTCAGGAATTAGGTAGTTATCAGAATAATTGGGCGATACGAAATATTGTAGCTTTCTTTTAAATAACGGTACTCTAATATAACTTAAGTTATCAAATTGATTATATATATCAGGCGTAATAAATAAATCAAAAGATAGACTGGGTGATTGACCATAATCAATTGGAACTAAATTAAGTCTTAAGTCCGGATATTTATCAAGAAAATTGGTAAGGTGAGATTTAATAAACTTTGATCCTAGAGACCTTTGAACTCCAATTTTAAGCGGTCCTTTGTAAGAGTTATTTATAAAACGAGTTTCATCTAACATTTTCTGCCAAGCACTGACTTGAATAAGTGCTTTTTGATAAAAAAACTGACCCGATTCTGTAAATTCTAAAGCTCTGGTTGTTCTCTTTATAAGTTGTGATCCAATTTGTTCCTCTAACCAAGTGACACGTTTACTCACTACTGAACTATTAGTATGAAGTTTAACTGCTGCCCGACTAAAGCTTTTTTCCTCAAAAACCCTAATATAACTATTAACGCACTGAAACCAATTCAATTGATGCCCTGTTATTTATGAAAAACATCATTATACAGAAAAAAAAACAATTTATTTACAATTATTAAGAAAAGGAGATTTTCTAAATTAGTATATTATAAAAATCATAATTAGTGTTTATCCTAATTTTAAATTTTTGTTTATGGATTAATACAATGAAAGATAGAAAGTTATTTATTTCTATGATGGTTTTGTCTACAGCTCAAATAGGAATGACTATTTATATTCCATCTTTACCATTCATGAGTAAAGACTTGAATGTTTCTAGTAATAATATAAGTTTAATTATTTCAATTTATTTATTATCTTTGGGGTTTTCAGAAATGATTTGCGGACCTCTCTCGGACTATTTTGGTAGAAGACCAATATTTTTTATATCTCAGTTTTTATATTTGGTTGGGACCTTAATATGTATATGTTTTTCATCTAATTTTATTGGTATAGAAATTGGTCGCTTTATACAAGGTTTGGGAGCTGGTGGCGGCGCTGTATTATGTTATGCGATTTTAAGAGATAGTTACACTGGTTCTAAACTTGCAAAATCAATTTCATATTTGACCATTATCGGAACTATTCTTCCAATTCTTTCTCCTTCATTAGGTTCATGGATAGTAAATAGTTATAATTGGCATGCTATCTTTATTTTTGTGTTTATATGCATAGCATTTATTTTTATAATTAGTTTAATCTTTCTTCAGGAAACATTAACCAGCAAACAAACTAAGATTAATATAATAACCTTAATTCATGACTATAGGTTTCTGTTTACTAATAAAAATTTTTTACTATGTAGCTTTTATACTAGCTTTGGGTATCTGTTAAACATTATCTCTGTACTTTTATCTCCTTTTATTCTGGAAGAGAAATTAAATATTAGTCTATTAAATTATGGTTACATCATAATGATCCCTGTAGTTGCAAGGGCATTTGGTTCTTTCGTTTTAATTTCCATACAAAATATATTTTCGAATACTAAGATTATTTACGTCAGTTTTTTGATGACCTTATCTAGTGGGTTATTACTCATTTATTTGAAGTTATCAATACTAAACTTTATATTTTCATTGTCTTTATTTAACTTCGGTCGAGGTTTATCCCAGCCAATTTTTATGACTGAATTATTAAATCCTTTCGCTAGTAAATCAGGAATGGCTACAGCGGTCAATGGTTTTTTCTCTCTATGGCTGGTTGCTTTGGCAGCACCATTCTTGATGAAACATTGGATATTTGAAAGCTCACAATTAGGTACATTTTTTTCTGAAATTTCAATTGTCTTTATATTAATTTATTCTGTAGACCGATGGACTAACAGAGCGAAAACCTAATCTAGCATAGGGTAAAACAAATTATGAAAAAAATATTATTATCAACTATCATAATTATAGGTTTTATAAGCTCAGCATATGCTAATACATATGGTGCTTATTTGGATGGACAAGTTAGTTATTCAGTAGCCTCAACTTCTGAATTAGGATTTCCACTAGATGATGTATCCACTTTAAAAAATAAAGGCGGACTCGTTGGAGAGTTACATGTTGGTTATTTATTTTCTGTTACGGAATCTTTATCCTTAGGTCCAGAAATTGGATTAAGTTTTTTTAATATCAACATTGAAATAAAATATTAACTTCATTTTTTTAAAAATCTGAAGATAAACTCTAATTATGTATGTTTTTTTTAATATTTCGTCTCTAAAGAGTTTAAAATCGTCACTTCTTATTTCATTTCTGTATCAATAACAACCTACTTTAAAGATATAAGGTTGAGACTGTATTTTCTCGACCACAAAGCATGTTTCAAGTCTAACAAACTTTCTTAAATAAAATAAATTTAATCTAGTTTAAAGAATCTAACAACCAGTGCTTTGGATAATTATTTTAGCAATTATTTCTTCAATCTTAATTTAAAAGTGTCTTCTAATTTTTAGTTGATTTGGATGAGACTACGCCAATATTTGTTTCAGTTTGAAACATTTTTAAAATTGAAATTAAAATCAACGAAATTGATATCAACATAAATATTTCTATTGATAGGGTATGAGAGTGATTGGAATTTACAAAAGCATTTGTGATGGTCATTGTCAGGGCAACAATAGTTCCACTAAATGCAAAACTATATTTTTGAAAAAGAGCCATAAGTACATTAACGTTATTAATTTCTTCTCCTTTAAAACCATAAAAAGTTAAACAATTACAACCAGTAAAAACTATAGATTGACAGAAGCCTATGATTAATAAAATGATAGCAATTTCAAAGAAAGATATGGCTTTACTAGCTAATAGAATTGTTAAAATACATGCTATCGATAAGATACATCCAATTAAAATAGATTTCATATAACCAACTTTTGCATATAATTTTGTCGATAAAAATCTTCCACATAATAAACCTATGGGTTGAAAAATCATAACAGAGCCTGCTTCTATATATGTATAACTATATTTGTAGTGTAAAAAAACTGGGAGTGACATGGTTAAACCACCTAACGCCATTCTAAATAGAGAGCCTGAAATAATAGAGGATTTGAATGTATCAACTGAAAAGGGATAAGTTTGGATGAGTAATTGTGACTTCTTTAGATGTTTAATAGCTAGAAATACAAAAAAAACTGCAAAAATAATCATTGAACTTGGTAAAAAAAGATTTGATATGTTTTCTGATAGTAAATTAGCTCCTAAAATTCCTGTAAAACTGGCTGTAGCCAAAAAGAAAAAGCCGTAAAAATCAAAAGGTTTTTTTAGTGATGGGGTATTCTTTTTAGGAAAATGAATTTGAGTCAAAATAAACAGGAATATCAAAAAGGGAATATTAACTAAATAAATAAAGTGCCAACTTAAAGCCTCAGTTATAAATGCACCAAGAGTAGGTCCGATCATACCAGCTAGATTTCCACAGAGGGGAAGCATGTTAAGTATTTTTGGATGTTGACTTTGATGTGAGACCTTAAGCAAAAGGTTTCTACCTGTTGGCACCATCAAAGCACCACCTAAACCCTCTATTGCTTGACCTAATATGAAAATATGAATTGATTGTGATGTTGCTATAGTTAATGAACCGACCGTGAAAAACAAAATTGCACAAGAAAAAATTTTTTTACTACCGAACTTGGGAATTAGCCAAGAACCTAAGGGAATAAATATAGCATTTGATATGAGATAAGCTGATAATGCTAAATAAATTAGTGCATTACTTGTATTAAGTGATGATGATATATCCGGTATAACAGCCCAAGCTATGGTTGTGTCCAAAAGCTCTAAGCCGAAGGCTACTATTACAATACCTAAAATTATATTTAGTCTCATAATACCTTTAAAAGAAAAACACTTCATGGGAAATGAAGTGCTTTAATATCCAAAATACAATTAGCGTTACTATATCAAAATTTATTTGTTTTTGATAGTGGCTATATTACTAATCCCGCAATCGTGGCAGATAATAAGTTAACTAGTGTTGCACCAAATATCAACTTGAAACCATATTTAGCAACAACATTACCTTGTTTATTGGACAGAGCTTTAATTGAACCCGTAATAATACCGATTGAACCGAAGTTTGCAAAAGATATTAGGAAAATAGTGACAATTGCTTTGGAGTGCTCAGAAAGTTGACCAGAGAGTTGTTTTAATAAATCAATAGCAGGAAACTCATTTGCCGCAACTTTAGTACCCATAATCATTCCAGCATGTAAAGCTTCATCAGATGGTATTCCAATGATCCAAGCAATAGGATAGAAAATATAACCTAATATTTCTCTGAAGCTTACGCCTAGTATTGAGGCAAAAACATGATCTAAAAGTGCCAAAAGTGCCAAAAATCCGATCATCATCGCAGCAACAATCATCGCAACTTTAAAACCCGTTATAATATAATCCGTTAACATTTGAAAAAAAGAACTTTCTGTTTTTTCAGTTTGCAGCTTGTTATATTCTAACTCTTCTTTATGATCATATGGATTGACTAAGGAGAGAACAATAAAAGTACTAAAAATATTTAAAATAATAGCTGTAAGCACATACTTAGGATCTAGCATGCTTATGTAAGCCCCTAAAATAGACAGAGACACTGTTGACATGGACATTGCTGCTAGAGTGTATAGTCTTCGCTCAGAAATTTTATCAATAACATCTTTGTAAACAACGAAATTTTCTTCTTGTCCGAAAAAAAGAGCACTGATTGCATTAAAGGACTCTAATTTACCCATTCCATTGACTTTTGATAAAACATATCCTAATGCGTTAATGATATAGTTCATGATTTTAAAGTATTTTAAGATGCCTATCAAAGCTGACATGAAAATAATTGGCATTAGAACTTGTGCAAAGAAAAAATTGTCTTTAAGAAATTGTTCACTAAAAACAAACTTTGTTCCAATATTTGAAAATTCCAAAAACAAATCAAATAATTTGGATATTTCGTTAATAATAATTAATCCGTAATCTGAAGCAAGTAAAAACCAAGCTAAAATAACTTCTATAATCAGTAGTTGAATGATTGGTCTTATCTTTATAGCTTTTCGGTCTTTACTTACCAATAACGCCAATGCCAAGACAAACAAAACTCCTAAAATGGAATGTAAAATATTCATTTATGTACTCTCGTTGTGTGTGTTTTTTGCGGGACGTATATTACAATATTTAGCTTTGATTTTATACTCTTATATTGATATTTTTTTGTATTGTTAAAATTAATTTATATAAATATGTTTTTAAGTTATAATGCTAAGTTAATTAAATAAAAGTGATATTATTATGATTCAAGCAAAAACTAAAATATATGACTACCCCAAATACTGGGCTGAATGTTATGGTTCATCGCCTTTTTTACCAACTTCTAAACAAGAGATGGATCAACTTGGATGGGATAGTTGTGATATTATTTTAGTAACTGGTGATGCTTATGTTGATCATCCAAGCTTTGGGATGGCTGTTATCGGTAGGTTGCTTGAATCACAAGGTTTTAGAGTTGGTATTATTGATCAGCCAAACTGGAATAGTAAAGATGATTTCATGAAATTAGGTAAGCCTAATTTATATTTTGGAATTACTGCAGGTAATATGGATTCAATGATCAATCGATATACTGCTGATAAAAAAATACGTCATGATGACGCATATTCACCAGACAATAAAGGTGGAAAAAGACCTGATAGAGCTGTAATTGTTTATTCTCAAAAATGTAGAGAAGCCTTCAAAGATGTTCCTATTGTAATTGGTGGTATTGAAGCTAGTTTACGCCGTATTGTTCATTATGATTACTGGTCAGAGAGCGTTAGGCGATCAATCATCTTTGATTCCAAGGCAGATATTTTATTGTTTGGTAACGCTGAAAGAGCTTTAGTTGAAGTCTCTCATCGTATTGCTCGAGGTGAACAGGTCCAAAATATGTTAGATGTAAGAGGGTGTGCATTTAATCTCCAAAAATATCCTTCTCATTATAATGAAATTGATTCATCTAGAATAGAAAAACCATTTAAAGAGTTTGTTCCACAAAATCCTTATGAGTATGATAAACCCTGCGCAGGAGATAAGGAACAAAGTACTACGAGTGAAGTGAGTGTTATTCAAATAAAACCATCCAAACATGAGGTTGAAAATACAGTTGTTAGACTGCCTTCTTATGAGAAGTTACTTAATGATAAAATTTTGTATGCACATGCTAGTAGGATAATGCATTTGGAAACAAATCCTTATTCTGGGAGAGCGTTGGTTCAAAAGCATGGGGCTAGGGAACTTTTTGTTACACAATCTCCTATTCCGTTGACAACCGAAGAAATGGACTTTGTTTTTGGGTTACCTTATGCAAGAGTGCCACACCCAAAGTATACGAATAAAAAAATTCCAGCTTATGAAATGATTAAAACATCTGTAAATATAATGAGAGGGTGTTTTGGTGGTTGCTCTTTTTGCAGTATCACGGAGCACGAGGGAAGAATTATTCAAAATCGTTCTAAAGAATCTATTTTAAACGAAATAAAGGATATTAAAGAAAAAGTTCCAGGGTTCACAGGTATGATTTCTGATTTGGGTGGACCAACTGCTAATATGTATCGATTGGGGTGTAAAGATCCTAAAGCAGAAGCAAATTGTAGAAGACCTTCATGTGTTTTTCCTTCCATTTGTAAAAAATTAAATACAGATCATCAATATACCATTGATTTATATAAGAGTGCTCGGAAGATTGATGGTGTCAAAAAAATAATGATTGCTTCGGGAGTAAGATATGACTTGGCTGTTGAGTCTCCTGAATATGTGAAGGAATTAGTTACACATCATGTTGGTGGTTATTTAAAAATTGCGCCAGAACATACAGAAAAAAGACCGCTTGATTTAATGATGAAACCAGGTATTGGTACTTATGATCGATTTAAGCAAATGTTTGAGCAATACAGTAAAGAGGCAGGTAAAAAACAATATTTGATACCCTATTTTATCGCAGCACATCCAGGTACAGAAGACGAAGATATGTTAAATTTAGCGCTTTGGTTGAAAAAGAATAATTTTCGATGTGATCAGGTGCAGAACTTCTACCCATCACCAATGTGTAATGCAACTACAATGTATTATTCAGAAACCAACTCACTTAAAAAAGTGAAATATAAAAAAAGGAATATAATTAATACGGCAAAATCAGAAAAGAAAAGAAAGTTACACAAAGCATTTTTAAGGTATCATGATGAAAATAATTGGGATGTTTTAAGAGAGGCAGTAAAGGATATGGGTAAAAGTCATCTTATTGGTGATAAAGAAGGTTGTTTAATCCCATCAGTTGACTCAGTTAAGAAGAATAATTTTTATCAAAGAAAATCTGGTCGCCATGCATCTAAACGTTTTGCAACAAAACATACAAAAAACCAATTTAAAAGTTAATAATTTTTTAATTAATTCATCAGTGAATTAAGTAATTCTTTGTAAGGTATCCTTAATTCACTAACTTTTAAACTTTTATACACTTTTAACTAGAAAGGGTAACAATTTAGACTTTGGGTAACGTATACCTTTTTGATTAGCTTTAGCCCTTCTTTTTAATAAAAAACCAAAATTAGGTTTTTTATTAAAATATTAATTGAGTTTAATCTTTCCTGGAATACATTTATTCTGATACAAATCATATAGTCCACAGATTTGTTTATTTTTTAATACACAGACTTGTAATGGTAAATTATCATAACTCATTGTTTGAACTTCTCCACCTTTATCAGAACAGTTTTCCTTTAATTGTTGTATAAATGAACTTGACATTCTTGATTGTGTAAGATTTTTGTTATTCTGATTATTGTCCAAACATTTACCTGCAACTAAATCATTAATATCACAATAAACATCTTTAAATGTACAAATATGATATACTTTATTATTTTCAATAAAAACCTTATTTGTTCCAAAATTTTGTATACATATTTGGTTTTTTACTGGCATTGAGATTACAGGACTTTTGTTTTCGCCTGGTTTACAAGAGCCATTATAGTAACCCCATTTATTACAATAAGAGTTATCTTTAAAGACACAAAAATCAGTGGATTGATTATTTATAAACTCAGTTTTGATTTGGTTGCCGTTATCAACGCAATATCGATAGGCTTGATCTTTATGTACTAAATAGTTTGCACATGATGTTAAAAAAGAAAGCATTGATGTACATAACAAGATAAATAAAAATGTTTTACTTCGTTTCATTTAGGGTCTTCCTCATATTTAATAGAGTAATGAGATTTTGATTTTTGTAGGTTAAACTTCTTTTTATATTTCAACATGTCGTTTTTATTTATTGTTACATATATAATCCCACTTTCATCTTTTGGTAGCTCTGCTAAAATCTTGCCTTCATAATTATAAACCATACTATCACCTTGATAGTCAATGTTATTTCCATCGACTCCGACTCTATTGCATCCTACAACATAGGCTTGGTTTTCGATAGCTCTGGCTTTGAGAAGTGTTATCCAATGATCGGATCGCACCTTGGGCCAGCTTGCAACATTTATGAGTAAGTCATATTCATTCTGATTCGAATGCCACTCCGGAAATCTCAAATCAAAGCATATGGTCGGCATAATTTTCCAGTCATTTAAAATAAAGATTGGCCTTATTTTACCTGGTTTTAAATCTTGAAATTCTGATGATAATACAAAAAGATGGACTTTATCATAAAATTGTATGTTATCTTTATTTGCAAGAACACAACGATTGACTCGTTCATGGTTTTCATTTAGTACTAGTGAACTCCCTATAATTGCAAAATTATTTTTATTTGACTGTTCGATAAGCCAATTTTCTATTTCATGATAGGGTAAGGCTTCATTGATGTCAGTTGTAAATCCTGTATTAAACATTTCTGGTAATACAACTAAATCTGGATTTTTATCTTTTTTAATTTTTAAAAAAAGTTCATTAAAATGGTCTTTATTCTTGTTACTTTGATGCCAAAAGATGTGAGATTGTATGATACAAATATTTAAATCTGACATAGTTTTAGGGCCCCTTCTATCAGATCTTTTTCTTGTTTTGCAAAACAAACTCTTAAGTATCTGTGTATTGGTTTTTCGTAAAGTGAAGATACGGGAACAGTACCAACACCATGATTTGTAATTAACTCTTTTGCAAAGCACTCATCATTTTTAGAAGTAATATTTGAATAATCTAACATCAAAAATGGTGAACCATGCCATGGTAGTACTTTAAATCTTGATTTTCTTAATAAATTAGTTATGACATCATGGCTTTTTTGATATAGCTGAGGTAATGTCTCATAGTATTCTGGGTGATCGTTAATTCCGTCAGCTACGGCTAGTTGAAGAGGTGTTGGTGCGGAAAAAGTTGTAAATTGTTTCACACCTAATAAATAGGGTAATATTTTTTCTGGCGCAATACAAACTCCTAACCTCCAACCTGTTATATTGTATGTCTTACCAAGTGATTGGACCACAATACTTTGATTTTTTAATTCAGGGATACTTAATACGCTTTGATATTGTTCACCGGCATAAATATGCTCATACACTTCATCACTAAGTAATAAGATATCTTTGTTTTTGATTATTTTAGCTATTTCCAAATATTCATTTTTACTAATAACAGCGCCTAATGGATTATGAGGCGAGTTTAATATAATTAATTTTGTTCGATGGGTAATAGACTTTCTAATTGCTTCAATATCAATTCGTCCATTAGATAGAAATTGTAAGCGAATACTTTTACCATTCATCATTTTAGTAACATAAGGGTAGGCATCAAAAGCAGGATCAAAGTATATTACCTCATCACCATCTGAAATAAATGCCGCTATAATAGAATAGATGGCCTCAGACGCACCACATGAAATCATTATTTCTTTGTCTGGATTTATTGAGCAGCCATATAAATGTTTAACTTTATTTGCACAGGCTTCTTTTAGCTCTGGCATCCCAGGTATAGGAGAGTATTGATTCTTTCCACGTGAACTATAGTATTCTAGTTTTTCTAGAATCCAAGAAGGTGTTTCAAAATCTGGTGCACCTTGGGTAAAATTGATTGCATTATGTTGTTTTGCAAGGGCGGACATTAATCCAAAAATAGATGGCTTTATGTTGATATTACTTTTTCCAATCATATACTTAAATTTTTTCTTCATTGAATAAGTAATAAGAATACATAATTAAATGAAATATTCAATTAAACCCCGTTTATTTTATTTAATTTAATTAAAAAACCTTTCATTTTATATCCAAAGTATAACTCTAAACCCTTCCAATATAATAATATTTATGGCATGTTAATTATTTTAACAAAGTATTAAATTTTTATGATCAAATTATATGAATACCAACACTGTCCTTACTGTGTGCGAGTTAAATTTTTTTTTAAACTTTTTGATATTCCATTTGATGTTGAGTATCTTGATTATTCTGATAAAGAGACGCCACGCCAATTAACTGGAAATAAGTCACTTCCCATTATTGAAGTAGATGATTCAACTTATATGGACGAAAGTTTAGATATTATAAAGTGTATCAGTAAAAAATTTTCAATTGATCAAGTCAACAATTTCGATCATATCGATGATCTGCTGTTAATTGTTAAACAATTTAGGAGCTCGATTTATGGTTTACAATGTCCTAGATTTTTATTTGAGCAAGATTTACCTGAATTTAAATCTGAAAGCGCAAAAGAATACTATAAAAATAAGTTTGAAAGTTCTTTAAACCTAACTTTTAGAGAAATGTTATTAAATACCGATTTTTATAAGAAAAATCTTGAAAAATTTTTTAATAAATTGATTGAGTTATATGGGGAAAGCTTCTTTTCATCTAAAATTATTAATGAAAAGGTTATCATCTTATTTCCAACACTTTATAATTTATCTGTCGTCGAAAATATACTGTACCCACCAGTGATTAGAGAATTTTTAGATTTTTGGTCATCAAAGTCTAGTTTGCCTTTATATTCTCCAAAACAATAAGATATAATTAAACAAGAAGATGATTAAAAATAAAATGTGATAAGGAGAAATATTAATAATGAAATGGGATATTTTAAGGAATAATGCTTTTGGTAAACAGGGCCTAAAAGAATCATGTGTTACTTCGATTGAGTTTGCAGTTGTTGTATTTTGTAGTTTTTATGTAGGAAAGCTATTAATACCTAATCAGGAAACCTTATCTTTAATAAGTGGTTTATGGTGTGCAATATCAGCAATTGTTGTTTTACACGACAATAGAAAGGCAACACTTCATGCAGCGATTATCAGAGGGCTAGGGTCATTGATTGGTGCAGTAATTTCTGGCTTATTTTTAAGCTATTTTGTAGCATCATTTTGGTTATTAATTCCGATGATTATTATTACGGCTTTTCTTTGTAGTCTTTTCAAATTTGAAGAAGGATTAAGATTGGCCTTAATTACTGTAACAGTTGTTTTTGCTGTTAGTTTAGTCAGCCCCGATGTGAGTGGTTATGAAAATGCGATTTATCGCTTTATAGAATCTTTAATAGGTATCGCTTTTGCTTTATCTGCTAGATGGTTCACGTTGAAATTTATTTTAAAACGATTTCGTTTTTCTTTTCTAAAAAATAGAGTATTTAAATAAGATAATCTATTTGCAATAAATATCATAAAGGTGTCATTTTAGTTTTGTCAAAATTCAAATAATGACATCAAATACTTAATTATATAATTTTAAATAAATAAAACTTCTCAATAGCCTAATAATCATTAAGAAGAATGATTCCTTCAATTAGTTTGTATCTTGCGAGTACAACTATAATGCTGGATAGCACCAGTTTATCTCATGGACGTTTTGAGCGACGAAACATATCAATAAGCTTTGCAGGCTTATGGTTTTTGTTTCGGATCTTTTCTAATAAGCGTCAACAAATTCTATTTTTTACGATAATACCTGATAACACATAATCCAGCATGAAATCTGGGTTTTGGACAATCCAACTCCTTTATTTAGAAGTTTAAGTTACTCACTCAGTAATTTTCCATAGGTTTAAATAAAATATAGCGTATTAAACAGAGGTAACACCTATAGTAACTCCTTGAAAATGAGAGCTAAATATATCATATGGGAATTAGCAATAAAATTATAAAATGTTAGGGCTCGAGTATAAAATCATTTTGTCTAATTGAAAAAATGGCCATATTTTAAATATATTTAACAAAACATTTATGTTAAGCAATATTTTTTTTCATAAAACTTCTTATTTTTGAAATAATAAAGTCTCCTTCTTCCTCAAGAGGAAAGTGTCCAGTATCCAATATATTATAATCTATCTCTTTAAGATCTTTTTTATATGCAATTGCCCCTGATTCTGGAAAAAAAAGATCATTTTTTCCCCAGACAACTAACATTGGAGGTTGATTATCTCTTAAATACTTTTGCCATTGAGGATATTCTTTTACATTATTTTGATAATCAAAATACAGGCTCGTACAAATATTTGACTGCCATTTACGTGTGTGATTATATAAATCCAACTTCCAGGTATCAGGCGAAATAGATTCTGGATTACGTGTCCCATGTACCCAACGCCACTTAATGAGCTCAACGGATCTATCATAAATTTTTTATCTAACTCGGATGAACGTCCTTTCCAATAGTCTCTAAGCGATGCCCAAGTTTTCTCATGCAAACCTTCTTCATAAGCGTTACCATTCATCGTAATAAATCCATCTATCTTTTCAGGGTTTTTAATTGCAATTTTAAACCCAATAGGTGCGCCAAAGTCGTGGATCATTAATGTGTACTTATTAATACTTTTTTTTATGAGTAACTTTTCAATAGTATCGGCAATATTGTCGAAAGTATAATCGTATTGTTCAGGATCCGGTGAGTCACTTTCTCCAAAACCCGGATAGTCTGGAGCAACTAAATAATATTCATCACCCAATTCAGATAGAATATCTCTATACATATAAGATGAACTTGGATTTCCATGTAATAGGACTATAGTTTTATTTGCTGGCTTACCTGACTCACGGTAAAAAATATTACAACCATCAATTATTTCTGATTTATAGCGGACATTATTCATAAATTTACCCTTTTTACATATTAATACATTTACATATAATCATATTTATTTAAGGTAAATAAATAGTATTTTATAAAAATATGTTTGCAATAAAAAAACTTCCATCTATAAATCATTCACATTATTTTATATAACTATATGTTTTGTTGTAATTATTAAGCTACACAAAAAAATAGAAGATTTTGTCCTGCATTAATGGCTGGGTAATATAGTTAGTATTGAGAAATTTGGTTGTCAAGTTATCCTTCCTTCAAGGCTTGCCAATGGAGGTAATCCAGTACTAGAGCTTTTGAATAATATTGGGTTCCAAATGGACAAATATGTTGATATTTTTTCAGCTGCCATTAAAAATTATGCAGGTAATGTAGTTAGCCAGAGAACTCTGGCTTTATTTTAGATGCCTTAAATCAATTTTAAAAATCTTATTGGGCAACTGAGGATTATTCGGAAAATTATTCTTATTATATTGCGTTACTTCAAGGTAATCATTTCTTATTTTAAGACTTTTAAAACCACCAGTTGCTCGGTCACCTCCAGGTATGAACAATATCTTTTTTAGAAACATATTTTGTTGAGAATTTAAGTTATTGGCTTTATTATTAAAACCATACTCTATTCGAAGATCTTTTTTAACAATCATTATTCCATCAAAGTTACCAGTCCCTCCGCCTGAATCAAAGGTATGAAAAATTAAATATTGCTTGTAAGGACCAACTAACTGATAACTAAAATATCCTTCCGTTAGTTGATTTGAATCATTTCTGGGAAAAGTGATTTGATATGTTGTTTGGTTGTTTCTCGTAAAGATCTTAAAATTTTTGTTGGCAGATGAGCATTCTGTCAAATTAATCTCAGAAATTATATCTTTTTGAGTATTAGAGTTATTTTTTAGAGGTTTTAGTCGATAGCTGTATCCAGAATATGAATGATTATTTAACAATGTCCAAACACAATAGGGCGGTATGATGTCAAATGTTTTAGTTTGTTTTGCTAATACATTTGAAGAGAAAAGGAACATGCTACTATATGCTATTGATGAGATTAGGCAAATGATGTATTTCATATGGGTTAACTTGTAAAAAAAATTTGATGTAGTTAGTAAAATTATAAACCATAGCTTTAAAAATAAGAAATGATTGAATAAGATATTTAAAACAATGTTTTTTATTGGTGAAATCATGTATAGTTTTAAAAAAATTATTTTTCTTGGAGGCATTATGATTACTTCCGGATGTTCACTTTTTGGTATTCAAACAGAGGAACAACCTCAATACAAGGTTTTAAAAAAAGATTCCAACAAGGAGTTAAGACTTTATGACTCTTATCTTGTCATACAGACTCAAACGAAAGGAACATACAAGGATGCACAAAACAAGGATTTTCGTATTCTTGCTGGTTATATTTTTGGCGATAATAAAACTGGTGAAAAGATCTCAATGACATCCCCTGTCCGACAATATCAAAAAGGTGATAATTGGGAAATGACTTTTATGATTCCAAAAAATATGATCTAAAAGACTTACCCGAACCAAAGTCAGATAACATAGAATTTAAAGTTTTAAAAAAGAAAACTTATGGTGTCATTACTTTTTCTGGTTCAGATAATGAGGAGAAGAATAAAAGATATGCTGAAGAATTAAAGAGCTGGATTTTAACAAATGAAAAAGATTATAAAATAGTTTCGGTTCCTATTTATGCAGGATATAACCCACCATGGACCATTCCTTTTTTTAGAAAAAATGAAATTATGTTTGAGTTGAATAAAAAGGAAGAGGATATCTTAGT
This sequence comes from Paraphotobacterium marinum, assembly GCF_002216855.1. Lineage (NCBI taxonomy): Bacteria > Pseudomonadati > Pseudomonadota > Gammaproteobacteria > Vibrionales > Vibrionaceae > Paraphotobacterium > Paraphotobacterium marinum. Next base: position 79,490 of record NZ_CP022356.1, read on the forward strand.
TAATAAATAATTACTGTATATTCATTTAAAATAAGATGTGAGTTCATGTAAGTAATGTTATTAAATTATATTTAATCCCTAATATAAATTTATTTAATCCCATGTTCTCAAATAATTTGTTAGGGTACTTGTTTGGGAGCAATTTAAAATCAAATTAAAATATTTAAAATCAAATCTTAAGATTTAAAACCAATTATGAAGTCTTTAATTTTTTTATGTTAGATTTTAAAAATCATTTAAAATAAAAAAGAGATAGATTATATGTGGTCTTATAGTCCAATTAAAACAGCAATTATTCTCGGGCCTTTAATTTTTTGTTCGGCCTTAGCTCTTGATGTTTACATGCCAGTCCTTCCTGAAATGAAAAATTTATTCCATACCTCTCAAGGGGCAATTCAGTTATCAGTCTCAATTTTTTTTCTAATTTGTGGATTAGGTCAGCTTATATTGGGACCAGTATCTGATCAAATTGGAAGAATAAAAGTGGTCTGGACATCTATTATGTTATGTCTTTTAGGAGCTATTGGTTGTGCAGTGAGTGAGTCGATAGGTATTTTTTAACTTTTAGGACAATAGAAGCCCTCGGAGCCGCGGGTTTATCTATGAGTGCTTTTGCAATTGTTCGTGATGTTTTTGATGGAGAAAACAGCGCTAAAATATATGGTATTATAAACGGTATGCTAGCATTATCGCCAATTTTAGGACCCATAATTGGAGTAGCTTTAATAACAAGATACCCATGGTATTCAACATTTTACTTCTTAGCATGTTTATCAATTCTGACTGGATTAGTTTTTAAAGTCTGGGGTAAAGAGAGTTTAGATAAAGCGAATCGAACTGGTTTCAGCTGGTCAATTTTTTCAAGGTACATGATCATTATAAAATCAATTCATTTTTGGTCTTTTACGTTGCCTGCAGTTGCAGGAATGTCTTCATTTTTTGCACTATTTTCCATAACTCCCTATATTATTGAATCGTTAGGATTACCTAAAGTAACTATCGTTTATAGCTTTGGTACAGTTGGTTTATCATTTATGTTAGGCTCTTTTTAATGGGAAAAATTGTTCAAAATATTGGACTATTCAAGACAACTATTTTAGGCGTATTATTAATATTTGTATCTGGTGTTGCACTTATTATCTTTTACCAGTTATGGGGTCTAAATTTATATGTTTTTTTTGGACCATGTACTGTTGCAACTTTTGGATGTGCTTTGGCAGTGGGCGCTGGTGCGGGTGGTGCCTTGGAACCTTTTGGGCAATATCCTGGAGTGGCTTCAGCCATGTTTGGTTGTATGCAATTAGGTGGTAGTTCAGTTATTGGTACAATTTCGGGGTTATTTGCAGTAAACACTTCTTATCCTCTAGCCATAACAATGATTTTTACATCTTTGATTGCTTTAATTGTAATCTTTTTAAAAATTAATTCTGAAAAGATTTTATATCAAACTCAATTACTTTAGCTTTATTCATTAAATAAGAGCCTAATGTTAATTATGTATACAGTCATGATTTTTATTTAATAATCTTAATATGTCTTAATTTGACATATGTTTTTTCTATATTTCAATTATTAATGATTGTATACAATCTTTTTTTTCTTTAGAATTGCCTTTTTATTAAGTAAATTAACTTTTTAATTAAGCGTTAAGATTGGCTATATTTTAAAAAGATTTACAACATTTGAGAGTTTTAGCATGTGGCCTTATAAACCAAAAACAACAGTTATTATTTTAGCTCCTTTGATATTTAGTTTTGCATTAGCATTAGATGTTTATATGCCGGTCTTACCTGAAATGAGAAGAATGTTCCATACTTCTCAATCCGCGATTCAATTGACTATATCGGTTTTTTTCTTAATTTGTGGCTTTGGGCAATTAATTCTTGGACCTTTATCAGACCAATATGGGCGACTGAAAGTTGTATGGGCATCTGCGTTTTTATTTATCATAGGCTCTGCTTTGTGCTCAATGAGTAAGACTATTGATATCTTTTTAATTTTTAGAGCTCTTGAAGCTTTGGGAGCAGCAGGTTTGTCTGTCAGTGCATTTGCAATTGTAAGAGATACATATGATGGAAAAGACAGTGCTTTAATTTATAGTTATTTAAATGGTATGCTTGCTTTTTCTCCGATATTAGGTCCATTAATTGGTGTTGCATTAATTACACATTATCCTTGGTACTCTGCATTCTACTTCTTAACTGTGTTAGCAATATCAACAGCTTTAATTATTTTGGTTTGGGGCAAAGAAAGTTTAAGTATTGCTAATAGAAAAGCATTCAACTGGTCAGTTTTTTATCGATATTTTTTAATCGGTAAATCTTTAACATTTTGGTCGTTTACGCTTCCTGCTATTGCCGGTATATCTTCTTTTTTTGCACTATTTTCAATGACACCTTACATAGTTGAAGAGCTTGGTTTACCAAAAACAACAATTATGTACGCTTTTGGAGCTGCTGGATTATCCTTTATGATTGGCTCTTTTGTATCAGGTAGTCTCACCCAAAAACTTGGAGTTTTTAAAACAACAGTCGTTGGAACATTTTTGATTTTGCTGTCAGGTATTATACTGATTATTGTCTATCAATTAACGGGACTAACCTTAGTTGGCTTTTTTGGTCCGTGTGTTATTGCAACTTTTGGTTGTGCATTAACATCAGGTGCTGGTGCAAGTGGTGCTTTAGAACCTTTTGGAGAATTCCCTGGAGCTGCTTCAGCTATGTTTGGTGCTCTTCAATTAGGAGGTAGTTCTATAATAGGCTCGATATCAAGTTTATTTGTGCTTAATAGTTCTTATCCACTAGCTTTTACTATGATTATAATGTCTTTGTTTTCTTTACTCATTATTTTTTTTAAAAGTAGGGCAAATATTAAAACCATTTCATAATCAAATATGCTAAATTAAAAAAACTCTGGTAATAACGCCAAATAAAATTATAATGATAATTATTATCATTAAGGTGATTTACAAAAATTTTACTATGAAGGAAATAAGATGCAAGCATTAGATTTATTGTTAAATAGATACTCATCATCAAGATTACAAGCTCCAGCCCCAAAGGCAGATGAATTAGAAACTATTTTAAAGGCAGGTTTAAGAGCTCCAGATCATGGGAACTTAACACCATGGAAATTTATCATAAGCCAGGATGTTGGTATTGAAAAATTGAGTCAAATTTTTGAAGCAGCTGCTCAAGATGCAAATGAATCGGAAGAAGATCAGCAAAGAGCAAAATTAGCACCATTTAGAGCGCCTTTAATTATAACAGTTGTAAGTACTGCAGACGCAAACGCTAAAATTCCAGTGATTGAGCAAAATATTTCAACGGGTTGTACTGTTCATGCGATGGAGATGGCTGCTTATTCCTTGGGTTATGGTTCTATGTGGAGGACTGGTAAATGGGCATATAACAGTTTCATTAATTCTGCTTTAAATTTAAAAGAAAGTGATCAGATCATAGGGTTTTTATACATAGGGTCTCGATTACCTCGAGAAAGAAAACCAGACTTACCGCATCGTCCTCTTGAAAATTATGTTGAGTATCTAGATTAATAAGTTTGTATTTGGTTCTGCTTTCAAAAAAATTCTTTTTATATATAATAAAGAGAGTTTTTTTTTGTGGAATGATTTGTGAATAAAAAAAATACAATCCTTTTTATTTTCCTAGTGAATCTCACCGTTCCCATGGCTGGTATGAGCACAGACATTTATCTTCCTTCCTTACCATTTATGTCTGAATATTTTAACAGCTCGAATAATGTGATTCAGTTATCTATTACGTTATTTGCGATTAGTTTTGGTTTGACTCAATGGATAGCAGGTCCAATATCAGATGCAATAGGGCGTCATAGACCTATTTTATTGGCTTTATTAATACAAATTTTAAGCCTTATTATGATTATTTGTACAGATAACATATATGTTCTTAATTGCGCAAGATTTGTTCAGGGATTTGGTGTTGGATTAATGATTGTCCCAACTAGGGCTATATTGAGTGATATTCTCTCAGGTGAGCAGTTAAAAAAACACCTTACATATATTACAACCTCTTTTTCAATAGGCCCAATTGTAGCGCCTTTTTTAGGGGGGTATTTGCAACATTACTTCTCATGGCAGGCAAACTTTAGTTTTATTTTAATTTATTTAAGTATCTTATTTTTATTCTATTTTTTTCTTTTTAAAGAAACCTTAATAGAAAAAAAGAAATTTTCTTTTAATTTACTTTTTCATAACACAAAAACTGTTTTTAAATCTTTTAGTTTTGTGAAATCAATCTTACTAGCTGGTTCAGTTTATTCTTACGTAGCTATTTTTAGTGTGGTTGGACCTTTTTATATACAAAACATATTAAATAAATCAGCCATATTTAATGGTTATGTTGCTTTATCAATTGGTGTGTTTTGGTTTATAGGTAATCTATTCTCGAGGATTTTATTTCATATTGAACGTGAAAAAAAGGAAATTATTGCCTTAATTGGTACGGTGATATTTGCAGTCGTTTTTTTAATGATTGAATTATTATCTAATAACTTTTATTTTATACTCCTACCTTTATTATTGATGGTTGGTTTTTCTGGTTTTGTGTTTCCAATTGCTGTAAGTGAAGGACTGAGTATTTTTAAAAATATGTCAGGGACAGCTAATGGTATATTGTTTTCATTTTGTTGGGTTTCTTATGGAGTTTTTACCGGTATAGGTAGTTTATTAAAAGCACATTCACTTTTCCCTTTAACTGTATTATATTTAATCTTAAGTATATTAATTTTGTTATTATTTTTTAAAATAAGACATAAGAAATAAGATCAGTTTTATGATACAAAAAAGTGAAATCAAAGCAGCACATAACCTTCTTGTTTTATGGGATTGCTCAGATCTTGTAATATCAGATTTATTAGATTTGAGCCTTGAGGACAAAAAAAAATTTTTTTCTCATAAGTATGAATCCATTCAATTTACTGAAGATCAAGTGGAGTTATTTAGATTGATTCACAAAATTCATAGACTGTTGAAAAAAAAATTTATTATTGGTCCTGAAATTTATGGAATGATGCAAAAAAAACATGAATTTTTTGACAATTTAACTCCATTATCTTGGTTAATTAAAAACAAAGCTCAACCTCAATTATTTCTTGATAAGTTAGATAACTGTCCAAGGTAAGAATTGAAAAGCATCCACTTTTCAATTCCCCTTTTATTTGAATTAAGACTCTTTGAGAAATAAACCTATATCATTATATAACTTATCGCACTGATTTTTCACTAAGTTTTCCAAATTCAAAAATGCATGAATCATCCCAGGAAAATGAATGTGCTTTACATCAATTTTTGCTTTTTCAAGCTTTTCAAAATATTTAATACCTTCGGATTTTAAAGGGTCAAATCCTGCAGTGATAATTAATGTATCTGGATAATTTTCTGGAATGTTTCGAAATAACGGCGATTCATCATATCTATTTTCATTATTCTGAAAATAGTTATCAAATAACCACTTTATGTAGTGAGTTTCGAGAAGATAGTTTTTACCTAGATCTTTAATTGAATCACAACTGAGTGTGTAATCTAAAGATGGATAAATAAGAACTAACTTATCGACGAGTTCAACTAATTCTGTGTGACAAATGGTTGAAGATAATGCACCTCCTGCTGAATCTCCCCCTAAAGTCAAACTTTTCTCAAAATTAATTCCTTCTTGATTTAATATATTCCACATATTTTTTAGAATAAGCTTGCAATCGTTTAACCCTGATGGAAATGGATGTTCAGGTGCTAACTTATAATCAACAGCTACGACAATATTTCCAGTATGAAAAGCCAGTTTAGTTAGAATTTTATCATAGACATCAATACTGCCTGACATATGCCCCCCACCATGGAGATATAAAAAAACAGGAAGATTTTTCTCATGCTCAGGATGATAAATTTTTAAAGGAATATCCTTGTAACTAATTTTTTTTGTCAGATCTAGTGAAGGTGCTGTCGTAACATATGTTTGTGTCAGTAACTCTAAAGATGCCCTGTTTGCAATTGGATCTGGTTGATAACCAGCTAAGGCTAATTGTTTAATAAGTTCGTTTTGCGCCTTTAAAAACGTTTTTAAACTATCAGTGATATGTTCCAAAATTAAGACTCCTATTGATTTATGACTTATCCGTTAAAATTTGAGTATTTAACTTCTTATTTGTGTTTTTTTGAGATGTTAGACGTATTGATACGTAACCCATTAATGCACAACAGATACAAACAATGCTTGGTCCAGCGATATTATTGATTGATTTTATCATAAGCTCAATGGCTAAGGGACCAACACCTCCCACAAAAGCAAATGCTAGATTATAACTCATTGCTACGCCTGTCAGTCTAACATTAGTTTCAAAAGAGTCACACAGAATTTTCATAAATAATCCTGTACCTATACCACAGAGTATCGTCAACATGAACCAGCCCATAAAAATAGAAGAAATTTGGCCCAGTGACATTAAATAAAAGGCAGGAAAACTCATTAAAGCTAGTAAAATAGTGGTTAATTTATACATTTTCTTAACATTTACAAAATCAGATAGAAAACTAGCTAGAAAAATGATTATTACGTTCAAGATTGAAATAGCATACGCTATATTTTGAAATTTAAAATAAGGAATATTCAAGTGGTTTTGTAGGTATTTACTTATATATAAAGATACAACTACCCCGTTGCATGCAACCAACATTGCATTGAAAATACCTCCTAATTGCAGTGAAAAATTATTTTTTAAAATGTGAAACAAAGGAAATTTTTGCTTGTTCTCCAAAGCCATAAACATCGGTGTTTCATGAAGCTTAGATCTTATAAAATAACCTACTAAAGCAATTGCTGATCCGGAAATGAATCCAACACGCCAAGCATATGCTCCAAAATAGTGTTTAAGAAGGTCACCCATAATATCACCAAGAAGGAACCCTAAAAACACCATTCCAAACAAAATACCTAAGGCAATTCCTCTGTTTTTATGAACTGATTCATACACAAATACAATAGCACCCGGCAACTCTCCGCCTAAAGCTAGTCCTTGAATAACCCTCAGCATAATAAAAAGGATAGGGGCAATGACTCCAATTTGATCATAAGATGGCATTACTCCCATTAGAAAAATACAAACGGACATAATAAGTATGGTTAGAGAGAAAGATTTTTTTCTTCCAATATTGTCACCTAACCAACCAGTAAGTAAGCCTCCTATTGGTCTCACGATATAAGCAACCGAAAAAATACATACTGTAATAAGATTTTTGACGATTTCTGATTGTACATTTTGCAAAAAAGTTGCACTTATTTGAGATGAAAAGATTATATACAAAATAAAATCATAAAATTCAAGCATACCTCCGAAGCCTGAAAGGATCGATACTTTATAAACATTATTATTATTCATTTTTAAACCTGTTATTATTTGTTGTGTTTGTTTTATGTTTTGAAAATATTAATATTTATTGCTTTATGAAAAAATATGATTTAACCATCAACATGATTTTGATCGCAAATAATTACATTACAGCAGATGAAAGGTGGGAATAAATCACAAATAAGTAATGAGTTATAAATTATATAAAATAATATGTTCAATTTTTTTATCTATTTTAATAGGCCTCTATTTACTAATCAGTCCAAACTTCGACAATATATATTATGATTTTAAGATTAATACGTGATCTAATATTTAAAAATACATGAGATATCAATCATTAGTTATTTATTTAAATATATTTAAATAAATAACGTTATTAGGGAAATATCTAATTAAAACATGTAGGTTAAATATTCTTAATTTTAAAGCGAGATATGATTTTATGTTTAGATTAATGATAAATTGTTTTTTGTGTTTAATAATAGCCTTATTAACAGGGTGTAAAACAGAAGCAGAAATTCCAGTACGCTTTAGTGATTTTAATGCTAAAAGCACTCATAAAATCCAAGGAAAATTGATTGTGGAAATTCCTGCCTGCAAAGATTATAACTCCGATATGCCAAGTGATTCACTCTTTAAAATCAAACAAAAATTACCATATGTTTTTAATGGTGCAAAATTTGAAAATTGTTTTGAAAAAAATTTTAGTTCATATGCACTTTTTAGCTTTCCTGTCAGTATCGTAAAAAGTAAAACCAATCTAAACATGACACAAGATACTATTAATATTTCTTTTGACAAAAATAAATCTGGTTTTAAATCATTGTCTGTATTTATTCCGGACAAATTAAGATCGTCTATAAATAAAATGATTAAATCTGAAATATTTATAAAAAAGAGTGACTTAAAGATTACTTTGGCTTTAGATCCTGAAGGTAAAAAAGGTTCATTTCAAATTTTAGGCGGATACTTAAATAATAAACCTGTTCAATTTGGAATTTTTAATAACAATGGAGAGAAGTTTAAAGTAACTATACCAAGTTATGGTATCGATCTCCTTTTATCTGGAGATTATAAGTATATTGCGATGTACAATGCCAAATTTTAACTCTAAATCTAATTCATTTTTTTAAAAAATATATAGATGCAACAAGGAGCTTAATTTAGAGCATGTTACAGCATATAAAATAATATCAATGGGCGATATCAAGAGAGGACCGTGTGATGTAATTTAAATTTATGTATTCTGAAAAGTAAGAGCGACAGAAGAAATAAATGTTGCATAATAATATCTAATATCCAAAATGTTAGACCTTATATGAAAGAATATTAAGCCCATGCTTAACTGAAAAAAAACAGGAAAGGTCAATTTGAGGGAATTTTGTGACCTTTCCCAGAAAAAAAATTTAACTATTTCCACTGTATAAAGAGCATTTTGCTTACCTTTTTCGGATTTTTTTAATCTTTTGAAGACTTTTTTAACTAGAAAGACGAATTTTTTAAGTCTTTAATCATCCAAATATCACATTTATTGTGAATAGTACCATCCAAAGGTTTTGTTAAATGTTTAAAACCCAAATGACTATATAAAGATATTGCACTCTCCATATTAGATAAAGTATCTAAATAACATCGTGTAAAACCTTTCGCCTTTGCATAATTTAAACAACGAATTATACATTCTTTACCAACACCAAAGCCTCGAGATTCCGGTAATAAAAATAATTTTTTTAATTCGCACACTTCTTTTGAGGAATTAAAAGGAGCGATACCACACCCGCCTACCACAGAATTATTGACTAGAGCTACAATATAAAAACTGTTTAAATCATCACTATAAAATTGACTCATTTGATTAACTTCAAGATCGCTCGGACCATACCCTTCACCAACAGCACCGAACTCTATCCCAACCTGCGTTATGACTTGCTTTACTTCTAGATTATGTTTCTCTTCAATTTCTTTATATACGATATCCATAGTCTAAACCCCTTATTATTCACATGTGTTATTAACTCTGATGATATTTAGCAAGAATGACGCAATTCATCTGCTATGTCTTTTATTGATGTTGATAAAAATATTTTTATAATTACCAATCACAAACATTATAATTGAAGTAATATCAACCATAGTTTGATGGTTAAACTTCATATAAAACACATTTTTTGTTTAACATAAAATTCATAATATTTAAAATGAATGCTCTTATCAATAAACTAATATTTAATATATTATTAACTAAAAAGTTAATAATGTTAGTTTATATGATACTTTACTTTAAAAAAGTAATGTGATTTGAATTTCAAGAAACTCCCTTAACTATTGGATATATCCAATAGTTAAGGGAGTAAAAGAAGTGATTTCTTTGATTAAATAGATGTTAACTTTTAATTAAAGTTGATACTAAATTTTCTCTTTATAGAAACTTTAATAATAATGGTGTGGAATTTATTGTAACTATACCAAGTTATAGCATCTTTATCCTTTTATCTAGAGGTTATTGATATATTGTGCCTCGTAATGCCAAATTTTAACACTAATTATAATTCAATTTTTTTAAAGATATTTAGAGGACATTTCTATACTTAAAAAGTTATTAATGAGTAATTTAATATAATTGATTAATACATAAAAAACAGCAAAAAGTGCTACAATTCCTTCAAACTCAGCAACTATGTGAGCTTTATTTTCATAATGAGTTAGGAAGTTCATTGAGTGTATCCAATCTGAAAGTTTAAACATTGCTACTGAGCTAATAACCAAAGGAAAGGTAAAAGCAGCATAACTTGGATGAAATGAACGAAACAATGATTTTAAAAAAAACAAGTAAACTAAAGCTGTCATAAAAATTGAAACACTACTCAGAATAGAAATAACAACAATATCAGGTTGAGAAGAAATTGTGAGATAACCAGCCAAACTTATACTTGGCGGAGCTGCAAAAATTGCAAGTGTAGGCTCAGTATTTTTAGGTATTACTGTTTCAAAAATAATTCTATATAACATTAAAGGAAGAATAGTTAAATAAGTTGTTATACCAAATAACATTAAAAAATATGTCAGAGGCAACAAGGAGTTTAAGTTAGGAAATGTTACAGCAGATACAATAATACCAACAGGTGGTACGAACCATGAGGGGATCATGTGATGTAATTTAAATTCACGTATTCTGAAAAATAAAAATGTCAAAAGAAAACAAAGGTGAATAATTATTCCTAATACCCAAAATGTTAAACCTAACATGAAAGAATATTTATTGATAGTGGTAGAAATAACCATTATGGTCATTGAAATAGTAGGTAAAATACTACCAGTCACTGGATGAGATAAATCATCAAAAAAATAACGTGGAAAACATATAAATTTTAGCGTTAATATAAGTAGCAATAATAAAGAAAAAATAGCGAAAGTTAGTTGCGCATAATTATTGAAATCATACATGTTTTCTAAACAAATCCCCAGACTAGATACCCCAAGAGATAAACCAGCAATTGGAGTCGGGACTTTCGAAAAATATTTTTTAAATAATTTTATCACTAAATTTCCTCAATATGATTAGATTTAATCTTTGGGAACATATAATTTTTGTATGTCTTTAACTATCAAAAAATTTAATAAATTACATTTTTTAAATTTAAATAATTTCGAAGAAAGGTTAACAATAGCATTAACTCATTGTAATTTATTCATAATAAATAATAAGTTCTGTTTATTTTTATAAGTATTGATGATAAAAAATATGTTATCTTGTGATATTAAATTTTACTAAACAACTGATTTTTCGAAAGAATAAATTTATTGTTTAATATAACTTCGGAGTAAAAAATGAAAAAAATATCTTTTACATCCCAAAATGAAACTATTATTGGATGTTTATACGAGCCCCAACAAATGAATAAAGATCAGTGTTATCCAGCAATTATATTATGTAATGGTTTTGCAGGTGTAAAAGAGCTTCTTTTACCATCCTTTGCAGAAGCTTTTGCAGATGCTGGCTACATCGTATTAACGTTTGACTATAGAGGATTCGGAGAGAGTGAAGGAGAAAAGGGTAGATTAGTACCAAAATTACAAATCGAAGATATTCATGCAGCAATAGATTTTTTAAGTAGTTTAGATAATATCGATTGTCATCGTATTGGACTATGGGGAACTTCATACGGTGGAGCAAATGCCATAATTGCAACAGATGAAAACTCTAAAATTAAATGTTTAGCTGTACAATTAACATTTGCGAATGGTGAGCGTGTGGTGACTGGAGAAATGAATTCTGAAGAAAAAGAAAAGTTTTTCGCTATGATTTCACGTTTAGTTGAGAAAAAAGAAAAAACTGGCAAAGAAATGATGACGCCTTTGATTAAGGTTTTATCCGATCCACAATCACAGTCTTTCTATAATAAGTATTGTAATGACTTTCCGGATTTAAAAATAAAAATACCGTTCTTAACTGTAAACGAAACTTTATCTCACAAACCTGAGAATCATATTGGTAACATTCATATTCCAATTTTAATTGTTGGCTCTCAAACAGATAGTGTTAACCCAGCTCAAGAATCTCATATACTTTACGAAAAAGCCAATTCACCAAAAGAAATATTTATGGTAGAAAAAGCAGATCATTATGATTGTTATGAGGGAGAGGCTTTTAAATCAATTGTTGCAAAACAGATAGATTGGTTTAATAAATATTTATAGAATTTTTTATTAATTTTATGTATTTTTATAATTAGAAGTTAAATCTTTATATAGATTTTATTACTATAAATTAAAGATTTTAACTTCTCAAAAAATAGTTAGTGATTTCAACCATACTTTATGCACCAACAATGAAGTATTTATGTTTAAAGGGATTTATTTAAACATTTATGTGTATCTTCGAAGTTTTGATTGAAATAAAAGCGATGTGCGTCCTCTCTTTTATTATTGGTAGTTATTTCAATTTTTTTGCAATTTAAAGATTTAAAGTATAACTCAGCAATTTGAATTAATTTCTCACCTATATTTTGATTTCTTTCGCATGAAGATACCACTAGAGATACTATTCTTCCTGTATTGTAATTATGATGAAACATCCTCAAAACAGAACAACTAATTAATCCTATAATGTTTTTTTCTTTTTCTGCAATGTAATTCACTTCATAAGAGTTTTTGTTTTGAAGTTCTATTGTTTGCTTTAATTCATCAGGAGATAAATCATATCCTAGCTCTTTAATTAGGGGAATTAATTGTTTAATGTCACTTATTTGCGCTTGTCTAATTTTTATTTCCATTATAATTTTTTAGAATATGAACTAATGAAAATGATTCTACTTATGAATTATTACAATTGAGTGAAATTTGTATGGAATATAATTATTTAAGTTTATTAAAAAAGATTAAAACTTACATTCCGAAAGATAATATTATAACGGATCCAACTCTATGTTATGCATATGGGACTGATGCAAGTTTATATCGAATTACGCCTAAAATAGTACTTAAAGTTAGACATGCCGAAGAAATGTCAAAGTTTATAAAAGATGCGCTATTTTATAAAACGCCTATTACTTTTAGAGCAGCTGGAACTAGTTTGTCAGGTCAAGCATTATCTGATTCCATTTTAGTGGTTTTACATGAAAATTACTGGAAAAAAATAACGATAATAGACAATGGTAAAGAAGTTTCTCTTGAGCCAGGTTTAATTGGTGGAGATGTCAATCTTATTTTGAAGCCTTATGGGTATAAAATTGGACCAGATCCTAGCTCTATAAACTCATGTAAAATTGGTGGAATAGCTGCCAACAATTCATCTGGAATGTGCTGTGGAGTTAAATTGAATGCTTATCATACGCTAAAAGGTATGAAAATTATTTTTTGTGACGGCACAGTCCTTGATACTTTAAATAAAAATAGTGTTGATACTTTCAAACAAAAACATTTTGATCTACTAGACAGTATTTATGAATTAAGATTGCAGTTACTTGAAAACAAACCACTTAGAGAGAAAGTCCAAACTAAATATAGAATTAAAAACACGACCGGTTATGGTATTAATGCATTACTTGATTATGAAAACCCAATTGATATTTTACAACACTTATTAATTGGCTCGGAAGGGACATTAGGTTTTATTGCAAATATTAATTTAGAAACGATTCCTTTAAAAAATAATCAAATGACGGGTTTTTTTGTTTTTGAAAATATTGAAAATGCATGTGAAGCTGTTGTTGAAATTACAAAATTAAATCCTGATGCAATAGAGCTAATGGATTTCTTATCGTTAAAATCACTTGTACCCATCTCGGAAATTGGGTTTTATGACTCGCATTTAAGTAAAGGAAGTAAACCAGCTGCATTATTAATTCAAATTCAAGGTGATTCATCAGATTCATTAATAGATAAAGCTGCATCAATTAACAAAGAGTCACTCAGGCACAACCTTCTGTTTAAATATGACTTTACAAAAGATGAAAATCAAACAAAGAACTTATGGGATTTAAGAAAGGCTTTGCTTCCTAAAGTAGGTGCTCACAGGGAAAGGGGCTCTACATTAATTGTTGAAGATGTCACAGTACCACTAACATGTTTAGCTCAAGCGACTATTCAAATTCAAAATCTTCTAAAAAAATATGATTATACAGATGGTGTCATTTTTGGACATGCAATGGATGGAAGTTTACATATAGTTTTTTCTCAGCAATTTAATCACCAAGAAGGACATAAAAAATACCAAAATTTTATAGATGAGTTAGTAAGGATTATTGTCAATGATTTTAATGGATCACTAAAAGGGGAACATGGAACAGGAAGAAACATGGCTCCTTTTGTCGAGCAAGAGTGGGGCAAGGATGCCTATTCAATCATGCAAAAAGTAAAGACTTTGTTTGATAAAACTTTTCTTTTAAATCCGGGCGTTATAATTAATGATGACCCTGAGGCACATTTAAAAAATATAAAACAAAAAGAAATTCACCATTCTGATTTGGATAAGTGTATGGATTGCGGCTTTTGTGAAAAAGTTTGTCCTTCAGAAGGGTATACTTTTACGCCAAGGCAAAGAAATACTATTTTAGATAAAATCAAGTCTCTGGACAATCAATCAAATCATTACAATACAAAAAAAACCCATAAGATATTTCAACATTATGGAGTTGATACTTGTGCAACTACAGGCGCTTGTGAATTAAGTTGTCCAGTAGGCATCAATGTAGGACAATTGATATTAACAGAAAAGTCGAAATCAGATGTTTTAGTTAAATCTAAATTTGTTGATCTTATTGCAAAGAATTTTGAAATAACCACTGATATAATGCGATTTAATTTGTCTAGTCTATCTTTTTTGAAAAAGTTGTTAGGAAAAGAATTTGTAGAAAGAAAATCCATGCAAATCAATCAGAAAATATCTTCTATACCTTATGTTGGATCAAACTTCCCAAATGCTTTAAAAAAAAATCAACTCCAAAAGATTGCTCAATCTGACAATCAATTAAAGCAAGTTGTTTATATACCTAGTTGTATTAATAGACTTATGGGAAATAATGATTCAAATAAACAAGAATCCCCACTGATTGAGATTGTAGTAAAAGTATTAAGTTATTTTGGCTATAATGTGCTGATACCTCAAAATATAAATGAATTATGTTGCGGTCTTGCATTTAAAAGTAAAGGATTTTTAAAGTCATACCATTTTAAAAATGACGAGATGCTATCATCAATAACAGAAATGAAATTGACTTCAGATAATACGCCCATCTTAATGGACCATAGCTCATGTTTTGATTGTTTGATTGAAAAGAATAAAAATATGAACATATATGAGCCGTTTCGCTTTATTGACGAATATATTTTAGATAGATTTGCATCTTCTCCTTCAAAAGATAAAGTTTTGGTGCATATACCATGCTCGTCCATTAAGAATAAGCTTCATCAATCTTTTTATAATGTAATGAATAAAATTTCAGAAAATATTGAATATACAGAATTAGAATGTTGTGGGTTTTCGGGTGATAAGGGATTTTTTTATCCCAAACTAAATGAGAATGCTTTAAGAAAGATGAGCCGTGATAAAATTAGTTGTGATTATGGCGTATCAAATAGTAGAACTTGTGAAATTGGTCTTGCAGATCATACTGGTCTAGAGTTTAATTCAATTTTTCATCTTTTCAATCAATTAATTGAGTCTCAAAGTTTAAAGTTAGAACAGGTGGAGTAGTGTCAATGTATCCAAAGTACTACAATAAATACTTACTGTGGTTTAGGTTCTATTTTCACTGACTCCCTTTGCTTGGATAAGTTGACCCATATAGTAAAAGTGTAAATGGGCTAATAACAAGGATAAAATCATGAGTATTAATCCTTATTATAATAATTACAAAACGATAAGAGACTGATAAATTTTAGAAGATGTTTAAAGTGGTTTATAATATTAAGGTATTTATTAAATCGTATGTGGCTTTGCAAGTTTATTATTTGATCATTTTATAATGATGTTTCTTCTAAAATTAAGAATGTGCATTAATGGAGATGAGAATGAGCATAAAAAAAGAATTCATTGAATTTGATTATGAGCATGATAAAGAAGGCAAGAGAGTAATTTTCAAATCTAAGCCTTTAGATTATGAATCACTACAAAATGATTATGAAGCATTAAAAGAAATACTCGATGAAGTACATAACATTTAAAGTAGATTAATTAGAGTAAGGTAGGAGCATTATTTGTTTGCAATTCTTCTTCTCATTCCAATTCTTGTGGCTGGATATACACATAATATATTCTCCTTAAGTGCATCTTTTAAAAAGTATCAAAACTCCCAAGAATATTATTTAAGTATAATAAATGCTGGTGCTTTGTATGTTAGTATTACAGCGATATTATATGTGGTTTATCAGGGATTAGTTTGCACCTATGTTGTTTACAAAGAGATAGACTTTGTAAATTATGGACATTGGACTCATTTTTTTAAGATCATAATTATTACCCTTGGATATGAGCTGACAAAATATAATGAGCTTTTTTATAGTCTTACAAGTGACACTATAGTATTTATTGTAAAAGCGATATTATTTACAATTATTTCTGCCTATATATTCCCCGTTTTGTGGTGTAAGTTTTTAAATTATAAACTAGAAAACAATGAAAAAAATCTAACCAACCTTTATATAAATTCCTTAGATGAAATGACTTATACAACCTATACATTAATGAAAAAACATAAAAGTATCCTCATTACGCTTAAAAATAATAAGGTTTATCTAGTACACTCTATTGAAATAGACATAGATTATTATCATAAATTTAATCATGATTCTCTTGTATTAAAATGTTATCCTCAAGCCTCTGGGTATAGAGATAATAATACTCACACGCTAAAATTTACAACTTTATATCCTCCGCAAAAATCAAATGATGAGAGTTCTTTATTGTTTGTTTTTATATTGCGCAGTCAAATACAAATGGTCCAACCCTTTGATCCATTAAAATATAATAAAGAAAAAAAGAAGATGTCGAATAAAAACGAAATCTTTAATAAATATTGGCACATACCTCATTAAAAGAATATTCAAGAGTACACGGTATACATCATAATTTGATTTTTTATTTTTGGATGTAATCGCAAATTTATTTTAAATATTAAGTCTCGTTTTTCATTTCAAAAACAGTTATTTTTTAATGACAAGTTGCAAGTAATTGATAGTTTTGTCTTTTTTTGAAATATTAACATAGACTGCATCTTGTAAAGTATATAAGTACAACTTAAAGAAGGTAAATATGTCTCTATGTTGTATGAATGGAAATAGGAACGAAATATAGCCCTAAATTAGTAAGGCTATTTTTATAAAAATAATCGAGGGATCTTTGTATGAAAAAGTTTATAGTAAATAAAATTGCAGTTGTTTTAATTAATTTTATTTTTATTTCATTTAATGTTTTAGCAAATACTGATATTGGAGTAATTCAATATAATGTAAAAGGAGATACAAGAAGTAGTCATAGTGGCGGTGTGTGGACAAAACCTAATTTGAGGGATAAACAGAGACAGTTAATTCAAGATAAAGTAGACAGCAATGATGTTGACTTTATAGCATTGGAGCAAGCTGTTACAGATACGACATCTGGAGCTAATCCACTATTGAATACTTTATTACTTGGAAAGAAATGGATTACTATTTCTAATAGCGAACATTTTAGCAATGATTTTGATGAAGCTCAACTCACTTATGACTCAGATAAATGGACATTAATTTCTAGTCATAGTGATTTTTGGATCAAATCAGATGCAGAAGTTCGTCCATATACCATGGGTTATTTTCACTTAAAATCAGATGCATCGGTCAAAGTATTAGTCGTAGCCTTACACTTCCCACATTTATCAACTCCTGCTTGGAATTTGGAAAGTTTTAGAGACAACGTGTCAAAACTTGTTGGTTCGAGCGATTTAAGTAATGTAAATGTAATTTTAATCGGTGACATGAATGAAGCTAGTACTGAAGATAATATTAATAACTTAGCTGGCTTTTCAGAAATGTTTGGTAAGTTTAGTATAACCAAAATTGCAAAGACATGTTGTTCAAATTCTGATTATGTTTATAACTTTGACCAAGTTGCAGTAAATAATGGTGGAGATTTTATGTCTAGCGAAATAATCAATTCTTCTGATCCGGATATTTATATACCAAAGGGAGCACCGACAGAAAGTGCTGAATCTCACAAAGCTATTTATGTGCAACTTACAGTGAATTAATCAGGCTAGTTTCAAGCTAAAACTAGGCGTCGATATATGGACGTTGATCATATATTACTGATAGGGCAAGTTCGTACTTGCCCTTTTTATATTTCGTAATTAGGAATAAACTTATGTTTTAACATTTCAATTATATTTTTTATGAAATTTGGATTTAGAATTAGCGCATTTTCTTTTTCATTGAATGAAGAGTCTAGTAACAAAGATTAAATACACAAGATAATTTTCTAACCTCTAAAAAATTCTGATTGATGATAATAAATAGTGCAAATATTGGGCTAAACATTAGTAATAATTTAACTAAAATATGTGCCACCATTAATGTGTATGGTCTCTCCTGTGATATAAGAACTTGCTTTAGATGATAAAAATGCTGTAATTTCTGCAACATCGTCAGGTACTCCTACTCTTTCAACTGGTATTTTATTTTTGAAATCCATTCCTTGTTTTCTTAGATCTGCAATCATATCTGTTTCAATAAATCCAGGGGCAATACAATTAGCTGTAATACCTTTTTGTGCATATTCTAGAGCTAGACTTTTTGTAAAACCTTCTAAACCTGACTTTGATGCACTATAATGAGCTAGTCCAACTTGCGGAGAGCGTGCCAAAACACTAGAAATATTTATAATTCTACCAAATCCTTTTTTGGACATATGAGGAATAAATGCTTTTGCCAACTCAAATGCCGCTGTTAGGTTTGTTTCTATAGTTTGATCCCAAAGATTTCTCTTGAGTCTCATACTCAAAGATACGGTTCCTAAGCCAGCATTGCTTACTAAAATATCAGGCATTAAGCTGTCTAATTTTAAAGTTTTCTTCAGCTTTATGATTGAGTCTACTTCAGTAACATCTAAATAATGACTAATAAAACCCATAGCCTCAAGCATTTGACTGTCTTCTTTTTTTCTAGCAGTGGCTATTACCTTAGCTCCTCTTAGTTTTAAAAGTTTAGCTATTGATAGGCCAATTCCTCTGTTTGCTCCTGTAATGAGGACGACATTATTATCTAGTTTTAAATTATCGAACATATCTTTTCCTATAACCTTCTGTAGCAATCAATAATATTATTAGTATCCATAAGACTATGGTTTTCTCTATCTAAATAAACACAATCAATCAAAGCTTTTTGGCATACTTCATTGTTTTGATTACGATTTTCAAAATAAAGAGACACTCTATATTTTGATATATTGTAAACACCAATGTGAATGTGTAATGTGTCTTTATACATAACTTCTTTTTTGTATTCTAAGTTCACATTCTTCACCATTAAAATACAACCATTTACATCTTCAAATGATGCATTTCTCTCTAATAATAAATCATTATGTGCCTCTGTAATAAGCGACAAAACTTTATCATTTCCCAAATGAGCACCTAATAACAAATCATTTAGTCTTATAGTAAATTGTGATTGATGAATGAAATCACCATTAAATTTTTGTATTTTCGACATATATACTCTTTTTAAGTTGTTTTTTATTTAATTATTTTTAGTATTTTAGATAAAAATCTTATTTAGTTAATAAAATTTTTTATAGTTAATATAACTAATAAAGCCAAAACTACTATTTCCAATAAATCATTATTTTTATTTAAGTAATTTTTTTAATGGATATTAAAGTTTTAATAACATTTGATGTTTAATTATATGCTTTCTCGGGTAGGGCAATGTGCTTTTTACGCCAGTAAAAATAAACCCTTTTCTTTTATAAAGCTCGATTGCGGAAGTGTTTTGATCGTAGACATCAAGGATAATTTCAGAAAATTTTTTTTTAATTGCATATTCAATTACGGCGTGAATTAGTTCAGACGCTATACCTCTTCCTCTAAAAGTAGGATTGACATACATTGCAAAAATACCAACTTGTTCCTTGAAGGGTTTCAGTATAATAAGACCTATGGGTTTAAAATTGTCTGATAAAGCAACTAAGTGGAGATTCTTGGTATTTCTTAATTTGTTAACCCAATCATTTTGAGTAAAAAAAAACTCAACTTCAAAAGTTGAACCAAATGAATTTGGTGAATTTCTGAGGGCTTCTAGACGAATTTCTTTAAAGATCTTCCATTGTTCAGGATTTAATAATTGAATGGAGTGCATGTTTTAACTTCCGTTAAAAAATTGTTATTAGATGGCTATAGAAAAATATTATCTACTTATAATTTTTACAAGTCCATACTTAACTGAAAAAACTCGGAAGCATTATTGAAAAAGGCTTAATAGTGCCTTTTTCAATTATATCCTATTACCTTTTGATAATATCATAGAAATCTAAATAACAAATAGGAAGATTGCTCTTTATACAATATATTTTAGAATCTAGGTGAAATGTTCATGCCCATGCTTAATTGAAAAAGAAACTGGAAAGATAAATTTGAAAAAATTTTAAGATATTTTCCAGAAAGTTAGATATTTTTATTAAAATCAATAATTTAAAAAAAATTAAATTTAACGATGTAAATTAAATATTAATGTATTTATAAAAAATGATTTGACTGATTAATTTAAAAGCTATTTTCAGTTTTCATTTTTAGCATATTATAGATTTTTTTAATAAATATTTTTGATTTAATTAAATTATAAACATTCATGATTTTTCTACTAAAAGATATAATTTTTTCGTATGCGAGAATCTATAAATTTATTAAGAAAAATGAATTTACAACTCTTAAAAAAAATACTATTATCTTTTCGATTTTAATATATGTTTAAATAAGGAAAAAACATGAAAAAAATAATAATAAAATCGGCTGTAATTTCTCTACTATCTTTAAATCTTGTCGGATGTTCGGCTATTTCAACTGCAATTAACCATCATGACTTAGAAGTTGACTCTAAACTATCTGATACAGTTTGGCTTCAACCAACAAATCAAAAAACGGTTTATATCCAATCTCAAGATACAACAGGAAAAAGTATAAACATAAGTCATGAACTAAAAGATAAAATTGAAGAAAAAGGTTATAGAATAGTAAATAATCCAGACAAAGCGCAGTTTATCCTTCAGGTTAATACAAAGAAAATCGCCAAAATGTCAGATGAACAAATGAATGGATTTTTATCTCAAGGATTTCAAGATAGTGCGGGTGGTGTAGCTCTTGGGGCAAGTACTATTGCATTAGCTGGTGGCGATGCTAATTCTATTGTAGCAGGAGGCTTAGTTGGTGGTGTTGCAAGTACAGTTGCCGATGATTTGGTAACAGATGAAAAGTATGTTTTAGTCACAGATGTCCGTATACAAGAAAAAACAAAAGGTCTTGTTCATAACCAAACTGGCTCTCATTTGAAAAATGGAAGCAGCTCATATAATAATTCAACTTCTTTTTCAACTTCTCATAGACAAATTTACCAAACAAGAATAGTTACATTTGCAGATCAAGTTAACTTGAAATTAAGCGAAGCTAAAAAACCAATTGAAAATAATTTGACAAATTCTTTAGCCGGTTTTTTCGCTTAAAAAGTTACCATCAACATTTAGATAGTAAAAAAAATTAAGTATAACTTTTATTTAGCCGAAGAAATTCGGCTATATTTTTGCCTATGCTAAAAATGTTATTTTTTTTTAGTTTGTTTGATATGCTTAAGAAATGTTTTTTATAACATGTTAGAGTTAGGTCAACGATAGAAAATAAAAATATTGTAATTAAAAGACAACCAGTTGTGTCATTAACCCTTTACATGTAGCGATAATTTTGGAACAAAGACTGAATTATTTAGTATAGCACCGCATAAACTAGAATGATGATTTCGGCTACATCGAGTACAAAATGAACAATAAATCTATTCTAAAGGCACTAACTAATGCATATCTTCATATTATCATTCACCTTACTTTAATGAATATTCTGACCCTAAAAAACCTTAAAAATGTGAGGCCTTCAAAAAAATGAATATAAATAAACAAGGAAAAATGAAAAAATTTCTACCACTTATATAGAGCCATACTCCTTAAAATAGTTAAAATTAATTTTAAATGAAATTAATTTAATTGAAGACAAAGAAAATATGAATAGAAGTTTGAAGAAAAGGGAATGCTCAATAGACTTTGAGAGTAAAATAAACCCGCAACGTATAAACATTGCGGGTATAATTTTTTTTCTACACATCCATGTGCAACTGTTCCTAGATTTTTAGGAAATCCTTTCCTCTTATAGACCTTTCCTTGGTCAGCTACTAGTCCTCAGTACTATCACTCATCCTAAGTGATGTGTTTATATTAGCAAACAGATATCAACAAAGTAGGGTGGTTTTCATAAAAAAAATGAGTATCAGGCAATTGATACGAGGTTATCTTATTGATTTATAATTATTTATAGTAAATTTGTGAAGTTGGATTCTGTATATTTCTCATCAATGAATGGTTAATGTCTTACAAACAAAACGTCCATTATCCATATTCTTAATTTAAAGACATAAAAAAACCCTCAAAATGAGGGCTTCAAAAAAATGAATATAAATAAACAAGGAAAAATGAAAAAAATTCTAACACTTATATAGAGTCGTACTTTTTAAAATAGTTCAAAATACTTTAAAAAAATTAGGTGAAATAAAATTCAATTACTTAAAAAATGAAAGATGTATATCTTGTCCTTAACATTTAAGCATCTAATAAAACTAAACTGAACCCCCAAATATATCCTAGAAAATGTCATTTTTTTGATATTATTTATTTTCCTGAACATTTTTATTAAAGTCTGACCAATCTTGAATGTTGTCTTGATTGTTATTTTCTTGCTTATAACAAAAATTTGATGGTTGGCAATTAACATTAACAAATTTGCCATCAGGTAATGTGACTTGACATAAGGATTTAGCTAATTTCAAGGATTGATTGAATGCTTTTAAGTTTTTTATACTTGCATTTTTAAAGTTAACTTTACATAAATCAGCATCCTTAAAATTAAAATTTCCATCAAACGTGGTGTTATCAAAATTACCTCCATTTAAATGAGCCTTATTTATGTTAAAGTCTTTAATTTGGCTATTTGAAAAGTTATTGTCATTTAAACTTCCAGAAGTAATGGAGAATTGAAATAACTTAGATTTTGAAAAATTCACTTTATTAAAAATTGTATTGTTCGCGCTAATTTTTTTTACAATAGAACTTGAAAACGTCGCCCCATTAATAGTTGAGTTATTAATGTTTCCATCAAAGGTGCTGTTATGAAAACTGCCACCGTTTATAAAAGTCTTATTGATATTAAAATCTTTAATTTCGCTATTTGAAAAATTATTTTGATTTAAGGTATTAGAAGTACTAGCCAACTTAAATATTTTGGAATTTGAAAAATCTACCTGATTCAACGTTGATTTATTGATAATTACATTTTTTAAGGTAGATTTTGAAAACTTACCTTGATTAATTGTTGAATCATTAAGCTGCATATTTTCAAATTGAGAATGAGAGTAATCTCCACTAAATGTTCCAAGAAGAGAGACATTAAGCCATTTCGAGTGAATAAAATTTACTTTGTTGAGACTTCCTTTTATTTTTGAGTTTATAATTGAAGCACCTTCAAAATCTGATTGTTCAATATTTGTGTTGCTCAAAGTTGAGTCCTGTATTTGGCTTTCTATGTAGCTCCCTTTAAGCAAGGATACATCAATGAAACGAGACGATTGAAAAGAAGGCTTGATAAATTTTGTGTCATCCAAACGCAACTTATTGAATGTAACTTTTAATAATTGAGGAGAATTAAATGTACTTTTTTTGATATATGAATTAGAAATATTCGTATTCTTCCAATTGATTCCATCTATGGAAGAATTATCCATTTTAATTTGAATAGCATTAAGATTATTCATCTTTAAGATAGGCAGTAAATTTGCTTTTTCTTGTTTAACTGTAGAAGAGGAGTGTGTAATTGTAGTATTTGTGCAATTTTTCATAACGACTTCATTATGATTCGCTTTAATATAACATGAAGCATAAGAACATGTTGTAAGAAAAATACTTGAAATAATGATAACGAGTCTCATGGGATTCCTTATTAATGAACTTTACAAGAAATTTTAAAATAACATATTTAAACCATATATAAAATTGGGATTTATTACTAAATATAAGGGATAAAATGATTAAAAGATTTCAAATAATATTATGTTTGGAATTAAAAGGATAAAAGGTAAGAAATTATCTATTCTTTATTTTTGATGTAACAAAAGTCTTGGCAATGTTGTTAGTAACTCTGGAAAATGATAGTTTAGAAAATAGTTTTAAAAGAAAATTAGTGAGATTTTGCTATTTTTCTAGAAAAGATCCCAAAGCCTTTTCCAATTTGCCTTTCCAGTTTTTATTCTAGTGTGTCTTGTAAACGTGTTTATAGTCCTGAAGCCAGTAATATAGGGTGTTTAGCGTCTAAATCATTATTTAAAAATTTTTTTATAAATGCATTATTAAATTTTTTAATATTTTCAAGCTGTATTTCATCTAAATTTGATACTTCATAAGGTGTTATATGATTTAATATGAGTTGATAATTTGGTAACAAAGCACGACTAATTTTATTTTTTGAATTTTGTAAACATTGATATTCTTCATTAGATATGTAGTTACAAGCTTCCTTTAAAGTTTTGTTCTCAAGTATTAAGTGATACTTCATTAAAATATCTAGATGGAAAATACGAGTGCTTTTAACTTCACTCATGTATTCTTGAATGAAATTAAAGCAGATTTGTTGAATAAATTCTTTCATATTTTAATGACTCAAATAGTTTGTTATTAATTTAAAAAATAAAAAGCATAAACTAAATGTAACTAAACCATAATTAAATAATATTATACTTTGTAATTTATACCTGTTATAACTTTTACCATTGTAGTTTAACAAAAGTTTTTAAGTATATGTTTGAAAAAAAAATAGACAATGAATTAAGCCTTGTTCTTCTTCATTCTTCGCATGCTGAGGAACACTTAAAAGTAAGAAATGATAATTTGAATTTTTTTTCAAAAAGAATGCCTTTTTTTAAAACTTATAACAGTAAAGAAATGTTTTCTAAATGGATTGAAAACTCTTTAATCAACTTCGCAAAAGAAAAGTCTTTGTTTTTTAGTATTATGTTTAATAATAAAATAATAGGTTGTATTGGTTTTTCGCAAATAAATTTAAATACAGAAAAAGTTGAACTCGGTTTTTGGCTATGTCAGAAATATCAAAAAAGAGGAATTATCCATAAATCTTGTCTTTTTTTAATTAACTATGCTTTTAGAGAGTACGATGCTACTAAAATAGAAATTAGAACTGATGAAACAAATGCAGAATGTAGAGCTGTTTGTGCAAAATTGAATATGAAATTAGAGGGCATTATAACTAACGCTTACAAAGTGGACGATCAACTAGTTTCTGAAGCAATCTATGCACTCCATAAGAATTAAATTTTATATGATTGTTATTTGTTCGAGCTTTATTTAATGTTCGTGAAGCTTTAATCCAATTAAGCTTACAAAAAATTATAGAAATAGGTTAAAGTTTAATTTTTCTTTAAACATTAGTTGTAAACTAATTTTGCATATCATGAGAAGTATGTTTCAAGAACTAATCCTTTAATGATTAATTAAAAAATCTAAAATGTATATTGCTATTACATATATTTTTTTAAATTAATATCAATTCTTTTCTGTGCATACCTTTTCTTAATATTGGTGTTAAAATAAAATCGACAAATACCATCAGATGATTTTTTCTTATTATTAGTTAGTAATCTGTTTTATTTTAACTATTTGGTTAGCTACTTTTTGCTTTGCTTTTATCACTAAAATTGTTAAAAAAAGTATATACCCTTTGTTTTATAGGGTTAAACCCACTCACACAACGATAGGAAATAAAAACCTCTCTTAATAAGTGATTTAAATCATACTTACTTTTAAAAAATATTCTATAAGGTCAAATACCCATTTGCGACAAAACCATTTTTCTTGATGTTGCGGATAACAATCAATCAGCAATTATGCTCTATAAAAGAAAAGGTTTTATTCCTACTGGACTGAAGGGGGCCTTACCACCCCCTAGAGATAGTATTACTGAAAGCCAAATGATACTTAATCTATAAATAAGATGACTTAAAACAACCGGATTTTTCTTTTGTTATTTTAGCCAATTTAATGAAGTTCTTACCAATGAGCCAGTTAACCCTAAATCTGGCTCAACTAAAAACAAGTACTATTTTAAATTGTTCATTAAATTCTATTCAAACCGTAAGCTACATAACCGATAGAATAGATATCGCCACTTACTTTATCTGCTAACTCTGGTCGACAGAACCACGAGACACTGACAGTTTCCCAAGAGGTAAAGTTTAGACCGTGAATATCTGCATCCTTGATGATCTGATTGCCTATATATGCAAGCGGACATTTTGAATTTGGTATTATTGGTTCATCCTCTATAAACCACATTCTTACTTCCGGTCGACCAAACTGCTCGCAGAGCCCTTTAAATCCTTCACTTCCCAGAAAAGCCACCATAGAGTGATGATCTTTCCATACGTAAAAAGGAGCATAACTGTTGCTGCTTGTATAATATTCCGCATCTTTTCTTGAATAAAGGTAGGCCTTAAAGACCAAGCCTGGATATCCATCTAACAAGTGTCCTTTTTCCTTGATACGAGTTTCTATTTTTTCCATAGGATAATCAGATGGGAGAACGATTTTATATTGCATTGCTATCATTGTATTATCTCCATTTCATCTTTCCATGACTGACCAGAGGAAAAAGACCAGTCTTCTGGGCCATTGAATTGAACAATGATCATAATATCTTCTTTACGAATGGGGGTTTGGGCCTGAAGTTGCTCACACAACGCTTTGTATAAGGCTCGCTTTTGTTTATGGTCACGTGATTTTCCAGCGAATATGTGAAACAAAATTCCAGATTCACTGCGACTTTGAACCAGATTTGGATAATTCGAATTAAAAACCTTTTGCTGTGGGGCATGAATGTCGAATATTTGAAAACAGTCTCCATTCGGTACTGCAAAATAAGCTTCTAAACATTGCTGGAGAATATATGAGATTTGATGCTTATAGTTTTCAAATAACTCATTACCTATAGAAATTCGTGTCATTGGCATTAGTCATTCCTCTCGTGGTCCATCTCATCTAACCGCTCAAGCGCAGAGACCGTTACAGGCCAACCGGCATAAAAAGCAAGATGAGTCATTGTTGCACTCAATTCTTTTACTGTCAGTCCGTTGCTGAATGCCCGAGCTAAATGACCCGGTAGTTGTTCCACACGATTTAAGACCACTAACGCTGTGATGGTTATCAGACTTCTATCACGAGTGCTCAGACTCTCATCACTCCATATCTGTCCAAATAAGATATCTTCCGTAACTTTATGAAATTGTGGAGCAATTTCAGCAAACAGTTTCATTAAGTATTGTTCTTTTGTATCCATATATTTCCCCTGTTTTTTTGTCTACTGGAAAATAATAAGTTGATTTTTTAATATAAAAAAGCAAAACTATTTTGATATATAGTTTTGATTTTCAGGATGATTGAACATGCGGAGTCTGGATTTAGATGCCTTACGATGTTTTGTTTTAGGAATTGAGTTAGGCAGCTTTGCAGCTGCAGCTGAACGACTTCATCGTTCACCCTCTGCGGCCAGTGCCCAGTTAAAAAAGCTCGAACAGCAGTGCAACACGTCATTAGTGACCAAAATCGGCCGCCATCTAGAGCCGACTGAAGCAGGTGAAATTATTCTGGCTTATGCCCGCCGCATGCTTCAGTTAAATGACGAAGCTCTAAACCAGTTAGTGGAAAATTCATTGACGGGGAAAGTGGTTTTTGGCTTACAAGAAGATTTTAGTGACGTACTATTGCCTCAGTTGCTAGGTGTATTCTCTCGCTCACATCCAAATTTACAATTGCAATCCATTGTTGGGCGCCATCAGGAGTTGATGGATGGCATTCAATCTGGTGAGTTAGACTTTTCATTGGGCTGGAGAGGTGAAAAATCGGCGCCATATAGTGAACTTCTGGCAGAATTACCACTATATTGGTATGGGCCAGCAAATAAATACCTTGAAGAATCCATTAATATTTCTAAACCTGTACCACTAGTCATGCTTGATGGTTCCTGCATTATCAGGCAACAAGCCATAGCAGCATTAGATCGCAAGGGGATTCCATGGAAAATTACCTTTGTTGGCCGAAGTCTGAGTAACTTATGGAGCGCTGTTGATGCCGGCTTAGGAGTTACGGTTCGCTCTTCTTTCAGTCACCCGGATACTATTAGTAAGTTGGATGGTTTGCCGGTCCTTGGAAAACTTAGGTTGTGCCTCGATCGTAATCAATATAAGTTAGAAAAAGTACAGGAACAGTTGTATAACGAATTAAAACAACAGCTTACACTCTATATCAAAAAGTAAAGTGATTGAATTGCTGCAAGAATTTTGGACATAAAAGTCCACAATATGAGCAAGCCTGAGTCAGATTGAACCATTAGGTAAATTTTGATTTCCACTCAAAAGAAGAAAAGAGCCTTACTTTTAAATTGAATTGTTTTTTTACACACCCCACGCCCATAAATGGGAATGTCCTCAAACCCTTGTACTATAAGAGTTTGTCGATGATTTACTGAAACCTTAAAAATTTCAAAAAAAATTGCATTAAAGCTGGGTTCTGTTGGGTTCTGACGAGAACCCACGAGAACACCTATGTTTTTCAATAGGTTACAAAGATTTGACGATAACTCTTATATGAGCATTGAGAAAACTCTTATATGATTTTGTGATAACTCCTATATGATTTAAGACTCCCTGATATTACTGGCTTTGAAACAGTGACGAATTGATTTAAGGTATGTTTGTGTATTATGTATACTATAATCAATAGACAAATTTTATGTGTTTAAAATTTTTAGCATTCTGGTTCAGAAATATGTTAAGTTTACAGTTAGTTTTTTGACTTGTGGGATTGAGTGGTTTTGAATATAAAAAATTTAAATAATATAAAAATGGTAGTTTTAGATGTTGATGGGGTACTAACGGATGGAAGTATTTATGTTGATGGCAAGGGAGAAATCTTCAAACAATTTGACGCGAAAGATGGCTTAGGAATTCAAGTATTAAAAACTCATGATATTTTAACGGGCATCATCTCAGGAAAATCGAGCCAAGCACTTGACTATCGTTGTAACCAGCTGGGTTTTGATGAAATTATTACAGGTTGTAAAAATAAACTTCCAGAACTAGAAAGAATTTGCATAAAACATCAAATAGAGTTATCTGATGTTGCTTATTGTGGAGATGATATTATTGATGTAGCTATAATGAAAAAGGTCGGTTTAGCTGTATGTCCTGTTGATGGGCACCCACTTGCTCAAAAAGAAGCTGATTGGATTATAGATAAGCCTGGTGGACATGGTATGGTAAGAACTTTTATTGATAAACTTATTATGGAACAAAAAGGATGTAGCCTGGAAGAAGTCTATGAGCCTATTTTTAAATTAATTGAATCAGACAATCTATCCAAGGTAAAACAATAATGAATACTAAAATAATAATTCCTTGTCGTTATCAATCAACGCGATTGCCTCAAAAGCTAATGCTTGAGATATTAAACAAACCTATTTTCTGGCATGTGGTTCAAAGATGTAGAGAAGCTGGGTTTTCCAATGAGGATATTTATATCGCAACAGATCATGATGAAATATACAAAAAAGCCACAAACTTTGGAATTCAGTCTGTTATGACTTCTTCCTCTCACCAAAGTGGAACAGACAGAGTTTTTGAGGCAACTCAGAAACTCGAGTTAAGTGATGAAGATTATATTATTAATGTTCAAGGTGATGAGCCACTAATAAACCCTCAGCTTATAAAAGAAGTGAGTAAGAGTTTTCATCAGTTACCGGATTTTAAATTGTATACTGCTGTTACGAAATTTCATTGTTATGATGACTTTATAAATCCAAATATGGTTAAAGCTGTCGTTGAAAATAATCAAGCAATCTATTTTTCTCGCTCTCCCGTTCCAATGAATAGAGAAAATCCTGAAGATTATTCGCTATCTTTCAAGCATATCGGGATTTATGGATACAAGGTCACTCATTTAAAAGAGTTTTGCCAACATGATGAGTCTGTATTAGAAAGATGTGAAAAGTTAGAGCAGCTTAGAGCTATAAGCAATAACATGAGTATTCATCCAGTGATATTTGAAGGTAATGTCCTTCATGGCGTTGATACCGAAACTGATTTTAATAAAATAAAAAAAGAAATGGAAGGTTAAAATGACAGCAAAAACACATGCTTTAGAAGTCATTGATATTGAAATTGCATCTTTGCAACATATGAAGAAAAATTTGGATGATAATTTTAATGATGCGATAGATTCTATCTTAGAATCAAAAGGTCGTTTGATTATTTGTGGAATGGGTAAGTCAGGAATTATTGGAAGAAAAATTTCCGCGTCTCTTTCCAGTACAGGTACTTTTAGTTTTTTTATGCATCCAGGCGAAGCTTTTCATGGTGATTTAGGCATGGTTAAGTCAGAGGATACCATGCTATTAATTTCGAACTCTGGTGAAACAGAAGAAGTTTTAAAGATACTTCCTTTTTTAAAGGATAATAAAAACTTAATTATTTCAATGACTGGAAATGCAAAGTCTTCGCTGGCTGTTGCATCTGATTATCATCTTGATGTTTCTGTGTTAGAAGAGGCATGCCCGTTAAACCTGGCTCCGACTACGTCTACGACTGCAACTTTAGTGATGGGGGATGCTATAACCGTTGCCTTAATGAAAAAAAGGAACTTTAAACCTGAACATTATGCTCGCTACCACCCTGGAGGAAGTTTAGGAAAAAAACTTTTAAGTAAAGTAAAGCATGAAATGTTTACAAAAGATTTACCGTTTGTATCGCTTAATGCGACTTTAGTTGAGATGATAGATGTCATTACGCGAGGTAATCTTGGACTATGCATTGTTGAAGATGCCGAGGAAACAAAAGGCTTAGTTACTGATGGAGATCTAAGGCGAGCACTTAAAGAAAAAGGCAAAAATGCTTTTGAGCTTATAGCAAAAGATATTTTGACAGCTAATCCACTTGATATTTCTGCAGATGCTAGTATGGAGCAAGCTTTCAATTTAATGGAATGTAAAAAAATTACGTCTCTATTAGTTAAAGAAAAACAAAGAGTAGTTGGTGTGATTAAAAAATAATATCAAATCCCATAAAAAGTAAAAGATTCATGCTTTATATAGTTTCAATAAGCATGAATCTCAGTTTTTATGTGTTTATTTATAAATAATTATTTAACTTGCTTTTTTGCTCTCTCACAAAATCAATAAAAGATTTTGACTTTTTAGATAGGTTGCTTTTTTCAGAATAAAGTAGGCGAAGTGGGAGCTTTGTTGATTTCCAATCTGGTAAGATTTGAATCAGTTCACCTGAAATGAGATGTTTTCTCACAAATGTACATGGTAAATATGCAATTCCTCGTCCCATTAAAACTAATGAAAGTGTTAAATTAAAGTCATCACTGTAAATTTGTCCATCCATGTTTAATTTCAAGATTTCTTTATTATGGGAAAGCTCCCATTCCTGTACTTTATCTTCATTAAGGTAAATAATCTTATCAAATTGACTGAGCTGACTGGGATGAGAAACATTGATGTTTGTTGCATAATTAGGTGAAGAAACAAGGATGTATGAAATTTCAGTCAATGCCATACTAATTAAATTTGAATCTGGGATATGACCAAATCTAAAAGCAAAATCTAATTTGTGATCAATAAAATTTAGATAACGCGGGGATGTATTAATTCTCAAGGTGATTTTTGAGAAAGCTCTTTTAAAGTCAGTGAAAAGAGGTAACAACAATGTTTGAGCAATTGCACGTGGACACGATATTTTTAATTCTCCAGCAGGTATATTACTAGCATCATCAACCTCTTTTTTAAGTTCATCAATCGTTTCTAATATTTTAGTTGCTTTGATATAAACTTTTTGACCAAGATCTGTTAATCGAAGAGATCGAGTAGTTCTTTCGAGTAACTTTCCTCCAACATGAGTTTCAAGCGCCTTAATTTTTCGGCTGAGAGTTGTATTTGGGACATTTAGCTCTCTAGATGCATTGACAAAACTCATGTGCTTACATACGACGGCAAATAATAATAATCCATCCAACTCTTTCATATATTCAATAAATTTAAAATTATATTGGTAATTAAATATTAGCTGTTAAACTTTATTTTGTAATTAATCATTACAATAAAACATTTTCTAATGTGCCATTTTATATTAAATTATAAAAAACATAATTAGAAGAAGATATAAGGAGTATGCTTTGGATTCAAAGGATATTAAATTGGGTTCTTTTTTAACTGAGCGCCAAAATAAATTAAGTGAAAATATTGATCAGGTTTCAACTAGTGAAATGTTGAGGATCATGAACTTAGAAGATCAGAAAGTTGCTTTAGCTGTCGAAAAAGAAATTCCTATGATTACAAAGGTAGTTAATGTAACGGTTGAATCATTTCATGAAGGTGGAAGGTTAATCTATATAGGAGCTGGAACCTCTGGTCGGTTGGGGATATTAGATGCTAGTGAGTGTCCGCCTACTTTTGGCACACCCAAAGAGCAGGTAATGGGTCTGATAGCCGGAGGAGAAAAAGCAATTTTATCGGCAGTTGAGAATGCTGAAGATGAAAAAGATAGAGGTAGAAAAGACTTAGAAAAGATTTTTTTTAGTCAAAAGGATGTTTTAGTCGGTATTGCTGCTAGTGGGAGAACACCTTACGTTATTGGTGCCATGGAATATGCCAAAAGTTGTGGTGCAAAAGTAGCATCTATTTGTTGTAATCCAGAGGGGAAAATGAATGAAATTGCGGATTACCCTATCTGTGCGGTTGTCGGACCAGAAGTTATAACAGGCTCTTCAAGGTTGAAAGCAGGAACAGCTCAAAAGTTAATCTTAAATATGATCTCAACCGGCTCAATGATTCGCTCTGGTAAAGTTTACGGAAATTTAATGGTAGATGTTGAACCCACAAATTCAAAATTAATCGAACGTCAAAAAAGAATCGTCATGAGCGCGACAAATTGTTCTTATGAGGAAGCAAAAGATATGCTTAATTTGTGTGAAGGCAATTGTAAATTAGCTATTGTTAAAATTTTGACAGGTCTTGATTTATCAGAGGTGGAGGATTTATTGAAACAACAAAAAGGTTTTATAAGAAAATCTTTGGATAGTTTAAAAAAAAAATGAATGCATTAACTCCCTTGAACTAAATGAGCAAATATAGGCAAATAGATGAAAAAATAGTGATGGGTAAGTTTACGAAAAAAAAGGACCAAAATGTGAAGGCTTGACGCCCTGTGTATTTTTCTGCCTGTTGAAGTACAATTACATTACTTGCTGCACTGATTAAAAATAAATTTCCCGCAATTGTTGACATTGCAGCTAACAACATTAAGGCGTGTTGGCTTTTCTGTTCTAACAAATTTAAGTAAATATCCACCATGGGCACATTTGAAAAAATTTGACTTCCGATAAAACTAAATGCAGCAACAATATTGGATTGACCTAACTGATTAACATTGTTTCCCAAAAGGCTAGATAAAACATTCGATTTTAGTACTGCTCCTGTCACTATAAACATAGATATAAAAAAGATAATGGTTTCCCAATCAAGTTTTTGGAACATAGTTTTATGAGATTCTTTTTGTAAGAATAAAGGTATTGCGGCAAACATACTAATGAAACCATAACTTAAAAATATATTCTGAGAATGGGAATAGGATATTTTTATTACAATAAATACTACAAAGATGGAACAAGATATTAAAATATTTGGTAAATATTTTCTTTTATACTGAGTTTTTTCAAGTGTTTGATGGTTTGATTTTATAGATTGGCTCGTTCGATCCATAAGAAAGTAAAACCAAAAAAAAGAAAAAATGAGACATAAAAGTGTTGGCATAAATAGTGAATGAAAAAATGAACTCCAGGCATTATTTAAAAAAGGATCTGTTGCAACTAAGATATTTTGGGGATTACCAATTGGAGAGGTAACACTTGAAATAGTTATAGTAGCACATAACGAAAGCAAAATAAGGTTTAAAGATTTATCATATTTTCGGGAAATAGCAATCGCTAATGGTACGCCTATAATTGCGGAAGCATCGTTTGTGAATAAAAGCGTCGTGCAAAATAAAAAGACCATGTAGCAAAGTAAAGCGATTGGAAAAGAGTTAAATCGCGTAATAAAGTTAGATAAACTTTGAGAGCAACCAGACTCGTAGATAGATGCTGTAATAAAAAAAATACCGGTTAAATAAAAGATAATATTCCAATCAATATAATGAAGAGCCTCTGAAATAGAAAGCTGACCAGTAATAAGATTAATAGCAGCTCCAAAAGCCATAATATTCCATATTTTAATTTTTTTTGGAAGCCATTGTTTTACGGCGATAAGAAGAAAGATGATTAATGATATTATTAAACTAAAATACATGAGAAAGTTATTGAGCCATTTGGTTGAAGGTATAATAAAACATAACCAAAAAAAAATATATTTAATTTTAACTTTGATTAGAATTTTTATAAATATCTCTTTATTAAATAAAGACAATAATGTACTATTAAACTAGTTCACTGAATCGGAGCCTTAAACATGCAACTTAATACAAGATATGGAAAGTTTGGTGGGTGCTATGCACCAGAAAATTTGTTAAATATTCTGACAGAGATAGAAGATGGTTTCATAAGGTTTATTAAAGATGAAGAACAATTAAATGGATATCATCAGTTATTAAAAGATTTTGCAGGAAGAGAAACCCCTCTTACATATGCAACTAACTTATCACGAAAATACGATTGTGAGTTTTATTTAAAAAGAGAAGATTTGCTACATGGTGGAGCTCATAAGACTAATAATACCATAGGGCAACTTTTATTGGCTAAATTTTTAGGAAAAAAGAGAATAATTGCTGAAACAGGTGCTGGTCAACATGGTGTTGCAACAGCAATGACGGCTGCAAAACTTGGCCTAGATGCGGAAATTTATATGGGTGCTGTAGATATCGAAAGACAAAAAACAAATGTACAAAGGATGAAGATTTTTGGCGCCACTGTTCATCCAGTCACATCAGGTGGCGCGACACTTAAAGATGCCATTAATGATGCAATGCGCGATTGGATTAAAAATTCGGAAGACACTTACTATTGTTTTGGAACTGCAGCTGGTCCACACCCATTTCCAAGCTTAGTGAGATTTTTTCAAAAAGTTATTGGTGAAGAAACTAAACGTCAACTCAATGCTCTTAAAATAGATAGTCCGGATGCATTGTTTGCTTGCGTGGGGGGAGGAAGCAATGCAATTGGGTTTTATGCGCCATTTCTTGAGGATGAGGATGTTAAAATATTTGGCGCTGAGCCTGGAGGATTAAGTATAGAAAGTGGAGAACATGCTGCTACACTCACACAGGGAACAGAAGGCGTCTTTCATGGTATGCATTCACTATTTTTGCAAAATGAAGAAGGACAAATCAAAGAGCCTTATTCAATTTCAGCAGGGTTAGATTACCCAGGCATTGGTCCTGAGCATGCCTTTTTAAAAGATAGTGGTAGAGTAGATTATTGTAGCGTGACCGACCGAGAAGCTATTCTTGCCTTTGAGGAACTTTCCTTAGAAGAAGGAATAATTCCCGCAATCGAATCAGCTCATGCAGTCTCATTAGCAATAAAATATGCAAAAGATTCTAAACAAAAAAAAATAATTGTCATAAATATTTCTGGAAGAGGTGATAAAGATATAGACAGTTATATAAAATACAAACAAGGAGTGAACTAGAAATATGAATCGTTTCAATAAAATATTTAATGAAAAGAGAAAAATTTTCGTGCCTTACTTTACTCTAGGTGATCCTAATTTAGATGATAATTTAAACATCATAAAATCAGCTGTTGAATCCGGTGCAGATGCTTTGGAATTAGGATTTCCGTTCTCAGATCCTATTGCTGATGGCCCAACTCACCAAAAGTCTATGGAACGTTCGTTACAGTCAGGTGTAGACTTCAAAAAATGCGTAAATCAAATTCATAAAATTAGAGAAAAATATCCAGACATACCGATAAGTTTACTATTGTATTATAATATTTTATTTCGTATTGGAGAGGAAAGTTACAGACAACTATCAGATGCTAAAGTCGATGGAATTGTTTGTGTTGATTTGCCATTTGAGGAATCTCATGAACACCGTAAATTAATGGATAAGTATAAGCTTGGTAAAGTTCAATTAATCGGACCTAATACTTCATTAGAACGAGCTAGATTTCTTTTTAATGAATCGAATGCCTATACATATGTAATCAGTGATTACGGAACAACAGGTGCAAAAAAATCATTAAGCCAATTTACTCTTGAACGTATTAGTGAATTAAAACAAGTCTCGGATAAACCCATGATTGTCGGTTTTGGTCTCTCAACACCTGAACAAGTTGCAGAGGTTTTATCGCAAGGTGCAGATGGTGCAATTGTTGGTAGTTATCTAACTCAAAAAATTGAAAAATATCATGATCAACCAATGAAAGCACAACAAGAAATCTCTTCTTTTATTCAAGACACTAAAAAATTAATAAATTAACTTTTTAACTACTTTTGTTTGCTCTTGAGTTAAATCTATCTTTGTTTTTTGAATGTGACCCTAAATAAATAAAAGGGTCATTTTACTTATATCATTAACGAAAATGACATAAATTTTATATTTCTCATGAAAGCCCTACACCAACTTCTGCTAATAAAAGATCGAGTACAAGTTATATAAACTCTTTGGCTAATGCTAGTCAAAGAGTTTGATTTTACATGTCAGTCGGGACTATTTTTGCCTCTTCATTCATAACCTTAATGAAAGCAGATAGATGAGTATCTAATAGCTCAACCTCTGTTGGTTTAACAAGTATGGCACTAGACTGGGGTAATAAGGGATACTCTCCATCAAGGCAATGCTTAGGAGCGACAGTCCTTACAGCTTTAAGACTTCGAGCGTGGGGAAACAATAAAAGTAATAAACTTACTGGTGAAACACCTAGTCGACCACTTGAGTTTACTTGATGAATATTCAATAGGTATTTTCGGGTTAGAGCATCGATATCATATTGCTTTATTTTTGATTCATCTTTGTATTTGCAGTCCAAAATTACCGTAGCAGGTTTTGCCCATTGTTGAGATTGAATTTTTAGAACAAAGTCAGGGCAAAAATGATGCAAACCATATTCATTTCTTCTGGAATTACTCGTATCAACAAGATCACCTATGGAGCTATTATGTGAGAATGGGTAAATTTTAGGTTCATAAAATAGCTCCACTAAAAACAGGCTACTCTTAAACCTGAAATAGTTGTTCACTTCGCCTTGAGGACGTTCTTTTTGAACCCCTCCAAATGGATGATACTCAGCATGTTCTCTATAAGCCTGCTCTGTTAATTCAACGTCAAAACACTTCTTAATAGACTCATGAAGCAGTATCAATGTAGACATTTCATATACGATAGATAAGTTTTTTAAACCCAAGAGTAAACTTGTACCTTCAAAACTGGGAGATGGCGCTTTATAACACTTCTCTATTAGTTCGAAGGTGTTTCTGTAGTGTGGGTGTCTAGCGACATATGATGTAACTCTCGGCTGTATTCCTGGGATTAAACTTGCAGGAAGCTTAGATTTAAAAACTCTTTTGAGCTGTTCAATATCCATCATTAGAGAATCTATTTGATTGACCTTATGAGTTAGAGCCATTTGGGCGAAATTTCTCATAGTATGATCAAATCTGACATACTCCAGGTCAACAATGCCATCACCATGACTCAGCGTTTCAACGTTATACTGCTCTTTAATGTCGATGAGAAAAAGCATCATGTTATACAAGAAAGTATGGAGCACCTGATTTTCAAAAACATCCCATTCCTTTACGATACTTTCCTTTGGCAATGCATCAAGGCGATAACCTCGATTGTTATATACTAAATTTGCTTCATCAACGCTCGCAGGTGTGAGTTTATCTAGATTATTCAATACCCAATGAACAGAGTCTGGACCAGTAGGTTGTCCTCGCTCTGTCATCTCCATCTCTGGCTTCCAGTTATACTTATGCTCCCGCATAAAAGTAGGTAATGACTTTGAAAGGTACGTAATAGCGTTTTGAATTATATCTAAGCGACTAAAGTTAAATTTCTGGGAATCATCAAAACCCACGGATAATTTACTTCTAGAGAAGCAGATAGATATCGCATCATCTAACTTTGACGTTATATGATTTAACATCTCATTTGCTAGCTTTGCATTAGCCCGTCTTGCTAAGATATTAACTGTATGACTTGAGTGTGTGTTAGATGTATGCTCAAAAAATAAACTAATCTCACTCTCCCCAAAAAAGTTATAAAAATAACGAGAAGAATGTGATTCTAAAGAATCAATGGACTCAAATACTCGATACCCGCCATTATAGTGACTGAATTTAAACTCAACAGGTATATCCGAAATCACAACATAAGGCTTGCCAAACTTGTGAAACTCTGTATCCTTAACCGATACAGAAAATCTGATATTACTGGTTTCTCGTATACTTATTCGACTCTCCTGATCTAAAGCAAGGTCATACCGTTCTTTACTTTCCTCGTAAAAAACATCGAGATACCACTCACTCATAGGTTAAAGCCATATGTGAACATATTCTGGTCTCCATTCCTTATTATTTTATGCAGCATTTTATGTGAAATTTCCATCTCATCAGGAATACAGGACTTAAGTTGCTCTAATCGTGTACCAAAATTTTTGCCATAGCCGTTTAAAAGGGGAATTATATGTTGACTCACCGCGTAATCCAAAGCCACAAACCTATTATCAATGTACATTGATGAGGTAACGTTGTGATATGCTCGAATAGCTTTAACCTTACGGAACGAAACATTTACTGCGGAGCCAAATTCTGCCTTATCATCTCTAAGAGTATCTACAATCTCTTTTAGAGTAAGCTCAATCTCCTGAGGTAGAACAAGTGATTTAGGAGCAAAAGCTTCTATAAATGCTTTACCTGAAATTGGAATAATATCTGAGTCATCTAAACTTACTGGCGTACCTAATGACAAATCATAGTCAGGTTCAATCTCATCGAAGCTAATAATCGCTGCTCGATCTAACATTCTTGGAGTTAAAGGTTGTACAGACTCATCATTATTAATAGTGCCCAAAAAACGCAAATAATGCGGGACTTCCAGATATGGTGCCTCTTGATCTCCTGTCGCGATAGTTCGTTTAGACTCTGGATCAGACATTTCTAAGAATGGACTGAAATAGTGTTCTGGTTGACTTAGATTGAACTCATCAAGTAGGCAAATTGCTGGTGCACCATTTATACTGTCTTTAGATTCTTTGTGAAGCTGCGTCAAAAGCTCATAAAGTCCAGTTGCAGCAGGGTTAAATGAACAAGAAAGTGCATTGTAAAAACCTAAAATATCTTTAGAGCTAGTCCATCCTCTTGCTACAGGAATATTCAGTAATCGGTTTTGCAAGCCCAAACTCGTTCCTAACATTTTAGCTAAAGACGTTTTACCCGTTCCTGGGCGACCAGAGAATAACGTAAATTGAGATTGTGCAAGAGTCGTAAGTATATTGGTAACAGTGTTGTAATCTGTTTTACGACCTAACTTATTTAATCTATCTAGTGTACGGTCAATAAGTTCTTCTCGAAAATCATCTAAATTATCTAACTTAGTCGATAGGGTTTGTATGTTATAGCTAACGGACTCTCGTTTTTTTCTCGGAGCGATACCCGATAATGCATCAACATCGGGCTTTAATTTTAACAACCTTGCCGTTAAGCTTTCATTGGATTCTTTCAACTTTTTTTGGACTTCAACAACCTGCTCTTCCATGTCCTTTAAACGTTCTTTCGCACGGTCTTTATCGCGGTCTAAACCTTTTATTTCGTCCTCGATAGCTTCCATTTTAGTAAACTTTCTATATTTACTTTTAAGACCAGCTATCTCAGATTGCAGATCATCTAATTCTTTCTTTTTATCTTGAATCTCTG
Source organism: Paraphotobacterium marinum (assembly GCF_002216855.1). Lineage (NCBI taxonomy): Bacteria > Pseudomonadati > Pseudomonadota > Gammaproteobacteria > Vibrionales > Vibrionaceae > Paraphotobacterium > Paraphotobacterium marinum. The sequence continues at coordinate 119,629 of NZ_CP022356.1, forward strand.
TATCAAACTGAGCTTTATGTTTCTGAGTAAGAACTTCTAAAGCTTCATTTGAATCGCTGTTTTGAACTGCATTTAGTTCAACTTGTTCTCGCTCTCTTTGAAGTTTTCGAATCTCTGACTCTATCTCTTCTTTCCTCGATCTTAAATTTTCGATTTCATTATGCTTGTCCTCATACTCTTTATCTAACTGTTCAAGATAAGACTGCCTCTCTCCTTTAAATAAGTCATCAGGGTTCAAATGAATGTAGTTGTCTACAATTTGTTTTCCTGAATCTGTTTTTAAAAAGCTATCTATCAGTTCTTTACGGTTTCCTTCCCAAGAATTTGATTTCTCTAGTGCCTCAAATAAACGTTGGAAACGTTGAGGGAACCTTCTTTGCTCGATACTGGACGCAAAAGATTTTCTAATTTGTGTAATAGTCCCTTTGTTGAAACTACGAATTTCAGAGTTTTTAGCTATCTTAGTGCCATATGTGGATATGATTTGATCATCAGATATAAAGTCAATCAACTCAGCCGAATCAAAACATCTTTTTATATTTCCGAGTAATACAGGTTGATGGATTTTATCATAAAGTGAGCTTATGTACTGTGGAGAAGATACTTTTCCAATGTGAAATGAAGGTGTTGTAGTATTAATAGGAGTGGTAATCGCTTTTACTTGATAGCGCTTATTTCCTTCGGAAGTTTCGGTGTTGTTGGTATACTCAAATGGACCATAAATGAAATCTTTATCTCTAAATAGTATTGATTTGGTTTGTGGCTCAGAAGTGAGCACAACTTCTGGTTCTGTAACACTAGGTAGAGGGTGATCGAAGACTTGGCAACAAGATAGTCCCTTGATATCAGAGCAGGATCCTAATCGTGTGACATATCGGCAGTCACCATCGCGGTGTTCAAAGGAAGGAATACAATAAACTTCAAAGAGCTTATTTCCAAACTTTTCTTTAAGCTCTGAGAATTTTCCTGTGACAAAAACCTGTTCAGTTTCACAGAACATCTTGGTGCTGTTGATTGGAGTCACTTCGTTTGGGGAGCTAACTTCAAAAAAGGCTCTTAACTTACCAACATCACTATCCGAGTTACCATAACCTCTCTCAATTGCACAAATAACCCGTCTTTCATTCTGCTGCTGTCTTTGTATATCCATATCCATCTCTATGTATTTGTATTGGTGTCAGTTTATATAGTTAATAATTCTATTCAATACAATAAGATATGTATATAGCTAACGTCAAAAATATGAGTATTTGGTCATATTGAAATCACTAAAAGTTGAGAAATTACCTCCAAATGTAGCTAATTTGTATAGCTTTGTTGCGTAACTTGATGAAACCATACGTTATGGAAGGGTGCTATGAAAGTTTCCATTAATTAAAAAGTAAGTTCAATCCATACACCTGTGTCATAATACTCAAGAAGATATACGAAATAAAAGACTTCTAGTATCAAGTTTTAAATGCGATTCGCAACACATAGCATTTTTAATATACGTTGAGCTGATTAAAGTGATATGCGAGGCATCGGTATTGTATTGCTCGCACGTTAAAAGGGCGTTATGTGGCAAAGAGGAAATATAGAAATTTCATTATTGGCAGAACATCTTCTTGAGGCGTGAAAATAACGGGTTGGTATTTCCTATATTCAAGACACTAAAAATTAATAAATTAATTTTTTAATTACTTCTTTTGCTCTTGAGTTAAATCTATCATTATTTGTTGAATGTGACCCTAAATAAATAAAAGGGTCATTTTACTCATAACATCAACAAAAAATGATATAAAGTGACTATTTCTAATAGAAAATAAATACAAAAAAATATTTGAAAAAAATATTATTTTATATACCATACGGGGTATAGTATATAAAGGAGAGTGTTTTATGTTTTCAAATAAGAATTTTCGCAGTTTATTTTTTTCTCAAGCTTTCTCATTATTTGGGAGTAGTCTTTCAACCATTGCAATAACTCAACTTTTTTTTAATCTTTCAGAGAATAATGTCTCTCAAAATTTGGGGATCGTTTTAGTACTTAAAATGTGCGTTTATATTATAGGAGCCCCTTTGGTACATCATTTTTTGAAAGTTTTTAAACAAAAAAAACTCATGTTAACTTTTGATTTGGTGAGGTTTTTTTTATTTTTGATTATGGTGTTTGTCGCTAAGTCCTGGGAAGTTTACATATTGATGATGTTTATTAATATTTGCTCTGCTGGTTTTACTCCTATTTACCAATTTCAATTATCAGAAATTTTTGACGACAAAACATATACCAAAGCAGTTTTCATTTCAAAAATTACTAATAATATTCTTACCGTATTAGCACCTGTTGTTGCTTCAATCTTATTATTGTTTATGAGCTCAAAATTATTATTTGTTATAAATAGCTTTACGTTTTTAATTTCATTTATTTTTATAAAAAATTTAGATGATAGATCAACAATCAAAAAGTCTAGAAGTGTTAGTAATGTCTTCCAGAGCATTAATATTTTTCTAAAAAATAAAAGTCTCTTAAAAGTTACAACCCTTGTTTTGATATCATCTATGTTAGGGAGTATTGTTTATATTAAAACAATTTCATTTATTGAGAATGATTTTCATCTTTCAAAGTCATATATGTCTTTAGCAATGGCATCATATGCGTTAGGAATAGGCATCGTTTCATTTTTGGTTACGTTAATCATCAAAGAAATAAACCCCAGAAGAGCAATGATTTTAGGTAGCGTTATATCCTTATGTGTGGTGTTATTAGATACTGTGTATTTCAATGTTTATATTTTATTTTTTAGTTGGTTTCTTTTTGGTTTAAGCTCAGGTTTAATTGAAGGATTTATGCAGGTCATTTTAAAAAAAGAAATTAGTGCTATAGATAGGCATGCATATCTAGTTGGTTACTTTTCAATTTCTCATTTAGGGTGGCTAATTTCATATTTTACAGTGGGTATTCTTTTAGGTTCTATGAATCAAGAGACTTTTTTCATTACTATGTCTTTTGTTGTTTTTTCAATCTTTATTTTTTATGGAGTTATTAGTCAAAAATCATGGTTGCGTCGATATTTGATTAGTTCACTTTAAACAAAATATTAAAATTATATTTTTAATAAAATTTAAAAGAAAAAAGACCTATTATCTAGGTCTTTTTTATATATTTATTGACTATTAAAGTTTAAAAACAAATTGCTTTATTTACTCATAGGTAGAGATATCAGGACATGTACAATAGAGATTTCTATCTCCGTAAACATTATCAACTCTATTCACTGAAGGCCAATACTTTAATAATTGTTTGCTTGGGAAACATGCTTGTTCACGAGAATAAGGATAGTTCCAGTTTTCAGTCATTAAATCTACTTGAGTATGAGGCGCATTAACTAATGGATTGTTTTCTAAAGTGAACTTTCCACTAATAACATCCTGTATCTCATTTCTTATTTGAATCATGGCATCACAAAAACGGTCTAATTCAACTTTATCTTCTGATTCGGTCGGCTCTACCATCAATGTGCCAGCTACTGGGAATGACATCGTAGGGGCATGGAAGCCAAAATCCATGAGTCGTTTTGCTATATCTTCTTCAGAAATACCAGATTCAGATTTAATAGGTCTAATATCGATAATACACTCATGAGCTACTCGGTCATTATTACCTGTATATAAAATAGTGTAATGGTCTTTGAGTCTTTCTTTCATGTAATTAGCATTCAAAATTGCCAGCTCTGTTGCTTTTGTTAAACCAGTGTCTCCCATCATTGCAATATAAGCATATGAAATAGGTAGTATGGAAGCACTTCCAAAATTTGCTGCTGAAACCGAATAGTTTATATCATCAGATTCTTCAATACTGTTTCCAGGAAGAAAAGGAGCTAGGTGAGATTTTACGCCAATTGGACCGACACCTGGGCCACCACCTCCATGAGGAATACAAAATGTTTTGTGAAGATTCAAGTGAGAAACATCAGAGCCAATAAAACCAGGGCTAGTTAGACCGACCTGAGCATTCATGTTCGCGCCATCTAAATATACTTGGCCACCAACGGAATGAACAAGCTCACAAACCTCTGTCACAGTCTCTTCATAAACACCATGTGTGGAAGGATAAGTAATCATGATACAAGATATGTTTTGTTGATGCTTAGCTATTTTTTCTTTCAAATCAGCAAGATCAATATTTCCATCTTCATCACATTTCACCACAACAACTTTTAATGAAGCCATAGCTGCAGATGCAGGATTTGTTCCATGAGCCGAGCTAGGGATCAGACAAATATTACGATGTGATTCATTGTTACTTGCATGGTATCTTTGGATAGCTAATAAACCAGCATATTCACCTTGAGCACCTGAATTTGGTTGAAGTGAAAAGGCGTCATAACCTGTCACTTTGCATAACATAGACTTTAATTCATCTATTAATTCTTGATAACCCAGAACTTGTTGTGAAGGTGCAAATGGGTGAATTCTTCCAAATTCAGGCCATGTTACTGGTATCATCTCAGTAGCAGCATTTAACTTCATGGTACAACTTCCTAGGGGTATCATTCCATGCGTTAGTGAGAAATCTTTGTTTTCCAAACTTTTCATATAACGCATTAATTTGGTTTCTGTATGATACTGATTAAATACAGGGTGTTGTAAATAATCTGAGCTTCTTCGTAAATCTTGAGGAATAAATTGTAGTACATCGTCTTGTAAATTATTTGATACCTCTTCAATGGAAGCATTTATATCAAAGACGGATAACAAGTTTTTAATATCTTGTAATGATTTTGTTTCATCAAAACTAATTGATAAAGAGTTCGTGTTTTTTCTTAAATTAATTTTTAGATCTAAAGCTTTTTGATACAAATCTGCTGTTTGGTCATTCGTTTTAACAGTGATCGTATCGAAGAAAAAGGAGTTTTCAATCTGCCAATTATTTTTAGTGAGAAGTGTTGCAACAATAGATGTGTAATGGTGAACACGAGTTGCAATTTTCTTAATACCCTCAGGTCCATGATAAACTGCAAAAAAAGCAGCCATGTTAGCTAACAACGCCTGAGCAGTACAAATATTGGAAGTAGCTTTTTCACGTCTAATGTGTTGCTCTCTTGTTTGCATCGCCATTCTAAGAGCTTGATTACCATGTTTATCTTTAGAAACACCAATAATTCGGCCAGGAATTGAACGTTTAAGCTTATCTGTCGTTGCTAAAAAAGCAGCATGTGGACCGCCAAAACCCATTGGTACGCCAAATCTTTGTGAGCTACCGATGACTACATCTGCACCAAATTCGCCAGGTGGTTTTAAAAGTGCAAGAGATAACAAGTCAGTAGCGACAACCGCAATAGCTTTATTTTCATGAAGTTTATTTATATATCCGCCTAAGTGATGGATATTACCTTGTGTACCGGGATATTGAAAAATTGCACCGAAAACATCAAAAGTATTCACTTTATCTACAGAGCCAGTAACAATTTCAATGTCTAAGTATTTTGCTCTTGTTTTGATGACGTCAATGGTTTGAGGATGGACATCATCTGCAACAAAGAAGGTGTTGCTTTTACTTTTTGCTGATCTAAATGCTAAAGTCATTGCTTCTGCAGCTGCAGTTGCTTCATCCAATAAAGAAGCATTGGATATTGACATGCCTGTTAAATCAACGACCATTTGCTGGAAATTTAATAAGGACTCTAATCTGCCTTGAGATATTTCAGGTTGATAAGGTGTGTAAGCTGTGTACCACCCAGGATTTTCAAGTACATTTCTTAATATAGGACTTGGTGTGAAAGTATCAAAATAACCTTGTCCTACATAACTTTGGTGAATAACATTTTTTTCGGCAATTTCTTTTAATCTTTTTAGTAAACCTGCTTCACTAAGAGCCGGCTCTAATCCCATTGGACTTTCTAAGCGAATATTTTGAGGTATAGTTTCATCAATTAAATTTTGCAAGGTAGAACTATGGACCGCTTTAAGCATATCGTTAATTTGACTTTCATCTGGTCCATTATGACGTTGTTCAAATTCATTATTGTTACATAAAGTTTCTAAAAATGTTTTATTCATTGAATATTACTCGAAAAAAATGGTAAACAAGGGCATAGTGATTTTTCACTATGCCAGGTAAATATTAGTCTTCTTCGACTACATTTTCTTTATACTGCTCTTCAGTGAACAGGTTTTCAATTTCAGATGGATCTGATAATTTAATTTTAGCAATCCATGCTCGATCTTCTGGGTCTTCATTAATCAATTCTGGATTATCAGTTAAATCTTCATTCACTTCTATAATTTCACCCGTTAAAGGTGCGTATATATCTGATGCAGCCTTTACAGACTCAACTAAAGAAAAATTATCTCCCATTGTGATTTCATCACCTACCTCAGGCAATTCAACAAAAACAACGTCCCCAAGAAGTTGTTGAGCATGATCAGATATACCAACAAATGCTGTGTCATCTGCATCTAGACGGATCCATTCATGTGTTTCTGTAAATTTAAGATTTGTTGTCATTTTTATTCTCCAAAAAAACCTTATTTATAAATCGGAAATTGATTACATAGTTCTTGAACTTCTTTTAAAACTTTCATTTCAACCATTGAGTTATCATCAGGGTTTTTAACTAGACCATCTAATACATCTCCAATCCAGTTTCCAATTTGTGTAAACTCTTTTTCAGTAAAACCGCGAGTTGTACCTGCTGGTGTACCTAAACGGATGCCTGATGTAATCATTGGCTTTTCAGTATCAAATGGAATACCATTTTTATTACAAGTTATACCAGCTCTTTCTAAAGCTTCTTCCGCTTTATTACCTTTTAAACCAAGAGGTCTTAAATCAACTAGCATTAAATGAGTATCAGTTCCGCCAGTGACAATATCACAACCACGAGACTGGAGAACTTCAGCAAGCACTTTAGCATTTTTGATAACATTATCAATATATGTTTTGAACTCTGGTTGAAGAGCTTCTTTAAATGCAACAGCTTTAGCAGCAATGACGTGCATAAGTGGGCCGCCCTGAAGACCAGGAAATACAGCTGAATTTACTTTTTTGATGATCTCTTCTTTATTCGTAAGAATCATACCACCTCTTGGGCCACGTAATGTTTTATGAGTGGTTGTCGTAACAACATCAGCATATTCAAAAGGAGAAGGGTGAGCACCACTAGCAACTAGGCCTGAGATATGAGCCATATCAACCATAAGTAAAGCTCCAACTTCATCTGCAATTTCTCTAAATTTCTTAAAATCAATAACGCGAGGAATTGCTGAGCCGCCGGCGATAATAAGTTTTGGTTTATGCTCATGTGCTAATTTTTTAACTTCATCATAATCTATTTCTAACGTATCACGATTAACGCCATATTGAATCGCATCAAACCATTTACCGGAAAGTGCTGGTTTTGCCCCATGTGTCAAGTGACCACCGGCATCTAATGACATACCTAAAACAGTATCGTTTGGCTTCAGTAGAGCAAGCATTACAGCACCATTGGCCTGAGCACCTGAATGAGGCTGAACATTAACAAAATTGCAATTAAATAACTTTTTAGCTCTTTCAATAGCTAATTTTTCAGCAACATCAACATACTCACAACCACCATAATATCTTTTACCGGCATATCCTTCTGCATATTTATTTGTAAAACAAGAGCCTTGAGCTTCCATAACTGCTTTTGAAGTTATATTTTCTGAAGCAATAAGTTCAATTTGGTTTTGTTGACGGTTTAATTCGAAGTTGATTGATTGCATAATCTCTTCATCAACACTATTTAAATCGGCATTAAAAAAATTTTCTAATTCATTGCTTTTGTAGGTTGCACTCATGATCGATTCCTTAGAAATATATTTGTAATCTAGTTCTAAATTATAAAATAAAGTTTTTACAATTCACAGTTTTTATATAAAAAAGAGCATATATAAAAACATGAAATGACTGTCTTTTTCAATATGACGTACATTTTAACGCAAACGTTTGCTTTTTTCTATTTAAATTTATAAAATAAATTAAAAATTATAAAACAGGACTAATTTTTGTTTAAGTTATTGTTTTTATTAATATGTTCGGGTTGAGCTTTATTTTCTCAAACATAAAAACATCAAAAACTATGACAAAAATAAATTTTTATAAATGTTTTAATCTGTTAACAACATCAATCTTTTTGTAACTTTTTTGCTATGAAAGTCATTGAGATAGCACCAAAATGATGTACATTATATAACAATTAATTTCAATACAGGATTTAGGTAAAAATATGACTCAAAATTTATTAAAGACACCATTATATAATCTTCATGTTGATTTGGGTGCTAAAATGGTGCCTTTTGCTGGTTATGATATGCCCGTACAGTATCCTCTAGGCGTTAAAAAAGAGCACCTACACTGTAGAGATAAAGCAGGGCTTTTTGATGTGTCTCATATGGGCCAAATAAAACTTCATGGAAATAATGTTGCTCAATTTATAGAATCGCTTGTACCTGTTGATATTATTGATTTACCTGAAGGTAAACAGCGATATGCTTTTTTTACTAATGATAATGGCGGTATTATTGATGATTTGATGGTTTCAAATTATGGTGATTATTTTTATCTGGTAATTAATGCAGCATGTGTTGACAAGGATTTAGCTCATATAAGAAATCACTTGCCTAATGATGTTACGTTAGAAGTTATAAAGGATAGAGCTTTGATTGCTTTACAAGGCCCTCATGCAGCGAAAGTACTATCTTCACTCATTCCTGAAACGTCAGATATGATTTTTATGGACACTCAAATCATTCATTATAAAGGCATTGAGTTATTTATAAGTCGTTCTGGTTATACTGGCGAAGATGGTTTTGAAATCTCAATTCCAGAGACATTTGCTGATAGTTTTGTGAGAGAACTTTTAGCCAAAGATGAAGTGGAAATGATTGGTCTTGGAGCTAGAGATTCTCTAAGGTTAGAGTGCGGACTTTGTTTATATGGTAATGATTTAAATGAACATTATACGCCTGTTGAATCAAGCTTGATTTGGGCTATCAGTAAAATAAGAAGAAGCGGCGAATCTAGGGAGGGCGGTTTTCCGGGGTCGACACACATTTTAAATCAGCTTTCTACTAAAAATTTTGAAATAAAACGCATTGGTTTAATTAGTACGACAAGAGCACCTGTTCGAGAGGGAACTAAGCTTTTCAACGCGAAAGATGAAGAAATTGGGGTTGTATCTAGTGGTACCTTTGGTCCAACGATTGAGAAACCAATTTCTATGGCCTTTATAGATAAAACTTTTTCAGAAATTGGAACAGAAGTTTTTGCTGATGTTCGTGGTAAAAAAGTTAAAATGATTGTATCTAAAATGCCATTTGTGCCTCAGAATTATTATAGAGGCTAACTTGAATTAAACCTCTATACTTATATAAGGTAGAGGTTTAAGTTTTCATAAAATATACGTATGATCAATAATTTAGATATTCATAAAATTTTTCAAATTATCAATATAATCAGAGAAAAAGGTACGTTTAAAGAGGGAGAGTATCTTCTTCACGGAGTTAGACTTTCTTCTGATTTAGAAGGCTATAATATTACCCTCAGTTACAAAAATGCTAATCTAAATCTTTTTTTTCATAACTCTTATGAGTTTGATTACAAGAAGAAAATAGAGCTTGTGGAGTTTGAAAATATTCTTGAAGAAATAGGACAAAAGTATATTCAATCTAAAACGGGTGAACGTTTTCAGCTCTTTAAAGATAAATAAATCTTAGAGCATGTGCTGTGGATTCTAATGGTATACCTAGAATTTTGTTTTAAATAAAAAGAATAATTTATCTAAACTTTTATAAATTTTTAATTTGCGGTTACTTGCTATAACGAAAGCAACCACAAATTTCTCTAATCAAATAATAAATGAGCCTGAAAGATATCTCTATGTTACTTATTTATTTTCATTAGGTAGGCTTTATCCATATTATTAGCTAGGTAACTTACTGTACAATTATTTATCGTTTTCGGCGTAATAATATCTGTATACTTTATTACTGAAGGTTCTTTCGGACTTGATGAGTATTTATATGTATGATCTTTACCCTTAACTTTGGTAAAAACTTCATTAATATTAGTATTTTCGTCTTCATCACAATTTGTAAAAATGAAATTAGCGCTGTTGCTATTTTCTTTAAAATCTATGTCAAGAATAATATGATTAGAATCGTAGTAAATATAATCTTTCACTGATGGTATTATTCTGGATTTATTTTCTATAGTTAATGTTTTAGCGTTTTTATTTAATTTTACTGATTGCATGTCATCAGGGTCATTGTCTATAGGGTTTACATCTCCTTTACCTGAACTAAGATCTAAACGCCAATTTTGGTTGTTTGTTAAGTTTAAGATCATATCATCAAAATTAAAATAATTTCCTATACTTTTTCCTGTTATTTGTAATGTTAAATAACCTTTTGTATTGCTTGTGAATTCAACATCTTTTATTGTAATATTTTTATGTGATTTAGGAACATCTCCGGCAGGATCGTGTAATAGTTCATTTAAATATTTAATTAATTGATCTTTGTGTGGAATTGATAATTTTGTATCTTTAATTGATGAATCAAATGTAGTTTTTTTACTTAAATTTAGATTAGTATTCGTTGAATTTATGCTAAGTGTGAATGGAACTTTTTCAGGGCTATAATAATTTCGATAAGAGGATTCGTTTGTATTTCCATCAAACCTTAGATTGTAGGATTTAACTGTAGGTTTAGGTGGCTGAGGCGGTTTAGATTCTGAATCACTACCTCCACCTCCGCAAGCAGTTAAAGTGGTAATAGATGATATGATGAAAAGAGTTAGAAGTGTTTTATTGTATTTTTTTTTCATTTTAAATCCTTGTAAAGTGTATATTTTAATTGCAACTATCTGTTTGTATTAAATTTTTTATAGGCTGATCACCTTACATGATAATTATTATCATTACTATTAAATAAAAATTATCATAATAATAACTTTATTTTATATAAAAAAAGGTTATTGGAATATTAAATTTATTTTTAGATACATTAATTTTATTTTTAGATACATTCATTTTTTTTTAGAATAAAAAATAAAGAGTTACATATTGAATTCATGAAAATTTATTGTTAAAACTACACTAAATAAAATTGCTTAATTTCAGTTATGACATTTAAAAATCGCTTTTGTTGTGAAAACTTAACAAGTGGCTTTGAGAAAAATAAAACAAAAACATTATCTTTTGATCTTTTCACAAATCAACATCTTACTATTCAAGGACAGTCGGGCTCTGGGAAAAGTACAATTCTGAAAGTTTTAGCGACTTTATTTCCGAAAAAATCGGGGAAATTATTTTGGAATGATCAAGAAATTACAACTGCTAACTTTGCTTATTGGCGTCAAAAAATAAATTACTTGCCACAAGAACCAGTTATGGGTGCTATTAGTATTTATGAAGCTTTGATGCTTCCATGGCAGTTAAATATAATAAAACAACAAAAACCGGATAAAAAATACTTGAAATCAATGTTATCTGAATTTGGTTTTGATCAAATTGATTTGGATAAAGAAGTCAAACTTCTTTCAGGTGGAGAGAAACAAAGAATATGCTTTATTAGAGGGTCTTTAATGAAAAGACCTATTTGGCTTCTTGATGAACCTACTTCTGCACTTGATAGAGAGTTGACATTATTGCTAATAAAACATTTAAAATCTCAAAATGTTTTATCTATTTCGATTTCACATGATCCTCTTTGGATAAATGCTTTCAAACATGTACATATAATGTAGAGGGGGAGAACAGAAGTGGATGTTATCAATTTTTCATATACCCAATTTTTAGGATTTTATTGTCTCATTTTTATACCTTTGGGTTTACTGCAACTATTAAACATTAATTTAAAAAAAGATTTATTAATTGCAATTACCAGAATGAGTTTGCAGCTAATAATTATTGGTTTGTATTTACAAACACTTTTTAAACTTCATATAATTTGGCTGAATTTTATACTATTGTTTTTAATGATTTTATTTTCTGCTCTTATTATTTGTAAAAGAACAAAAGTTAAATTCAAAGCGGCAGCATTTTCAATTTTATTAGGCAATAGTATTGCCTTGATAATTATTTTACCCTTTTTGTTAATTTTTACTTTAAACGCAAAACCTTGGTGGGGGGCACAATATATGATCCCTATTGCAGGTATGATTTTAGGAAATAGCTTGACCGTTAATGTCATTGCACTGGATAAATGGTATACATCAGTTAAAGAAAAACATAATGAATATCAATTTTTCTTGGCTATTGGAACTAAAAATCCAAACTTACCTTTTATGAGACAAGCTGTAAAATCTGCTATCGAGCCCCAAATTGCAAATATGATGGGAGTCGGTGTTGTTTTTTTACCGGGCATTATGACAGGTCAAATCTTAAGTGGGACATCTCCACTTTTAGCCGTCAAATATCAATCGATTTTATTTGTGGCAATTTTTACTTCAGCAATGATTTCTGTATGTACAACACTTTTTTTATTGAGTCGTGATTCTTTTGATAGTTATGGTCGTTTAAGGTGGTAAATTTTTAAATACATCTTTTTCTAAGTTTATGATAAAATTAATTTAAACTTTTCTTTGGATATTTACTTTTGACTTTTGATTTATTGGGATTAGATCCGCGTATTTTACGAAAAATTAAACACTTAAATTTTAATGAACCTACTGAAATACAAAAAAACACTATACCTCTCGCTATTTCTGGTAAAGACATCTTAGCCTCATCAAAAACAGGCTCTGGCAAAACACTTGCGTTCATTTTGCCGATTCTTCAGCGAATGTATAAATCTAAACCATTTAAGAAAAGAGATGCAAGAGTTCTTATTGTTGCCCCAACAAGGGAGCTCGCTAGACAAATTTTTGCTCAGCTGCGACTTTTTATTTCGGGAACACCTTATGATGCAGCTTTAATTTTAGGTGGAGAAAATTTTAATGATCAAGAGAAACAACTAAGAAATAAAGATCCTATGATTGTTATTGGCACGCCTGGTCGAATAGTGGATCATATCAATCATAGAAGTCTTTTCTTGGATGGTTTAGAAATGCTTATCTTAGATGAAGCCGATAGAATTATGGATTTGGGGTTTAAAAAAGAAGTTGAAATGATTAATCATGAAGCAGATCATCGTAAAAGACAAACTTTGTTTTTTTCTGCTACGCTGGATGACCCTGAAATTAAAATATTGGCATCTGAAATTTTAAACTCTCCTAAAGAAATTATTTTAGAAAAAAGTGAAGTCTCACACGCTGACATTGAAGAAAAGTTTATTTTTTCAGATAATGTGACACAAAAAGAGAAACAGCTTACTCATTTATTAGAAACATCCGAATATGAACAAGTTATTATCTTTACAGCAACTCGTGATGATACCAGTCGAATCGCTGATCTTCTTAATACAATGAATTTAAAAGCAATTGCATTAAGTGGTAAACTTTCTCAGACACAACGAAATACGATTATAAGTCAATTTGAAAGACATGTTTTTAAAATACTTGTAACGACGGATGTTGCATCAAGAGGTCTAGATATAGATAAAGTTGGGATTGTTGTAAATTTTGATTTGCCAAAACATTCAGAAGAATATGTTCATCGTATCGGAAGAACAGGTAGGGCTGGTAATAAAGGACGAGCTTTTTCTTTCGTAGGACCTAAAGATTGGCAAAGTTATATCAAATTAAGAACTTTTTTAAGCTATAAGTTAAAATTTATTGAACTTCCAGGACTGATCGCGAAATTTAAAGGTTATCGTTTAAACGTTAGCAAAGCAGATTTTTCAAAGAAGAAGAAACAATTAACTTCTAATTCAAAAGTTGAAGATAGAAGCAAGAAAACGAAATTAAAAAAATCGTTTGATAAAAGTTTTCTTGATAATCAAGATGTAGGGGATAATGTTTTTATCCCTAAAAAGAAATAAAGTAGAGCTAACCAAACTTTCCTTCAACATATTGGTGGGTTAAATTATTTTGTGGTTGATTGAAAATCAAAGATGTTTCATTTACTTCAATCAGCTCTCCAATGTGAAAATAGGCTGTTCGATCAGCAAGCCTTTTGGCTTGTTGCATGGAATGTGTAACCATGACAATACTAAAGTTTTGTTTCAAGTTTTGAATTAATTCTTCAACCTTAGCTGTTGCAATTGGATCTAATGCCGAGCAAGGCTCATCCATTAAAATAATTTCAGGGTTAATTGCAATGGCTCTAGCAATACAAAGGCGTTGTTGTTGACCTCCAGATAAACCAAGCGCTGATTGTTCTAATCTATGTTCAACTTCCTTTAAAAGCCCAACTTTATCAAGGGCTTTTTTAACTTGATGCTCAAGATCTTGATTATTTGTTGAAAGACCGTGTATTTTAATACCAAAAGCGATATTCTCAAAAATGGATTTAGGGAAAGGGTTAGCTTTCTGGAAAACCATTCCCACTCTTGCTCTCAAGTATACAGGATCTATATTTTTATTTAGAATATTTTGGTTGTCAAATTCAATAGTGCCGGTAATACGACAATCTGAAATAGTATCATTCATGCGATTTAAACATCTTAAAAAACTGGATTTACCGCAACCAGATGGACCTATTAGAGCTAAAATTTGTTGATTTCCGATATCTAAATTTATATTTTTAACGGCATGAAATTGATTATAGAAAACATTTAATCCTCTAACTGACATGATTGGGTTTTGAATAAGTGCTTGCCCAGAAGTTATAGATTGATTAAGAAGATGCTCGGTAGTCATTTTTTTTGCTCCATCTTATTTCTCAGTAAAATAGCAGCTATATTCATAATGAACAAAAACATAAGCAATACGATTATAGCGCCAGCAGTATTTTCAGTAAAACCTCTTTCAGGGTTATTGGACCATAGAAAAATTTGTACAGGCAATACGGTGGCCACATCCATAATACTATTAGGAATCTCAACAACAAAAGCAACCATTCCTATTAAAAGCAATGGGGCGGTTTCCCCTAGGGCTTGTGCCATTCCAATAATAACACCTGTAAAAACACCAGGAAAAGCTTGTGGTAACACATGAAAAAGGATAACTTGTATTTTGGACGCACCTATTCCGTAAGCAGCTTCTCTATAACTATGAGGGACGGACTGTAAAGCAGAACGACTTGATATAATAATAGTAGGGAGTGTCATCAGTGTTAGAACTAAAGCTCCCACTAAGGGTGATGATCGAGGTAAGTGAAAAACATTTAAAAAAATTGCTAGACCTAATAATCCAAAAATAATTGAAGGAACGGATGCTAAGTTATTAATATTTGTTTCTATGATATCTTTAATCCTGCCTTCTTTAGCATATTCTTCTAAATAGACGGCTGTTAATAGACCGATTGGGAAACTAAATACAAATGTAAGTGCCAAAGTTAAGAAAGAGCCAACAATTGCGCCACCTAAACCCGCAGATTCAGGGTTTCTACTATCACCATTCAAAAAAAATCCAAAGTTAAATCTTTCCTGTAAATAGTTATTGTTTTTTAAAAAAGTGAATATTTTCTTTTGCTCTAAAGTTAAGGTACTCCAACTTGGAAAGGAGCCATTTTTTATCATGTAACGATAATTCAGATTAACAGAGTCACTGACTAGAAAATTGAGTTTCACGTTTTGGTTTAACTTTTGAGGATGCTTCTGTATGTAATCTTTCAGTAAAAACTCACTATTTGAGGAAATCATTCTAAAAAGTAATTTTTTATCTTTTCTATTTTTGATTTCTGGAAATATTTTATATAATGACTTTTTTAATAATAAATTGTAGTTAGCGTCGTTAAAGTTTAATTCTTTTTCATTATCTCCTGATATCCCAAGTAATTCTGAATTTAAATTTACATCTAATGTAATAAAAGTCTTATAAAAAGCTCCTTTACCACTCATAATAATCGTAAAAACAAGCAAAGTAATAAAAATAGTAGTGATGATAATTGAAAAAATACCAATGGATTTAAGAAAGAAACTTTTTTGATGTCTCTTTTTTAAACTGTTAAGTATTAACTCATTTTTAATTTTAATTTGTTTTTTATTCATATTGTTCTTTGTATTTTTTAACGATTTTTAAGGCGATATAATTAAACATTAATGTAATCAAAAATAAAACAAGTGCTAAGGCAAATGCTGCTAATGTCTTGGTACTATCAAAAGACTGATCTCCTGTTAATAAAGTGACAATTTGAACCGTAACAGTTGTAACAGAATCTAAAGGGTTAGCTGTTAATTTAGCGGTTAATCCAGCAGCCATGACAACAATCATAGTTTCACCAATTGCTCTTGAAATTGCGAGCAGAAAACCTCCAAATATCCCTGGAAGTGCAGTTGGAATAATGATTTTCATGATCATTTCATATTTTGTGGTTCCTAAGGCTAAAGCGCCATCTTTAATATTTTGAGGAACAGCCTGAATAACATCGTCGGATAGGGATGAAATAAAAGGAATGATCATCATTCCCATAACGAGACCTGCAGATAGGGCGTTTTCAGATGAAACATTTGATATGTTAAACGCCATAGCTATGTCTTTAATAAAAGGTGATAAAACTAAAATAGCAAAAAATCCATACACAACTGTTGGAATTCCAGCTAATACTTCTAAAATTGGTTTCACAATCTTTCTAATTTTAGGTGTGCTGTATTGTGATAGATATATTGCGCTAATAAGTCCGATAGGACCTGAAACTAATAAAGCAATGAATGAAATTAAAAAAGTTCCCCACAGAAGCGGAACCATTCCAAATAATCCGGTTGCGCCAGTTTGATCATCACGTAATGCAACTTGTGGAGACCACTTTAGCCCAAAAATAGAATCCCAAACATTAACTTTATTAAAAAATTGAATCGATTCAATTAAGATAGAAAAAATTATACTAAATGTAGTGATGATAGAAATAACGGAAGCTGAAAATAAAATCATTTTTATCCAAAATTCAACTTTTTGTCGAGCTGGAAATTTCAAAGTTAACCGGGATTTTATAAAGTAAGAGATATAAGCGTATATTAGAATAATTAATACCCAATACATCCAATTTGAAAGGAATTGATAATAAGTATAACTTGTATATAAATCTGAGTATTTAGGATCAAGATGAATTAAATTATTGCCATAATGATTGATAATTTTATTGTAAATGAGATCCAAGTTATTTTGGCTTGATGGAAATATTTGGACAATTTTCTGTTTAAGGAGATATGAACTCACAATTGGCGTTATAGTGTAATAAAGCAAATTAAACAACAATATACATATAATTAAAATTAGGAGTGCATAAATAGCATAATAATATTTAGAGTTGTATATAAAAGATTGTTTATTTAATGTGTTTTTTTGTTGTAAATGTTCTATTTTTCGTAATGAAAAATAGAACAAAATACAAGAATAAAAAACTAATATTAGATAGCTCATGGAAATATCAATTAAATATTGGTTTTCATAGTTTCAGTATCATTTCGAACAATCTTCCATTCGGAGGGTGCAAGTGGTATTAAACCGCGATCCGTCAAATATCCATCAGGACCAATTGCATTTTTAGACGTAAATGCTAAAACGTACTCTTTAAGACCTGGTATAACGTCTAAATGAGCCTTTTTAACATAAAAATATAGTGATCTCGATATGGGGTATTTTCCATCGCCAATACTTGAAAAGTTAGGCTCAATATTATTAATTTTTGACCCATGAACCTTGTCAAGGTTCTGCTCTAAGAAGCTAAACCCAAAAATACCAAAGGCATTTGGATTTTTTTCTAATTTTTTTACAATTAAGTTGTCATTTTCACCTGCCTCAATATAAGCACCATCTTCCCTCATAGCATGACAAACCGCCTTATATTTTGCTTTGTCTTCCTTTTTTATTTTTAGAATCGAAGGGAATGCTTTACAACCACCCTCCATGGCCAATTCAACGAAAGCGTCTCTTGTTCCTGATGTAGGGGGCGGTCCTAATACTTCAATTTTTTGATTCGGTAAATTAGAGTTAATTTGATTCCAGTGAGTATAAGGATTTGGAATTAACTTTCCTTTATCGTTAGGTACATTTTTAGCTAAAGCAAGAAAAATTTCTTTGAGTGTAAGATTCACCGGAGCTGACTTTTTTGAATTAGCAATCGCTATTCCATCATATCCAATTTTAACTTCCACAATCTCATTCACAGAGTTCTTTTTACAAAGTTCAATCTCACTAGCTTTAATTTTTCTGGAAGCATTTGTAATATCAGGTGTATTGACGCCAAGTCCCTGACAAAAAAGCTTGAGCCCTCCACCTGATCCAGTTGATTCTATTTTAGGAACGCGAAATTGACTACCTTTACCAAATTTTTCAGCTACGACAGTCGCAAAAGGGTAAACGGTCGACGAGCCAACAATATTAATAGTATCTCGAGCAAATACCGATGATGAAACACCAATAAAACAAAAGTTACAAATCCTGTAAAAAAATTTTTAATATTCAGCATGTAATTGTCCTAAGTTAATTTAACTAACCTTTTTAACTTAGAACACTTTATACGCATGATTGTAACAATTATATGAACTTTTTATGACAGCCTGAATTTGTTTAGACACAATCGCAAAAATATATTCATTGTTTGTAAATTTTCATGAACCTTAATCTTAAAGCATTAAATATAACAGTTACAGATGAAAGAGCCATAGCTAAACTTGCTATAATTGGGCTTAATAAATAGTGAAAAAATGGGTAAAAAATTCCGGTTGCGATAATCAATCCAATGCTATTATAGAAAAAACTTCCAATGAGGTTTTGTTTAATATTTCTAATTGTAAGCTTTGAAAGTTTAATAGCTTTGGGAATTGATGTTAAGTTTGTATTTAAAATAATAATATCAGATGATGTTAAGGCAACATCACTGCCGGATCCCATAGCAAAACTCACATCTGCTTGCGCTAGAGCAGGAGCATCATTAATACCATCTCCTATCATTGCAAGAGTATAACCTTTTTGTTGCATTTCTATGACTTTATCTTGCTTTTCCTGAGGTTTTACTTCTGCATAAACTTCATCAATACCAACTTGACGCGCTACTTTTTTAGCTGTTAATAACTGATCGCCAGTTAACAATATACTTTTAATCCCCATTTTTTTCAATGCCTTTACAGTGTCATAACTTTCCTCTCGAACCATATCAGAAACAAGAAAGGAGGCGAGTAAATGGTTTTCATGAAATAGGTATACATTGTGACTTGTTTTTATTTTCATTTTTTCTTTATCAACTAGCAGTTTTTTTAGAAGAAAATCACTCCCTACATAATAGGTTTTATGATTAATTTCTCCAGATATACCAAATCCTACATGATTTTTAAAATTTGAAATGGGGAGCGGTTTTCCTTTATTTTCATCCTTAAAAGCCAGTGAAATTGGATGATCCGAATTATTCTCTAAAGAAGAAATTAATTCGATAATTTCATTGTAATTATATTTTGAGGTGTAAATTTCAAATTCAGTTATAGAGGGCTTTCCTTTTGTGATGGTCCCTGTTTTATCAAAAACTACATGGGATATTTTAGAAGATACCTGCAGGGCATCACCATTTCTAATAAAAATGCCCATCTTTGCGGCTCTACTAATACCTGATAAAACAGACATGGGCGTAGCTAATCCTAACGCACATGGACAAGCAATAACTAAAACAGATATCCCAATAGTTATTAAAAATGTTGCCTTAGGTACTGGCGCAAAAAAATACCAAATAATCATAGCAACAATGGATATTAAAAATATTGCTGGAACAAAATATGAAGTTACTTTATCTACTATTTGCGTTATTTTGGGCTTCATATTTTGAGCATTTTCAATAGCTTTTTTAATTGATTCAAGGCTGTTTCATTTCCAACGGCAATTGCTTTCATTATAAGAACCCCTTCTTGATTGACGGTGCCCGCATAAAGATTATCATTCATTTTCTTTAGATTTGGGATGGGTTCACCTGTCATCATGGATTCATCAACATGAGATTTACCTGAAACAATACAACCATCAACCGGAATTTGTTTACCAGGCAAAACTTTGATTAAATCGTCTTTTTTAATATCGTTGACCATAATGACTTTTTCTTCATCGCCATTCAGTCGAACAGCTTTTTGAGGGAAAAGATTCAGTAAACTTTCAGTATGTTCCGCTGCTTTTATTTTTCCTTTATGCTCTAGCGCACGTCCTATATTCATGAAGGCTAAAATCATAACAGAAGCATCCAAATATAAATGTAAAGACAGGACATGAAAATGTTTATAAAACATAATTATTAAAAATGAGTAAATCCATGCGGAGAATGTCCCAACAAAAATTAATGTATCCATGTTAAAAGACAAACTTTTAAGGCTCTGCAAAGCTGACAAATAAATATCTTTACCAGCGTATAACATAGTCCCTAGAACAATAACTGCAATCAAAAAAAATTGAGTTGCGCTTGGGTATTAAATTCATTTAAATCTACGGGTAAAGTAAATTGCATGCTAAGCACGCTAATCAAAAAGGCAGCAGCTGCTTTCCAATAGTATGCATTAAAGCGGGTAGGTTCATTTGATGCTTGGCTTTTGATTGAATAACCAATTTTACTCAGAGCATCTTTGACCTGAGCTGTTTTGGCCTTGCCCTGGAAGCTAACAGCATTGGTTGCAATGTTGACTGATACATTACTAACTCCTTTAACTTCTCTTAATGCTTTTTCAATTTTAGAGACACATCCCGCGCATCTAATATTATTTAAAGTTAATTTGACCCTTGACATTTGAGCCTCTTTTGTTGGTAAATATAGTTTAGTCTAACCTTAACCTTAAGGTGAATGTCAAGAGTCCTCTATCACTATTTACTCACAGCCTTTTTAAAGGCAAAAAAAGCAATATACAAATAACATAGGGCTGGTATCAGTTCAATAACAGAAAAGTTTTTCATATGATCAGCTATAAATCCCATAATAGGAGGACTTACAGCACAACCAATAATCATCATGACAATGAATGATGATGCTATTTTAGTATCTTTACCTAATTTATTAATACCTAAAGAAAATATTGTAGGATACATACAAGCCATAAAAAAGCTAGCCGCTATTAAGGCATAAACACCTAGGGATCCTGAAACAAACGATGCTATTATAGCTGAAAACATTGCTAGCAAAGCCATGATTCCCAAAAATGTATGCGATGCAAAATTTCTCAACATAATTGAAGCAAAAATTCGTCCACATAAGGATGCAATTAGGATGTAAGTATAGAAAATAGAGGCCTGTGCAGGATTGATGTTTAAATGTAGCATTGTATATCTAATTGCAAACCCCCAAAGACCAGCCTGCGCACAACAAAATAAAAACATTGCCAATAACGACCATTTGAAATGTTTAACAGTTTTTAACCTTTTGATGGTTTTCAAGTAGCCATCAGATTTTCTACCAGCATCTCCCATATCTTTTGCTGAAGGGTATTTAGTAATTAATGTGACAATAAAAATTAAAACTAATATAGATGCTAAAAATAAATATGGTGTGGTAGCTGAAGATACTAGTGAATGATGATATTTAGAAATATCGTTTACGCTCATACTGGATAGTTGCTCTTGAGTTTTATAAGCGACTTTACCTAAAACTAATTGAGCACCAAAAAATGCAGTCAATACTGAGGCCGCCATATTAAAAATTTGTGCAAAATTAATTCTAAAACTCGCATAATCTTTGTGTCCCATTAACGTACTGAGTGGGTTTGCCGAGGTCTCTAAAAAACCACAACCAAAGGCAATAATAAAAAGACCAATTAAGAAAAATATAAACTCAAAATGAATAGCAGAGTTAGCGCATGAAAAACTTCCTATAATGATAGAAGTTAACCCCATTAATATGGTTGCTTTAAAGCCATATTTGTTGGCAAGAATACCTGCCATGATGGGTGCAAAAAAATAACCTATATAAAAAGAAAAATCTAAAATTCCGGTTTGAAGGTTACTTAATTGAAAACCAATTTGAAATTGGGGCATAATGATACCTTGAAGTATATTTGGTAACCCCCATAAAAAAAAGAGTGAGCACAAGACAGCATATGCAGTTGGATGCGTTACTTTTTTTTTGATTATTGTATTTTCCAGATCTAAATGACTGGAGTCATTAACAGTTGATGTTTGCATTTAATTTTTCCCTAAATTTATTAAATTATACTTTTTATGACTTAATCATAATAAAGAGATCTAGACTAAGTTGGTAGTGGTTTGAGGAGCTTTTGAGCTCCTTTTTTTTAGAATGATATTAAGGTCAAATAATAAGGTTTTTGTGATGATTTTTTATATATGAAGTTACAATTCATATATAAAAACAGGATTTACGTTTGTTTTTCATGCACTTTATCTGATTTTTATTTCTGGATATTGAAAATTATTTAAGCTTTTGAATTTTTTTGCTTAAATAAATTTAAACGGTCATAATCTTTTTGCATTTCTTGTTGAATCCAAATTCGAAAATGTTTAGTCAGATCATTTTGTGTAACATCCTGAAAAATATAGGACCAATCACTTTCGGTAATTTTACTTTCTTTGGGTATACGAAGATAATCATTTTCTAATTCATCTAAAATTAAGTTAATATCCGAAATAGTAACGGCTTGCCCAAGTAAGCAAGATCTCATGGCTAAATCTAATGTATCAACAATGGTGTTAGATGTTTTATTTTTATCCATAATTTGATTGAACTTTATCCATGTATTCCAGTCATGTTCATCATAACAATGAATTCTCGGATACTCTAAAAACTGCTGGATAGATAAAAGAGATTGATCCGCTTTGGAAGAATTGAGTAAAGGTGAATAAACTGGTGTTAATAATTCCTTTCGAAGAATTATTTTATTTGGATCTTCTTTAAAATCTTTCACAATATCAATAATGACATCAAAATCACCCTCTTGCTTCATACCACTTTCAACATTATGAGAGGCAATATGTGTCGAAATATTTATTTCAACCTGAGGAAATTTTGTTTTAAAAATATGAAGTCTTGGCATTAACCATGAAACTGCTAGAGTCGAGGATACGAATATTCTAAGCGAATTATTATTCATATTTTGAATGTTTTGCATTGTATTATTTAGTACAGGTAACTGTTGATTTAAAGTTTTAAATAGAAACTCTCCATGTTTTGTTAAAGTTAATTTTTTTGCCTTTCTAATAAATAAATTAGTATTAAGCTGAGTTTCTAAACTTTTAATTTGTTTACTGACCGCACTTTGAGTGATAAATAAATCCTTTGCAGCATCAGTGAAACTCAAGTTTCTTGCAACAGACTCAAAACAAACGAGATGATTTAATGATTGACTAATAAATGGATAACTTTTACTCATAAAAATAAAATTATTTTCTATTCAAAATATCTACATAATAATGTAAATATATTAAATTACAAGAAAATTAACTATTCCATTTGGTAATGTTAAAGGGAGAAATTATCAATTGATATTCATCTAAAAAATATTACAATTCAAGCTTCTTTTGAGAGGTTGATCATGAAAAAAATTTTACCATTAGCGATTCCTTTAATATTATCACAGCTCATTCAACAGTTGATGTTATTTACTGATATCTGGATGTTTTCTCGGATTGGTATCAATGAAATGGCAGCTGGAGGTTTAGGAGCGCAGGTTTTCTCAATCATTTTCATCATTGCTGCATCAATTATAGGCTGTTCTGCAAATCTAATTTCAATTAGTTATGGTAAATTAGCTTTAGATAGAAAAAAAGCTGAAAAAGAAATTTCAATGCACTTAAAAGGCAGTATTTTATTAACACTAATTTTTACTTTCTTTTTAATGGTAATCTTTATTTATATACCCAACTTAATGATTCAATTTGGTCAAAAAAGAGATGTTGTTATTTTAGCTAACGAATATTTAAGCGCACTAAAATGGTCTATTTTTCCATCTCTAATGATTTTTGTTCTTAGAGCTTTAAGTGGCTCTTATGGAAAAGTAAAATCTATAATGATCTTGTCTCTCGTTACGGTAATGCTAAATATCCCTTTAACTTATGTTTTTGCATTTTATTTAAAAATGGGGATTTCTGGCGTGGGTTGGGGTACTACGGTTGCAAACTTTACGGGTATGATAGGATATGGGTTTTGGCTTTTCAGACAAAATGAGTTTACAAAATTTTCTTTATTAAAAAATCTTGATGAATATAAAATCAGTTCGATGAAGCCTATTCTTTATATTGGTCTGCCCATAGCTATAGCAACAGTTTTAGAATATGGATTGATTGCATCTGGAACATTTTTTGTGGGGGTATTAGGTGTCGCAGCTCTTGCTACACAACAAATTTTATTGCAGTGTTTAAATTTTTCTTATAATGTTTCGTATGGTTTAGCCCAAGCCAGTGCAATTATTTCAGGAAGAAACTATGGACAAAATAACATCAATGAAATTTCAAATGTTACCAAAAAAACAATTTTAATGGTTACTATCTCAAGTGGTCTATTTGCTTTATTTTTAACCTTAACCCAAACTTACTATTGGATATATTTGATATTTCGTCAACAATAAGAACTCAAGAATTTTTAGATAGTTTCCAGGTTATTTTAGTTGTAATGGGTCTAACCCTAGTTGCAGATGCTTGGCAAATTTCAATTATTAGTATCTTAAGAAGTATGAAAATAGTTAAAATTCCTACGTTTATAACAATGATTGGGTATTGGCTAATAGGTATACCCGTTTCCTATGCTTTAATGACTTTTTTTGGAGTGGTAGGTGTATGGTCAGGAATATGTCTTGGTCTACTGGTAACTTCAATACTTTTATATTTAAATTATCATAAATCAACTGTTAACTTGAAATTATGTCATAAACAGGAAACCGAAGCTCTTATTTAAAAAAATAGTCAATATATTTTCAGAATTTAATTTTAATTTTGATAAAAAATAAGTAGAATAAATTTTTGGATTTAAATTAGGTGAAAGTTTTGCATAATTTGGCATATTATTTATCAGTCGAAAATAAAATTTTCAATTACAAGTATTTTCACTTAACTTATATAGGTTTTTTTCAGTTGGCTTTGACATTTATAAATATGTTTTTGTTGAGCTTAGGAAGAAGATCAAACTATTTTTTTGGTATTTTTTATGCCTTAGTTCGATCCTTATGTTTATTGAACTAGATGTATATTATGAAGCAACTCTAACAACTATTATTCTGGTATTACAATTTCACGGTTTTATAAAATGGACACATTTAGATAAAAACCCTGATAATTTTACATGGCTTTCTTTTCGTCAAAAAATTTATGTTATATTAATTTGTCTTATTTCAGTTATAATTTTGTATTTTGGTTATGAAAGTTTTATTATTTTTGTAAATAATATAATCGCTAATATCAATAATACAACGATTAGAGATTTATTAGCTCACAAAGAAAGCTATACTTTTGTACGAAGCCCAGTTACTCATTCACTTATTTTTATTTTATCTATAGTTGCTATGTTTTTACAAAATTATAAAAAAATAGAATCATGGGTTTTGTGGATTGTCATAGATATACTTTATCTTCTCTTTTTTGTGAAGACAGGATTAGGTGCAATGATTTTTGAGAATGTGGTTTTGATTATGATTTGTTTATTTGGGTTTTATGATTGGAATAGAAAATCAAAACTTAATAAAAAGAGTTGATCTGCCAATAATAAAAAGCTGGTTCTTCGTATGGGTGATTATTGATATATGCTGATAAAACTTCCCTAAGTTTATCATCTGTACAAATCGTTTGAAGAAAATACTCTTCAACTTGAGTCACTTCATTTTTTTTACCAATAAATGGACTGCTAAAATTAGAACTATAAAACTGCCCATGGCCTAGAGTTTGCCAACAACATTGTTCATAAGCATTGTATTTCCCAGCACCGGCTTTAAAAATAGCTTTTTTAACAACATCAATGTGGGATACTGGTATAAATAAATTTAGAGCATACATGAAAATCACCATTTTGTATTTTTAAAGTGTAGGCTAACTGAGGTATTAATTCTTTAACCTATCAATAATAATTTGATTAAAATCATACACGAAGATAAAATTAACCTTAAAAATTTTAATAAGGAATTGTTGAATGTTTTCAAATATCCAAGCTATAACAGCGAGGTGGATCATACCTATCATCCCTGCAAAAACGATCTTAGAAAATTATACATTAATTATAGATAACGATTGTATTATTGATCTTTTACCCAGAGATATAGCAATGAATAAGTATTCAGGGATTGAACTCGAGGAATTTGAAACACATGTATTGATGCCTGGACTTATTAATACTCATACCCATTTGGCTATGAATCTATTCAAGGGAATGGCTGATGATTTAGAACTAGAGGATTGGCTACAAAATTACATTTGGCCTGCGGAAAGTGCTACTTTATCACATAAAATGGTTGAAGATGGAACCACTTTAGCATTATTTGAATCAATTCAATCAGGTGTTACTTGTGTGAATGATCATTATTTTTTTTCTGAAGCCGTTTCAAAGGCTGTTATAAAAGCTGGAGTCAGAGCAAGAATTTCACATTGCATTTTTAGTTTTCCACTTCCATGGATTGATGATGTGGAAACATATTTTGAACAAAGTAATAAATTGATAAATGATTATAAGTCTAACCCATATATTTATCCTTGTTTAGGACCCCATGCACCTTACACAACTGATGATGAAATCATGGATAAAGTTACGAGCTTATCCCAAAAACATGATATACCTGTTCATATACATCTTCATGAAACAAAAAAGGAAGTGGATGATTTTATAAAAGATAAAGGAAAAAGCCCGGTAGCTTATTTTCATGAAAAAAAATGGCTTCACAATAATTTTATTGCAGTGCATATGACTCAAATGACAGAAGCTGAAGCAGAAATGTTATCACAAAACAATGTTTCTATAGCGCACTGCCCAGAGTCCAATATGAAATTATCAAGTGGTGCTTTTAATTGGGAACTTGCAAATAAATATAATATTAACGTTTCTTTAGGTACAGACGGAGCCGCTAGTAATAATGACTTAGATATGCTTGGAGAATCCAAGTCAGCTTCGTTTTTAGCAAAGTTACAATTTGGACCGAAATCTTTGAATGTCTTTGAAGCTTTAGAAATGTTAACGATTAATGGAGCCAAAGCACTCAAATTAGAAGATGAGATTGGAAGTTTAGAAATAGGCAAAAAAGCAGATTTCATTGCAATAAATATGGACTCATTAGATTGTGAGCCTATTTATAATATTGCCTCTCAAGTTATTTTTGCATCTACACGGAATCAAATAACAGATTCTTGGGTACATGGAAAAAGAATCATGAAAGATAGAAATGTCCTTACGCTCAATGAAGAACAAATCAGAGCTCAAACACAATTGTGGCAGAAAAAAATTATAGACTCTATAAATCAAAAATAGACAAAAGTTATATTTCATTAATGCTCACATCATAAAATATACCTAATTGTTGGATATTATTTAGGTATATTTGTTCAAAAAAGTGAATACCGTAGGGTTAATCTTTAAGATTTTAATTACATAATAGAGTAAAATAAGGTTCCAAATTGCTTGAGATACAGCAACACCAATTGCCACTCCATGTGAATCTAGATTATGTATTAGAGAAAGACTTAATACGATATTAATACAAAAAGCTAGATAGAAGGTTCTCGCTGGAATTTTTGCATATCCTGACATTGAAAGAATTAATCCAACACTGCCCGAAAATACATTTACAATTTGACCGATCATTAAAATTAAAAATATTGAATAGGAGCTTTGATATTCATGTCCGTATAAAGGGAAAATGAAATAACTAAGAGGAATAATTATTACAATTAAAACAGATGATATAGTAGCAATAGTTGTTGTATATTCTTTTATTTTTTGTTGGAATTGTTGTCGATTAAGCTGGTGGTAGTCTTCAGCAACTTGGGATCTGATATTTAAATTAATGGCGCCAAGAGCAAATGATATGACTGTGCTCATTTGGAGTGCTACTGAGTAAAGAGCTATATGCGAATCAGAAGAAAATATTTTAATAAAATAAGATCAGCATAAGCACAAATGATCCCTCCCCATTGAAGTAATACAAATGAAATATTGTCTTTTGAAGGTGTGATTTTTTTTAATCCATATTTTTTTAGTTGAGTACAATGTATTAAAAAAGAATAAGCTATTAAGAGTAAAACTAGCCCACAAAAAATAATATTTGCGTTTTTTATATCTATTAGTTTAATAATACCAATCCAAATGAAAATTAAGAGTTGAAAAATAAGTTGAAGCGCATTGCCAAAAATAACTTTTTTTTGAGCAATAAAAAAAGCAACTAACAAATTAATTTGGAAGAAAGCGAAAGAAAGCAATAAAGTGTAAAAAGTAATAAATGAAATAAATTGGAAGTAAAAGTAGAGTAAAAAAAGACAAAAAGAAAACAAAGATAAAAAAACTACCCCTTTATTCCAAAACCAATTATAGACAAAAAATGTTCTTTGTTTTTTTTTGAAGCCAAAATAATCTGATTGTCCCCAATATTTAGATAATAAACCACCACCAGCTCCCAAAGTAGCAACTAATCCAATTATAGTGGCTACAGAAACTCCGTATTGGTATTGGCCATACATCTTGATACTTAAAAATCTAGCAAAAAGAATATTATTACAAAATAAAATTAATTCAATGAATGATTGGATGATGATCGTATAGATGGAATTTTTGAAAGTAGTATTTTTAAAGTTAACCAAAACAAAAACCATATAATTGACAATTTCAAAATTTTAATTTTTTTTTTGTTATTTGTATATAAAAAAAAATTTAATGAAAGTTTCTTTTAAGTTTTTTCTGGTTAATTTTTTTTACTAACTAATGCGCTGTAGATATTTGCTACTTTATACAATCACTCATTTTTTTGTTTTGGATCATGTTATTAGAAATATATTCATAATTTTTTTTTGTGCTTAATTTTTTTTTTTCTATCTTTTTAGTTGTAAAAAGAATTAATATTGAAAAATAAGGACTAAATCATGTTAAATCCAGAAGATTATGTTGGCCTAACTTTCTGGCTAATTTCTGCAGCAATGCTAGCTTCAACTTTTTTCTTTTTTGTAGAAAGAGATCGGGTCATAGGCAAGTGGAAAACCTCTTTATCAGTTGCTGCAATGGTAACAGGTATTGCTTGTTTACATTATTTTTATATGAGGGGTGTTTGGGTTGAAACAGGACAAAGTCCTACTGTATTTCGATATGTAGATTGGTTTTTAACCGTACCATTACAAATAATTGAATTTTTCCTAATTTTAGCTGCAATAACAGTTGTTCCCACTAGACTTTTTTGGAAACTACTTGTAGCGAGTATTGTGATGCTATTGGGTGGATACTTGGGAGAGGTTGGTTCAATAAATGTACTACTTGGCTTTATTATTGGTATGTTAGGTTGGCTTTATATTTTATATGAAATCTTTATTGGAGAAGCTAGCCAAATAAATAAAGAAAGTGGTAATAAAGCATCACAATTTGCTTTCTGCGGATTGAAATGGATCGTAACCATTGGTTGGGCCATTTACCCTATAGGTTATATTTTTGGGTATTTAGTTGGCGGTGTGGACTCTGCTGCTTTAAATCTTATTTACAATTTAGCCGATTTTGTAAATAAAATTGCATTTGGTGTAGTCATATGGTCTGCAGCAGTCAGTGACTCAGAAAATAAGATTTAAGCTGAGTTTGGGGTTTTAATGATGCGCAATCTTGCTTCTCACAAAAAAAAATCATCAACACTAGGCATTTATGATTTTGATAAATTATTTATAGAGCATTTATTAGATAATTGTAATGCTGCAGGGGAGCAGGTTCTTTCAGCAATTGAGTACCATTTCCGATCTGTTGGAAGTCTGAAGAGAGCGCATTTATGTTTTAAAATAGCGAAAAATTTGGAAATAAATGATAAAGACTCTCTTTTAATTGCAGCAGCTATTGAGTCACTTCATAACGCTTCTTTAATTCATGATGATATCCAAGATGAAAGTGTAACTAGAAGAAACAAGCCTACATTATGGTTGAAACTCGACCAAAATCAAGCAATGTGTGTAGGCGACGCTCTAATTTCCGCTAGCTTTGCATTAATAGCGCAGATTGAGTCTAGTAAAGTTCATATTTTGATTCAAAAAATGAATCATCGAGTCTTACAATCAATTAAAGGACAAACAGCTGATATTCAGAACAAATCTATTGGTTCAATTGAAAATTACATGCAAATTGCTTTTGAAAAATCCGTTCCATTATTTTTGTTGTCTGCTGAACTACCTTGTCTTTATAAAAATAACTTTGATCATAAGTTTGCTTTGAAGGCATTGAAGAACTTTGCAATCTCATATCAGCTTTTTGACGATATTCAAGATCAAATTGTTGATAAACGAAAAGGTGATTTGAATATTGTTAATTTACTAAGTGATAATCTCTGTAAGCAAAATAAATATTCTGAACAAGAAAGTACTCAACTTAGTATAAAAAAAGTTCATGCAGAAATAGAACATTTATTATTTGTTTCTCAATTTTATTTAAGTTTTGTCGATAAAATTTTATCAATACCTATTTTAGAGTTAATCGATTATTTAAAAAAAGATATAAAACACAAATTATATGAATGAAATTGTTGTGGTAGGTAGTGGATTTGGTGGGATTGCAGCAGCGTTAAGGGCAAGATCACTTGGGTTTAATGTCACTATTGTTGAAAAGCTTAAGAGTCTGGGTGGAAGAGCCCAGGTTTTTAAAAAGGATGGATTTGTATTTGATGCAGGTCCTACTGTTATTACTGCCCCACAATTATTTGATGAGTTGTTTTTATTATTTGATAAAAAAAGAAGTGATTATATTGATTTAATTAGTCTTGATGTTTGGTATCAATTCATTTTTAACGACTTATCCAAGTTTAACTACGGCGGCACCTTAGAGGATATCCAAAATGAAATTTCTAAAATTTCAGCTCATGATGCCCTCAATTATAAAAATTTATTGGATGAATCAAAAAAATATTTAAAGTCGGTTTTAGTCAATTAGCACATCGTCCATTTCATTCTTTTTTTGAAATGTTTAAGCTTATACCAACCATGATTAAGTTAAAGAGTTATCGTTCTGTCTTTTCTTTGGTGTCTTCTCATATGGAACATGACAAATTAAGACAAGCTTTTTCCATTCAACCTTTACTCGTTGGTGGCAATCCATTTAACACAACAAGTATTTATTCTTTGATTCATTTTTTAGAGTTTAAAGATGGTATTCATTTTGCTCGAGGTGGTATGGGTAAACTTGTATCGGCACTAATAAAACTGATGAAGGAAGAGGGAATAAAAATTTATACAGATACAAAACTTGAAAAGATTATTTTTGAGAAAAACAAGATTAGTAGTATTCAAACTAATAAAGGTGTAATCAAATGTGATCATCTTATTTCAAACACAGATCCTGAATACTTTTATAGTCAATTTGTAAAAAAGAACACCATTAAAGTTAATTTAAGAAGGAAGTTTTATAAAAAATCTATGGGCCTTTTCGTTTTATATTTTGGGACTCAAAAAGTTTATGAGAATATCGAGCATCATACAATTATTTTAGGAAAACACTATAAGAAATTACTAGAACAAATCTTTAAACATAAAAAATTATCTGAAGAAATTTCAATTTATTTACACCGTCCAACAGCTACTGATAAAAGCATGGCACCTGAAGGTTGTGATAGTTTTTATGCCTTGGTTCCTGTTCCGAATCTCGATGCTAATTATAACTGGAAAAGAAAAGGTGTTGAACTTAAAGATCTTGTCATTAAACGCCTTTCAGAAACGATTATGCCTAATCTATCTGAACATATTAAAACCATCTTTTGGAAGACGCCTCAAGATTTTAAGGATGATTATTGTTCGCCATCTGGAACAGGATTTTCTATTGCCCCACTTTTTTATCAATCAGCTTGGTTTCGTTATCACAATAAAGGAGAAGGAATCGATAACTTATCATTCGTAGGGGCTGGAACTCACCCTGGAGCAGGTCTGCCTGGTGTTTTATCTTCCGCTAAAGTAATTGAGTCTCTTTTAATAAATAAGTATTTATAAAATATGAGTAAAACATCCTATAATTATTTTAGAAAAATTACAGCATTTCATGGTAAAACTTTTTATGCGGCTTCCTTATTGATGGGGAAAAATGATGCCAATAAGGCCTATACATTGTATAGTTTATGTCGTTTAATTGATGATATTGCGGATAATCCTAAAAATGATCAAAATGAAATATACCAACTTAAAAAATACCTATGGAGTTTAAAACAAGGATCATTCATTCATTACAAGGGTTTAGCTTTACCTGAAATAATTTTGGAAGATTTATTTAAAGGAATGCTTTTTGATCAAAAATGCAACCATTTTGAAACTGAAAATGATTTATTTAATTATTGTTATCAAGTTGCAGGAACCGTTGGTATACTTATTTGTAGTATATTTAATGTTAATCATAAACAGGCGTGGAAACATGCAGTTGACTTAGGGATTGGTCTTCAATTAACCAATATCAGTAGAGATATATATGAAGATGCTATTTTAAACAGAATTTATATTCCAAAAGATTGGGATAATTCTTTATCTACTGAGGTTATTAGAAAGTTTAATTCTAAAAGTAATCAAATATATCAAATTCAAAAAAAATTATTACTCATTGCGGATGAGTTTTACACGAGTGGTTATAATGGTCTTCGTTATTTACCTTCTAAAGTAAGATTTTCTTTTTTGTTTGCAGCTAAATGTTATCAACAAATTGGAAATGAAATTTTACAGAATCAAAATTTTAAAAAACGAGCATATGTTGGACGAACTAAAAAAACTACGTGCTTGTTGAAAACATTAATTTTTTATTTTAATAAGATTAAAAAAAACCATTCAACTCATTCTTCTCTTAACCTTTGTTCGAAAAAAATATTAAAATGAGCTGGTTAGATTATGGAAGTTTATAACCTTGTTATTATTGGCGGTGGCTGTTCTGGCTTAGCTCTTGCAAATGCATTATATGAGTTAAATTCCAAAAAAAAGTTTTAGTCTTAGAGAAAAGGATAGCGTATCAATTTGATAAAATTTGGAGCTATTGGGCACCAAAAAATAGTTATTGGGCTAATTTTGCTGATTATAAATGGAAATACTGTCAATTTAGTTTAAATGAAAAAGATATTGTTACGCATGATTATGAAAATAATTTAATCTATTGCTCTCTTTCTTCGTTAAATTATTATAAGTATTCACAAAGATGTTTTTCACATCCAAATTTTACGATCAAATTAAATCAAGATATAACTTCAATAGAACAAAAAAACCATTTATTTAAAATTAACTCGAAATCAGATTCTTTTTTGTCAAAAAAAGTGGTCGATTTAAGATCAAACCCATCATCATATAACCCGTTCTTTTATCAAATATTTTATGGAGTTGATGTTATTTTGAAAAATCCATTATCACAAAGTAATCAAGTTAGATTAATGACGAACTTATGTTCAATTAAAGATGGGGTAGCATTTGATTATATATTACCTTTTTCTGATAAACATATTTTAATTGAACCAACTATTTTTTCAAAAATTAAGGAATTTAATATAGCTTATTTTAAAAAACGAATAATAGATATTTGTAAGAAGGAGAATATAGTCATAAAAGAGATTTTGAGAGAAGAACAAGGTATATTGCCTATGGGACAATTTAAAAAAAAGGATAAATATTCTCATGAAATAGGTGGTGTGTTAAGAGCATCAAGTGGCTATGGTTTTATAAAAATACAGACGTGGGCCAAGGAGTTTGCGTATTTGTTTGAAAAAAGTAATGAATTAAAACAGATTAAATACTCGAAAACATCTAATTTTATGGATACTATGTTTCTTCATTACCTTAAGTCGATAAATAATAATAGAGATGTGGTTTTTTATAAATTGGCAAAAAACATGAATTACAAAATATTTTATAGACTCATGTCCGATCAGCTCTCATTATTAGATTGTTTCAAAGTCGGTTACAGCCTTATTAAAAGATAATATGATGGATAAATTAAAATGTTTATTGAGTTTAAAATATATAAGTTTTTCCTTTATATTATTCATTTTTATGATCTTTAAAGAATCATCTAACACGGGATTACTACTAATTTCATTAGGTTTATTGTTGTTGGTTGGTCTTCCTCATGGCATTTTAGATCCTCTTATATTTTTTAGAGGGAAAATTAAATCTAAAAGCAAATTGCTCATCTTCATAGGTATTTATATTTTAGCAATTTTAATTTTCTTTTCATTCTGGTTTATTAATCCCATTTTTACATTAATTTTCTTCTTAATGATATCTTTTCAGCACTTTGGAATGGATTGGCTGCATTATAATGGCAAGTATTATTGTTTCATCAACCAATTTATTTTAGGAGGCTCAATCTTTTTTTTACCTTGTGTGTTATATCCTAATGAAGTCAGTGATTTTATTGTATCTCTAATAAATGTTCATTTCATTTATTTAAAAGAACTTGGTTTCTTTTGGATTTGTTTGAGCCTTTATATTGGATATATAACGAATAAACATTATTTGTTAGATTTTTTTTTACTTTTCGCATCATTTTACTGTTTGGGTATTTTTTGGGGTTTTTTAGTTTATTTTTGTACTTTCCACAGTATAGGTCACTATAAAAAAAATATCTCACACTTATTAGTAATGTTAAAAAAATTTAGATTTTTGCTGTTTTTTTTAATATTAACAACATACTTACTGATGATTTTTTTAGTCATGAATTTAGATATAAAAGATTTCAATGTTCTAAATATCATGAAAATTTCAATTTTTATTTTATCAGCTTTTACCATGCCACATTTTATAGTTATTATGATTAGTGATAGAATAATAATTGATAACAAACAATAATTGATTACTTTTTTAAAAGTAACCCTATATAAATGATTAAATGCCTCATACTTCTTTTCTATTTTATAACAATTACAATTTGATCTTTTTTATAAAAAATATTAGTTATTGTATACTAAATTCTTAAACCTTAGTTCATGATAAAACAAGAGTTTTACAATAACCAAATGCCATTAAGTTGTTTGAATAGAAAGAGTATTACATTAATTTTTTTATAAAAATTGAGTGAAGCGCTTGAAATAAATAAATAAAACCCAATATATAAAATAGTGACAAGCTAAGTTAAAAAAAAGTTGACATGCATCACATTATTTGTTAGCTTGAAAGTATGTTGCTGCTCAGCAGGACATAAATAATTTAAAATATTGCTTCATAGAAGGATAATAAAATATGAGAAACTTTAATGTAAACCCTTACTTTCGTTCATCTGTAGGATTTGATAACTTTTTAAATTCAGCGTTGAACAGTCAAAAATCTAGCTCTTTACCTTATAACATTGTTAAAAAAAGTGACGATGACTATTCTATTTCACTCGCTTTAGCTGGTTGGAATGAAAGTGATTTAACAATCACAAAAGACAAAAACACACTAACGGTATCAGGTAAGTCTTCAAAAGAGCAAAAAGAAACCAATTATATGCATCGCGGTATATCAGAGCGTGACTTTTCACTTGATTTTTCATTAGCAGACTACGTTAATGTTATTTCTGCAGATATGAAAGACGGCTTGTTGAATATCGAGTTACATCGTGAATTACCAGAAGCAGAAAAGCCTATGCAAATTTCAATTAACAATCAGGCTATCGAGTCAAAATAAAACTCGATAAAGTCTACGCTCTGAAAAGGGCGTGCCCAAGAAATAACGCTGCAAAGCAGGTTATAAAATTTAAAATATTGCTTCATAGAAGGATAATAAAATATGAGAAACTTTAATGTAAACCCTTACTTTCGTTCATCTGTAGGATTTGATAACTTTTTAAATTCAGCGTTGAACAGTCAAAAATCTAGCTCTTTACCTTATAACATTGTTAAAAAAAGTGACGATGACTATTCTATTTCACTCGCTTTAGCTGGTTGGAATGAAAGTGATTTAACAATCACAAAAGACAAAAACACACTAACGGTATCAGGTAAGTCTTCAAAAGAGCAAAAAGAAACCAATTATATGCATCGCGGTATATCAGAGCGTGACTTTTCACTTGATTTTTCATTAGCAGACTACGTTAATGTTATTTCTGCAGATATGAAAGACGGCTTGTTGAATATCGAGTTACATCGTGAATTACCAGAAACAGAAAAGCCTATGCAAATTTCAATTAACAATCAGGCTTTAGATTCCAAATAAAGATACAGTTAGCCAGAGAAATCTGGCTTTATTTTATATGATTTTATGGCGTAAAATTTTCTGTCGATAAATACCTTGTATATCATCTTGAAACGTGCGCAGAATCAAGCTTAGTTGCATTTCTCTTTTTATCAAGCATACTTATTAAATCCAAAAAAATACTTCACTATATTTATCCATAAAAAAACTCAAAATGAGGGCTTCAAAAAAATGAATATAAATAAACAAGGAAAAATGAAAAAAATTCTAACACTTATACAGAGTGTAACTTTTCCTAAAATTTCATTTTAATTTTTTAAAAAATAGAAATATAATTAAACAAATGATTTATTCCAGTTTTTTACAGTTAACCATATAGATTTTAACTTCCAGTTTTTACTGCTATGATAACAACCACGTTTGATAAAGTAGTAGTAATAGCAGTAGGTATCTTTTTCTTCTTAATTCATTTTTCCCGTAGATTCAATTGCAATAATCGGAAAATTTTTATAACGACATGATTCAATTTGAAACTTTATAAAAATAAATAACTAATAGCTCCTTTGTAAATATTATAGTTTAAAAGGTATAATTTAAACCTATGTTCCAAGTATCAAACTTCATTGTTTTATGGTCATTTATATTTTTTCTAAACTCTTCTCCATCAACATTTGTATAAGAAATTTCAGTAGATAATCCGTTTGTTATGTTATAACCGAGACCAATAGATTCGGTTGTATTCCATTTTTTGAGGGATTCATTTAGATTATTGGATGCGATTGGTGATGTCACATCTACATTTTGACTGACATATGCCAATCCTACTTTACCAAATAAATATAAACTCTCATTCATTTGCCATTGTAATCTCGCAACTACGGGTACATAAAAATTTGTTTTGTATTTAACACTAGAATTTGAATCGATCTGACCTTTTGGTGAATAGAAAAGTTTACCAAAACCAATTTCTGGTCCTAGTGATAAAGTATCTGATAAGGGAAACTTGTAACCTAAATAAATGTCGTGATTCAATCCACTTTTATTTTTAACTTTTTCACCATCTGTGAAGGAATAACCAAAATTACCGCCCACATAAAGGCCTGCTAATTTTGCAGAAGCTGTTCCAACCATACATGTCATTAACGCTGTAAATAATAATATTTTTTTCATAAATCTGCCTTTTCATAATAGTCATTTTAAAATTGTTGTGATTATTTTCTAAATTTAACAACAGTTACATGATTGACGAGATAGTTAATAAAAAAAATCATAATGTGATATTAAGCACGATAATTTATATAAAATACATATATTGATACAATTCTGGGACGAATTTTATTATTAGGGACAAATAAACCTTTGAATGGATAAAGACCTAAATCATTTAAAAAGACAAATAAAGCTCAATTATTAAAAAATAAGTAGTAATTGTTGTTTTGATTTGAACTATAAAAATTAACATTTAGAATCTCAAAAACTGTATATAAAAAAGTAAAGAAAACGAAAAAAATAAATTAGATTATCTAATGTTTCATTAGTTTTTTTAGCTTAACTTATTTAAAAAATATTTTTATGATTAACCCCATAAATCTGAATTAATCATTAACATTTTTTATTTAGATAAAAAGCACACAGAATATACTTAGTGTGCATGCTCTATATGCTCATAAGTAGCATGGATAGTAAAGGGATGTAACTCACTCGCAAATAGACATGGTTTTTACTATAAAATCTAGCTTTTGGATTTTTTTCCAACATCTATAAATAGTAAAGAAAAATATAAAAATGTTTAGTTAATATTGAGATTTAAAATTAATATTTGGTTTAATTAATATACATCCAAGGAAAAAAAATGAAACTCAATAACACAACAATAGGCGTTATAAATATTTCTCTAGCATATACTTTATGGGGATTAGGACCACTTTTTTATAAATTTTTAGAACATTTACCCACTTTCGAAATAGTCTCATTTAGAGTGGTGTGGTCTTTGTTTTTTTTGTTAGTAATTATATTAATGTCAAAAAAAATTAATACTATTAAATCAATTATTTACAACAAAGAAAATATAAAATTTTTATCTATTACTTCCATTTTAATTTTTGTGAATTGGTTTACGTATATATGGGCTATAAAAAACAATCATGTATTAGATGCAAGTTTAGGGTATTTTATAAACCCCATATTTTTTATATTTTTGAGCATGTTTTTTTTAAAAGAGAGATTAAATAAATTTCAAATCATAGCTGTTACTACAGTGATTTTGGCTGTTTTATATCAAGTGCTTAAATTAGGATCGGTTCCATGGGTTGCGATTATATTAACGGTTAGCTTTGGATTTTATGCTCTTCTTAAAAAACAATCTACTATTGATTCACAAGCTGGTTTGTTGTTTGAAAATATCCTATTATTCCCCCTAACTTTCGGTTATTTGTTATTTGTTGACTCACAACCATCAGCAACTATGATCCATAACTCTATCATCTTAAATGTGTTCATTGTTCTTTCAGGAGTTATGACTACATTACCTCTAATATTTTTTAATAGAGCTACAACTAAATTAAATCTTTCAACTATTGGCTTTTTCCAATACATTAACCCAACCATATCTTTTTTTACTGGTATATTTTTATTTCATGAGTCTTTTAACTATGATCAATTCATAACCTTTTCTTTGATTTGGGCTGCTTTGGCTGTGATTTCCTTTGATTCAATATGGAGATTAAGAAAAGCACACCAATTGATGAGTGTTTCTTGTAAGCCTTGTAACCAACAATAGCCCTAAAACAAACTGTTCTTGTAAGATAACTCAAGCCTCAGCTTTACTTATTTGGATAAACATTAAACGTTAAATATCCATAAATTTATAAAAAAAACCAAAAACAACCAAATAAACTATGGTTGTTTTATTTATTGTAAAACATATCAATAAATTTAATTATATTTAAATCTGTGCCGCACATATCTCATTATTTTTTTACATTTGTTATAAATTATTTGCTAAATTTTTAGTGTGTCTTTAATTTTTTGATAAATGATGAAAAAAATAGTTAAAACCATATTACTTATTGTTATTGGTGTTTTTTTGGGAATATATATAACAAATAATTTTGACTCTTTTGACAAAAAGTCAGCTTCTTCATCAAATAAAAAACCAATATATTGGGTTGCTCCAATGGATCCTAATTACAAACGAGATAAACCAGGTAAGTCTCCAATGGGAATGGATCTTGTTCCCGTATATAAAGAAAATACTCAAGAAGGCATATCTGTATCATCACAAGTTCAGCAAAATATTGGTGTACAAACTGAATTGGCTGAATATAGAAAGCTGAATATTGAAGTGAGTGGTCTAGGAGAAATAAGCAGTAACGAAAACTTAGTTAAGCACATCCACTCTTATGAAGATGGTTGGATTGAAAAACTCATGATTACAGAGCTAGGCCAATCTGTGAGTAAGAATCAGATTATTGGT
This sequence comes from Paraphotobacterium marinum, assembly GCF_002216855.1. Taxonomy (NCBI): domain Bacteria; kingdom Pseudomonadati; phylum Pseudomonadota; class Gammaproteobacteria; order Vibrionales; family Vibrionaceae; genus Paraphotobacterium; species Paraphotobacterium marinum. Next base: position 159,336 of record NZ_CP022356.1, read on the forward strand.
TATTTATATTCACCAAAATTAAATGAGGCGCAGCAAGAACTTGTTTATGCCATTAAGACTAAAAAGTATGTTGAACAAACTCAAGCAAAGCTAAGTGCACTAGGATTTTCAAAAGAGCAAATTAATAGGATTAAGTCTACTAAAAAAGTTGAAAAACTCATTGAGATTAGATCGCCATTAAAGGGTTTTATTACTGAATTAAAAGCGGAAGAGGGTATGTTTATTACGCCACAGGACAACCTCATGACAATCACAAACTTAGAATCTGTCTGGTTAAATATTGAAATATTACCTTTTGATTTGAAATATATATCCTTAGGCAATAGAGTACAAGCAACGGATGTTTATACGAATCAAAAGTTTGATGGAAATATAAGTTTTATTTCTCCTTATTCAGATCCAATAAAAAGGACGACCATTGCTCGGGTTGTTCTTAATAATCCAAATTATGTTTTAAAACCTAATTTTCTTTTAGATGTAAAGATTATAAGTCAAAAGAAAATGAAAAGCTTAACAATTCCTTTATCCTCTGTAATTCGATTAGAAAATGTGAATTATGTTTTTGTTAAAGAAAAAAATCAATTTATTCCAAAAGAAGTTTTATTAGGGGATGAAAATTCAAAATATATCGAAGTATTAAAAGGTTTAAATAAAAAGGATAAAGTTGTGACATCATCTCTTTTTTTAATTGATTCTGCATCTGACCTAACCGCAAGTTTGAAAAGACTCTCATCAGAAAAAAAAGTGGAACAAAAGCAAGTCACTGAAACAGTCGGCGTTATTAAGAATATCAATAAAGAAAAAGGTTTTTTGGTTATTCGCCATGAAGCAATTAAGTCGCTAAATTGGCCGCCAATGACCATGAGGTTTTATTTAAGCAATATTTCAAAACTAGAACAATTTAAAAAAGGAGATGATATTAACTTTAGTTTTTACAAAACATCAAATGGCTACACTATTGATAAAATTACACTTTTAAAATAGGACGAACATTATGCTTAAATTTTTTAATTATTTTTTATTTTTAATTTTGTTTCCTTTATCTACTATGTCATATGCTCATAGCCCTGAGCTTCATGAACAAGATGGCTCAATGCCACATAAAGAATATAAAGCCAGTGGCATCGTTAAATCAATCAATCAAAGAGAAATGTTGATTAAACATGAGCCTATTAAAGAGTTGTCATGGCCAGAAATGGAGATGGTTTTTAAAATTTCTGAGCAAATTAGTTTAAGTGAACTTAAAGATATTAAAGTTGGTGATTTTATTAAATTCATGTTTTATGAAAAAAATGATGAATATATTATTACAGCTTTAAGAGAACATCCTATAAAGAAATAAAATGATCAAGAGTATTATATATTGGTCTATTAAAAACAGATTAATTGTTTTAATCATTTCGTTTTTAATTACACTGCTTGGTTTATATTCTACATTAACATCAAATGTTGATGCGATTCCTGATTTATCCGATACTCAGGTCATTGTAAAAACCTCTTTTCCAGGTCAAGCTCCTCAAGTAGTGGAAAATCAAATCACTTATCCACTATCTAATGCCATGCTGAAAGTTCCCGGAGCTAAAACTGTGAGAGGCTTTTCTTTTTTTGGTGATTCATATATATATATTTTATTTGATGAGGGAGTAGATCAATACTGGGCTAGGTCAAGAGTCTTAGAAGCCCTGTCTCAAATATCAAGTGAATTACCAAGTAATGCTAAAAGTCAATTAGGGCCTGATTCAACCGGTGTGGGTTGGATTTATCAGTATGCTTTGATTGATAAAACAAATCAATATGATCTATCTCAATTAACCAGTTTACAAAATTGGTTTTTAAAATATGAACTTCAAACCATCCCTAATGTTTCAGAGGTGGCCACTATAGGAGGGATGGTTAAACAATATCAAATTACTATAAACATAAATAAATTAAAGGCATACTCATTGAGGGTAAAAGATATAATTACAGCCATTCAAGATTCAAATAATGAAGTAGGTGGTTCTGTTTTAGAAATGGCTGAATATGAATATATGATTCGTACCAATGGTTATCTTGAAAATAAAAAGGATATAGAAAATATCCCAATCATTTTAAATTCAAGCGGTAAAGCTATTTTATTAAAAGATATTGCAACTGTTAGTTTGGGTCCTGAAATGAGAAGGGGGGTTGCTGATCTCAATGGCGAAGGAGATTCTGTTGGCGCAGTGGTGGTCATGAGAGAGGGTAAAAATGCTTTAGCAACAATAAAAAACATAAAAAATAAATTAGAAGAAATTAAAAAAAGTTTACCTAAAGGAGTCGAAATTATTACGACATATGATAGATCTTCTTTGATAATGGATACGATAGATAATTTAAAATTAAAGTTAATTGAAGAATTTATTATTGTGGTATTGGTTTGTTTTCTCTTTTTATTTCACATTCGTTCATCGTTTGTTATTTTAATAAGTTTACCTGTTGGAATATTAATATCATTTATGCTTATGAAAGCACAAGGTATTAATGCCAATATCATGTCTTTAGGAGGTATAGCAATAGCTATTGGTGCAATGGTCGATGCGGCTATTGTAATGATTGATAATTATCATAGACACCTAGAAATACAAAAAAATAAACAGATAAATCGATGGCAAGTTTTGGCAAAAGCTTCAAGTGAGGTAGGTGGCCCAATATTTTTTTCGTTACTCATCATGACGTTTAGCTTTTTACCGGTTTTTACTTTACAGGCACAAGAAGGTAAATTATTTTCACCTCTTGCGTTTACCAAAACATATGCAATGGCGGCTTCAGCTGGTTTAGCCATTACATTAGTTCCAGTTTTAATGGGATATTTAATCCGAGGTAAAATTATCTCTGAAAATAAAAATCCAATCAATAGGTTTTTAGTTAATATCTATAATCCAATTCTAAGCTTTGTTTTGAACAATACAAAAAAAACAATACTTTTGTGTTTGGTTGTTCTTCTAACTGGTTTATATCCAATGAATAAATTGGGTTATGAATTTATACCAGATATTGATGAAGGTGATTTGATGTATATGCCGACCCTATCACCTGGTGTATCTATCGGAAAAGCTCATCAAATATTACAACAATCAGATCGACTTATTAAATCGATACCTGAGGTTTCAACAGTATTTGGTAAAATTGGTCGAGCAGATACGGCGACAGATCCTGCACCATTAACCATGATTGAAACAATCATCCAGTTTAAACCTCGATCAGAGTGGCGAGCAGGGATGACACTAAAGAAAATTAGGATGGAACTTGACAAAGTTGTTCAAATACCAGGAGTTACAAATGCTTGGGTTATGCCCATCAGAACCAGAATAGATATGTTAAGCACTGGCATTAAAACTCCATTAGGTATTAAGATTTTTAGCTCGAACCTTGATGAAATAGAATCAGTGGGAAAAGAGATACAATTATTATTAAAAAATATTCCAGAAACTTCATCTGTTTACTCTGAAAAAACAGATAGTGGGAAATATATAGATGTTAATATCAACAGAAAAAAAGCTGCGGATTTAGGATTTTCAATTTCTGAAATACAAGACATCATTGAAACATTAATTGGTGGAAAAAATGTTTCAGAGACTATTGAGGGAAGAGAGCGATACCCAATAAATATTAGAATTCCACAATCCGAGCGCGCAAGCCTTATTGATATCAAAAACTTGTCTTTTGTTAATGCTTTTGGAACTCGAGTACAGTTAAAAGAATTAGCGAGCATAACCATAAAAAATGGTCCTCCTATTATAAAAACTGAAAATGGTCGATATATGGGATTAGTATTAGTCGATGTTAAGGGTGATATAGGAACATATATTGATATGGCTAAAAGAAAGCTAGATAACAATCTTTCTTTACCCGTTGGGACATTCTTAAATTTTTCAGGGCAGTATGAGTATTTGGAAAGAGCGACTGCTCAGTTAAAAATTGTAATCCCAGTGACCTTAATGATTATTATTTTGTTGCTTTATCTAAGTTTTAGAAATATGAAAGATATTTTATTGATAGTTTTATCTTTGCCCTTATCGATTATAGGTGGTCTCTGGCTAATTTATTTACTTAATTACAATTTTTCAATTGCAATCGGTGTAGGTTTTATTGCATTAGCAGGGGTATCAGTTGAAATTGGGGTGTTAATGATTGTTTATATTAATCAAGAGCTTAAAAGGGTAAAAGAACAAAACATCAAACTCACAAAAGAAGCAATCAAGCTTGGTGCACTTATGAGAATTAGACCTATTGTCATGACGGTTGGATCTGTAGTAATTGGATTGATGCCTATATTATTTTTAAGTGGTGTTGGTTCAGAGGTGATGCAGAGAATTGCGGCCCCAATGGTTGGTGGTATGGTTAGTGCTATGATTTTAGCTTTAATCCTCATTCCTGCACTATATATGGAAATAAATTGCTGGCAACTGAGAAAAAAAGAAAAATCAAAGCAAAATAATGATTTAGATATTAGTAATTAAAAATAGTATAGTCTTCATTCTAATTATTCCTAATTGGAATTAGAGTGAAGGCTATATTTTATGTAGTATCATTTACGGTTTTTGAGCAAGAACTTTGTCGATATCGGTAGATGAATGTCTTTCGGGTAACTGTTCCCACTCATTTCCAAAGGTTCTATTTACGATTCTACCCCTTTGCACTGCAGGACGCTTTTCAATCATTTGGGCCCACTTAACTAAGTTTGTATAGTTTTTTACCTGCAAAAACTCCGATGAACCGTCATATAGTCGACCGAGAACGAGGTTTCCATACCAAGGCCAAATAGCCATATCTGCAATAGAATAACTATCACCATTTATATATTTGTTTTTTTCTAAGTGTTTGTCCAGAAGATCAAGCTGTCTTTTAGCTTCCATGGTAAAGCGATTGATTGGATATTCCAATTTTTCATCAGCATATGAAAAAAAATGTCCAAAACCGCCACCTAAGAAAGGTGCAGCACCTTGTGACCAAAAAAGCCAATTAAAGGTTTGTATTCTTGTGTTACCTGATTTTTCTAAAAAATGTCCAAATTTTTCAGCAAGATAAACTAAAATAGATGCAGATTCAAAGATATTAATGTTGTTATTAGTTGTGTCCACAAGCGCAGGAATTTTTGAGTTTGGATTAATGTTGACAAATCCACTCGAAAATTGATCGGATTCACCTATTTTTATTAGAAAGGCATCATATTCGGCCTCTTTAATTCCAAGAGCTAACAGCTCTTCAAACATAATGGTAACTTTTTGTCCATTAGGTGTTCCCAGTGAATAAAGTTGGAATGGATGAGCTCCTGTGGGTAAGTCTCTATCAAATCTTGCACCAGATTCTGGTCTATTTATATTAGCCCATTGATTATCTGACTTTGATTCATTTACCCATATCTTGGGGGGAATATATGGTGTATTTGTCATTTGCTATTCCTTAGTTCATTAAGTGTAAATTAAATATAGTACGGATATCTAAACTATTTAAAATTAATTTAGTTTGAATGTATCAGAGTATATGTCAATTTAAAGTCTTTAATTTTGTGATTAATTTTTATTTTTAAATTTCATGAAATTTAAATGTTAAGCATGATTAAATTCTTATATAATAGGTCTCTTTTAGCAAAAAATTCAATAATTGTTCATAAGGTTTTAAATGGTTTCTACATCAACACTTCTTGCATTCATACCTGTTTTTTTATTTTTATCTTTACTACCAGGATTATGTATGACATTAGCTTTATCCCTGGGTGTTTCTCTTGGCTTTAAGAGAACAACGTGGTTTATGTATGGGGAGCTTCTCGGTGTTTTTTTGATATCATTAATGGCCATTTTAGGCGTATCAATAATTATTCTTGACTTCCCTTTTTTATTTAACATTATAAAATGGGGTGGTAGCTTTTATTTGATATATGTAGGAATAAAAATGTTTATGTCATCAAGTGAAGAATCTATGTTTGGTGACCAATCGACCAATGAATCAACCAGAAAGGGGCTATTTATAAAAGGTTTCTTATCTGCAATTTATAACCCAAAGGGTTGGCTTCTCCTTATGTCTTTATATCCTACTTATATTGACTACAAAAAGAATTTATGGATTCAATCAAGTAGTCTATTATCTATAAGTTTATTGATTGAAGGGTCTGTAATGTGTCTCTATATATTAAGTGGGGCTAAGTTACGTTCGTATATTCAAAAGAATAATAAAGAAAAATATATTAAAAAGATTTCAGGTGCCATGATTGCTTGTGTAGGTTTGATGATCATTATCGTGTGAAGCAATTAAAGCATGACTGATAAATTTTCTGGTTATATAAATATTATTTTGGCCTATTTTCTGTGGGGGCTAGCCCCAATTTATTACAAACTTTTAGATGGTGTTCCTTCATATATTGTCTTATGCCATCGCATTATTTGGTCCTTTGTTTTTATTTTATTGCTAGTCTTTTTCTTTAAAAAATTTAAATACATTAGACTAATCCTAGTCAACAAAAAAAAAGTATTTATACTATTTCTTTCATCAACATTAATATGTTCGAACTGGTTTATATACATTTGGAGTATTGATCAAAACCATATATTGGAAACGAGTTTAGGTTATTTTATAAATCCAATTATTACGGTTTTTTTAAGCATGTTATTTTTAAATGAACGCTTAAGTAAATGGAAGTTAATTGCTATTATTATTGCTTTGATGGCAGTTATATATCAAGTCATTTCGATAGGATTTTTTCCTTGGATAGCTCTTAGTTTAGCTACAACTTTTGGCTTTTACGCACTGCTCAAAAAAAAATTTCCTATCGAATCTCAAGTTGGTTTATTCATTGAAACATCACTTTTTACACCAGTAGCATTTTTCTATTTGTTATTTCACAGTTCTATATCTGTTCAGGATTATTTACACTATTCTTTTTTAAAAGATCTATTATTGGTTTGTTCGGGAGTTATGACAACATTACCTCTCATTTTTTTTAATAATGCAACCAAAAAGTTAAAGCTTTCCACTGTCGGTTTTTTTCATTCTGACACAGTATTATTGGGATTTGCATCTTACTTCAAATATTAATTTCTGGAAAACATTTTAATTATAAATAATACTGTCTAAGTAAACAGTTTTTCAAGGAATAGAGCATCATGGCATATCTTATTAAATCAGCAGATGTATATACCAACACGGAACTTTCTATAGTGGATGGAAAATGCATAATAAAACCGATTTCAGGAAATATAGGATCTTTATCAGGATTATATTCAAAAGATGGTGAGTTTAACCGCCAAGCCAATAGATATATTTTCTATCAAAAAGCAGTGAAGCAAGCTAAAGATATAAATCCTCTCACTCAAGCTTTAAAACATTATTATACATTCTTGGAAGACAATAATCTTGAATGGGACGTATTTCCCACCATAAAGCGAATGAAACCAACTTATTTATTTCGTTCGCACTTATTGAAAGCTATCAAAAATGAAGATTTAGCTGCTTCAACTGCAAGTACACGTATGAATTATATTGTAAAGTATTATAAATGGTTGATGTATGAAGGATACTTAAGAGTTTCAGATCCCAAAGCAGCTCCTTTTATTACGGAGTTTGTGGGAAAGTCTAGAGATGATATGTTGGCACATACCAGTAAAGAATTTAGCGTCGAAACAACTGACTTAAGAATAAAAGTTCCTAGAGACAGCAATAGTAAAAATATACGTCCATTGAAACCATTAAGCCTTGAAAACTTCAAAATTTTAGTGCGTTATTTCCCTCATATTACCGAAGAGTTAAAGCTTCAAATTATGATTGCTGTAGGTACTGGTTTAAGAATACAAGAAGTCGCAACTTTAACCCTAGAAGCCATTGAAACAGCGACTCCTTTTGCTGAATCAGAGCATATTTATTCTGTCACTGTAGGTCCTAACAATGGTGTTCAAACCAAATTTGGCATCAAAAGAACAATAGAAATGTCGAGTTCACTTTTAAAAGAGATCAAAAAATATATGATTTCAGATCGACGGTTCAAGCGTGTTAACAAGTTAAAAAATTTAGAACCCTCAAAACGAAAAACTTCCGAATCTTTGTTAGATGCTCTTAACCGAAGTGAAAAGCATGAACCTTTGTTTGTTAGTAGTCATGGATATCCTGCTACATCAAAAGTTATTGAATCCAGATGGATAGAATTAAAAAAACAAATTAAAAAAGAACACCCTAAATTTGATCATCGTTTTCACGATTTACGCTCCACCTATGCAACCTATCGACTCCATGATTTACTTGAAAACAACTTACCTCAGAGTCAAATTTTGAACTTACTTATGATGTGGATGGGGCATAGAAATGAACGAACAACGTGGAAATATTTAAATTATCTCGAACAAAAAGAAACCTTTAAAACCAAATTAGGTCTTTTATCTCAAATTATGCATGATGTTATAGAGGAAGAAGAATATGAGTAATGTGACCTATTTATATCAGTGGAACCCTGATTTATGCATTGATAAACTTTCAACTGGCCATACATTAGACTTTAATCGTCTGTTGTTCAAACTCTATAAAGATGAAAATAGGCACAAGTATCAGATTTTCCCAAGTACTAAAGATCTTAAACAAGGCAAGTTTTCAGAAGATGCCCATCGAAGAGAAATCGTTGTTCAACTGAAATCCAGATTTGATGAAGCCCTTGAAGAAGGTACAAGACATGCTTCGCTTAAGTCCTATTTTGGACATCTATTACTTTACATACTCTGGTGTGACCAAGAAGATGTTTTAGTCTTCACGCAAATCTCTATTGAAGGTTTTATGAACGCTCTAAATGAGCGAGTTATGCGTGGAGAGCTTAAAAACTCAAGCTATACCCATACGAGGAGAGATTTACGTAAGTCTTGTATTCAATATGCTGATTGTCCATCCTCTTATTTTGACCATGTTGTGGTCAGAGATGAAAGTGACATCGAGTCACATGAAGCCTATAACCAAAGTGATTTAAAGCAGCTGCTCCCTTTATTGCGTGCTTTATTTAAACAAACACATGAGCAGTTTATGGATAATCCAAAGCGATATATGAAGGCACATTCAAACACCCCCAATATGACTTTTCATTGGAAAGGGCGTGATTATGGGCTTAAGTCTGGCATCAATAAAATGATGTGTGCTGCTTGTTATCTGTTGGCTTATTACACCTCAGCGAACACTTATTCATTATTCGAGCTGAAACAACCACAAAACGCTTCCACAACGCTTGGTGAAACATGGTACAACATGCCTGTTTTTAAGAGAAGAGCCTTTAAAACAATCTCCATTGTAATGGGAGAGCATGAGCTAGGTATTCCGCAATATGCCATCCAATTTTTTGATAAATTACTCAAAGCATCGAAAATAATCTGCGATGATGCAGATACTTTATTATTAAAATCAGTTTACCATAATAAAATTCAACCAATGAAGTCTAATAGGTTAGGAAATTTTGTAATCTGGCTAGATAAGACCTTTAAAATGACCGACCAAACAGGACGAAAACTTAAACCAATCATTAGTCGCTTTCGACAAACAGGCAGTCAAATTGTAGCCCATCATTCGGGTGATGTTGCAAACGATATCACGCTTGGAAATACCCCTGACGTAAGAGTTAGGAATTATAGTCAAGGGAATAAGCTTTCCAATAACGGAATGATACAAGATGCTATGAGTATTCGTGAAGAGCAAGTCAGAGAGGGCGTTACTCCCAAACAAGCACAAGCTAATTTAGGTATTGATGTCCTTGTGATTGACCAAGAACATGCAAAATATCAACCTAAACTAAGCCGAACATTAAACGGTGGCAGCTGTAAAGATCCCTTTGGAGAAAAAGCTAAAAAATATACTCGAAAAATGAAAACGCAAGGACTGGCTAAAGAAGATGAAAACGCTGCTTGTGCGGACTTGTTAAGTTGCTTTGGCTGTGAACACCAAGCCATTGTTGACTCCGTATCAGACATTTGGTGTCTCTTATCCTTTAGAGCCAATTTAGAAGAGTCTCTAGTGAATCATTTAGATGTTGCTCATTATGAAAAGAATTTTCAACATATCATCGACTTTATTGACTCTAAAATACTACCCCAAATGAAACCCTCAACTTTAAAACAAGCCGAAGAAAAATTAGATGAAGTGGGCTTACACCCTTTTTGGGATGATGAGCCTGAGTCTATTTTTAACCTGATTCCTCAAACTATAAAGGAGCCTGTTGATGCCAACGAAACACTTATATGATCATAAATTTCCTGAGCAACATAAAATACAAGACGTTGATATTGTGACTTTATATCACGAAAAAAGGTATCAAGAGTTAGATGAAGTGGTGATCTGCAAGGATGCAAAAGGTAATATAACCGCCACCTTTGGCGAATCTCTGTGGGACTGTAAACCTTATTCTCGTAAATCACAAAAAAATGAAAACACATTCAATTTTAGCCATTTTGATAGCCACCCTAAGTTACAACGTGAGTTAAAGATATTCACTTATGGCTGGCTCTTTAACAAAAATACCAAACAACGAAAAGCTGTTAAATTTACGACTGTATTAACTAACTTAAAAGACCTCAGGAGAACATATAAATTCCTTGCTCTGGGTCAACATGACTCGATTCAATCTCTTTCCAAAAGCCCTGTTTGGCGAGATTTTAAAACTTACTTGAGCAACCAAGATTTAGTAAAAGGCACTTTAAAGAGTGCTTTCATTGTCATTAATAAAGTATTGGACTTAACCTCCTGGCACAAGATTCAACATGGTATTGTGGAAAAAATAGAAGTTTATAAATTAGCAGAACAATTAAGTGAGAAGGAGGATCAACAAACTCTAGCAATTCCAGACCGTTACTGTGATGCTCTATTTGCTAAAGCCTTTGAACTGGTTCAAAAAGCTTACCCACATCGAAAGCTGATTGCTCAGACAGAGCAAGAAATACAAGATAATTTCCTCAAAGGAAAAGAGATACTTGACGCTAAAGCCCACGCTCAACTTCTAAATGGACAACCTTATAAATTTATGAATGAAGATGGGGAGATAATAAAATCACGTCTTTATTCAAACATGATTCACGACCAAGAGCCGAAAAAGATAGCAGATATCATTGCACCACTTGTAAACAAATTGCCACACATCTCTCTTAAAGATGGGAATGATTTTAAAAGATATTTGAATCAACTCATCACTGCAAGTTATGTCATTTGTGGAGGTTTTAGTGGGATGCGATATTCAGAGCTTGAAAAACTAACCCCACATAGCTACTACAAAGAAGTCTTTAACGGTCGAACATATCATATGCTTCAATCTCATACCTTTAAGCTGGGTGAGAAAAGAGAAACATGGGTCACCGCAAGCTCTTCTGAGTTGGCAATTGAACTGATGACAGTTTTAACTGAGAAATGGCGAAAGGAAGCTAAATACCCTGAGTCCAAATACTCAAATACCATTTGGGTCAATCAATCTCAACGCATTAGTAAACCGTACTTGATAAAGAGTTGGAATGCTCGTTTGAGACAACTTTGTCATCAACTTAATTTAATCGTCACTGAAGAGGATTATCAAGCGTGTTTGGGTTCAAATCCAAATTCACAAGATAAAATAAAAGAGAAAGTTAAAGTTGGAAAGCCTTTTCCAATAGCAACCCACCAATTTAGGCGAACATTAGCTTTTTACTTTTTCAAAAATCGTTTGGGAACCCCCATTGCCCTTAAGCAACAGCTCAAACATCTTTATCTTACAATGACCGATTGGTATGGTAACGGTGGTGCAAAGGCAGCATTTAAGCTGATTATGGATAATGAATTCAAAAAGATATTGGATAATGCTGGCAATGAAGCCATTACAAATGAGATGTTTAAACATATACATACAGATGAAGCTCTATCTGGAACACATGGAAAAGCTATTATCAAAATGCGTGGCAATCTTCCTCAAATGTACAGCTCTTGGGATAATATTTATCAGGCGGTAAAAGATAAAAAGCTCACGCTTCATAATACGCATCATAGTTATTGCACTTCTGGTTATTCTTGTGGGATGTCAGGACGGTTTAACCCTGAATCATGTGTTGAATGTAGCAAGGGAAGTAGCATTATTAATGCTGAACATGCCAAATGGTGGAAAAGAAAACACACGAGTCTGACAACTTATATGCAATCCGAAGCCGATGAAATTGGTGTCAGTGAGCGAACGGCCTTTATCATTAAAATAAGAGCAGCAGAAAAAGTCCTGCTTGATCATGGTATAGAGTTTATCCCTTTTGAAAAAGAACTAAATATTGTTGAGGTGAGATCATGAGTAAAAGAGAAGATACCCTAATTAGGCTTGAAATGGCACTAGATAGGATTGTTAAAGGTGAAGTGAAAAACATCCCAAATACAAAGAAATTAAGTGTTAGAGCAGTTGAACTAGAAGCGAAACTCGGTGATGGCAGTATCTACTACTATCCTGAATTTGTAGATAAAGTAAAACAAGTCAAAAAAGAGATAGCTGAGTCTCAGGGTGTGGTGATTAAACCTAGAGCAGATCAGCTACAAGACAAACTAAGCAAAGAAAAAAGAAGTAAGGAAAACTTAAAAGACAAATATACCAAAGCAAGCGAAAAGTTGGCTTCATTCACTAGCCATAACTTTCATATGGATGATCATTGGGTTAAAGAAAATGAAAAAGTGAAAAGGTTGGAACGTGAGAATCAAAAGCTTAAAGAAGAAAATCATATGTTAAGAAGAGATAATATATCTGCAATCAAATGAGTCTTAGAAAAGTGTAACAACTATCAAGATATTGATTGTTATAGTGTTTAGAAAAGCGTAACAACTTTCAAAAAGGAGATGAAGTTTATGGCAAAAGATAAAAATGCACCTAAAGGTCAAATTGATATGATACAAGAATTTGGTTGGAAAAATGGTCATGGCGGATATAGGAAAGGATCTGGACGTAAAAAGAGAGAGGAAACGGTTGTCTTGCGTATCCCCAAAGCATTAGAAGAAAAATTTAAAGCTCTCATCGTTGAATATAAAGCAAAAAAAGAAAATCATTAATTTGATGAAAGAACACCCAATTCAAAAAATTGGGTGTGATTCTCAGTTTAGAGTTTATTTCTATAATTTAATGATAATTAAAGGTAAGAAAATAGACTTAAAGGTGTTGTGAATGATTCTGGAAAATGATAATTTAAATACGCTTTATACAGTAAAAATCGGCAATTTTATCCTTTTTACTGGAAAAGGTCTCGAAGCCTTTTCAAATATATCTTTCCAGTTTTTATTCAAGTCAATACTGTGGTAGTATTTTCAATATATAAATCCTTCAATGGGTTTTTTTATAGCTATTTTTTTATACAATGAGCCCATTTCGATTGAAAAGCTTTTTACTTTTGGTTTGATTTGGTTTGCTTTGGTAATTGTAACATTAGATTCATTAAAAAAGAAAATCTAGGTAGTACCACTTTCATTATAAAAATATATACCTTTTGTGATTTGTACACTTGTTTTTAAGCATCCGTGCAACAGTTACAAAGTTGCAAGAAAGTTATTTAAATATACTTTAATATTTATTCCAAATAAAGCTTTATTTCTTAAATTAAAACCCTATTAGGTTCCACAGAAAGTTTTGAAACTTGTGTCAAAATTCTCTGGATAATTATTATATTTATTGAATGATTCGTTCATTTGATAAGGCTTTTTAATGATGTCTAAAAAATGACGAATTTCATCTAAACTTTCCGTCTTTTCATAGTCGTTGAGTAACCTTTCAATGTGATAGTTTCTTGGAATAATTTTTGGATTCGTTCTTTCCATCAATTTAATAGTTACTTCAAAGTCCAAATTGTTTTTTTGAAGTAAAATATCCCAATCTTGAAGCCAATCTTTTAAGCAAGAATATTGGCTATCATTTTCAGTAGTAGTTGTGGCAAGAGTTCGCTCAAGATAGCTGAAAGTATTTGTATAATCGAGTTTATTTTTTTCCATGAGACTAGTCAGCTTTGCAAAAAGATCGATAATTTCTACTGAACTACTTTGAAATCCAATTTTATTGGATATCATCATATTATATTTTTCATCAAACTTGCTCGGAATGTCTTTGATGATCTTAGTTGCAATTTCAATCGCTTGCTCATGATCAGTGTTGATAAAGGGTAATAAAGTTTCAGCAAAACGAGCCATATTCCATTGAAGTATCTTTGGCTGATTTAAGAAGCTATATCGTCCATAACGATCAATTGAACTAAATGAAGCATTTGAACTATAGGGACCCATCATTGCACAAGGACCATAGTCGATGGTTTCACCGGAAACTAATGTATTATCTGTATTCATGACACCATGAATAAACCCTACTCTTAACCATTCGGTGATTAAGTTGATTTGTTTGTCGATTACATTAACTAAGAGTTTGAGGTATCTATCTGGATCATTCTGCTCTAAAGAGGGGAAGTGTCTTTCAATTGTAAAGTTTATTAATTGTTTTAAATGTTCAATGCTTTCTTCCCTTGCAAAAAGCTCAAAAGTGCCCACTCTAATGTGACTACTTGCCACTCTTGTCAAAACAGCGCCTTCAGAAACATCATTTCTATAAACAGTATCACCTGTTTTTATAACGCATAAAGAACGTGTTGTAGGGATTCTAAGATAATAAAGTGCCTCGCTCATTATGTATTCTCTGATTGCAGGACCTATAGCATAACGACCGTCGCCTTGTCTTGAGAACATTGTTCGACCAGAGCCTTTTAATTGAAAATCAAAAAGTTGTCCTCTATCAGAAGATAACTGACCAAGCAAAACAGCTCTACCATCACCTAATGATGGATTATAATGACCAAATTGATGCCCAGCATAGGCCAGTGCTTTTGAATTAACACCATCTAGAACTTCATTTCCAGAGAAAATATTTTCAATTTCATTGTTTTTAAGGGTCAAATTAAACTGTTGAGCCAATTCATTATTATAAAGAACTAATGAAGGCTTACTCACTGGCTCTGGATTAATGACTTCATAAAAAATAGGATCAAGGCTAGCATAGATGTCTTTAAACATATTTATTTACTCAACATTCTTTGTTTTTCTTTTTGTCGTTTTTTAAGCTCTTTTCTTTCGGTTATGATCTTTTGAGCGTCATGACCTATGTGCTCTTCGCCTCGTGTTTTAGCCAACTGTACTTGTTTTTCGCGTTCTCTAAATTTTGCAAGTTGTTCTGAATTATATTGTCCGAAACATTTAGGGCAGCTAACACCTTGCTCGTAATGTTCATGTTGTTTATCTTCAGGCGTGATAGGTAAACGGCAAGCATGACACAGATCATGTATTGACTTTTCTAAATTATGATTAACTGAAACACGTCCATCAAAAACATAGCAATCGCCTTGCCACATACTCTCTTTTGAAGGGATCTCTTCTAAATACTTAAGTATGCCGCCTTCCAAATGATAGACTTCTTCAAAGCCTTCTTCCTTTAAGTAGGCGGTTGATTTTTCACAGCGTATACCACCTGTGCAAAACATCGCTACTTTTTTGTGTTTTTTTGGATCCAAATGCTTTTTGGTATATTCTGGAAACTCTCTAAAAGTCTTTGTGTTTGGATTTACAGCATTTTCAAAGGTACCCAATTCAATTTCATAATCATTCCGTGTATCAATTAACAAAACATCGGGATCAGATATGAGTTGATTCCAGTCTTGTGGTTTTACATATGTTCCGACTGTTTTTTTAGGGTCAATTGTGCTAACACCCATTGTTACAATTTCTTTTTTAAGCTTAACCTTTACTCGATTAAATGGCTGTGAATCTTCGTAACTTAATTTATAACTTATAGGATTTAAATTACTCTCTAAGTTCTGCAACCATTTTAAAAATAATTTTATATTGGAGTCTTTTGAGGCTATGGTGCCATTAATTCCTTCATGAGCTAATAAAAGAGTTCCAAATACTTGGAGTTCTTTCATTTTATTATGAATAGGGTCTTTCAATGAAACATAATTCGGTAACGAAACAAATTTATAAAGTGCACAAATTGTATAATTTTTCATGGTTCCTCAGCATTCTAAAGCGTAAATTTAGCGCGAAAAGTTTTAGCAAATTATACACTAATAATAAAAAAAAACTATGAATTTAGTTTTTTAGGTACTTCATATTGTAATGAATCGCATAATATTATAATTAACTTGACACTGTTTAAAAAATAAACAAATATTAGTTGTTTATTAATTTTGGAAAGGAGGGTTACGTATGAAATTTACAGACTTAATTGAAAAATTAAATGATGTTCAAAACAAAAGGTTATTAAAAAATAATGTTGATTACCAACTTTACTACCATTCAAGGCATCAAGCATTTCTTAAAAAAAATCAAAAATAAATTTAAGAATGATCAATGATATTATGAGAGTTATGATATTTAGCTTTCATATTATCATTAAAAATTTTATAACTTCATCTAAATTTTATTCATTTCATATCAATTAAGATTTAAATTGATTGAAATTAATTATATTCTTTTGATTAAGCTTTCATGACACAAAAGAAGGTAATTATTTCTAATGAAGCATATTTGGATTATTGGAACAGGTGGAATAGCGTTAGCTACTTATAGGCTATATTCAAAAAGAGATGATTGTAGCGTGCGCTTAATTGGCAGAAAAGAAGTCCAAGAAAATAACTTTGCAAAAGTAAACTCCAATGATGAAGGACAAATTTCAGATTTTATAATTAAAAATGGTATACCAGATGTCGTTATAGTAGCAACTGGATTATTAAGTAATCAAAGCCATGGGCCTGAAAAAACAATTGCATCATTTACATCTGATTGGTTTGATGAGAACTTGAAAGCAAATTTTTATCCTGGTGTTTTTTGGTGTAAATCATTAACAGCTCATCTAAAAAGGAAGGATGCAATTAAATTTGTGATTCTATCTGCAAGGGTAGGCAGCATTTCGGATAACCAACTTGGTGGTTGGTATAGTTATCGAATTAGTAAAGCTGCATTAAATATGTTCGTAAGAAACACCGCTAATGAATGGAGATACAAATATCCTCAGAGTATTATTCTGGCATATCATCCCGGTACTGTAGACACAAATTTATCTAAACCTTTTCAAAACAGCGGGATAAAAAAGCTTTTTACTCCTGACGAAGCAGCTCATAATTTAAAACAAAATATAGATAATTTAGACGACCCTAAGATTTGGAGTGGGCAATTAATAGATTGGCGTGGCGATATTGTCCAACCCTAAGGAGTGATTAAAAGATGTATAAAGATACTAAATATAAACTAACATTGGTTACTGTGTTTTTCATTGGTTTATTGGTTTGTTTATTCTTTTTATGCTTGCACTGGGTGTGTATATGACAGAGTTTAAAGATTACTCATTTTATTCACTTCATAAATCAATTGGTGCAATTTTACTTATATTTGTTATTTTAAGAATATACTGGAGATTTCGAAATAAATTCTTTGAGCCTATAACAAATCAATCAGTACTCTTAACCAGATGCGCTCATAGTATTCAATTTTTATTGATAACCATGACATTAGTTATGCCTGTTAGTGGAATAGCTATGTCTTATTTCTCAGGTAATGGACTTAAAGTTTTTGATGTCGAGATCTTAGCTAGAAATATTGATGACTTTGGTAAAAAGTTGCCTATTGATGGGAGTTTAGCTTCATTATTTCACGAAGTGCATCATTATGGTGGGTATATATTTATTGCCTTAATTTTAATTCATATTTTTGCTGCAATTAGACATATTTATCGAAAAGAAAATTTTGTTCAACGAATATTAGGAAAAAATATAGAAATTAAATAACTTTGTTAAAGAGTTTATAAAAGCACTCATATTAAATAGGTTAACTATCTAAGTATAAAAAAATGCACAGACTATTATAGTGTGTGCATTCAAAGTCAATAAAAGAAAAGTTAATTTGTTTTTACCTTATACATATCTTTAACATAATAAATATCCAAAGGGTTACTCATAACACCTTTTAAGTCAGGTTTGATAAGATGTGTATTTAAACCATAAAATACAGGCATTGCGGGAACATCTTTGGCGATAAGCTCTGACATTTTATAAAATAAATCTTTTCTTTTTTCTTGATCTTCGGTTTCAAAGGACTTTGCAAACAGATTATCGTAATCTTTGTTACTCCACTGTGCATCATTTTGAGCATTCCCTGTTGTCCAGTTTGCTAAAAATGTTGAAGGATCATTAAAATCGCCAATCCATGTCATTCTGAGTAACCCATAATCACGCTGACTTCTTTGAGCTAACATACTTTTCCATTCCATTTGGTCTAATTTAACCTTAACTGGCAAACTTTGCTGAAGCATTGCTTGGATGGCAACAGCCAACTTCTGATTAACGTCTGCTGTATTGTAAAGTAAGTTTATGGTGGCTGGGTTTTGTTGGTTATAACCGGCTTTTTTCAGCAATTCATTTGCAACTTGAATTCTTTTTTCTTGACTCCATGATGCGTAATCTGGTTTGAATGGTTTGTAGTTATCTACATTATTTGGAACAAGGCTATACGCTGGAAGAGCTGCACCATTTAATAATTGTTTTGCAATTGCATCTCTGTTAATCGCTATTGTAATTGCTTTTCTTACATCAACCTTATCGAGAGCGGGCTTTTTAACATTTATGCCAAAATAAGTTACTTTCAAACCTGGAGTAGCTCTAAATTGATCATTATATTCCTGCTTAATCTTTGAAATTAAGTCAACTGGAACTGTATAGGTCATATCAAGATTATCGGCAGCATATAATTTATATTCAGATGATTCCACCAGTGGTAAAAAGGTGGCTTTTGTAATGTGAACGTTCTTACTATCCCAATACTTTGGATTTTTTTTCAGTACAAATTTTTCATTTAACACATGCTCAGAAAGAGTATAAGCTCCATTTGATACTATATTTTGTGCCTTAACCCATTTAGATTTAAACTTTTCCACAATCTCTTTGGGTAAAGGAGCCAGATTAATTTGGCTTGTCATTGAAATAAAAAATGGTGTGGGTTTACTTAAGGTAACTTGGAATGTTTTTTGGTCTAAGGCTTTGACACCTAACTCGCTTGGCTTTTTCTTGCCATTCATTATATCATCAGCGTTTAGAACATTACCAAGACCTAAAAAGTAAGAATATTCTGAACTTGTTTGAGGTGCAACTAGTCTTTGCCAAGAATAAACGAAATCTTCTGCTGTAACAGGTTTGCCATCAGACCAATTAGCATCTTTTCGTATATGAAATGTATAAACTTTATGATCTGAGCTAATATCCCAAGATTTTGCGGCTGCAGGCTCCGGCTTTCCATCTTTACCAATTTGAGTTAATGTTTCAAATAAATTAACTAAAACAATGGTACATTCGTGGGTTGAGCAAAGATTAGGATCATATGAGTTACTTTCAGAACCCATTCCTAATGTTACTTCTTGTTTTTGAGCTAATTGAACGTTTTCAGGTTTATCAGATGCAAATGCATTACTTGAAATGGTTAAAAAAATAGATGATGTGACCAATATTTTTTTAAAAAAATTTTTTTTGCCATGTGTTTGCCTTATTGTTTAATTAATATTTAAATCCTTTTTTAAAACAATCCATTTAAGTAGTTTAAGATAATAAGTTTATTTCATAAAGTAAATAAAAAAAAATTTTAGATATTTTTATTTAACCCTAAAGTTAAGTTTCATGCTTAATTTTTTTTGGTAACTTATGCATAGTTAATACAATCAAACCTAAAATTGAAATACAAGAAAGAAGTGTAGCCATCATTTCTATAGAGTTTGTCAAGTGGGTCGCTATAAAGGTTATAACAAAAACTCCAAGCATTTGAAGGCTTCCATACATTGCAGCTGCCTGTCCTTTTAAGCTTGGAAAAACATAAAGAGCCCCAACAGGAGCCATAGACAGAACACATCCAGAGCCAAATGCAAAGATAATAATACTAAATAGCACTAATTCATATGATGCAAAATATGATGCAATAAACATTAACAGTGAACCTAAAATCAAAATAAAAAAAGCTATAAAAAACAATAATATTCTGAGAACTTCTTTTTCAAAAAATTTAAAGTAAAAAAACGTCCGGAAATACTGCTGGATATAAGAATTAGCGAAGATAAACCATATATTTTAGGAGAAATATGAAAAGTTTGGATGGCAATGAAAGATCCCATTAAATAAAAAACAAGAATACCAGATACGGATATGACCGCAAACAGTGTATAGGTTAAAAAAGTAAAGTTTTTTATGATTTGTTTATAATCATTAAAAATCTTCTTTGGTTTATGCGCATCCATGTTTTTATTCAAATTGGTCTCTTTTAAAAAAAAGACGAGTAATATAAAAATTAGGATAGATTGTAATACCATAAAGAAAAAGCTTCCCTTCCAGCCATAATAGTGTTCTAAAAATCCTCCCAAGGTTGGAGTAAGTGCAGGGAGTGTCATAAAGAGTATGCCAGTCCATGTTAATAAGCTGGTTAATTTTTCTTTATCAAAAGAGTCTTGCATTATGACTCGAGCTAATAGAAATAAGCTACCTGCTGCAAAACCTTGCAAGATTCTTCCAATAATCAGCATATTTAGGTTGTAGGATAATAAACAAAATATTGCTCCTATAAAAAAAAGAATAGAAGAGAGGAGTGCAATATATCTTCTACCAAATCTTTCGGATAATGGACCAATAAAAATTTGTATTAATGAAAACGCGATTAAAAAATCAGTGACAGTTTGTTGTGCTGTAGTGGCGGAAACTTGAAGAGCTTTTGCCATGGAGGGTAAGCTGGGAGCATACATGTCAGATGCAAAAAAGTAAGCGCTAGCCATGAGAACACTTAATAGTATGATTTTAATCGTAGACATTTTGTATTTGTTAGTTTCTATTTATGATTTAAAAATTATAGGGTTATTATTTTTCTTTTCAACTTTTATAAAATATATAAATAATTTCCTAAGTAGAAATAATAAAATTAAATAATAAGTTACACTTTAATAGAGATTGACTTAGGTTATAATAAAATTAATTATCCATTTTGGTTATGGAGCTTTAATTGTTCAGATTTATAAAAGAAAGACCTTTATTAATATATTTTATTGTAGTTTCAGGGTTATTTAGTTTAATAGAGCCTGTTTATGAATATTTTCAAAGTGTGATTTTTTATAACTATAAAGAAATTGATTATTATCATGCAACAGAATTAATATTTACCCACATTATACAGTTCATATTGTTTGTAAGTTTAATTTTTTCTTTTGAGTATTTTTTTAATACGAAAAAAAAATCTCTAATAATTCTTAAATATAGAGTGCTCTTTTTCCTTCTTTTATTGGTCTATACAACTATTCATATTATAGTGTACCTAAATGTGAATTTTTTAACCAACCTTTTTATTGAACCACCAATTGAAACACATTCAATAATTTTTGCAAATTTTTCAAAAAAAATATTACCTTATATTATTTTAGCGGACTTTAAGACTTATATTGGATTGTTTTTTTATATACTGTTATCAAGAGGGGTGCTATCCACAGGCACTTTTTTTATTAACTATCGTAACAATAATTTTTCTGGAGAAAAATCCCTAGCTTAACAACAAAATCAACAGAAAAACATTCTGACAGAATCAATGAATCCTGAAATTTCAGAAATTTTTGTAAAAAAAAGAGACAGAGAACTGTTTATTGATGTACAAAATATTTTATATTTTCAATCTTCAGGAAATTATATGGAATTTAGTAATGGAGAAGAACTTTTTTCAGTTAGAAGCACCACTAAAGAGATAGCAAATAGACTTCCTAGAGCTTTCATTCAAATCCATCGATCGTCTATAGTAAATCTAACAAAAATTAGTCATGTCTCCACAAAACAGCCCTCAAACAAAGTTTTTGTTAGTTTAACGAATGGCGAAAGCTTTACAGTTTCAAGATCGTACCAAAAAAAGTTTAAAGATATTTGGAAAAATATGAAGGTTACTCATGAAAAATAAAACTCTTCAATATATCAAGATCTATTAATTTATAGTTTTGGGTTTCAATGAATGCTTGTTCAAAAGAATGGATGTAATTATATAACTTTAGATATCCGAGTTGACCAGATAAACCCTTAATTAAATGAATGTTTTCTTTTAAACCGGCCTCATTTCTATTTTGTATCAATGGTGCAATATCATTAATCAATTTGATTAGTTCTTTTTTAGCCATATCTGTTAGATGGCTATTATTTATAATACTTTGATTTAAATCTTGATTTATAAACAGTTCAATACCACGTTTTTTTGAAAATCAATTACATCTTTGATGATTTTTTCGAACATTGTTCGATCAATAGGCTTAGAAGCAATTTGAAAAAATATGTTTTTTTCTTGATATTTTTTAATATCAAGAGTATCAGCAGTTAATGCTACAATGGGTGTGTTATTATCTAAAATATTTTGATTTTCTTTCCACTTTTGAGTTGTTTGTACACCATCTAGATCCTTCATTCTGATGTCCATAAAAACTACGTCATAAATATTTTCACTCCCCATCTGTAAAGCTTTGTAGCCTGTGTTTGCTCTTTGAACATCATGACCAAGTGATTTAAGCATTAAACTAAAAATTTCAAGATTAATTTCAAAATCATCGACTAAGAGAATTTTTAATCTGTAATGGTGTCTTAAGTTATTTTTTTGAATAAATGTTTTTTTATGATGACTTAAATTTAGTGCATCTAAATAAAGAGAAAACGGGGTAAACAAATAGATAGGATCAGAAAGGTTCTGCGAGCTTGAATTATTTATATGGGTTTTAAATCCCCATTCATTAAGTTGTTTCCATAAATAGTAGGGTGCATTAACAGATTTTTTTCCAATCACATCTTTATTAAACTTAGGTAATATAATCGGAATTTTTAGTGTAAATGTTGATCCCTTTCCATATTCACTTTTTACTGTAATCTGGCCTTTAAGTAAATTTGCCGTTTTACTTGATATAGCAAGCCCTAAACCAGTTCCTGCTATTTTATCGTTTTCTCTAGAATATGCTTCGAAAATATGTTTTTGCGAACTTTTTTTTATGCCAATGCCCTGATCAGTAATTGAAATATATAAATTATTTTCATGTCTAGATAAATTTATTAAGATAGGACCTTGTTGAGAAAATTTAATGGCATTACTGATTAAATTAATTAAAATTTGACGGATTTTAACTGGATCGGTCATTATGCTTTCAGGCATACCATCATTAGATATAAAGACACTAAACTTTCTTTTGCGGTTATCGGGGTTTGTATAGAAGATTAAACCACAATCTTCAATTAACTGCTTAATATTAGTTTGTTTTAATTTAATGGAAAAATTCCCAGCTTCTATCTTTCTATTTTCTATGAGGTTATTTAAATGATCTTGTAAAATTGAGGAGCTTTGTTTAATAGTTTTTATTAAGAATTTTTTATGACTGTTTTCTTTGTAAGAGATAAGTTCAGAAGCTGCCATTAAACTACTGAGCGGTGTCCTTAACTCGTGATTTAATATATTAATCTCTTGATTTATACGGATATTTGAAAGTTCTGCAATGGCCTTTGCTTTTTCCAATTCTCTTGTTCTTACTTTTATTTTTTTTCTAAATTTATATTATGGTTTTTAATTTGTTGTACAAGTTCATTATAAGTTTGATTAAACTCTCTTAAAATAAGATTATCTTTAATTAAATTATTATCCTGTGATGTTTCTTTCTTTTGTTTTATTAACTGAACTAAGTTTATAAGTGGTAGAGTGAAGTTTTTATAAAGAATTACATACAGTATTATAGATAAAAATAAGAGTCCAATTAAAAGAGATGGTAAATAAGTTAATATTTGTTTGATATTTATTTTTAAATCTGAGCCTATGTATTCAATTAAGATTAATTTCCATGGTGATTTGTTATAATAACTTTCAGATACCAAATAACCATCATTTTGGAATATATGATTTTTTGTGGTTTCATTATGCTTATTATCTTTACTCATTATTGAATAAAACTTCTTAGTATCGATAGGTAACTTATTAAAAGGAAGTATTTGATTATTTACTTTATTTGCAATTACAACAAACGAATTTGGTTGTTGATGTTGAAATGAATTATTTATGAAAGTATAGGGTAAATAAACACCTATATATACCTGTCCAAATCTTACACTATTCACTTTTTGTATTAATGGAATATCCCATGAATTTTCTTTTCCATGACGTATGGGTACTCCCCAAACTAAGGTGTGATTTTGAGCATTGCTTTTACTTAGACTAAGATTATTTTTTTTGATTATCTGTTCAATATTTTGTGGGTTAAAAAAACTCGATCCTACCGAACTTTTTTGTGCGCAAAAATTCAAAGAAGTTAGAAGCATTCGTTTATCTTTTGGACTATAAACAAAAATTCCATTATATTTATTGTAGGAAGTTAAAGTTATGTTATAACTAACAAGCTCTAAAAGTTTATTATCTATGCTTTTATAAATTTTATTATGTTGATTTACTTTTTGCCAATAAAAATCTTTTTTTAAGGCGTATAGCTTAAAGTTACAAGGTAGAGGAGCATCAATAAGTTCTTTAGAACTACTAATCTTTTTATCATTTTCATCTGCATATTGTATAATTTTTGCAAATTTTAAGAGATCACTTTCTGCAACTTTAAATTTAAGGTTATCAATTTTAGATTGGAGACTAGCCAGTTTCAAATTTTCAGCTTGTATATTATCTAATCTAAAACTATCTGTATTAAAGTAGTGATAAATCGTAAATAATTGAGTAAAGAGCCATATTACTGCACTAGATAAGATAACTTTAAAGATTATTTTTGAATTAGTTATATTGAATGATTTCATTTAAAAACCAAGTCTTTTTGCCCATTTAATCAAATCAATTGCATTATGTGCATCAAGTTTGCGCATTAGATTTAATCTGTGAGACTCAACTGTTTTTAGACTAATTAAAAGGTGCTCTGCAATTTCTCTATTCTTTTTTCCTTCATAAATTAATTTCAAAACTTGAGATTCTCTTGTCGTTAATTTAACTTGTTCTTTATTTTCATTTTCTTTTTTTAAAACACTTACATTTATTTCAGGATCAATGAATATCTGGTTTTTTAATACAGATTCAATGGCATTATGCAAAGTATATTGTTTGCTTATTTTAAGGACATAGCCTGAAGCCCCAGAATCTAATGCTTCTTTAATCTTCGATTCATCTGTTGTAGCACTTACACAAATTATTTTTAACTTAGGCCATCTTTTCTTTAATTTTGTAATGACATCTAAGCCTCTCATTCCTGGTAAACCAAGATCAAGGAGAACAAGATTAGGTTTATGCTTAACACACCAATTGTAAACATCTAAACCATTTTCACAAACACCTATGACCTCAATAAAATCAAACTTTTCAAGAAACTCTTTTATTCCATGAGCCACAAAAATATGATCATCTACAATAAGAGTCTTTGTTTTTGACATGAATTTATCCTTAAAAGTCAAAATATAATATAAATACAATGTATTTATATTATATTTAATGGTGTTTTTCTACTTTTATAATATTAATAATAATCAGATCTTAAGATTGAAATGATCTTTCAAAAAATGTGGATTAAAATGAATACTTACCTCCTATCCAAACATTATTACCTTGGTAATATTGCTCATTTTTTTTCAGAAAGTCATTCTGATATTCTATGTAGGATAGGAAGTGAGCATTAAAGTTATATTTCAAAGCAAAATCAGCATTGTTTGCATATGTTGGATTATTTTTTTGAGTTAATGTTGTTACTTTTTTAAGGTAACCTCCATTTGAATTGTTATCGTTAAAATCTAGATATTGACCATAGTTATAAACTGCTTGTAATGTCCACTTTTCAATAGAATAAGCAATTGCTGCTTCAGCTCCCCAGTATTTTGCTGAACCAATATCAACATTTGTCAAAGGAGTTGGATTTCCGTTAACAATAATGTTAGGTGAAGAAAAGCCAGGACCAAAAACTGTATCATCAAGGTTCGTGAGGCCCAATGTTTGATCACCTAAATAGTATCCTGTGGTTAGATGTTTACCAGCTGATCCTAATAAACCTAAATAAAGATTATCAGTGTTATATGAAAGTCCGGCCATTGTATTGTATGAGTTCAATCGTTGAACCCCATCATTTACTTTATATGGGTTAACATTATCTCGTTCATAGGCATAACCTAACCCCAAAGATACTCCTGCATCAATTGGGTTGTAGACCAATGATCCAGCAAAACCCTGACCTACTGTATCTACTGTCGACTGTTTACCATGATAGGTTGTTATTAAGGAAAGTTGATCTAAATTCTTTTGATATTTTAAAGTATTTGCAACTCTATTAGCAGTTGTAATTCTATTGGCTGCAGTATCACCATTGTTGGGCATAATATCCGTAAAATTACTTATAGCACCAAGCGCGCCAAATTGTTTACCATAAGTAAGAGTACCAAAATCTCCGCCGATTCCGGCATAAATTTTTCTGACTTGGTGAATGCCTTTACCAACAAACTCTATTTCTGACGATCCTATCGCATATAGATCATCTTTAATAACGGATTTTCCATTAAACGAAACTCTAAACCTTGAATCATCATTAGCATTTGAAATTGAATTATTCACTGTACTAAATTGGTTGTTCTCTATATTTATTGCATTTGGTGCTTGATTAAATTGCATTCTGGCTTCAACAAAGCCACCAATTGATAATGATGTCCCATCTTGATCATAAATAGTAGCACCATGAGATACTGACGTTATTAGACTAGTTAACCCTAATGCAAATAAAATTTTTTTCACTTTTCCTTCCTCCTGACTCTTTAATGATTATCATTATCATTATCGTTTTGAGAGATTCATCATACTTAATTTTAAAGTGATAAATATAGGGTCAATACCTGAAATAAACTTAGCTTTTTTGGAATTTGTTGATAATAAGTACCATTATCACTATTGTTGTGACCTTGTTTAATAAATTTTCGAAATAAAAAAATTAATGAGGTGAGTGTTAAATTATGAATAACTTAAAAAATACATTTATAGTTAGTACAGCTTTGATGCTAGAGTGGCTTGAATTTGGAATGTATGGATATGCTGGGGTATATTTATCTAAAACATTTTTTAGTCACTCTACTATTACCCAAGGATATTTTTTTGTTTTTGCTATTTTTGCAATAAGCTACTTTATGCGACCAATAGGTGGTGTGATAATTAGTCACTTTAGTGATAAATATGGCCGATTAAGAGCTATTAAAGGTTGTGTTGCACTTATGAGTATCCCTCTTTTAGTTATTGCCATTCTTCCAGGGTACAATGACTGGGGTTCTATATCATGTTTTGTTTTACTGTTCGCTAGAATGCTTCAGGGTTTTTCGTTAGGGGGGCAAATAACAGGTGCATTAGTTTTAATATCAGAGAGTGCATTGCCAGAAAATAGATCTTTATTAGTTTCATTCGCTGTTTCAGCTCAACAATTAGGTGTTTGTTTAGCTGGATTTATGATTTCTTTTAGTTCACTCTTTTTTACAGCACATAATTTTCAAAGTTACGGTTGGCGATTGGGATTTATTTTATGTTTTATAACAGCAATAGTGTCTTATAAGTTATTAAATCAAGCCATTGAATCTATTTATTTTAAAAATATTGAAAACAAAAATAAAATATTGGATTATCCAGTCTTAGGATGCTTAAAAAAAGATTACTTAGGAATGTTAAGAGTTATTATTTTATTAGCTTTTGCTGGTGTGACCTATTTTATGGTAAGTGTCTATATGATGAACCACTTCATAGTTATTAATGATATTAAACAAAAGTACACACCTATATCTATTATATTTATGACTACGTTAGCTACTATTCCTGCAATTATTTTACCTCCATTTATCGGGAGCTTGTGTGACAAAATCGGAAGAAAGCCATTATTATTTTTATCTACTACTTTGATTACGATAGCAATGCCTTTCTTTTTTTATATTTCAAATGAGCACAATTTATTATCATTTATTATTAGTACTTCAATAATGTTATCATTAAATGTGATCTTTATGGTTGCTAGTCAAACCTATTTTACGGAAATTTTTCCAACTAAATATCGCCACAGCGCTTTAGCCTTGAGTTGTAATGTAGCACAAGCTTTTTTTGCTGGAATTACGCCAATATTATCTTTTTATTTAAGCAATAGATTTGGAGACTTTGCACCAAGTTATTACTTTTATATTATTGCAATGATTACATTTTTAACATGTTTCTTTTTGGTAGAAACTAAAACAGAAAATGCCTTTGAAACAATTTTAGTTAAATAGACTATATTTCAAATTGAATGGTATTAGCTTATTAATATATAATGAATCAAACTTTATAAAATTAACGATATGTTTTTTATGATCTTTTTTAAAGATATCGTATTGAGAAAAGCAAAAGATAACGAGTTAGATGAACTGTATAACCTTGAAACTCAAAATATAGAATGGACTAAATTTAATGGACCGTATTTTGGTTATAAAAAACCTAGCTTAGAAGAATATAATAATAACACTTTTAAAAAGTTGCAGTTAGGTAAAACACATTTAGTTATTGAGTACAACAAAGTAATTATAGGGGTTGTTTCTTATTATTGGGAATGTGAAGATACAAGATGGCTTGAAGCAGGTATAGTGATTTATAATAATAATTGTTGGGGAAAGCAATTAGGCAAAAAAGTAATGATAGCTTGGGTATCCAACTTATTTGAATCGCTTAATAGTATTGAACGAATTGGACTAACCACATGGTCAGGCAATAAAAGAATGATGAAATGTGCAGAGTCAATCGGTTTTCAGTTAGAAGGGCGAATTAGAAAAGTTAGATATTATAACGGTGTTTTTTATGACTCTATGAAATATGGAGTTTTAAGAGAAGAATGGGCTAAATACGAATATAATGTTTTTTTATAAATTAATAATTTTGTAAAAACAAATAGTTTCTTTCTAAAAGGAGGTTTTATGAAAATGATGAATAAAATAAAGTTTGCGGTGTTTTCTTTTTTTCTGTTAATGCTAACTGGCTGCTCAAAGTCAGTAGATTATTATATGAAGCATCCAGATGAAGCAAGAAGCAAAGCCGAAACATGTCGATGGAAACATAATGACTCTTCAGAGTGTGTAAATGCTTTAACCGCAGTAAAAAAACTGGATCAAAAGACATTTAATGACTTTTTTGGTGAAATTTTTGACGATGGCGATAAGGATAAAAATAAACAAAAAAATAAAGATTAAAATTTCAGACAATGAATTGCACAGACTAATCAAGTTTTCTTATATTTAGTATTTGTCCTTCTAATATTATCAACATAACTTGCAATCCAGGTGATTGATTTTTTTTACCAAAATTATATTTGTGTGAAGCTTAAAATGATATTCCTTTATTAATTATATGATTGAAAAAATATACACTACAAAAAAATATTTTGACATTGATGATCTTTCAAATATCCCACAATCTAGTGGCGTTTATTTATTTTGGAGTAATTCTGCAAATTATCCAAAATATATTGGAAAGAGTATCAATCTCAAAAAAAGAGTAAAACAACACTTTTACCAGTCTAAGAAGAACTTGAAAGAAAAAAAAATAACTTCAAATATTTGTGGAATTGAGTGTATCGAAACTGATGGAGAGCTAAGCGCTTTGCTTCTAGAGTCAAAACTTATTAAAGCATTAAATCCGCTTATGAATCGATTACTAAAAAAGAATAAAGCACTTCACTCCTTTATTCTTAATGAAGATAGTGATATTCAAATTAAAACTTTCTCTCATTCTAATGAAGAAAATTTTTTCAATAAGAATCTTTACGGACTTTATAAGTCACCAAAACAAGCTGAAGAACATTTAAGGAAAATAGCTAATAAAGAAAATTTATGTTGGAAGTTAACTGGTCTAGAAAAGTGTAAAAATGCATGTTTTAATTTTCAGATAAAAAAGTGTTTAGGGGCTTGTATAGGTAAAGAAAATTCAAGTGTACATTTTCAACGTTTAAAAAAAGCACTTGAAAACCTTCAAACTGGTGTTTGGCCTAAAAACAAAATAGTTAAAATTAATGAACATCAGACCAAACACATTATTATTAATTGGAAGTATTGTGGAACAGAATATAACCAAGTAGATCCAAATAATCTAAAGTTTAATTATGATGAGTTTAAAATTATTTATAGTTACTTTGTGAAAAACAAAATCATTTTATTTTAACATATATAGTTGAGCCATCTGGGCAATAAATATGACTCAAACCAAAAGAATAAGTCCCATCATCCTCTTCAATACTCCAATTTAAAAGAATTTCTTTTTTAAATAAGCTATCAGTTATAAAATCTTTATCATGCACTATAACTTTATTATTTTCACAAATATATTTATCATTAGATTCCTTAATATTCACCTTTTCTGGTTCAAGATATTCTAGTACGATTTGCTTTAATGTTAAGTTTGAATTTTGTTGTAATCGTACTTTCTCTACATGCTCTAAAATTGGATTCCAGATAGTTTCAAAATTTATGGAGGAGTCGATTTGGCTGTTAAGTTCTGTAAATTTTTTCATAAAGTTGTTTTTTTTATAAATAATGAATTTAATAATATACAAACTTTTTTTTTTGTGAAAAAAAAATAGAAATAAATAAGACCTAAGATATCTTTTATTTCTTATTTTTGAGACCTGAATAAATTACTCAAAAAGTTTTTTGAGAAAATTCTACAATAATAAAATTCAAGTAATCATATTTGAGGGTTATGTGATGAGAAAATTGATAATTTTAATATGTATGTTATTTTCATCAATTATCGTTTCAGAGGAACAAAAAACTCCCAATTACAATAATTTTATTCCTCCTGAAATCATGACACCAGATGAAGTTAAAACAAGAATAGGAACGTTAGAATTTTTTGATGGTTTGCCAAGTGAAAATACGGTCAAATTGTTATATGATAATTTGGATTTTATAAGGGGAGTTGATGCTTTCTTAAATTTCGTTCCAGCCGCTTCGCTCGAATCAGTAAGAGTCGGACATAAAAAATATGGTGTTCAAAACTCAAATCAAGTTGTTATCTTTGAATCATTAATGGACTCTAACCCATTATGGTTAACTGGAAATACTGATACCGTTTATGCTTCTACATTTATTGATTTAAGAAAAAATGGTTTAACCGTTATTGAAATACCACCCGGAATGGGCCCTGGGACTGTTAATGATGCCTATTTTAGGTATATTATAGATATGGGGACTCCTGGACCAGATAAAGGAAAAGGCGGAAAATATTTATTAGTACCCCCTGATTTTAAAGGTGAAGTACCTAAAGGTTATTATGTTGCAAAAACCTCATCTTACATAAATTGGTTAATATTAAGGGGGTTTTTGAAGGATGGCTCTACTGATTATTCTGTAAATCTTCTTAAAAATGGTTTGAAAATATATCCTTACTCGACAAAAGATAACCCAGAAAAAATGGAATTCATTGATGTATCAGGTTTACCTGTTAACACCATTCATGCAAATAACTATATGTTTTTTATGGAATTAAATGACGTTATTCAACGTGAACCAGTGGATTTTATTAGTCCTGAACTTCGTGGAATTTTATCAAGTATCGGAATGGAAAAAGGCAAATCATTTTCACCAGATGAACGACTTAAAAATATCTTGACTGACTCTGTCGCTGTGGCCAATGGTACAGCCAGATCTCTTGCATTTAGCCCAAGAGAAAAGGATGCCTACATTTATCCTGATCTATATTGGCAAACTGCTTTTGTAGGAAATGATTATAGATGGTTAAAAGACAACGGTACTGGAGGTAGATTCTTAGATGCAAGAACTCTTTATTTTTATATCGCTACCGTAAACACGCCAGCAATGCAGGCAAAACTACCTGGAGTAGGCTCTCAATATGCTTATTTAGCAGTGGATGAAAGTAAAAACTACTTACATGGTAGTAAAAAATATAAATTAACATTGCCCGCTAATATACCTGCTAAAGATTTTTGGTCAATTGTTGTTTATGATCCTCAGACTAGATCTGAATTACAAACTTCACAACCCTTTCCAAGTAAAAATAATAAACGTAATACTGATTTAAAATTTAATTCAGATGGAAGTATAGATTTGTTTTTTTCTCCTGAAGCACCAGAGAAAATGAAAAGTAATTGGATACAAACTGTTCCTAATAAAGGTTGGTTTCTTCTTTTAAGATTATATGGTCCAACCAATGCTTATTTTGATCAGACATGGAAACCTGGTAGTTTAACCTTAATTGAATAAATTTCTAAAAGTTAATGAATGATCATAATTTTTAATGTAAATTTTCATTATAATTAAAATTCATTTATTAACTCTTAATTTTTTTGATTACAGGCCTAACATATGATTAAAAGAAAACTTCCTATTTTAATATTAGTCATAGGTCTAATAATTTTTTATTCGTTAGATATCACTCATTATGTATCTATGGAGAACTTTTCAAAACATTACAAAACTATACTTTTATGGTCTAACAACCATGTAGGGTATAGTATTTTAATATTTGTTATAACTTACATAGCTGTTGTGTCCTTTTCCATACCAATAGCAACACTTTTGACATTAGTTGGTGGTTTTTTGTATGGAATTTATTTAGGGACAATTTTAGTTGTTTTATCCGCAACAATAGGCGGGGTAATAACTTTTATAAGTTTTCGGTATTCTTTTAATAATAATTCTAACAAAAAAATTTCTGAAGGGCAGATAAATAATTTTCAAAAGGGCTTTCGTAAAAATGCTATTTCCTATCTATTATTTTTGAGATTAGTACCTCTTTTCCCTTTTTTTTAGTCAATATAGCTTGTGGTTTAATAAAAATTAAAACCAAAGATTTTATTTTAGGAACTTTTTTTGGAATAATTCCCGGAACATTTGTATATGTTTGGGTAGGTAGTGGTATAGGTTTTACTTTTATGAAAGGTAGCGACATAAATTATAAAATTATTTTCGAACCACAAATATTATTTCCATTATTAGCATTATCAATCTTAGCTTTGATTCCTATCGTATATAAAAAAATTAAAGCTTCTAAATAAAATAGGGTACTTTCAAAACATGGACAATATAAAAACTGATATTTGTGTGATTGGTGCTGGATCTGGTGGTTTATCTTTTGCAGCAGGTGCTGCTCAAATGGGAGCAAGCGTGGTTCTTTTTGAAAAGGGAAAAATGGGAGGTGACTGCTTAAATTATGGCTGTGTACCATCTAAGTCTTTAATTGAAAGCTCTAAATATGCATCCATTGCCTATAAGGCAAAAAGTTTAGGTGTAGAAATTAATAATATTCAATTAGATGTCCAAGATATTATGAGTCATATAAAGAATGTTATTAAAAAAATAGAGCCACATGATTCAGTTGAAAGGTTTGAAAACCTAGGCGTTAAAGTTATTCAATCTAAAGCTTCTTTTATTGATTCAAAGTCAGTTCAGGGTGAAAACTGTGTTGTCAGAGCAAAGTATTTTATTATAGCAACAGGCTCGTCACCTCGAATTATTCCCTTTAATGGATTAAATTTAAATAGGGTGTTAACCAACGAGAATATATTTGACTTAAATTATATACCGAAGACATTACTGGTTATTGGAGGAGGACCGATAGGCTGCGAGCTTGCACAAGCTTTCGCCTCTTTTGGTACTAACATTATTATTTTAGAAAATAGTGATAAAATTTTGGGGATGTTAGATAGCTCATCGAGAGACATTCTTTTAGATTCTTGGAAAAACTTACCTATAGATGTTTTCACTTCTGTAACAGACATCAATTTTTCTGATAGTAATAGCATTAGAAAAGTTAGTTTTATTACAGAAAAAATAAAAAATGAAATTATTTTTGATGATATTTTAATGGCCACGGGTCGAGAGCCGAATCTATCGATTTTAAATCTAGATAATGCAAACATATTCTTTGATTCAAAAGGAATTATAGTAGATTCTTATCAAAGAACGAACCAAAAGAGGATATTTGCTATAGGTGATTGCGCTTCTAGATTTCAGTTTACACATAATGCAAGTTATCAAGCTAGTGCTTTAATCCAAACGATACTTTTTAAGTTGCCTAAGAAGGTATCATATAATTATTTTCCTTATTGTATTTACACTAATCCTGAAATAGCACACGTTGGTATTTGTGTTGCTGATGCAAAAAAACAAGGTTTAACAATTTTATCCTTAGAGTATGAAGGAAATGATCGAGCAATCGCAACAGTAAATGAATTAGGATTGATACAAGTATCAACTGACAAAAGGGGATATATTTATGGCGTCACAATAATAGGCGCAAATGCTGGCGAATTAATTACCCAGTGGACAATATTAATGTCGAATAAAAAAAAATTAAAGCATATGGCCTCAACTATTGTACCTTACCCAACTCTAAGTGAATTAAACAAAAGAGTTGCAGGAAGTTTTTATACACCAAAATTATTTTCAAAAAAGGTTCAATCGATAGTAAAAGCCCTCATGAAAATTTCTTAAGAATAATCCTAATAGTATTTAAGTAATTGCCTCAAGAGTAATTACTTAATTTTAGTAGACTATAGAGCTAATTATCATTACTAGAAATATATTCTTCAATCTTTTCTTTATAAGTATTTGATACCGGTACTTTTTCATTATTTCTTAAATTTACAAAAAGACGATTTGCTTCTTGAGACATTTCTGTTGCGCATTGTACATTAATGATGTGACTTCTATGACAACGAATAAATGGGAACGATAACTGCTTTTGTAAGTTACTTATAGTTTCTCTCATGGGGTATTCATCTTCTTCAGTATGAATAATAACGTAATTAGCAGCACTTTCGATCCATAGTATTTGGCTTGATTTAATTACATGCTCTTTTTGATCTTTTTTAATTATGAATGTGTTTTCATCTTGTGGTTGTTCGTTTTTTTCATTGTGATTTTCATCATTACCTGAAACACTTTTAGCTATTTCTATGTGTGTAGCTAGCTTATCAGATGTGGTATAAATAAAACCTAATATGAAAAATAATTGAATGAAGTTTATATATTCAGCAATAAACCACCAACTTAAACCATTACCGTAAAATGTCCTTACGATATACCATTTTATGTTAAAAATTGCAGATGAGATATGGTAGAAATAATATGTAAAAACACTAAAAATTGTCAAAAAGAACAGAAGCTGAATTAATAGAGT
Organism: Paraphotobacterium marinum; assembly: GCF_002216855.1. Taxonomy (NCBI): domain Bacteria; kingdom Pseudomonadati; phylum Pseudomonadota; class Gammaproteobacteria; order Vibrionales; family Vibrionaceae; genus Paraphotobacterium; species Paraphotobacterium marinum. Next base: position 194,511 of record NZ_CP022356.1, read on the forward strand.
TGAGATGTTTTTTGTTAAATGTTTTGAGGTATTGTCTTTAAATTTTCTACAACCAAAATTTAGAATGAACAAAGTAAATAGCACGTATATTAAAATATAACTAATTGTTAAGGCAATAACTGTTAATGTGTTTTGCGCACCTGCATTTGGGCTCAATAAGTCTTTTGTAATTTGAGTGAAGATAGGCTGCCAAATCCATATCACTTGGAACATGTGAATGATTAAAGCTGTAAGAATAGGTTTTTTATATATCCATTGTAAAATTTTTTGCATAATTTAAATTTAGTCTTTTAAAATGATGATATTTAATAAAATTATTTGTTTTTTTATTATGAAAAATAATTTGATTTTGTTGTTGTTAAAGAAGTTATTTTTTTGAAATTGATCCCCAAATTTATAGCAATGGTTATTAGAATAATGAAACAAACATATAATGTTCTGAAATAATTATATTCATAACTTAACAAAAATAAATAGTGAATTAAAAAATAATTACAAATTTCTAGAAGAATATTGGTAAAAAAACAGCATAATATCGCAAGATAAAAATATTCAATTAAAATGCTGAATGAATTAAAGTTTTTGGATGAACCGATTGTTCTGTATATTTTAAACTCGTATATTTGTTTTTTCACATTTAAATTATTTATAAAAAACATCAGCAGTATAGAGCTTGCAAAACAAAAAGTAATCAGTAATTGAATAATACTTATAAATTGTGATGATATATTAAGATAACTTGAAATTATTTTTCTTAAATCAAAAAGAGTTACAGTAGGAAAGTCTCTCATAATAGAGTTTAGCGACTCGGATTCAGGAACTCTAAAACTTAGAATAGATGTGTAGTCAATTTGGTTTAATATGTCTTTTGACAGTATAAAATAAAAATTAGGCCTCATGTTATCCCATTTAACTTTTCTAATATTTGTAACTTGTCCTTTAATAAAATTAGCGCCAATATCAAAAGATATAGTATCTCCGACTTTTATATTTAATTTCTCAGCTGTTTTTTCTTCAACTGAAACTGAATTAGCATTTTGCCATTTCCCTTTAATAACTGAATTATCTTTCGGTGGTTTTTGAGTCCATGTTAAATTAATTTCTCTATCTAAATTTTGGTTTGCTTTGTTAAATATTATATCTTTATTATTAACTTTAATAATTCTTGCTCTAAAAATTGGATATAATTGGGATGAAGTATAATTTTTATTTTTCAAATTTTCCAAAAATATTCTTTCATCAGAAGGTGATATATTAATTGCAAAAACATTAGGCCTATCCGACTTTTCTATAATCTTCCAATCTTGAATGACGACCTTTTGTGTTGTGTTCAGCACAAAAAATAGAGAAAGACAAATTGATATTAATGTTATATAAATGGCATGAGCAGAGGCATATGACTTTAATCTATACAATGTAATCATTAGCAACCCAGAACGAGAATGATAAATGGAATTTTTTATTAGGAATTTAATTAAAAAAAATAAAATAAATATTGTAATTAAAAGACTTAGACTTGAAGCAATTGCAATCTTATAAGTGGTTATGAACTCATAAAGCGTGTAGTAATAAAAAGTTAAAAAAATAAGGAACAAAAAAGGTATAATTATCCGAAATATTTTGGTTCTAATTTTCAGTAATACTCTTAAATTAAATCCAGTGATTATAGTTGTTAAAAAAAATGAGCCTAACAGGGTATATATAACTGCTTGATAGAGATTGTTCGTATCAAAATTGACACCTAAGGCAGAAAGTTTTGATTGAATGAAGATAAAAATAAAATAACAAACTAGAGAACTAAATACGATCGCGCTGAATAATATAATGAAAATTTGAGAGCAAATAAGCATAATAATTTTGTTAAGACTAGTGCCGAGAGATTTCAAAATATTAATTGTGTTATTTTGTTTTTTGACGAAGTTTGACATTGCAAAAACAATCACAAATAAGGATACGACAACAGCAAAACTTGCAATAAGCAGAGAAAAACTTGAGGCTTGATTTAGTATCTCATTTCCTTTTACAGTATCTGTTGAAAGCCATTTTTGGTAGGACTGTAATTTTAATGTATTTTTTAACGCCTTAATATTTGAATTTGATATCGAAATATAAACAAGGTACTTTACTCGACTTCCAGCTCTTAAATTGCCCGTTTTTAACGCATCATCAAATGAAATAAAAAAAACTGGCTGTTGTCTAAAAGGATTGTATTCTAAAAAATTATCATTTTTAATTATTCCAGAATATACTCCTTTAAAGTCTCCAATATTTATATCTTTATTTGAAGGTATGTTAATTTGATAGCCTGAATTGAGTTGCCATATTGTATTTGGTTCAATCCTATTGATACCTTTATGAATAGATTCAAAAATTAATTTGTTGTTTAGAGGGAATGTTGGGTCAACTGCTCGAATATTTACTAAGTTAAACTGTCCATTAAACTCTAACATAGTATAAAAAGATATTTCTCTTGCAAAATTAGTCGAATACTTCTTAATTTTCTGTAAATCGGTATTAGAAATAGGTCTAGTGGATTCAAGAATAATATCTCCACCAAGAACTTCGATTCCTTTATTTTGTATTACATTGTTAAAGCTTTTACTCAGAAAAATTAATGAAAAAAATGTTGTCAAAATAATAACCATGGCAAAAAAAATTGAATAAAAGTTATTATGAGATAATTCTTTTAAAGTCCATTTTAAAAAAAACTTTTGCTTTTCTATCATTATTAAAATCTCAGCTTTAATGTAAACTGATCTAACAGAAATTGTCTCTTACAAAGAGAGGATAAAGATTTGTCATGAGTTACGATAACTAAGCTCGTGTTATATGTCTCACACATATCGAATAAGAGACGGGTAATGTTTTCACTATTTTTTTTATCTAAATTTCCTGTTGGCTCATCAGCAAAGATTATCTTGGGTTGATTCATAAAAGATCTTGCTATAGAAAGTCTCTGCTGCTCACCTCCAGAGAGTTGTTTAGGATAATGATGTGATCTATGGCTCAATCCAACTTGTTCTAAAGCTTTGAATGCCTGTTTTTTGTAGTTATTAATGTTGTTAATAAATAATGGTACATATAAGTTTTCTATTGCATTTAAAGTAGGTATTAACAAAAAATCTTGAAAAATAAAACTAAAGAATTTTCTTCTTATTGTGGATAATTTTTTTTCATTGATCGTACTTATATTTTGTCCGAAAATAAATACATCTCCGTCAGTAGGTTTTTCAATTCCAGAAATTATTTTAAGCAAGGTCGTTTTACCAGCTCCTGAGCTACCTTCAATAGATATGGTATCTCCATCATAAATCTCGAAATTAATGTTCTTAAAAAGTTTTATCTCTTCACTATAATTAAATATATTTTTTGAAATATCATGAGTTTTTATGAGACATTGTTTATCCTTTACGGTCATTTTAATTTTATCCCTGATATTATTTTTATCTTCACACGTATATTCTAGGACATTGTTGATTTTAGGTGATAGTTTAAGTTCTGGTTATTTGATTTCAGTTGAAAAAAGATGGTCAAATTTACTCCAAGAAAAATTTGATGAAAATAAAATTGATATTCAAATAATTAATGCGAGTATATCTGGTGCAACTTCTAATGATGTTTTACGTAAATTACCAAACTTAATTAAAAAATATAAACCGAAGTATATTTTGATTGAGATTGGAGGTAATGATGGTCTTAGAGGTTATTCACCTGATATAATTAAATCAAACATAAACCAATTAATAGATCTGTCATTAAAATCCAAAGCTTATGTTTTTCTTCAAGCTATAAGATTACCAAGAAATTATGGAAAGAAATATATAACAGCTTTTGAAAAAATTTATACAGATTTTAAAAATGTAAAAGGAGTTAAGGTAATTCCTTTTTTCCCGGAAGCTATTTTTCTTAACCCAGAATTGATGATGAGTGACCAGATACACCCAAATGTAAAGGCTCAACCGCTGATGGCTAATTTTATCTTTAATGAGTTAAAAAAAATTTGAAATTAAAGAAATACTAACTATATTTAAACTGTGTTTGTATTATTTTTAACTCCTTTAGCCCATTATTATAATGGGCGCTTTTATTTAATAATACCACAATGAATCTGTATGTAATTGTTCATTCTCTATGAGACTTTCAGGATCTACAATGATTTTACTATTATGATAATCAATCATAACTTTATTTTGACCAACATTAGAATCGATAATTTTTACATTTTCTCCTAAATACTCTACCCAGATTCCACGTTTTGCTTTTGATAGCTTCATAGTACACCTATAAAATTTAAAATGCATATCTAAGAGTATAGTTTAAATTTGCAGAACATATTAATTAGCAAAAAATTAATTTGCATTGTGATTTTTTTCTGGCAGTTAAAGGGTAAAAAATTTTGGTGTGATTAAATCCAAAAACATACTATTATAGTAAGAATGTAACACTTAAATAAATGATTTTTATTTAATTTTAATACTCTAAAGGAGATATTTATGAAAAAAATGATACGAGCATTTTCTCTATTTACTATTTTTTTTCTTTTATACGGTTGTAGTTCAAGTGGTAACACTTATATGGAAAAAGAGCTGCGATTGATAAAATGAGCGCAGATGCTGTAAGTAAGCTTTCTGAAAAAAATGCAACAGCATCAAGAGAGATAAAAAATGGATACGGATATGCAGTTTTTAGCAATTCTAATGTAACAGTTTTATTTGTAGGCGGATCGGGTGGTTATGGGGTACTCCATAATAATCAAAGTGGTGAGAATACCTATATGAAAATGGGTGGTGCTAATGTTGGTTTAGGTTTAGGAATGAAAAATATAAGAATCGTCTTTACCTTTAAAACCAAAAAAGCATTTGACAACTTCAAAGAAAATGGTTGGTTAGGAGGTGCCCAGGCTGATGCAACTGCAAAATCCAAACAAAAAGGTGGTGCAAATGATGTTCAGGTCGATACATCAGGAACACACACTTATGTGATGACAAATGAGGGTGTGGCACTTCAAGCTTCTATTCAAGGATCTAAATATTGGAAAGATGATTCATTGAATTAAAAATCAACAAGTTGAATACACTACATATACAAATTTGTAGTGTATTTAAATTAAATTCAGAAATTTTTATAAAAAAAATCATTGGTATTTATCATAATGGTGTATTTGTTTATTGTGAAAATCTATAATATTGTAATTTATAATTATAACTTACGTATTAAAAACATAATATGAATAAAAATTTAAAAATAAAGTTTTCTCTTATTTACTTTTTAACCAGTTTCCTAGTTATCTGTTTGACATTTTTATTACAACACATTCAACGATTTTTTTGGGTTAGGGAGTTTTCTCAAAATTATGATTTAAATGAATATTTGATACAATTTATAAAATATTATACAAACCCATTTGAATTTTTCTTATTTCATAGTGTTTCTTTAATTTGTAGTTTTGTTTTATTGGCAATTGGCATGTGTCTTTTTTTAAGGATATATCAAAAAAATGGCTATAAATACTTGTATGTACTGTTAAATATGTTTTTTTTAGTAGCATTGTTAATCATTAATTGGTTATGCGATAAATATTTATTTGTTTTTTTAATTAAAGGTAATACTTATGTGCAACTTTTCAATGAACTTGTTGAAAACAAATCTATAATTTTTTCATTTGTAACTTACCAAATACTATTTATTACTCTTATTAATGATAAAATCACAATTTCTTTTTTGAAAAAAAATAGTACCAAGGGGAAAGATGGCTTATTCATAAAAGATAACGCTTCCAATATGGATAGATCAGAAGAGAAACAAATACACTCTGAATCGGTTAGAACTAACGAAGATTTAAAATACGAGGCATATATTGAAGTTGAAAAATTAGATAAAAAATACCTAATTCCTACAAACGATGTCTACTTCTTTAAATCTTCTGGTAATTATGTTGAAATATTTACACAAAATGAAAACTTTTTAATCCGTGCTACCTTAAAAAATACCTTTAAGTCAATGACAAAAGAATTTGTTTATATTCATAGATCTTGTGTAATAAATACTGCATATATTGATGGGGTAGAGCTTTCATACCTGGGTACTAATAAAGTTTGTTATGTGAAATTAAAAAATGGTAATAAGTTGAAGGTTTCAAGATCACACATATCTAGTTTTGAACAATATTTGAATAATTAAGTAAGTTTTCGCAATTATTTAATTTAAATAGTCACAAAAACCTTAGGTAAATAGAATGTATGTATCGGTTTGTTTTCCCAAGATATATTATAAAACTTCGATTTATTAAATTGAGGACTATTGAATGAAAAATAAAAGAAAAATAGCGATTGCTATTTGTCTCTTGGGTATTACGTCATGCTCAAATTACGCAGAGCCTGGTATTAAGATTAAAAATAGTACTTTATCAGAGGTGAAAAGTGGTTGTTATAAAAATATAATGAAAATGGTCGGACATGATAACCAATTAGAATACTTGAAGGTTATTGATGGACATACACAAACAAATTATCCATACCATATTAATTATGTTTATGAATATGCTTTTCTAAACAAAAAAAATAACAATAAACATATAGCGTATTGCGATGTAAATATTGATCAAAAAGGGAAAATTAAAAATTATCAATTGAATATGGACAATATGTATCCTAACTAACTTTATATACAAAGCTACGAAAGTAGTAGCTTTGTAAAGTTCACATGATTTAATATGAAGGTTTCAGGAATATAAAAATTAAGTTTGTATCTCTCAAAGAGAAATTTCGAAAAATCTTTTTTATTTCCACTGAAGCATAATTTAATTTTCGTTTTATAAACAACATCATTAACGGTTGTAAAGTTTATACCAAGGTATCTTGCAATTAATTTTGCTGAATAGCCTAATTGGATTAAATAAATTATTTCAAATTCACGTTTTGTTAAAGGATAAACTTTATTTACTATTATAAGAGAAGTTTCTCCTAAACATTTATGATCTTTTAATTTAATGGATAATAGGTAGGCTAAGTCTATTAGTTGTTTTCGTTCCAAGAAATCCCAACCACTTAACTTAATAAACACCTTATTATCAGGTTGAGTCATCGGCGTTTTTAAAAATAAAGTAGCCTTAAAATGAGAGGCGTAGTTTTGAACATTAAAAGATACAATATTTGCTTTATCTTTAATAACTAGTTGGTCTTGGAAAAATGATGCTTCTGATAAAAATGATGATTCTGATAAAGGAGAAGCGCCACAAGATACTCTATAATCACAATGATTACAAACAGTACTAATCCCCCCAATTAATTCCATGTAGTTTGTATTTAATGGAATGTAACAAGAGTTAGGGTACTTTATCCCAGAGTAAATTATTGGACTTTTAATAATTGATTTAATAAAACTAGATAACATAAAAAAAAAAAAAAAATTATAATTGCAGTATACAAAGTATAAATTGTTAATAAAATAAGTTCTTTATTCATAATAAAACAATAATATCAATCAATTGAATTTCGTCTTCATACTTTTGATTGGTATATTCCATATGTCACAAAATCCTTTATCCTATCCCTATAATATTTGATTTTGAGAAAAATCAAGTACATTGATCGTGTTTCCTTCATAAGTTTGTTATGTCCTTTGCCCTAAATTTTTAGGGCTTTTTTTAAAAGATAATCAGCATTTTTATCTTAGATATTAATATTTGTAAAAAAGTTATGTCTTTTCTTTTATCGTTTGAATATTAGGCAAATATAAAAAGAAAAAATTATGTTTTTAAAAAAATCAATAGATCATTGATAGTGTATATTATTGTAATGTTGATGGGGATATGGATACGGATATGCATATATTGCTGTTAAAATGGCTAATTTTGCTCTTTAAGTAATAGTAGCTATGTTGCTTGTTTAGTTTCTTTAAAAATTAGTTTTGTTTTTTAAATTATGTTTAGAGGAAAAAAATGAAATATAAAGATTTAGTCAAAATAAAAATTAAGTTTAAAAATTAACGTATAGGTTAAATAATCAAATAGAAGAATTTTAGAATCAAAAGCTAGAAGCAGGTGAAACGCCAGGAAATAATTAACATGATTATAAGTGGTGTATAACGCCACTTATAAAAGTATATATATTCTATAACATTATTCGCGTTTTTATATTTTACTTATTTGGTCTTTAGAAAATAAAGAGACAATAAAATTCTTAGTGACTAATTATCGATCATTAGAAATCCATAAATGTATTTATAAAACAATAAAATTAATTTTGTTTAATCGTCAGATCTTTTAATAAAAACTTTTAATTTAAAGTAATATTATATTGTTTTAATCTTTTATTATATTTAGTTAGCTAAATACTTTTTGTCAGAAAAGCATGTTTTTATATACTTCATGTTGTTAAATTACCATGATATCATAATTTTAATTGCAATTTCTTATGATTCTTAAAACCTTAACTTCTTTATAATAGTATTTCCATTTACTAATGAGTCAATATTATGCAAAAAAAAGGGTTATTTCTAATTAATAGTTTTATTGTATGCGGTCTATTAATTTCGACAGTTACTAAAAGTGAACAATGTAATTTATATGCAAAAAAAAAAATAAGGAGTATATTTCATCAATTGCTTTGTGCGAACAATTCCAAAAAAACTCTCAGATATTGGGTAAAGATAGAATTATAAATGCATACTTTTATAATAATAAGCATTCTCTATTGAAAAAAAGTGCAACTATAATTAAACCCTCTTTAATTAATAAACAAAACATATTAAATCAAGCAATAACACAATGTGGCAGTGTTAGTCTTCCACAAGATACCGCTCAAATTATTATAAAAACTTGGTCAACTAATCTTGGTAATGATTATCAGAGGGCTATTATTGACACTAAAACCAATTTTAATGGATTTACTGATTTTACTATTGAAAAAAAGTACAGGGCAAGTTTCATGAAAAATGGGGCTTTTATTGGACGTAATCCATCTGCTGCTCATACATCATTCCATTTTAATCAATTTGTTGATCCAACAATACCATATGGAGTTATTGGTGGCGCAATAACTTTGGTAAGTATTTCTGATAAATATAGCTCGGGTTTAAAAACATCACAGAGTAATATAAAAAAACACTTAGAGCTAAAAATTAATTAGTCCTTCCCAGAATTATATCAAATAAAGAAATTTTTATGTTTGATTCCGCTCATAACAAAAACTAGGGTTAATTGGAATCAACCCTTATAAAACATTGATTATTATCAACTTTATAATACTATTTCAAAGGCAAATTTTAAGATTTGCCCTACTTAAATAGAATAAATTTAATTAATCATAAGGAATTAAAATGAATAGTAAAAAAATCCTATTAGCGTCTCTAATATTAATGTCGTGTGCCTCAGCGAATGCTTTGCCACAATCAGGACCTTATTTGGGGGTAACTGCTGGTTATGGATTTTCAAACAGTAAATCTGATGGCTCTTCTGATTATCAACAAGATAAGAATAAAATAGATAATTCAGGTGGATTTGCTTCGGGAATATTTGCTGGATACAACATTCAGGTTGTTGATGGTTTTTATATTGCTCCAGAAGTTCAGTATTTAAATATAAATTCAAAAACCTCTTATTCTTACAAAAGCTACGGTGTAAAAAATTCCTTATCATATGGAAGCACCAACGCGGTGATTTTTGATGCAAAATTACAGATGTATGTTACAGATAACTTTTCAATTTATGGAAAATTCGGTGCAGCATTGACACGAAGCTCTTATCAGACAACCCAGAAGGACGATTATAATTGGAATGAAAATCATAACTATAATGAAAGCAAAACCAACTTTTATTATGCCTTAGGGGCTTCATATTCATTAACGGACCAATGGGCTTTAAATCTTGAGTATGATCATATCAATGGAATCAAAAAACCTCTTACAGAAGAAGACCAAAATAGAGCAGTTCATGGCGGCGCCACTTTAGAGTCCCAAGCTGTATTATTAGGTTTACAGTATACTTTTTAACGTAAAATCATCTGGGGATTAACTTTGTTAGTCCCGCTTTTTTTGTATTAAAGAATAACTATAAATTTGCATTTTTGTAACTTAGAGTAAAACAACATGTTTTGCAAAAATATTTAAGTTTTTAGATTACGATTAGTTTTAGATGAATTGAATGCATTTAAAAATAACTAAAACATGAAATTCAATTCCAAAATTACCTTTTACTTTTTCAAATATTGGTCATAAGATAATGTTTAAATTAAAAACAATAATTATTTTGTTGTATATTTCCCTCCTAACAGCATGTGGTGGAAGTGACGGTGGATCTGACAATACTCCCCCTAAACCATCACCTCAAAAGGTGCATTTTACAATTAAATCTAAAATTGATACGCCACCTAATATTAGAGTTGGAAAGTCTGTGCATTATTCACTTGATGTTAAAAAAAACGTTGAAAATAATTTTTTAAATTTAGAGAAATATTCTAATAAAAGCGTCAATAATTCATCAATAGCTATAACCAATATAAAATTGTTTGATTCAAATAACCCCACAAACATTTATAATTTGAAAAATTATATTAGTCCCGAGAATGGTGACGAGGATAATGAGTGTGTTCAACTGGATGGTCAAGATTTGAAGTTTACACAAATTGCAGATGGATGTAGCTTAGATTTAAATATCCCATCTACAGATCGTCACTCTCAATCGATAAAATCCATTGAAATAAGTTTTAGTAATAATACGACATTGATATATAAACTTAACTCATTTAATTCTAGATATCACTTTCACAGCTCACTAGGATTTATTAAAATTAATGGAATAAACCCTAGATTTAATAACATAGATATTTTGAGTACGAGTCAAGATGTTAAAAATGTATTATTAAAAAATTTAAGTAAAGTTTCATTATATAATTTAAGCATAGATCAAATAGATACTTTTAATAATAAACAAATCTTACCACATTTTAGTTATAAAATTCCCAAAATTACCTCTAATCAAGAATTAAAACTTCATCTAAAAGAGGGTGATTATAAGGTTGATGCTGACAATTTAAATGAACCTATTTTCATTCACGTATTACCTAAACAAACATTAAGACAAAAAAACAACCAACACATATATTCAGGCTTAAAAAGAAATATTAAATTAGCGCAAACCAGTTACCCTGAAATCGTCATTGATTCAACAAAGCTTGATAAAAATGGAAGTCAACTTACATTAACCATCAAAAATATTGGTGCAGGGCCATGGAATCAGCCGAAAGGAAAAATAAATTTTAAGGAATTTAAAAGTGCTGGGTGGGGATTAGATTCAGATAGTTGTATGGATTTACAAACTCTAGCACCAGAGCAGAAATGTAGCATAACTTTTAACCATGATGCAAGTAAAAAACTGGAAAGTCAACTCATTCATTTACCCGTTAATTATAATAATGAAAAAGAACCTGGTTTTATGTTAAGTGCTTATGTTGGTTATATAAAAAATCTTGTTACATCAGTAACCAAAGTGAATGATAATCAATTTAAAATAACAGTGGCAAAAAATACGAAACCAAATAATGGCGACTTTCAATGTCTTCCTGAGGGGAATAATACTTTCAATTGCACTAATAAATCAAAAGATACCTTGACACCCACAATATCAGTCAATGATGAAAAGTTGCAATTTTATGCACATGTAAACAAGTACTTTTCCATAGGTCACAATATTTACCAGCTCAGCTCTGGAAAGCAATTTTTAACTTCAAAGTTAATCTATCACGCTGATAGTGATATTGTCAAAAGAACTTTAATCTTGGATCAATATGATTCTCTTTACTTTGTGACAAAATCGAGCCCAAATATCGTCCAATATGTAAATCCTCAAAAAAATATCACTTATTCAATTAAGGCAAAAAATGGCGGTTATTATAAGGAAGCTTTGTTTGATAACCAAAATAAAATTTTGATCTTTAGGACGCAAGATGGGGTTATAGAGCTCTATAAAGTTAAAAAAGATCAAGTCAATCTTGATTCTATTGGTGAAATTAAAGTCCCTGTTGGATATAAATTTGTTGGGATGAGTTTAAATAATGATACATTACTCATGACGTATCATTATTTAGATGACTATGCTCATTCTTATTATGAAAAACTTTTTTTGAACGATCCTAACACTTTCTATAAGTCAGTTGAGCCGAAATCTATAAATGCATATGTAGTTTCACCGTTAATCATAAATTTAAAAACACAAATTATTGGAATTACTTATAATCAAGGCCAAAACGCGAACATTATTCAATTTAATGAAGATAAAAAAACCATTGATACCGTTAAAATTCCAAAAGCAGAAGTTTCAGATACAAGCTTTTTACATGGTATATCTAATCCCACTAAAAATGGCTCTATTTTATTTATAAATAACACATTAACGCCGGAACTTAAAAAATTTACGATAATGAAGTTTGATACTAACAATAATCAATTCAATAATTTGTCGTCTGATTCTAGTTATCCATATTTGATGAATATAGATATTCTAAAAAAATTAATTTATTTCGTAAGTATTCCAGAAGATTCTAAAACCCAATTTAGTAAACCTAAAATATTTTTAAATAGAGCAGAATTCACCAATAATTCAGAATTGGTTAATGACTTTTCTGTATACACATTTCAAAATTATCCAAGCAATTTAACGTTTCATAAAACATTAGACTTTATGTTTCAAGGAACGTGGTGTAATGTCATATTACCAGATTTAATTACTGCCAAAGTAAAGGATTCTATTAAAATTATTCCCAAAGTAATATGCCCACATTCAAATTACACTACCAAGGATTTTACATTTAAATGGCTAGATGCTGGCACAGGCGCTCACACTGAAGCAAATTTGGACTACATCGTTCCATCTTATGACCCAGCTGATAATCCACATCAATTGATTCTTCAAGTGACACCTATAAATCGTGCTAATATTAAACCTTTACAAATGACATTTAGTACCTTTATTAAGGTAGAGGCACCTGAAAACAAAACAACTTTATTTGTGTCACCAACGACAACAACAATATCTTCAGATTCAGAGCCCAAGGATTCTGTGGTTTTTACAGTTCGTTCCAATGTTCCAATTGATAAGGATAACTTAATTTTCACACCTCTTGATTCTAATTTTAAAGATTTTGGGATTACAGCAATCAGTGATAAAGATCAGTTCGATAACATTTATGTGACAGTCCATATTCCAAATGATAAGAAGGCATCATACCAAGGTAACTTTAGTTTAAGAGGAATTCCAAATAGCAAAACCACTGTTACTGTTAATAGAATTTCAGAAAATACAAAATTAAGTGTTGGTTACCCTGAGAAAAGTATCACCAAGGATATTAATCAAGTGACCTTTCATCTTTCTTCTAATATCCCGATATCATCTGATAATCTTGACTTTAAATCAGCTGATGGTTTGGAGGTCGTGACATATAAAAATGAGGGTCAGAATAACGTCTTTGCTACCGTAAAAGCACCAAACGGTATTAAAACATACACGGGTTCATTTAGCGTGAAAGCTCATTCTCAGACTTCGCAAGCCGTTAAAGTGACTCGTCTTGATGCATCATCGAGTCTAGAGGTGATTCATCCAAATAGAACTATTGGTAAAGAAGAGGGTGATGGAACGGGTGTAACGGAAGTTCAGTTTCAAGTAACGTCAAATGTTCCCGTATCTGCAAACATTGATTTCCAACCGGAGAATGGCTTAACCTTTGTTCGTTGGACAAATTCCTCGAGTGATTCGACTAAGGGTACGTATACAGCGACGGCTATTGTATCGGTTCCACCTGGCACTACAGCTCCAAATCAACCGTACACGGGTTCATTTAGCGTGAAAGCGCATTCTCAGACTTCGCAAGCCGTTCAAGTGACTCGTCTTGATGAAACATCGAGTCTAAAGGTGATTAATCCATCTAGAACTATTGGTCAAGCAGAGGGTGATGGAACGCAAGTTCAGTTTCAAGTAACGTCAAATGTTCCCGTACCTGCAAACATTGATTTCAAACCGGAGAATGGCTTAACCTTTGTTAGTTGGATAAAGGCCTCGAGTGATAAGGGTACGTATACAGCGACGGCTATTGTATCGGTTCCAGCTACCGCTACAGATAAACCGTACACGGGTTCATTTAGCGTGAAAGCGCATCCTCAGACTTCGAGAGCCGTTCAAGTGACTCGTCTTGATGTACCAGCGACTCTAGAGGTGAGTCAGCCAAATAGAACTATTGGTCAAGCAGAGGGTGATGGAACGCAAGTTCAGTTTCAAGTAACGTCAAATGTTCCCGTACCTGCAAACATTGATTTCAAACCGGAGAATGGCTTAACCTTTGTTCGTTGGATAAAGGCCTCGAGTGATAAGGGTACGTATACAGCGACGGCTATTGTATCGGTTCCAGCTACCGCTACAGATAAACCGTACACGGGTTCATTTATCGTGAAAGCGCATCCTCAGACTTCGAGAGCCGTTCAAGTGACTCGTCTTGATGTACCAGTGACTCTAGAGGTGAGTCAGCCAAATAGAACTATTGGTCAAGCAGAGGGTGATGGAACGCAAGTTCAGTTTCAAGTAACGTCAAATGTTCCCGTACCTGCAAACATTGATTTCAAACCGGAGAATGGCTTAACCTTTGTTAGTTGGATAAAGGCCTCGAGTGATAAGGGTACGTATACAGCGACGGCTATTGTATCGGTTCCAGCTACCGCTACAGATAAACCGTACACGGGTTCATTTATCGTGAAAGCGCATCCTCAGACTTCGAGAGCCGTTCAAGTGACTCGTCTTGATGTACCAGCGACTCTAGAGGTGAGTCAGCCAAATAGAACTATTGGTCAAGCAGAGGGTGATGGAACGCAAGTTCAGTTTCAAGTAACGTCAAATGTTCCCGTATCTGCAAACATTGATTTCCAACCGGAGAATGGCTTAACCTTTGTTCGTTGGATAAAGGCCTCGAGTGATAAGGGTACGTATACAGCGACGGCTATTGTATCGGTTCCAGCTACCGCTACAGATAAACCGTACACGGGTTCATTTATCGTGAAAGCGCATCCTCAGACTTCGAGAGCCGTTCAAGTGACTCGTCTTGATGTACCAGCGACTCTTGAGGTGAGTCAGCCAAATAGAACTATTGGTCAAGCAGAGGGTGATGGAACGCAAGTTCAGTTTCAAGTAACGTCAAATGTTCCCGTATCTGCAAACATTGATTTCCAACCGGAGAATGGCTTAACCTTTGTTCGTTGGATAAAGGCCTCGAGTGATAAGGGTACGTATACAGCGACGGCTATTGTATCGGTTCCAGCTACCGCTACAGATAAACCGTACACGGGTTCATTTATCGTGAAAGCGCATCCTCAGACTTCGAGAGCCGTTCAAGTGACTCGTCTTGATGTACCAGCGACTCTAGAGGTGAGTCAGCCAAATAGAACTATTGGTCAAGCAGAGGGTGATGGAACGCAAGTTCAGTTTCAAGTAACGTCAAATGTTCCCGTACCTGCAAACATTGATTTCAAACCGGAGAATGGCTTAACCTTTGTTCGTTGGATAAAGGCCTCGAGTGATAAGGGTACGTATACAGCGACGGCTATTGTATCGGTTCCAGCTACCGCTACAGATAAACCGTACACGGGTTCATTTATCGTGAAAGCGCATCCTCAGACTTCGAGAGCCGTTCAAGTGACTCGTCTTGATGCATCATCGAGTCTAGAGGTGATTCATCCAAATAGAACTATTGGTAAAGAAGAGGGTGATGGAACGGGTGTAACGGAAGTTCAGTTTCAAGTAACGTCAAATGTTCCCGTATCTGCAAACATTGATTTCCAACCGGAGAATGGCTTAACCTTTGTTCGTTGGACAAATTCCTCGAGTGATTCGACTAAGGGTACGTATACAGCGACGGCTATTGTATCGGTTCCACCTGGCACTACAGCTCCAAATCAACCGTACACGGGTTCATTTAGCGTGAAAGCGCATTCTCAGACTTCGCAAGCCGTTCAAGTGACTCGTCTTGATGAAACATCGAGTCTAAAGGTGATTAATCCATCTAGAACTATTGGTCAAGCAGAGGGTGATGGAACGCAAGTTCAGTTTCAAGTAACGTCAAATGTTCCCGTACCTGCAAACATTGATTTCAAACCGGAGAATGGCTTAACCTTTGTTAGTTGGATAAAGGCCTCGAGTGATAAGGGTACGTATACAGCGACGGCTATTGTATCGGTTCCAGCTACCGCTACAGATAAACCGTACACGGGTTCATTTAGCGTGAAAGCGCATCCTCAGACTTCGAGAGCCGTTCAAGTGACTCGTCTTGATGTACCAGCGACTCTAGAGGTGAGTCAGCCAAATAGAACTATTGGTCAAGCAGAGGGTGATGGAACGCAAGTTCAGTTTCAAGTAACGTCAAATGTTCCCGTACCTGCAAACATTGATTTCAAACCGGAGAATGGCTTAACCTTTGTTCGTTGGATAAAGGCCTCGAGTGATAAGGGTACGTATACAGCGACGGCTATTGTATCGGTTCCAGCTACCGCTACAGATAAACCGTACACGGGTTCATTTATCGTGAAAGCGCATCCTCAGACTTCGAGAGCCGTTCAAGTGACTCGTCTTGATGTACCAGTGACTCTAGAGGTGAGTCAGCCAAATAGAACTATTGGTCAAGCAGAGGGTGATGGAACGCAAGTTCAGTTTCAAGTAACGTCAAATGTTCCCGTACCTGCAAACATTGATTTCAAACCGGAGAATGGCTTAACCTTTGTTAGTTGGATAAAGGCCTCGAGTGATAAGGGTACGTATACAGCGACGGCTATTGTATCGGTTCCAGCTACCGCTACAGATAAACCGTACACGGGTTCATTTATCGTGAAAGCGCATCCTCAGACTTCGAGAGCCGTTCAAGTGACTCGTCTTGATGTACCAGCGACTCTAGAGGTGAGTCAGCCAAATAGAACTATTGGTCAAGCAGAGGGTGATGGAACGCAAGTTCAGTTTCAAGTAACGTCAAATGTTCCCGTATCTGCAAACATTGATTTCCAACCGGAGAATGGCTTAACCTTTGTTCGTTGGATAAAGGCCTCGAGTGATAAGGGTACGTATACAGCGACGGCTATTGTATCGGTTCCAGCTACCGCTACAGATAAACCGTACACGGGTTCATTTATCGTGAAAGCGCATCCTCAGACTTCGAGAGCCGTTCAAGTGACTCGTCTTGATGTACCAGCGACTCTTGAGGTGAGTCAGCCAAATAGAACTATTGGTCAAGCAGAGGGTGATGGAACGCAAGTTCAGTTTCAAGTAACGTCAAATGTTCCCGTATCTGCAAACATTGATTTCCAACCGGAGAATGGCTTAACCTTTGTTCGTTGGATAAAGGCCTCGAGTGATAAGGGTACGTATACAGCGACGGCTATTGTATCGGTTCCAGCTACCGCTACAGATAAACCGTACACGGGTTCATTTATCGTGAAAGCGCATCCTCAGACTTCGAGAGCCGTTCAAGTGACTCGTCTTGATGTACCAGCGACTCTAGAGGTGAGTCAGCCAAATAGAACTATTGGTCAAGCAGAGGGTGATGGAACGCAAGTTCAGTTTCAAGTAACGTCAAATGTTCCCGTACCTGCAAACATTGATTTCAAACCGGAGAATGGCTTAACCTTTGTTCGTTGGATAAAGGCCTCGAGTGATAAGGGTACGTATACAGCGACGGCTATTGTATCGGTTCCAGCTACCGCTACAGATAAACCGTACACGGGTTCATTTATCGTGAAAGCGCATCCTCAGACTTCGAGAGCCGTTCAAGTGACTCGTCTTGATGTACCAGCGACTCTAGAGGTGAGTCAGCCAAATAGAACTATTGGTCAAGCAGAGGGTGATGGAACGCAAGTTCAGTTTCAAGTAACGTCAAATGTTCCCGTACCTGCAAACATTGATTTCAAACCGGAGAATGGCTTAACCTTTGTTCGTTGGATAAAGGCCTCGAGTGATAAGGGTACGTATACAGCGACGGCTATTGTATCGGTTCCAGCTACCGCTACAGATAAACCGTACACGGGTTCATTTATCGTGAAAGCGCATCCTCAGACTTCGAGAGCCGTTCAAGTGACTCGTCTTGATGTACCAGCGACTCTAGAGGTGAGTCAGCCAAATAGAACTATTGGTCAAGCAGAGGGTGATGGAACGCAAGTTCAGTTTCAAGTAACGTCAAATGTTCCCGTATCTGCAAACATTGATTTCCAACCGGAGAATGGCTTAACCTTTGTTCGTTGGACAAATTCCTCGAGTGATTCGACTAAGGGTACGTATACAGCGACGGCTATTGTATCGGTTCCACCTGGCACTACAGCTCCAAATCAACCGTACACGGGTTCATTTAGCGTGAAAGCGCATTCTCAGACTTCGCAAGCCGTTCAAGTGACTCGTCTTGATGATATAAATTTGTCAGTTGATAAAGAATATGATTCGTGGAGAAATATTCAAGGTTTAGTTAAGGCTAGCGAGTCACCTACTAATATTCTTAAAAGCACCTACAAATCGCAAGATTTATTTACAGTTGTAAGTACACAAGCTATCAAGAATTGGGTTTGGACATTCGTACCTGATAAGGATACAACTGAGTGGGCTAGGAAGTTTTCTGATAATATAAAAGTGTTCAACGACGACACTTCAACAAATTTCACAATTCGCTATGTGGAGAACACATCTATAACTCCACCTCGAGCAGGAGCCTTTATAGAAGGACACTTAGTGGCTAAACAAGGTGATGCTGTCCAATATACTAGCAATCTTAAACTGAATATTTCTTTTGAAGGAGGCGCTATTACTATCTGGACTCCAAAAGAATTGGGTTGGCCAATAATAGTAGAACCGAATGATGCACATTTTGCAAATGGTTTGTTTATTGATAGATATAATCAAACTACTATCAATGAGACGAAAGATCCTTTGCATCTAATACCACCGACATCTGATAACCTAAAAGATAAGAATATTTTTCACTTAAGGCCTTTTAAAGATAAAACAGGAGAATTTAATTATCTAATGAGAGTAACAGGGGATAAATGTCTTTATACTGAGAGAAATAATATATATGATTGGGATTGTAGTAAACACCCAGATCCTAATGCTGGTTATGATCCAAATGTAGATTTTCTTGCTTTTCAAATTTTTCGGGAACCATCTCCAGATTCGCCATTTACAAATATTGGAGCATGGCGACCACAACATTTGGACGGACAAGTAACGTATGGGTGGTACTTTGTAAATAAGCGCAATTATTCTGATACTGATGTTGATAAAATTAGTTTTTTGAAGTTACCTAGAGAAGGCAAAAATTCATTTCACCAGGATATTAGATATGCACAATCCAAAAGAATTTCACTTGAAATGTCAGAGGATATTAATAGGTCGACATCGCCCACCTCAATACAAAAACAATTAATGGATTTACCATTATTTTATGTCGTGGATTCTGAAACTGAAAATTATTTATCTTCAGTCACTTTGAATTCTACGCGAATTACACCGTTTGCAACTAATTATAAGAAGGATGATGGGCTTCGTGATGCTAATTTTTATGATCAGAATAAAAACTTAAAATATCCAACACTAGATAATAATATGTACGATTTACGTAATACTGGTGTATATTATGGTTATTACATCCCAGCAATAGTAGCTGAGGATGATGATTCCGACAATTTTCTTAAAGATATTTTCAAGAGACCAAGTAATATTAATCTCGTAATATTCAACAGACCATATTCTGTAAGGTTTGATATTAGCCTTAGAAACCGGAAAATGACTACGCCTGATGATTGGAAGCAAGACGAGGATATGTTGTATGTGAAGACCCCAGCGGATGGTGAGGGCCAGCGTATCTGGGACAACGACAAGAATAGGGAAATAGGTATAAATACGGTTATTGATAATCCTTTTGAATCGGCGCCAGAATGTACAAGGTATTACTGGGGTCAAGGGAACCGAGACAGAAATTATAACAGTCAATGTTATAAAGTATTGATGACGTATCACTTAACAACAAAAGATACATATGACTCAAGAACTCCTTTTAACGGAAGTATACACTTTGGATTTTGGCCTAGTATATATCTGTCGCAGACTTATTATGAAGATGTGCAACAGGTAAAATTTATGGCCACACCGCCAATGGCTTACGAATTTGATGCAAGCAAATTAGCCACAGATAACTACGCTTGTACGACAACCTTTACAGCTCCATTTTGTGTTGATAGTAATTGGAATCCGCTAAAAAAAGAGTTTGGTACGACGCAAAGGTTGACCTACCTTGAGCCAAACCCTATAACTGGTAGGCCTTTTGGAGCACAACAACTTTATGATATTACCTCTACAATTTCTATTGTAGATGAAGGTAAGAAAAATTATTAGGTGATTACTGAAAGATTCTGTTGAGATATCAAATAAAAATACTGTTCATATTATCTATCTAATATAATTTAGATTTTATTAGATAGATGTTTTTTAATATTATTAATCATTATGAACTAATCATGGAAACTCAACCTATATTGAATTAATAAAAATATAATGAATTACAAAACCATAAAACAAGAATTAATATAAGATAAAATTACATTTAATTTGGAATAAAACTTCATCATGAGTGGAATATTTTATTTTAAATAATTAATAACTATTTTTTCTTCACAAAGTTGCGTTTTAAATAATGCTAAGATTTTTTGGATTTTATTCAGTTTATTTAAAAAAAATTTGAAGATAGATATCATAATAATATAAATTCTTTCAGTTAAAATAGTTTTTTATGATAGCTAATTGACTTAAAGACAGAAGCTTCTGATAGAACTTATCAGAAACAAGTTTTGAATTGATTTAAACGACTGCTAATAAAAATTGAGTTAATCGCAAAAAATATTTTAAATATATCTATTTTTATTATTTTTACTATATAAAACAAGGAATAAAATTATGACCGATCTCATGACACTGGAACATTTTGGTATTTCAATACCATTTGAAGGGCAAGTCTTAAATAATAGAGCATCAGTTTTTATAGAAAACAACGATTTTGAATCACTTAGATCTTTTTTGTTTGCTTGTAAAAATACCTCAGATATTATGAAGAACAATCAATCTTATATAAAACTATCACACTTCATAAACGATATAGAGTCTTTTTTAATGATAATTGAAAGCAAGGTATTGTTAGAAAATAAAATTAAATACTATGAGTATTATAAAGAGTCTGAAAGGGAATACTCAGTCCTTAATTCAGTAGTTTTATAGTTTTACAAAATATCCCAACCAACTTTCACGCTAAGGTAATGATTAAATATGATACTAATTGAATAATGAGGTTAAAAAATATAAATGACTTATTAATTTAATGCAAGTTAATTATATTTATTTGCTCATTACTTAAATAGTTATAAAAGTAAACCATTACCTTTAGCCATATTTTTTTATTTTAGATTATCGAAAATTAAGGATAGTATGTATATGGTCAAAAAAATTCATTTGTTTATAGGTGCATTAATTACAGTAATGTGGGGTGCAAATTTTTCAATAATAGAGATGGGGTTAAGAGATTTAAATTCCTTTTCACTTACCTTACTAAGATTTTTGTTTACAGCTATCCCTTTAATTTTTTTTATACCTAGACCTAAAGAGGTATCTATATTTTGGATTGCTTTGTATGGTGTGATTTTTGGTACTGGGTTATGGTGGCTTGTTAATTTTGCAATGTATAAGGGACTATCTCCTGGTTTATCGTCATTAATTCTTCAGTTCAGTGCGTTTTTCACGATTATTATGAGTAATTTTTTTTTTAAAGAAAGAATTTCATTACAAAATTGGATTGGGATGGGTGTATCCTTTGTAGGTTTGATGATGATTATTCACTTTTCTAATCTAAGCTCTACAAAAATAGGTATTGAATTAACCATTTTAGCTGCTGTTTCATGGGCTGTTTGTAATTTGATTATCAAAAAAACACAACCCCAAAATGTAATAGGTTTTATAGTCTGGTCTAGCCTTTTTGCTGTTCCTGCGTTGTTAACGGTGTCTATTATTGTAAATGGTGGTGAAGAATTATATCAGATACCCAAGAATTTAACTTTTAATGCTTGTATATCAGTACTTTTCCAATCATTCATCACAACAATTTTGGGTTATTCAATATGGAATAAACTTATGAAAACTTATCCTGCATCAGATGTGGCTCCTCTCTCATTATTAGTGCCAATTTCAGGAATACTAACATCATATGTTTTCTTTGACGAAACTTTAAGTAATTGTCAATTTATATCCATGGGTATTGTAATAATTGGCCTATTTATTTTTATGCTCTCAGGTAAAACTTTTGTAGGATTATTTTTTTCAAAAATAAAACCCTGTAACAAATAAAAATCATCAACGTATTTATACAATCTATGGACTACAACGCGTTTTTATATATTTGAATTCAACAGAAGTGCGAATGAATAATTATTATATCGAATCGCATGCAAATATAAACATCATAAATATTAACAAACTATTCAATTCGACCCTTAACAAATATTAGAATGAATATATATGAAATATGACTATCATTATTAATTCTCAACTATTAACATTATGGAGGTTATTATCGAATAACAAAATGAGAAAAATCATAAATGACAAAGATTGAAGCTTCAAAAAAATTATTATCTATGGCATTACCTATAAGTGGTACCAGAGTAGTACAGACTATGTCTTTATTTACAGTCACTTTCTATATGTCTCGATTTGGTCATGATGCATTAGCCGCAAGCTTTTTGATAGCAACAATTCGATTAACATTAGTTGGATTATTGATTACACCGCTTATGGCTGTTGGTCTTATTGCTAGTAGGTTTTACTCAAAAAAAAACATAAACGAATTAAAAAGTTTAATACATCAAGGGTGGGCTGTTGGGATTTTTCTTGCATCTATTCTTATTTTATTATCTTCATATTTGAAAGAAATGCTTATCTATTTTAATCAGCCCTTAGCAACCATACCTTTGGTAATGACTTATTTTAAATATTTTATTTACGCCTTACCACTTTTCGCCCTAAGTTATGTAAACCAACATTATTGTTTAGCTTTTAAAAAACAAAAAGAAGTATTTTGGGCTACTCTTGTAATTGCCATTTTTAGTCTAACTATTCATTACCTGTTAATGTTTGGTATTGGAGATAAACCAGGCCTAGGAATTGAGGGAGCTGGGATTGCTACTATCTATAGCGGATTGTTCGCATTTATTATGACATTGCTTATTATACCTAATTTTAAAATTAAGCAATTAATCCGATTTCAACTTTCAAGTTTAAAATTTGTGAAATTGATTATTACAATTGGATTTCCTTTATTATTTAAATCTTTAAGCGATTTGCTTTTATTAATTTGTTCGGGTTTAATGATTGGTTTATTCGGTGAAAAGTATATGGCAGCCAGTCAGATTTCTAATGAATATTGGTTTTTACTTACATTTTCATTATGGGGTTTTAGTGAGGGTGGAACATTTTTAATTGGACATGCTATCGGTGAAAAAAAGAATAAAAATATCATCCAATTGATTCACACTTCCTTAATTTTAAGTTTACTTTTAGCCATCATATTTGGCCTATTCGTGCTAATTTTTCACAACTCATTGATTCATTTGTTTTTACAAAATGAGGTTTCTAGAGATACGGTTTCAATTTATGATATCCAGTCTATGACAGAAATATCTTACACTTTAATTCTCATTGCTTTATTGAGAACAGTTGTTTTTGTTCCAAAGTTTATATTCTCTGGTGTGTTAGGTGTATTTTATGATACAAAGTTTTTAACGAAGTATAGCGTTATGTTTACTTGGTTATTAACCGCTCCATTATGTTTTTGGTTTGGTTTTACCTTAGATTATCAGGCATCAGGGATCACTTTAGCTCCTATTTTCAGTGATGTAATTATAATGTTGATTTTAAGAAATCGAGCACGAATACACGTAAATAATTTAAACAAGCAAGTAGTCGATACATAGTGATAAATAATTTGGAGGCTGTATTATGGACTATATAAATATTCCTGAATTTTGTTTAGAAACAAAATATGAACATGGAGATATGGTATTGTATAAAAATAATGATAAAGTGGAGATCTATGTTTGTAATATTAGTCAAATTTATAGCGAAGTATTTTTCCCTATAATTTTGGGGATACCACACATAGAGATTGACTATATATCTCATGAAGTTCCATCCAAAAGCAAATTTTGGAAACTGCGTAGTACTGTTTATTCCTCTAATAAATAGTGACCCATACTATTTTTTTATTATTAATGCTTTATTTTAATTATTTTTTAGGTATTGTGATATTTTTTATTAATTATAATTAGGATTTGTTTTGATTATTAGTATAGTGTTCTGCACTTATATCTCAATTATTTTCTTTATTGGAATTGTTTCATACTTTTATACTCAAAATCTTAAGGACTATATGTTGGGCGGCCGATCTTTAAGTGGCCCAATTGCAGCACTGGGCGCCGGTGCTTCAGATATGAGTTCTTGGCTTTTACTTGCTCTTCCAGGTGCAGTCTTTGTTAATGGATTAAATGAAATTTGGTTACCTATAGGTTTGGTTTTAGGTGCTTACTTAAACTGGAAAGTTGTAGCCAAACGCTTAAGAATTTATACCGAAATAGCTAAAGACTCAATAACTATTCCTGCATTTCTTGATAATAGATTTGAAGATAGTACAGGCATGTTAAGGCTTTTAACGGCTGCCGTTATCTTAATTTTTTTTACATTTTATACTGCATCAGGTTTTGTTGCGGGTGGTCTTTTGTTTAGTTCTACATTTAATGTGAATTACGAGTATGGAATGTATATCACGGCTATTGTCGTATTAGTTTACACATCTATAGGTGGTTTTTTAGCAATTTCATGGATTGATTTTTTTCAAGGTTGTCTCATGTTTGTTGCCTTATTAGTGGTACCAGCAGTTATTTTTAATAATCTTGAAGGATACTCACACATTATTAATGGAATAGATACTAAGTCACCAGAATTACTCAATCCATTTTATAACATTAGCATAGCAAGTACATTATCTTTACTTGCATGGGGTCTAGGATACTTTGGACAACCACATATTTTAGTACGCTTTATGGCAACAAAAAATGAAAAGGTTATTCCCCAAGCCAGAATAATTTGTATGAGCTGGATGTCATTAGCATTAGTTGGGGCTGTTTTGACGGGTATTTTTTCTATAGTGTTTTTTCAGGGAACATTAATTAAAAGCCCGGAAACAATCTTTATCATTCTTTCAAAAACTCTATTTAACCCTTGGATAGGTGGCATCTTATTGGCTGCAGTTTTATCAGCGACTATGAGCACAGCGTCTGCTCAACTTTTAGCATCATCGAGTGCAGTTGTTGAAGATTTTTACCATAAATTTTTAAGAAAAAATGCTGGCTCAAAAGAACTCCTGATCACTAGTAGAATTATTGTAACCTTAATAACTATAGTTGCTGTTTTCATGGCACATGATCCAAAAAGTTCTATTCTTAATCTTGTGGGACATGCCTGGGCTGGCTTAGGAGCTTCTTTTGGTCCTATTATCATCATTTCGTTATTCTGGAGAAACGTGAATTGGTATGGAGCATTATCAGGTATTATAGTCGGGGCCCTTGTTGTGATTATATGGCCAATGATGAAATCGTTTAGTCCGATTTTTGAAGTGTATGAACTTCTACCTGGTTTTGTGTTATCATTTTTAGCTATTGTCATTTTTTCAAAAGTCTTCAAAGATAAAAATTCTGAAAAATCACGAAGTTGTTTAATACCTTTGAAAAAAAGCTTTAACAAATAATAAATTTTAGATGTATTGCCTTCAAAGCAAACATTTAAATCAAAGAGGAAGTGAATTTATGATTAATTGGAAACTTTACAAGTTTAACGATTTATCGAACCAGAGTTTATATCAATTATTAAAGTTGAGAGTTGATGTTTTTGTTGTAGAGCAAAACTGTCCTTATTCTGATTTAGATAATTATGATCTACAAGAAGATGTATATCATCTTCTTGGCTTTCAAGATGAAGATTTGGTTGCCTACTCACGTCTTCTTGGGCCTGGCTTAAAATTTAATGGAGCTTGTTTTGGAAGAGTAGTTGTCAAAAAAGAAAAAAGAGGGACAGGAATTAGTGATGAACTTATTTTAAATTCAATAAAATTCTGTCATTCACTTTGGCCTCAAACGAACATTGAAATTCAAGCTCAAGAATACTTATTGAACTTTTACCAAAAATTTAAATTTGTCACGACCTCAAATGTTTATTTAGAAGATAATATCCCGCATGTAGATATGCAACTGAAAAGTTAGTTGGGGTATTAAATCCTCCCAAATTAATTCATGAAAAATTTATCAGAAAACTCAAAACATACTCATTAACTCGTTCCGTGTATTTTTAGGTAATTTTTATTTTTGAGTTTTGCAAGATATAGAATAACTTCTAGACATACTGCAGATATAATGATAACCCATAAAAGGTTTATTAATGATATAATTTTATTTTGACTTGTAATCTGGTTTATCCAATAAGACCATAAAGTTGAAATAAGTGAAAATGAAGCAGTATAAATTGCCGCTGCTGTGCCAAAGTTTTTTTTAATTACAGTCATCCCCCCAAAAGTTGATATGGGAACTAAAACACCTGAGGCAAAAGTTATAAAGGAAAGGGCTAATAATAATGAGTGTTGTGTATGAATTTCTGTTAACCCCCCCAAAGCAAACAAGAACATTATTATAAAAAGAATCTTGATGCCTAAAATATTAAATCGCGGTTTAATAACTTTAGATACACAATTACCAAAGATATACAAAATGCCAGTAAAAAAAACCACAAGACTATATTCTTTTACTGTGTAAAAAAATTGATTAATAAAAATATGTGGTCCTAAAAGAGCAAATAATCCAAGTATAATGGATGTATATAGTCCAACTAAAATAGCGTTAATCAGAAATATCTTTTTATTTATACAGTAGTTGATATTTAAAATAATCTGTTTGAATGAAAATTTCACAGCATTGTTTTCGTCTTTTTTTTCTTCGATATTGGTGATGGTAAGAGCTAGAAGCAATAATTCTAGAGCTAACATCAAGACATACAAACACCTCCAATTTATAATAGAAAAAAAGCTTATAAATTGATTAGCTAGCATTGGACCAAGCATTATTAATAAAGAAAAAGTACTATAAATTTTAAATAGCTGTTTGGAGTCAATAAAATAATGATTAGCAAACGATCTTGATACAACAGAATAGGAGCCACTGCCAAAGCTCAGAAGACAAATTCCCATTACAAATATTGGATAACTTGTACTAATTGAACAGAGTAATAGACCTAAAATTGATAAACATTGAGAGGTTAATAAAACTTTTCTTCTTCCCCAAAAATCAGAAGCTGTTCCAAGTAATAAAGAGGATAATGAAAATAAAAGATACATTAAAGAAAGAGATGTGGCTGCTTTTGAGTTTGTAATATCAAAAGTTAAAGCTATTTTGGAAACAATAGGGCTTGTAATAGATAATGTAAAGTATGCCATTAAAAACATGAGGTACAATGTTACAATAACTTTTGTGCTTTCCTTCATATAATACTCACCAAATGATTTGTGGAACAATCATAATTCCTAAGGAAAGAAATATAAATTAATAAAAATTCATGGTTTTAATTAAAAAAAGTTATCGACTTAAAAATAGATTTAATAAGTAAAATGATATAGTATATCAAAAAAAATTTATGATATGGGCTATTTGAATATTCTTACTGAGTATTGTTAAAATATCTAGATGATGAATAATAGTTTTAATGAACATAAGTTCTTGCATTGCTTATAAGTTTTTAATGGTATTTTTATCCCAAAATTAATTTTTGTCCCTAAAAAGGGTCTACTGACAACAAATCAACTAAATGTTTTTAATTTTGTAGAATAGATAAACAATTGATTAGATAATATCAGTGGGTTTAAAGTTATTTAATTATTCTAATATTATAAATTTATTAAGTGAATTTTGAAATTTATAATATCAAAAAAAACAATAGGTTAGATTAAAATGATGAGAGGTCTCTCGATTAAACAGCTGTATGTATTTAAGGCGGTTGCTGAAACTCTAAATTTTCATAAGGCAGCAGAAAGTCTTTATATTACTCAACCGGCTGTCACGAAACACATCAAATTAATTGAAAGCTTTTTAGAAGTTCAATTGTTCACAAAGGTAGGAAAAAAAATTTTTTAACTGACACTGGTCGTATTTTATTTAATGAAACGAATAAGTTTTTAGATAACTATGAAAAATTTAACCAAACTATAGATCAGAAAGTATTAGATAATAAAACTATTTCTATTGCGGTGATTCCTGCCTTACAAGATTTAATTGTCGATACTATGATAGACTTTGTTAAAAAAAGACCTGAGATTGAAATTAAGTTAGATGTTATTCCTAATTACGAGATGTTAAAGGTCATGCAACAACATGAGCATGACGTATACTTAACCGTTGATATTCCTTTAAATCTTCATTTTAAAAAAATCACCTATTTTCTTCGCCTATATATCTTATGAGTAGTTTTGCTCACCCTCTTGCAAACAAAAAACAACTCCAGTTAAATGATCTGAGTGATGAGGTGTTTATTGAAATTGATACTTTAACTCACTTTAAAGAGGAAATGGAAGCTTTTAAAAGAAAGTATCAAATGAATACCAAAAAAAATAACAGGATAAAAATTAAAGGAAGAGAAGCACTCTTTAAAGCTGTTTCAGCTAATTTAGGAGTATCACTTTTACCTTGGTTTATAGTTAGGGATTATGTTTTAGAAAATAAGATGAAAATCTTAAATATTGAAAAAAACACTTTTACAGCAAATTACTCTTATTATTTAAATGAAATAGATCATCAAAAAGAATATGTGATAAACTTTTTGGAAATGATAAGTTTAAATGCAGCCACTTTAAATTAAAATCTTCCAGCAAATAACTTACTGGAAGACTATTATTGTAATGTTTAATTTTTTGCAATATATTGACTTAAGTTATCGTCACTAACACCGACATATGGCACATAAATTACTTTGTCTTGAATTGTGTAACCTAAATTATCGTCTGCTGCCTTATCATTTGCAAGGTTTGTAGCTAATTTTAAAACAGCTTTTGCTTGATTCTTATCATCATTTAAGACTGTTCCATACATTTTACCATCTTGCATATATTTAAAAGTCTGTTTCATACCATCAATACCAAAGACAGGAATATTTTTATGATTTTGTTTTAGAGAGGTTACAGCTCCCCACGCCATTGCATCATTATTTGATATAACAACTTCTATTTGATCTGCATCAGGACCTGCTAACCAAGCATCCATTTTATCTTTAGCTTTTGCAGTTGACCAGTCAGCTGTATCCAAATGTAATTGTTTCGTCTTGTATCCTTTTTTATGTAATTCATCAATTACAAACTTTGTTCTTGCTTCAGCATCTGGATGTCCCATCTCGCCTTTAATGAGAACATAATTAATTACACCATTTTTATCTTTATCCCAACTTGGATGTTTTTTCCAAGCATCAGCAATTACGTCTCCTTGCATAATACCAGATTGTTTGGCATCTGCGCCAACGTAGTATGCCTTGTCATAACTATCTAAAGCTGCTTGAGATGGTTTTTTGTTGAAAAAGACAACCGGCACATTATTTTGTTTGGCTTTTCGTATGATAGTTTTCGCTGCTTTAGGATCAACTAAATTGATAGCTAAAACATCAACTCCTCTTGCTAATAGAGTTTGCACTTGGTCAAGTTGTTTACCTTGATCATTTTGAGAATCAGTTAAAATTAGTTTGGTATCACCTTGAAGTTTTGCATCTGCTGTAAGATCATTTCGAAATTTATTCATGAAGTTATCTTTATAATCATAAATTGTCACACCAATAGTAGTGGCAAGTGTTGAGGTTGAAATCAGACCAGCACATAGTCCAGCAATCACAGTCATTTTTTTTAATTTCATTCTTAAGTTCCCATGTTTGTATTTGTAAATTTATATTTAAAACGTTTTGCATTATAAGGTTTAAAAAAAAATAAAATGTGAAATAAGTCTTATAAAAAAAAGTAACATATAAAATTAACTAAAAGCTTTCACAAAGTGTGAACTTGAACATGCTTTATTATAAATAGATTAATTTTAATGGTTATTAGTATAAATTTAAATTTTAATAAAATCGTAAATTTCAATTTAATGTTAAATTTTTGATCTTTTAGTCATTATTTTATATAATGCTCCCGCATTAGTTTTTTTAAACTAATTAATTGCATTAATATAAAAGTAATTTTACAAAAAGTTTATTAAAATTTTCTGCTTTTTATTTGGAGAAAATTAATTTTATTTTGTAGCTCTGTACTTTTATTCAAACTAGCTCACATTTATTATGTTTAAACTCATATAGGATGGCTAGCGATAATCTTAAGGTTATTGATTTCTCTGCTGAAGAAAAAAATATTATAAAAATTCTTTGGTAATAATATTTAACGAAAATGGAACAAACACATGAAAAATAAAAAAATTTCTATGGTCAGTGCTATTGCCTTGAGTGCAACATGCATGATTGGATCAGGTTGGTTGTTTAGTGCACAAAAAGCAGCACAACAAGCAGGAAATTATGCTTTTCTTGCATGGATTCTAGCGGCTGTAATGGTTTTAGCTGTAGGTATGTGCCTTTGTAAAGTAGTCGAAATTTATCCTGTAAGAGGTGCTACCACACGTTCAAGTGCATTATCTCATAATCATATTTTTGGAATGCCTTTTGCCTTTGCAAACTGGTTTGGAATTATGGTAACAGTTGCAACTGAAGCACAGGCAACAACGCAATATTTATCAGATATTTTCAAAAACTCTCCTTTAATGGGTGATGATGGTTTAACTCTATATGGTAAGTGTTTTGCTTTATTTATCTTAGCAGTATATTTATTCATTAATTTTTATGGAATAAAGCTTCTAGCTAAAGTGAATAATATTGTGATGGCTTTAAAAATTTTCACACCTCTTTTTGCTATCGTTGTATTGTTAATTGTTCATTTTGATAAAACAAACTTTTCGTTGGCTTCAAATAGCATGTTTCATGCTACTTCAGCAATCGGAGCGATTGTTGGTGCTGGTTTGATTTATTCATTTAACGGATTTCAAACAGTAGTTGCATTTGCAAGTGAAGTAGAAAACCCTAAAAAGAATGTACCAAAATCTATCATATACTCAATAGGTATTGTTTTAGTGGTTTATATGTTGCTACAACTTTCTTTCATGGGAGCTGTTCCAAAAGATTCACTTCAAAGTGGCTGGGCTGCATTAAACTTCCATTCTCCTCTACTGGATTTAGCCTTATTATTAGGGATAAACTTTTTAGCTATGTTATTACTGGCAGATAGTGTAGTAAGTCCATCTGGAACGGGTTATACCTATTTAGGTGCTGCTTCAAGAATGATGTATGCTATGGCTAAAGAAGGGCAGATGCCTGGTTGGATTGCTAAACTTTGTCCGGTTTATAACTTTTCAAAACGTTCAATGGTTATTAACTTTCTTTTAGCTGCAGTATTTTTGTTAAATGCAAAAAGTTGGGCATCATTGATGGTTATTGTGACAGGTTATCATATCATCGGATATATGGCAGCACCAGTAAGTATGACAGCTCTTAAACCAAAAACCTTCGTGTTTGGTATTGTTGTTTTCACATTGTTAGGTCTTTTAATGACGACGATTCCAGGCGCAGATCTGCTAAAAATGAATGGTACAATTACATTATTAATGGCAATTTATTTTGCAATTCAGGTTAAGAAAAAAGAGAATATAAAACAAATCTTAATGTTTACTATTCCGTTTTTAGTTTACCTTTGGTTATTGTTGGCTTTCCAACCATACTGGTATGTAACGGTTGTTTTGTCTGTTGTGTTTTTCTCTTATGTTACACACCAGAAATATGTTCAAGCTGCTCGTGGAATTGCTGAAGAATATGTTGATGATGAAGAAGTACTGACTCATTAATAAAAATATAAATGTAATATAATAATAAAAAGCATATATAATATTAGTTAGCCGGAGAAATCCGGCTTTATTTTTTTTTATCTTTGTTTATACTGAGTTGGACAATATGCTCTTACAACTTTGTCGCTTCTTAGCATGGCATGTTTTGTTTTTCTACTTGAAACCCTTTTTCTCCATAACTTAAAGCTTGAGCCTTTGAGCTTTTTTCTCATAAATTCAATAACTTCTTTTTCAGATAAGTTATATTGTAGTTGAATAGCCTCGAATGGAGTGCGATCTTCCCAAGCCATCTCTATAATTCTTGATTCGTCACTAGATGTAAATTTCATTAATTTAAAAAAATAAAAAAGTTATACTATACTTATATCACAGTA
Organism: Paraphotobacterium marinum; assembly: GCF_002216855.1. NCBI lineage: Bacteria > Pseudomonadati > Pseudomonadota > Gammaproteobacteria > Vibrionales > Vibrionaceae > Paraphotobacterium > Paraphotobacterium marinum. The sequence continues at coordinate 226,943 of NZ_CP022356.1, forward strand.
ATTATAAAAAGGTTAATTTTTTATAAAAAATAACTTGACCTTAGAGTTAACTCCAATGTTTATACTCTCCATAGTATATTTAAGGAGAGAATTTCTATGATTAGTAATACATATAATCATATTGTAAAAAAAGATCAGAAAAATCAAACAAAAGAAAAAACTGAAAATACTTTTAAATGGACAATAAAAGGTATGGATTGTCCAGCTTGCGCTAAAAATATTGAAAAACAAATAAATAAGATTCAAGGTGTACAATTTACTCAAGTGTCATTTCCACTCGAACAAATTACTGTTCATTTCAATAATCAATGTGAGCCATCAGTAATCAAAAAAGAACTTAACAAAAAAGGTTATGAAGTTTTTGAGGTTGGACAATTATTTGAAAAAAAACAAACTAATAATTTAATTTATGATTTTATAAGAAAAAATACTCTACTAATCTTTTTAATGATAGGTATGTTAGCCTGTTATGGCATTGAAAGTATAAATCAATCTTTGTCTCAATATCTTTTTATAATCTTTACTTCAATTGGATTAACACCACTTCTTAAAAAATCATATTTTCTATTTAAAGCTAAAGTTTTTTTTTCAATAGAGACCTTAATGATAATTGCTGCGATAGGAGCCTTGTTTATTAACCATTCCCATGAGGCATTGATGGTTATTATGTTATATTTCTTTGGAGAAAAGCTAGAAACTTTCGCAAGTTCAAAAGCAAGACAAGGAATACAGTCTCTTGTGTCTCTGATACCATCTAAAGTGACCAAGATTGTAGAAGGAAATAGAGTTGTTATTAATGTTAGTGACTTAAGGTTTGGAGATATTATCGAAGTTCATGCCGGTGATCGTCTACCTGCAGATGGAGTTTTATTAGTTGGTTATGGTTTAATGGATGAAAGTTCGATGACAGGAGAATCACTGCCAGTTGAAAAAAATAAGGGTGATAGTTTAATAGCTGGGAGTATAGTTGTAGATCATACCATAACTTTAAAAGTTAATTCAGAAAAAGGTAATAATAGTGTCGATAAAATTATTAATTTAATTGATAAAGCGGAGCAAGAAAAGGCACCAGTTGAAAGGATGATCCAACAGTTTAGTCGATTTTATACACCATCAATAATTTTAATTGCTTTTTTAATGATGTTACTACTACCGGTATTATTTAGTGTGCCATGGAGTGAAGCAATATATCGTTGTTTAGCCTTACTTTTAATTTCTTGTCCATGCGCACTTATTATTTCAACGCCAGCTGCTATTACATCATCTTTATTTAATGCCAGTAAAAGAGGTGTTTTGATAAAAAATGGTTTAGCAATTGAAAAGTTTGCCAAAATTAACTCTATTGCATTTGATAAAACAGGAACTTTAACTTTGGGCAAATATAAGTTATTAGACATAAAAATTTTAAATAATTATACGAAAGGTAAAGTTTTATCAATAGCCAAAAGTTTGGAGGATGGATACAGGCATCCAATTGCTTATGCATTTAAGCATATTAATGATGGTGAATTAATATCTGTAACTTCTAAAAAAGCTTTAGTTGGCTTGGGTGTAGAGGGTTTTATTCAAAATAATAAATACCAACTTTTATCACCAAATAAAATGAAGCAAAAATTACCATCTGAAATGAAAGAATTAATTAATAGTTTAGAGTCAGCCTGTAAAACAATAATTATAATGATGAAGAATACTCAAGAACCTATTGCCATATTTATTTTAGAAGATAGTCTAAAACCAGAAGCAAAAGAAGTTATTAATGACCTTAAAAAGATGAAACTGGATTTGCTAATGCTCACAGGAGATAACCAGATATCTGCGGATAATGTTGCCAAAAAACTCTCAATTAACTATGAATCAAATTTGTATCCAGATCAAAAAGTTAAATTTATAAAACAAAAGTCTGAAAAAGAAAATGTAATGTTTATAGGTGATGGAATCAATGATGCACCAGCAATGAAATATGCATTTTCAAGTATAGCTATGGGACAAGGTTCAGATGTTGCGCTGGAGGTAGCGGAGGCTTCAATTGTTCACGGCAGATTAAATGAAATACCTTTTGCCATAAAGTTAGCAAAAGCGACTAGATTAAATATTATTCAGAATATAAGTTTTGCATTACTTTTAAAAGGAATATTTTTTACTACCAGCTTAATGGGCATTTCTGGTTTGTGGTTAGCTGTGATTGCAGATACTGGGGCAACTGTATTGGTAACCTTAAATGCATTAAGGCTTTTAAATATAAAAAATTAAATGATTAAAAAAAGACTAATTCAAAACATGGTACTCAGCAAGTATATCATCTTCTGTATGCCAGTATGTATTTGAATGTTTGGTGCCTTCACTATAAATAATGGTGATTTCATACAGTAATTCGTCATTGGTGTCTTTTTTAATTTTAGTGACAGATACTTTATTAAGTCGATCCGCTTTAAATTTAGATTTAAGTTTTGTGCCAACCGTAATCATAATTATTTTTCATAAAATAAAGAATTATAAATAGAATAATTCTTTATTTTATTTTTTCAACTATTTTATGATAAATGTTTAGATTTTAAATTATAAAAAATGATGATTATGATTAACGAGATGATACAAAGTTGTTGAAGATTTATTGCTTTCATTAAGTCGATACCATAAAACATACTAGATACAAAAGTTGCTAAACCTGCCATTGAAAACGAAAACAGTCGGCTAAGGGCATTTGCTGTGCCAAAAGATTCTTTTACAGCACTAATTGCATTGGAGGCACAAATCGTTCCAATAGGAGATAAACTACCACAAATTAATGTGATTGAAAGTGAAAATGCATATATGTTTACAACATAATGAGAAAAAGAGAATGCAAGAATATTTCCACATAAAGCAACTGTTAAACATGTGATAATAATGTTTGATGCTTTATAACGGTCTACAATTTTTTTTAATATTTGTTGAGCAATTAAACTTACAAAGATATTTAATGCAAAGAAAAAAGAATATTCAAACTGACTTAAATGAAAGAAACTGATTAACAAAACTGATGAGTTTCCGATAAAAACAAAATATGAAGCAAATGACAGACCTGGAATAATAGATAGTAAAACAAATTTTTTATTCTTTAAATGAACTGTATATAATTTAAGATCAATAATTTTATTTTGTGTTTTTTGTTTAATACTTTCTTTAAGTTGTAATGTTATGATTAAAAGTAGAGCACCATAACACAATAAAAAAACAAAGATGGACTCCCAAATTTTAAAATAATGCATCATCGCGCTTCCAATAATTGGAGCTAATAGCGGAGCACCCATCATAATTGAATTGATTGTAGCCATTTTTTTGGTAAGCTCTTTACCCTGATAATAATCTCTAATTATCGCCATTGCAATAATGCCCGTGGAAGAACCACTTAATCCTTGAATCAATCTTAAAAATTTAAAAATTAAAAAATTATTAGTTAATAGACATAAGCTGGTGGCAATAATAAATGTCAATACACCAATGGTTAGTATCTTTTTACGCCCATATCGATCAGATAAAGAACCCCATATAAATACACCTATTCCATAACCAATAAAATAGGCTGTAATTGAAATAGGTAATAAAGAAACAGAAACATTCATGCTCAAAGCAATGTTACCAAAAGACGGCATGTAGGTATCTATAGCAAAAGGAGGGAGTGCAATTAACAGCGCAATCGCGTAGACAAAAACTATATTTTTATTATCAATCATGGTTCTTGGAGGTTCATTTAAAGTAGTTTATGTGAAAAAATTTAGTTTATATTTAAATTTTACTTATAACTTTTTATATAAAAAATTATTACGATATTACTTGTAAAACTCAAGTTAAGCAAGGTTATTTCATTCAATATAAGCCCAAAAAATTACATTATTTATTTAAAAACTATGAGTTTAATGAGTTTAAAGTTTATAACTGTGACAACAATAGTTGTCAAAATGTTTGCAATAAGTTCATTTATGGAAAAAATTGAAACCCATGTATACATTAAAGCTAGTGAAATAAATAATGTAATTGAATAAATACTGGAATATTTCAATAAACTAATAAATTTTGGTTTATTATGAAAAACAAAAAAACAATTGAAAAGATACCCTTGAACGACACCATATATAAATGCTATGGCATTACTTACAAGATAGTTGACTTTAAAATGAATCAGCAACCAAAATAAAAGAAAACATATAACAGTATTTGAGCCACCACTAAATAAGTATTTAATAGTAACCTTGTGACGAAGGATAATGTTTTTAATTAAAATGGACATAGCACTGTTATTTGTAAAATTAAAGTGGTTATAATAACTAAAACAATTGTTTTGTAAAGTCTATTATTTGGTTGCTTTAGAGTATAAATTTAGTTTTTTTGTTTTCTATATGCGATTTTTAAAATAAAAATCAATAAAAATATACACAAAACAATAATAAAATTGAATTGTTGAAACAAATTTGAAAGCTGGGTTTGATTGTCAAAAAAACCAAATTTTTTAATTAATAAAAAATCTGTATTTGTTACAATGATAGTCATAATTTTAGAGGTTAGTAAAATGATTGCAATTGTTAGTCCCTTAATTTGAGAAAAACCATATAATTTGTTATTTGCGAAAATATTGACATAAAATTTAGAGATAAACAATAATATCATATTTAGTATTAGGTAATAAACAGGGCTTATATTTGTAAATCCTAATAAATTAAGAATTAGATATAATGCAAAAGTGACTAGAGAAAGATTAAGTATCCAGGGATAATAGTTTTTTATTTTTACATCTATGATTCCAAAAAATAATAGCCCCAAAATAGCAATATAAACACTAAAAATATTTATTGTTTGTTGCAATGAGATAAATTGCAGGGTCAGAAAAACCAGAATATAGAAACCAAACTTTTTATTTTTAAATTGAAAAAAAATGAGTCTCAAGGATGATAAGTTTTTAATTTTAATTTTTTCAACTTTAGACCTATTGTTATAGATAATGCACCAAATCATAAGAAATACTAAAAAAATATTTAATATCGTAAACTGAAACATTAAATTTTCTTCGGGGAAGTATTTTAAAAATTTAAGTTTGAAAATGTTATGTTAAAGTTTAAGATTAAACTTGGTAAAAGATAAAAATGATGATTGTAAGAGAAATTAAAAGTCCCTTAAGATATGCTCTTGATGCATGATAAAGACTAGTGACAAGAAGAATATATTTTAATAGAGAAAATGTGTAAATTATAATTAATGAATGCTCGTAAATACTTTCCGTAGCTAGAAATAGAATTGAAAGAGCTATGGATAAGATAATCGCAAATGTTATGAGTGAATAAGTTCTTAATTTGTCAATCCATAAACCTACCGGTATTAAAAATAATATGTAACTTATTAGGTCATAATACTTTATAAAAATATTATGAAAAAAATGTGTTGAATTGTTTGAATATGATAGTCAAAAACACCTATTTGACTATAAAAAAATTAATAAATAAAAGAAACACATAAAAACACAATGTAAAAATAGTTATGTACGTAGAGTGTGTATATTGATTTGTATTCATGTTTACTTAAAATAAAATAAAATAAAACTTAACTTTTATATCATATAGCATCTTTTGTTCACATTTGTTTTTTTATGTAAAATTATATTTAATAACTGTTTGATAGCCTTCAATCTTTAAATAAATATAACTTTGAATTAAGTTTGATAACTATTATATAATTTTTAATTTACATTTACTTAGTTGATTAAGAAATGTTATAAAAGATGATAATAATTAAAAAAAGGATCATTTTAATATGAATATTGTTTTTGATTTGGATGGTACGATTATATCGAATGGACAAAAACTAGACTCATTTAGAGAAAATGAAATCAAAAAATTGTCAAAACAACATGAAATTATCTTTGCATCTGGTCGACCAATTAGAGATATGTTGCCTGTTTTACCTGAATCTTTTCATCAATTCAAAATGGTTGGTTGCAATGGTGCACAGACATATGTAGACCAGAAGATAAATTGTGACTTTATACCAAGCATTGTTGTTTTTGAGCTTGTTGAGTTTTTAATCTCCAAAAAGACTCCTTTTGTACTGGATGGTGAGTGGGATTATTTTTTATCTGATGACTTTCATCCCTTTCATGATTATCTGAGAGAATTATCAGACAATATTGTTAGCTTTTCAGAAATACTAAAAAGGGGAATTACTAAGATCTTAATTCTAGATAAAAAAATTATGACAGATCCCTTATACAATCAAATTATCAATAGTGAGAAACTGACACAAACAAAATATAATGAAGGTTTTTTTGATGTTGCTGCATTTAATACCAATAAGCGAGAGGGCATTAAAAAATTAGGCTTAAGTCTAATGGACTCAATATGTGTAGGGAATGATTTTAATGATTTTGAAATGTTAAGTGCTGCTGAGTACTCAATTTTTGTTGGCTCACCAACTTCTTTTAATAAAGCAACATATTATTGTCAAATGTCTGATGTTTTTGAGGTAATAAACGACATTATCGAAAGCATTGAACTTGAAAACATCTCTCACTTAAGGAGTAATTGAGTTTTGATATCTCTCTAGTTATTAAAAAATAACTAGAAAGTTGAAGTGTTTTATTACTTGAGAATATTTAGTTTTCCATTTACTAAAGGTGGACACCATAAATATTTAGTGGAAACGATTTGACTCATTTTGAATGTCGCGTCAATAATACCATCCTCTCCGCCTGTCATTCTATTAAATTGGGCTGTAAAAGGGTATAAACTATTTGCAAAACATGTAAACATTAATCCCCCAGTTAAATTATCACTGATCCAAGGCATAGATCTTCTCCACATGTGTGCATCTAGTGAGAAACTATCTTGATCAGTTCTCGCTACATGTGAGTCTATTGGTTTGTGTTCAAACTCAATACTGTCTGCTTCTGTTCTGCCAATTATATCTTCTTTTTCTTTTGTGGATGCATTTTTAATAAAATCTAAATCATGTTGCCACTTTTGCACAACCCAATAACTCCCTTTATTTAATAATGAATCTTCATTTTTTATATATGCAATTGTCTCAATATCTTCTTTGGGGTTTTCTGTACCATCCCAGAAGCCATCCAAGCCTCTTGTTTCAGTTTTATTCTCTTCTTTTTTAGGATGATACAAATTTCCTAAAGTGACTTCAAAATCTTTTGCATAAGACTCAAGTTTTTCTTTTAAGAAATGACCTCTTTTAATAACATCGCCTAAAAATTTATCTTTTATCCATAAAAATACATCTCTATTTTCATCATGAAAATTAATGTTATGTGGATTGTCATAGGTAGGAATTTCAAGAAGTGTAGGATCATAGTTTTTTGTTTGTTTTAAAAGATCAAAGCCAAAACCAATAATAATATTACCGGTAGACAATTCATCATTTAAAATATCAAGTACATGTTTAAAATAGATGAATTCTTTTAAATTAAATTCTAAATAAACTCCACTTTGAGTAACGTCATCCATAATTGTTTTTTGAAATGTAACTTCTGTATTCATTTATTTTACCTTTCTCATTTACTACACTAATAAAGTATAAGCCAACCCTTATTAGTATAGTTTTGATTAAAAATTTAAGCTCTTCCACCTTTAGCCATTTTATATGGATCAATTGCACTTTTGAACTCATCATTTGTTAAAAATTTGAAATGATTGTTTGCATCTTCAAGTGTTAAATCATTATCATTGGCATAGTGTGCCATTGTGGATGCCTTATCATAGCCAATTAAAGGACTTAAAGCTGTAACTAACATCAATGACTCATGTAAATACTGATCGATTTTCTTTTTATTTGGTTGGGTTCCGTCAAGTAAAAACTTGGTAAAGTTTATGCAGCTATCCGATAGAGGTCTTATTGACTGCATAATATTAAAAATGATCATAGTTTTGTATACATTCATTTCAAGATAACCAGCAGCACCAGCAATACTAACTGCCGAATCATAACCCATTACCTGAGCTGATACCATTGCCATAGCTTCACATTGTGTAGGGTTTACCTTCCCAGGCATTATGGAAGAGCCTGGTTCATTGGATGGAATAATTAATTCATGAAATCCAGCTCTAGGACCACAACTTAATAATCTTATATCATTGGAAACCTTGAATAAAGATACAGCTAAACCTTTGATAGCACTCATCATAGCAACTAGAGCATCATGAGAACCCTGAACTGCAAATTTATTAGGAGCTGATATAAATGGTAAGTTTGTAAGGGTTGCAATATTTTGGGCGGCTTTTTCAGCAAATCCTTCAGGGGCATTTAGTCCTGTTCCGACTGCGGTGCCTCCAATTGCAAGCTCATAAACATCCTTTAGGGCGAATTCAATTCTTTCGATATCCTTTCTTAAAATTTCAGCATATCCCGAAAACTCTTGTCCTAAAGTTAGAGGTACTGCATCTTGCATATGTGTTCTACCAATCTTAACAATATTATCCCAATCTTTTGCTTTTTTAGACAAAGACTGCTGCATTACTTTTATAGCGGGTATAAGTTTTTGATTCACTTCGACTGCAGTTGCAATATACATGGCCGTTGGGAATGTATCATTTGATGATTGTGACATGTTGACATCATCATTTGGATGAATAGGTTTTTTACTTCCAAGAACACCTCCAGCCATTTCAATAGCCAAATTTGAAATAACTTCATTAACATTCATGTTTGATTGAGTTCCACTGCCTGTCATCCAGACATGCAAGGGAAACTGATTATTAAACTCACCGGCTATAATTTTGTCAGCAGCTTTATTAATAAGCAATTTCTTATCATCAGATAATATTCCCAATTCATTATTTGCATTTGCAGCTGCCTTTTTTAAAATACCCATGGCCTTAATTACTTCATGTGGAATAATATCTTCGCCAATGGAAAAGTGTAATAAAGATCTTTGTGTTTGTGCGCCCCAATAATTTTTGTTATTAACTTGGATGGACCCCATACTATCGGTTTCAGTTCTTGTTTCAATATTGTTATTCATTTAATTTCTCCTAATTCAATATATAATTATTTTTTCAGTTATAATTTAAAGTGTTGCTAAAAAACTAGCGATATTCGCTGAAATAAAAATAATAATCGCAGCTATGACAAGCAGATAGCTTGTTTTCGGTGTGTCTTTCCATTCATCTCTAATCCATTCCCATATATTACTAACCAAAATAATACAAGTTAAGAAAGTAGCTCCCGTTATAGCAGAAGCATTGCCAGCAAAATTATCGGAACCTTGTAATAATATTAATGCAATAAAGAATAAAGCACCCATTAAGATGGTTATACATATATTTTTAAACTTAATTCTTGCCGTAATTTTATTATCAGTAGATGCAGTTGAGAGATTTTTAGTGAAAAATTGCTTCTTACAAAAATAAATTAAAAAAGGAAAAAACATACCAAAAGCAAGAATTAAAGATGGTATTACTGCCATTGAAAATTGAGTATAAAACTCTTGTTGGGTAAGTGATTTTATTATAAGAGGCGAACCAATACTAAATCCTTGAATTTCAACAAAAGAACCAATAGCAGCTATGAATGCAAATAAAACCCCTATTATAAAGTCCCCTTTTTTATGAGTAGTAAGGCCTGAGCTTTTTACTCTTTTAGATAGAAAAAATTTGTGTTTTATTAAATTTCCTTTGATTGCCAAGATTAATGCAATGATGTAAAGAACAATACTCAATGATTGATATAAAACAAACGTATAGTGAGATGATTGGGTCGTGTTGAAAAGAGCAAAAAAGTTTACCAATACATTTGCAAAACCAACATTTATGATGAAGGCAACACCAGATCCAATTTTAGGTATACTTTTTAAAAAGAATATAAAACTTAAGCCATAAATGAACCCAGATAATAAAACAACTAAGATACTTGATACTTTTGTACTCAAAAACAGTTGGAGTAAATTGGCACCACTAATTAAAGAAAGAAAAATAGGTATAAATAACAGACCCCAAAAACTCCATAACAACCATGTTTTGGAATCCGACATTCCCTTTAAGTAATGTTTTGGACTATTAAATGAGCCGTTACAGATACCACCTAAAATAGCAAATAAAATAGCTAAACTAATATTCATTTAAATTACCTTTTGTTTAAATTAACTCAAAAAAAAGCAAATATTAATAAAAATAATTTATGAGTTTAAGGTCTGTTTAGGACTAATGAGAGCCGGTTAGAGACAAAAAGATTTTTTAAAAAAAATTATCGTCTTACTTAAAATATTGATATTTAATACTTTTATTTGTATTTTATGTATTTTATGTGTTTTATGTTCTTATTTGGTGTTTATTCATAAAATAAATTAATAACTTTTATTTATGTTGCTGAGATTTTTATTTCACTAATATTATTCTTTATTTAAATAGTCCCTCTTTTAAAAAATCATCCCTATTTTGGACAATACGTCACACATTTAGTAAATCTGTCCAATACTGTTTGAAAAAAAAATGAACTTCTATAATTTGGGCTAAGTTTTTTATAGTTTATTAATTAGAATAAATTATAAAATGTACAACAGATAAAACATTAGTATAAATAAAAATAAAATTATAATAAGTAAAGAGACAAAAATGAAAAAAATTAATCAATCGTATAACTACAACTTAGTTCATAATTTACAGGTTTCTCTATCTAAAGAGCAAATAAAATCTATGAATAATACAAAAAGTATTGCTCAAAAGGATACGCATGTAACTCAACTTTATTACTAAAGTATTTACATTATTTGCAAGTTCCACATCATAAGTTTAAAAAAATTGATTTATGATTTTTAAGAAATTAAAAAGAGAAACTACAATGTCTAAAGAACTTTTAACAGTATATATTTTATGCTTGCCTGATACGCAATTATTAAATGTTGCGGGTCCTGTGCATGCCTTTTCTGAGTGTAATAAATTTTTTGACGAAGACCGCGTAAAATTAAGATTTTTGAGTACGACAACAAATTCAAAAAGTGATCAGGGATTAACCTTTTCTAATTTAGAGCCCTTACCTGAAAAGATTGCTTCTAATTCAATTTTAATTGTACCGGGCGTTTATAATTCAAGAACTACAGTTAGTTTTAATGAAGTATCAAAATGGATAAAAGATTTTAATCACCAATTTAAAAAAATTGTATCCATAGGTACAGGATCTTTTTATCTAGCAAAAGCTGGATTATTACATAATAAAGAATGCACCACTCATCATCTATGTTTAGATTGTCTAGAAAGCTTTTGTCCTTCTGCAAAAATACATAAAAACAAACTCTTTGTTGAAGATGATAAAATTATTACTTCGGCTGGATTTTCATCGGGCTTAGATGTAACTCTTGATTTAATAGAGAAAATGTTTGGAACAGATTGTTATTATCAAGTTGCAAAAATTTTAGTAATTTATTTAAAGCGCTCAGGTGACGAAGATCAAGTAAGTGAGTGGCTTAAAAATAGGAATCATAAAAATAGGTATATACATAAAATACAAAATCTAATAATAAAAGATCCGAGTTATGATTGGACAGCTGATGAATTATCTAATCGAGTTGGAATGAGTAAGAGAAATATGAGTAGGGTTTTTAAGGATAATACTGGATGCACGATCCAAGAATATCATTATGGCCTTCGTATAGAAGTTGCAAAAAAACTGTTAATAAATAATAAATATTCAGTTGAAAGAGTGGCCGAGGAATCAGGATTTAATCATGTCAAAACTTTTCGAAGAGCATGGAAAAATATAGTTGGCGATATTCCATCGAATTATATGATGTAAAGGTTCATATAAGTTACAATTTCTGAATAAAAATTTCTTAAATCACTTGATAATTACATTATATAAATATATGTATACTTCTTAGTGATTTTGGAAATTAAATTAGAGATGAAAAATCAAGTATGTCTTCTAAAAAAACAAAAACAATTCCGATTTATATTTTGTGTTTACCTGGCTTGCAAATATTGGATATTGCGGGACCTATCCAAGCATTATCGGCATGTAATAAGGAAGAAAATCTTATCGATGATACTAAAAACGTTGAGTTAATTTATATTAGCACTTTATGTGAAATAAAAAGTAACCAAGAATTATTTTTATCTAACTTAAAACCCTTACCTAGTTTTATCAAAGATTCTGGAGTATTAATAGTTCCTGGAGTTTCAAATGTTGTCGAAAGTGAATCTTTTGATTTCGTTTCTAAATGGATTAAAGAAAATGCGAGTAATTTTAAGAAAATAGTATCCGTCTGTACAGGTGCTTTTTATTTAGGAAAAGCTGGTTTGCTTAATGGTAAAAGTTGTACGACACACCATAATAAAATTAAAACATTAGAAAACTACTACCCCTTAGCTAATGTCTATTCAGATAGAATTTTTATTGAGGATGATAATATTATTACATCAGCAGGTATTGCAGCTGGCATAGATGTGACTCTACATTTAATAGAAAGCATATTTGGATATAAATGTGCAGTTAATGTTGCAAATGATTTAGTTGTTTATATGAGACGCACCTCAAATGATAGACAGCTAAGTGAATGGTTTAAGTATCGTAATCATATTAACCCGCAGATACATAAAGTACAAAATTTAATCATGGATAATCCTGCTTATGATTGGACAGCTGATGAACTTGGAAATAAAATAGGGATGAGCCCCAGAAACTTAAATCGAGTATTTAAAAACAAAACAGGTAATACGATACAAGAATACCATTATTCATTGAGAATTGAACTTGCAAAACGTTTTTTAGAAATGGAAAGATATTCAATAGAAATAATTTCTGACAAAGTAGGGTTTAAAAGCGTGAAAACATTTCGTCGTACCTGGAAAAAAATAATGAAAGATTTACCATCTAATTACAATTAATTGGCTGTAGTGTAATAATATTGAATCCCAATCTTGAAGTGTTTTTGTTATGAAAATTTTATTTGATACATGTATAAATCACTCTATCGCTTAACTCTTATATAGTTTTAACGAGAAAGAGTTATTAACCTGTATCAACAAATATATCTACTTTATAGCACACTTAAAGACTTATTAACTTTTGCCAGGATAGTTCTGTTCCAATTTTAGGAGCTTAAAAGTTAAATAAATTTAATCTGATGTAAAATAGATTCAGCATCATCATTACAAAAAATCTCAAATTGCAATTTAGGATTATCAGTATGAAACAACTTCAGTTTAAGTGATTTTACAACTAACTCAATTTCTTGAGTATTACTTAATCTTGCAAAAATTTGATATGTATTTGTATTTAAGTTATATTTTTCGATAAGAATTTTAGCAAAATTCTTATCAAAATAGGTAAGATAATTTATTTTCATATCATGTCGGATTAATGAGGATATTATATTAGATTGTATTTTCGACATAGAAGTTTGTAAAATTGATTTATATCTAAAATGTTCAATACAAAAGTTCGTCAAGTCGTCAATTCTAATATAGTCTAAGTCAAATTTTTGAGATTGTATAATGTCTTCAAAAGTTTTGTTTAATGTTTGACTTTTTAGGATTAAATTAATGATTCTCTGTGTCTCAATTTGAGTACAATTAAAGCCATAATGCTCAAAAGAAGAATAGATTGAAAAAGCAATAGCTTCATCAACTTTATTAAAAAAATCACTTATATTTATGGCAACACAGTTATTATTTTTACAGGACATAATATCGAATTCTAAAAAATGATTTGGATACTTTATAAGAAACTTAGACTTTAATAAAGAGACTTTTTTAAAAGTCTCTTTATTTAATTTGAGTTAATCTTCTAATGCAAAGGCTACAACCTGATCACTTACACCTGTACCAGTAAGTATTGCATTCCCACCTGCAGTAAAGACCACATATTGTTTATTCTTATAACTGAAAATTGCAGGGTTTGATACTGCAGGAACATCGACTCTTGCTTTCCAAACAACATTTCCATTTTTTAAGTCAATGGCTCGAACATAACTATCCATAGATCCACCAATAAAAATCAAACCTGAAGCTGTGATGGCTGGAGCACCAATTGTAATTGACCCCCACTTTTCTGGTAAATAAAAGCCCATATATTGGATTGCTCCAAAGGGTTTTCTCCATAAAAGTTTACCAGTTGACATGTTATACGCAGATAGTTCTCCAAAAGGTGGTTTCCAACAGGGCATGCCAAAAGGATTCATGAAAAATGACAACTGAACTCCATAGGGTGCTCCTTCTTGTGGGAAGAATCCTCCAGCAGCCTCGCTACCACTTGATTTAGTTAATTTATTATATTCTTCACGGGGAATCAGTTTTTGGATTTGGACAGTATTAGAGTTATTTGCCACGAAAATTTGATTTTCAGGATCAAATGCTCCACCTCCCCATTCGACTCCACCACCAGTTCCTGGGAAGGCTATAGAGCCTTCAAAACTTGGTGGAGTAAACCGTCCATCATACCTTAGAGTTTTAAATTTCTTTGAGCAATACCCTAAACTGACAATATCGGCTAGTTCCCAAACACCTGGAAACTTGTCATTTGTTGGCTTAGGTACAGATACAAATGGCTGTGTTTTGGACGCTTTTTCTCCAGGTACTGTACTAGGGGGGACCTCAAGTTCTTCAATAGGGTATACTGGTTTACCTGTGTAACGGTTTAGTACATACATAAAGCCTTGTTTTGTAGTTTGTACGAGAGCTGGGATTGTTTTGTTGTCTTTTTTTAAATCAATTAAGGTAGGAGCAGCGTTTGTATCATAGTCCCATAAATCATGATGAACTAATTGATAACTCCAAATTAATTCACCTGTTTTAATATCAAGTGCCGCAACGGAGGTTCCAAGTGGTAATGACTCTAGTCGGTCTCCGCCGTAAAAATTTGGGCTAGGGGAACTAATTGGCGCATATAAAATACCTTTTTCAGGGTCAACAGACATGCTAGCCCAAACATTGGCCGTACCAGTATGCTTTGTTCCAGGTGGAATTGCAAAAAATTCCCATAGCTTTTCGCCAGTTTGACTATCTATCGCAAAAATCGTCCCAAGAGGTGCTTCTTGATAGGCCCAATCTTTACCCGCCCAGCCAATCACTAAAATATTTTTGTATACAGTAGGGGGTTGTAATAATGATAGTGGATATTTTAATGGAAGATTGTACCAGTCATTTATGTCCAGGACGCCTTCATTCGCAAAACCTTCACATTTTTTTCCAGTGTCAGCGTCCACAGCAAATAATTTTGCTTTCATAGTCCCTAAATAAACAATTTTTTGGCATGGAGTATCTTTTTTTATATTTTCAGATTCCCAATAGGCTACCCCACGACTTTTCATTTCAGGTTGAGTTAGAGCTTCAAGCTGTTCCTCGGAATCGAAAATCCATTTTACCTTACCGGTATCCGGCTCAAGGGCAAAAATTCTATAAAATGGAGTACCTAAATAAAGAGTATCATTAGCAAATATAGGTGTTGCTGACCAAGCTGACATTGGTACAGTTTTGCCATTTCTTATTAAAGTTCCATCTGATACATCTCCGGTTCTAACAGACCATGCTTCTTTGAGATTACTGACATTTTCAGGATTAATTTGTTTTAAAGGTGAATACTTAGTAGCTTCTAAATCACCATTAAATGTATCCCATTGATTATCAGAATTTGCAAAAGCATTGAAACCAACTAGCAAAACTGCATACAAAATGTGTTTTAAATAAAAAGTCATAAAATTACCCTAAATTCATTTTGAGGTTATAAATAACAAAAATGATATAACTAAAAGTATCAACGAAATCCAACTGTGAAGTAAAAACAGAGCAAATAAACTACCCAAAAATATTAAAATTACGATAAATTTAATTAATTTAATAAAACTATGAAGGGATCTAAGTACGAAAATTAAAATAAATAAAAAGACTGTAGTAACTATTACTAAAAGTGCTCCTAGAGTATAGGTTATAGGACCGTAAGGAATGAAATAATCATATAAAGTTGATATAAATGTTAAAAAGAGCAGCACCAGTGTAAAAGTATATGTTGATTTTTTAGCCATTTCATTAACTATCAAGTTTATTTTTAAGTATTATAAGTATTACCTAGTTTTAAAAACTTGCAAATTTACTTCTTACTCTATGAAAGTGAACAATTAATAACATATTTGATAGATCATTTTTTCTAAAATATTCAGTGTTGGTTTTATCATTGCCATGTCTAAAAATTCATTGGCTTGATGGGCCTGTTCTATAGAGCCAGGACCCATGACAATCGTTTCACATCCTAAAGTTGCAAGAAATGGAGCTTCGGTACAATAATTTACTGATTGAGACTTATTTCCCGATAATTTTTCAGATAATAAAACTAGCTCTGAATCTGCGTGACCTGTAAAAGCAGGAATAGGTTCATGTAAGTTTATTACTCTAACACTATTTGGATATTGGTTATTAATAGGCTTTATAGCATTAAATATCAAACACTCTAATTCTTTGATAGAAAGCCCAGGTATAGGTCGAATATCCATATGTAACTCACAACAGCCACAAATTCTATTTGCATTGTCACCACCATGAATATGTCCAAAATTTAAAGTAGGCTGTGGCACACAAAAGTGAGGATTATTGTACTTTTCAGCTAAATCCATTTTTAATTGAATTAAATTTGCTATCACTTTGTGCATAACTTCTATAGCATTTAAACCTTTTCCTGGTTCTGAGCTGTGTCCTGATTTCCCAATTACTTTTAGGGCTACAGAGAGGTGTCCTTTATGCATGTAGATTGGTTTCATGTTTGTCGGTTCACCAATAATGCAGAATTTTGGTTTTAAGTTGGAATCTTTTGCAATTTCGCGTGCACCAGCCATTGTTGTTTCTTCATCGGCAGTTGCTAAAATAATTAATGGTTGTTTTTGTGATTTATTTTCTTGATCAATTTTATTTATTGATTGGATAATAAAGGCAAAAAAACCTTTCATATCAATACTACCTAGCCCAAAAAGTTTATTATCTTTTTCAATTAATTTAAAAGGGTCAGTTGACCATAAATGTTCATCATATGAGACCGTGTCTGTATGTCCGGCAAGCATTAGCCCTCCCGAGCCAGATCCTCTTTTAGCGATTAGATTGTATTTATCCTTTTCAGTTTTCAAGGGATTAATCTGGCAGTCAAAACCTAAATCATTTAGCCAATTTGCAAGTAAATTAACAATACTTAAATTAGATTGATTAATTTGACCTGTTAAACCACTTATCGATGGAGTGGAAATAAGATTTTTATACATTTCCAGAAAGTTTTTTTTCATAATCGATTGAATAAATAATTAAATATATTGCATAAAAATATAAAACAATTTATATTGCAGATCAATAGAAATTATTATTAAAATGAATGAGGTACTATGAAAAAAGTCGCAATTATTGGGGCCAGTGGTTATAGTGGAATAGAGTTAACAAAATTAATCAAACAACATCCATATCTGGAGATAAGTGGGCTTTTTGTATCTGAGACTAGCACAGACAAATATAAGAACATTAATGAACTTTACCCTGAAGTTATTGGGACTATTGATTACATATTAAAACCACTGATAGCTCATGAATTTGATTTTATAAATGATAATTGTGATTATGTATGTTTATGCACAGATCATTTTGTTAGTCTAAATCTTGCAAAAAAGTTTTTATCAATGGACAAAGTAGTCGTTGATTTGTCAGGTGCTTTTCGATTAGAAAATAAAGAGTATTATGAAAAATATTATGGTTTTATGCATAATCATTCAGATTTACTTGACTTTGCCGATTATGGTTTAGCCGAGTGGAATAAAAACTCTATTTCTTCATCAAAATTAATTGCAGTCCCTGGTTGTTATCCTACTGCTGCTTTGATGGCATTAAAACCTTTAAAAAAGTGTGGCCTAATTGAAGAAAACAATAAAATAATTGTGAATGCAGTATCGGGTATTTCTGGCGCTGGGAGAAAAGCAACCTTGAACAATAGTTTTTGCGAAGTTTCTTTAAAGCCATATGGATTGTTCACTCACAGACATACACCAGAAATCAATCAATATTTAGGTATAGATGTTTTATTTACACCTCATGTTGGAAATTTTAAGAGAGGTATTCTAGAAACGATTTATGTTGAATTAAATGAATGGGTAACCACTGAACAAATTGAGGATTCATTTAAATATTATCAAAATATGCATTTGGTTAGAGTATTAAATAAAAGATTACCAACAATAGATGGCGTTGTTGGAACGCCTTTTGTTGATATTGGTTGGGAATCTCAGGGAAATCAATTGATTATTGTGGTTGCAATTGATAACTTGCTTAAGGGAGCCGCATCTCAAGCTGTTCAATGCATGAATTTAAATTGTGGTCTACCAAGTGAACATGGATTGCTTTAAAAGGATTTTAAAATAATGGAAGACAATGATACTCAAAAACCAATCATTATTAAAATTGGTGGTTCAATACTTAAAAACCCTAATGCTTTAGACTCGTTATTTTCATTTATAAATAAAAACAAACAATTTAATTGGCTAATTGTTCATGGTGGAGGTAATGTCGTTGATAGTTGGCTTAATAAAATGGGATATATTTCAAAAAAGCATGACGGTTTGAGAATAAGCTCTAAAGAAGAAATGCCAATAATAGTTGGAGCTTTGGCTGGATATGCCAATAAAAAAATCATGAAAAGTGCTATTAAGTTTGATCTTAGACCAATTGGTTTATCTTTATTTGAAGCAGGCATTAATGTTAAACAAAAAAATGACGCTTTAAAACAAACTGGTTTTTGTGACAGCACCAGTGAACCTTTACTTTTAACACATTTAACCACATCAGGATATATCCCAATTATTTGTTCCATTGGCTTTTCCCAAATGGGTGAATGGTTTAATGTCAATGCCGATGAAGCTGCTACTGCAATTGCTAAATCGACAAATGGAAAAATAGTCTTTCTTACAGATGTATCTGGAGTTTTAGATCAACACCAAACACTGATTCAAAAATTAAATGAAGATAAAATTAATGATCTCGTCAACAAAGAGATTATAAAAGATGGGATGACTGTTAAAGTTAAAGAAGCTTTAAAGGCATCTAAAGTGCTGAAAGATGGAGTTTATATTACAGGTTGGCAGATACTAAAAAATGCTGATTTATCGTTTAGTGATATGAATCAATTGGGAACATTAGTATCGGAATTTTAGGTGAAAAATGAAACATTTTATAACGGGTTTAGAACTAACAAAAAATGAAGTAAGAAATATATTTGATTTAATTGAAGATATAAAAACAAACCCTATTCTGTATAGTCAATCTCTTAAAGGCAAGTCAATTGTTACCTTATATGAAAAAGAAAGCTTAAGAACTCGCTTGTCATTTGATATAGGTATAAACAAACTTGGGGGACATGCAGTATATCTTGATAATCAAAATGGAGTGATAGGCAAAAGAGAATCAGTTAAAGACTTTGCATTAAATATATCGACCTGGGCTGATTGTATTGTAGCTCGTGTGAATCAAAATGATACTTTAGTGACGTTATCAGAACATTCTTCAGTACCGGTTATTAATAGTTTATGTAATTTATACCACCCTTGCCAAGCATTAGCAGATTTTATGACACTCAAAGAAACCTTTGGTAGATTAGATGGATTAAAGCTTACTTATTTAGGCGAAGGGAATAATGTTTCTCATTCGCTTATGCTTTTGAGTGCAATGTTTGGCGTGAATTTCTATGCAATTACACCAAAAAACAAAGAACCTAATAAAACGGTTTTTGAAAAATCAAAAGATTTAGCTTCAAAACATAATTCTTCTATTCAATTATCAAATGATATTTTGGACAGTAAAGATAGTGATGTACTGTATTCAGATTCTTGGGTTTCAATGGGTGATAATACAACTTTGGAGGATGCCAAAACACTGTATCAAAGTTATCAAGTAAATCAAAAATTAGTTAACTTTTCAAAAGCGAGTGCGGTTCTTCATTGTCAACCAGCCCATAGAGGCTATGAAATTACTTCTGAGGTTATCGATGGAAACAAATCAAAAGTCTTGCAGCAAGCTAAAAATAGATTATATGCACAAAATGCACTCTTACTTAAATTAATTGGAAAAATTTAAATAAAAATGAATTAGGAAAATAAACATGAGAATCGAACGTAAAAAAGTTAAAAAAATAGTTTTAGCTTATTCAGGTGGTTTAGATACTTCAGCAATTATTCCTTGGTTAAAGGAAAATTACGATGCACAGGTAATTGCATTTGTTGCAGATGTAGGTCAAGGTACAAGCGAACTAGAGGGCATTGAAAAAAAAGCTTTAAACTCAGGAGCCTCAGAATGTTTTATCGCTGATTTAAAAGAGGATATGGTTAAAAACTATATTTATCCCACATTAAAAACAGGAGCTATTTACGAAGGAAACTATTTACTAGGAACTTCAATGGCAAGACCTATCATAGCAAAGGCTCAAGTTGAGCTTGCAAAAAACATTGGTGCAGACGCATTAGCACATGGTTGTACAGGAAAGGGTAATGATCAAGTTAGGTTTGAGAGCTGTTATGCAGCTTTGGCACCAAACATGCAAGTGATAGCGCCATGGAGAGAGTGGCATTTATCATCAAGAGAATCTTTATTAAGTTTTTTATCAGAAAGAAAAATACCTTGCTCAGCTTCTCTAAAAAAAATTTACAGTAGGGATGCTAATGTTTGGCATGTTTCTCATGAAGGTGGTGAATTAGAAGATCCTTGGAATGAGCCATCAAATGATGTATGGATGTGGACTAACTCTTTAGAAAATGCTCCTGATAAATCTGAATTGGTTCATCTTAGTTTAAGTAAAGGTGAGATTATTGCTATTAATAATCAGTCCTTTTCCCCTTATGAAGCTTTAATCTTTTTAAATAAAATTGCAGCAAAACACGGTATAGGTAGGGTTGATATTGTAGAAAATAGGTTAGTAGGCATGAAATCAAGAGGTTGTTATGAAACACCAGGTGGTACTCTCATGGTGAAAGCATTACAAGCACTCGATGAATTGGTTCTGGACAAGAAGTCAAGAAAGTGGAAAGAGACTATAGCGACCGAATTTGCCCAGCTTATATATGATGGCTGCTGGTTTACGCCAATGACAGCTTCTCTTTTGGCTGCGGCAAATGTTCTTTCTGAAAAAGTAACTGGCGAGGTTGTGTTAAAACTTTATAAAGGTAACGTTATTGCAATTCAGAAAAAATCACCATTTAGTCTTTACAATGAAGATTTTGCAACTTTTGGTGAAGATGAAGTCTACAACCAAAGTCATGCAGAAGGTTTTATTCGTTTATTTTCTTTACCGAGCAGGATCTCGGCCTTAAATGAAAATAACGATTAGATTATATTTAAACAAATTTTGATATTGATTAGGTGGAAATATGGCTTTATGGGGCGGACGTTTTAAAGATGTTCCTGATTTAGAATTTAAAAAATTTAATGACTCTTTAATATTTGATTATAAATTAGCTGAGCAAGATCTGACTAGCTCTATTGCTTGGGCTGGTGCATTGCATGAAATTGGTATTTTAGAACATCAAGAATATCACGAAATTGTTAAAGCTTTGGCTGAATTAATTGTTGAAGCTAATGATAATGAGGATAAGATTAAATTCAACTCTTCTGAAGATATCCATTCATATATCGAACAAAGACTCATCGAGAAAGTTGGCGATATAGGTAAAAAGTTACATACGGGAAGAAGTAGAAATGATCAAGTGGCGACTGACTTTAAGCTTTGGTGTAAGCAAGCATCCCAGTCTATTCTTGCATCTTTAAAAGATTTAAAAAAAGATTTTGTATGTTTGGCCAAAAAAGAGCTAGGTACAGTTATTCCAGGCTATACTCATCTTCAACGTGCACAACCAATTTTATTTAGTCATTGGTGTATGGCTTATTATGAAATGATTAACAGAGATGAGCTTCGTTTGGAAGATGCTATCAAGCGTTTAGATTATTGTCCACTAGGATCGGGTGCTTTAGCAGGAACTGCGTATCCAATTGATAGAGAATCGTTAGCTCATCATTTGGGCTTCAGTGGTGCAACTTCTAATAGCCTTGATTCTGTATCAGATAGGGACTACGTTGTTGAGTTACTCAGTTGTGCATCATTAAGTATGATTCATTTATCAAGGTTTGCAGAAGATTTAATTTTTTATAACTCTGGTGAAGCTGGATTTATAGAGCTAGATGATTCTTTTTCATCAGGTTCTTCATTGATGCCGCAGAAAAAAAACCCTGATGCTCTTGAATTAATTCGTGGGAAAACTGGCAGAGTTTTTGGTTCGCAAATAGCCTTGATGACAACACTTAAATCACTTCCTTTGGCATATAATAAAGATTTACAAGAAGATAAAGAAGGTTTGTTCGATGCATTTCCCACTTGGTTAGCTTCAATTAAGATGGCGTCAAATTGTATTAAAACGCTTAAAGTTAATAGTTTTCAAATGAAAAAAGCCGCTATGGGTGGGTATTCTAATGCAACAGAAGTTGCTGATTATCTGGTCAAAAAAGGTATACCTTTTCGTGATGGTCATCATATTGTTGGTCAGTTAGTACAATATGCTTTGAAACAAAATAAATCATTGGAGGATTTAAATATAAATGAATTTAAATCAATTTGTAATTTAATTGAACAAGATGTATATGAGTGTTTAACAATAGAAGCTTGCATTAATAACAGAATGGCGCTGGGTGGAACAGCTACTGAACAAGTAAAATTTGCGATAAAGCAAGCTGAAAAAAAGACTTTATTTGAAGTTAGAGACGCTCGATTGGATGATGTTGAAGGGATATATCAATTAATTGAGTATTGGGCTTTAGTTGGTGAAAACTTACCAAGATCAAAAAAAGATATGATACATTCCATAAATGAATTTGTGGTATCTGAACAAAATAATAAAATTACAGGGTGTGCATCTTTATATATTTATGATACAGGTTTAGCTGAAATTAGATCAGTTGGGACTAGCTTAGATAATACGCACAAAGGACAGGGTTCGGCACTTATAAAACATATTTTGATTAGAGCAAAAAAACTAGCCTTAAAAAGGGTAATAGTTTTAACTCGTGTTCCAGTTTTTTTTGAAAAGCAAGGGTTTACTTATTGCGATAAGTCATCACTTCCTGAAAAAATTATTAAAGATTGCGATTTATGTATAAGAAAAAATAATTGCGATGAAGTTGCGATGGAAATGTATTTACACTCTAAAAATGAAAAAGTTATATATCAAACAAGTAGTTAAAAATCATATAAAGTATTTTTATTCCTGTTTTTTTTTGATATAGTCGACAAGACTTAATATTTGGAAATATATCATGCAACTTATCGCTCATATTCTAATTATAATGATGATGATTTCCATCATCATTTTGTTTAAATATCAAAAAAAAATTAAACACTCTAAAATATTCAGATTATTGGTTTCTTTACCATTTTTAGGTTATTTTGTTGTAAGTCTTCTAGTAATGGACTTTGAGCACCAACTGTTTTACTTAAGTATAAGCTTAACTTTTATTCTGATTTTTATGTTCTTTTCCATTAGAAAGAAAAAAATTCAAAAAAGAAACAAATTAAATAGAGAAAAATTAAAAGCTAGAATATAAATTTTTGATAATTATCTCGAATAGCTAGCAAAAAAACCTCTAAAAATAATTTATTAAATTATATTTAATTTATATTTATATGATGGGGTTTTTTATGCCTTCCTTAATTTTTAAAATTTTAATATATCAATTTTCTTTTCTGTGCTCTTGGTATCTACTAGCTGATAATGATGAATTCAATGCCTTACAACAAAAAGCGGTAGGTGGAAGTGCTAAAGCACAATATGTATTAGCTAATAATTTTTATGATGGAAAAGGGGTTGCACAAAACTATAATAAGTCTTTTTATTGGTATGAAAAAGCTGCTCAGCAAAACTTTTTACCTGCTCAATCAGATCTTGGTTATATGTACTTATATGGGAAAGGTGTATCTAAAGATGAGCGTTTAGCTTTTTATTGGTTTGAGAAAGCCGCTAAACATGGAATTACAGAAGCACAACTGAATCTTGGCTATCTTTATGATCATGGACGGGGTGTTACCCAAAATGATCAGAAGGCTTATTTTTGGTATCATCAGGCAGCTTTAGGTAATAATGCAAAAGCTCAATATAATTTGGGTTTAATGTACCAATATGGCCAAGGCATTCAACAAGATATACCTCAAAGCATCAAATGGTTTCAAAGTGCTAGTAAACTTGATTATATCAAAGCTAAGCAAAAATTAGAGCAATTTAAAAAGATTACCCTATGTGAAAATTCTTCAACTAAACTGTTTGGAATAGCTTTAAAATGTGCTTCAAGACATTTAATGAGCTCAGCTATTTTGAATGCAGGTGCAAAACCTATTCGAGAGAATACAGATTATTTTAACGATTTATATGAAACTAAAAATGTTTTTAAGGGAAGCAAGAATTTAGAAGTTTTTTATATTGAGGGCGTATTTGCCAAGGCAAAATACAGTTTTCCCTCAATGATGGAACCTTATCAAGTTAGAACTATTAAAGATTTAGTTGCATTAAAATATGGTCAACCAGATGAAGTAAAAGGTCAAATTGATAGAGGGGATGTTTTATATAGTTGGAAGTTAAATGATGGTATTATATTAAATGTAAAACGTTCTTGGCCAGATACCACTTCTTACATAGAATACATAAATCCAGTGAATCATAAGTTATTACTTTCATCATTAGAAAAATAATATAATTAATTTAGTCTAATCGTAAAATCTGTCTATACTAATAATGCATGTTATTGTAAAGACGGAGTTTTTATGAAAAAAATTATTTCAAGTTTAGGTATATTGTTATTTGCGTTCTCAACCGCTCTTTGGGCTGGTGGTCATGCTAGTGCTGATGGTGATGGTGTGAAAGAGCATATGGATCATGTTCATGATAAAGCTGATGATACTCATGATAAAGCTGTTGATGCAACACAGAAAGATCAAGAAGATATGGAAAAAGCTAAATCAGACATGACGTCCGATAGTGAGTGATAATACGTAAATTGCTCATCTATACTAATTAGGTTTAATCTAAGGCAACTTGATGTTGTCTTTTTCATACAAATTTTTTATCAATTCTTAATCTTTTTATTGACTAAGTTATTATCTTTAAATTAAAATTAATATAATAATCATACACTTACTTGATAAAAGTCTTCTTTTAATGAATAATTCAATAAAATATATTTAAGTGTAGGCTTTTCATATAAATTGTTATCTTGTTTTAATAAAAAAAAATGTTTAAATTAAATATTGGGGGGGGTCCTCATTATCTTCCACACTTTTAAATAGATCAAATCAATAAAAATAACACTGAGATTAAAAATATATTATTTTTCTTGAGTATTATTGTACAAACTAAGATTATTAATTATTAAGTTAATAATATATTAAACATTAGTTTATTGATATGAACATTTATTTAAAATAATATTTATTCAACTTTTCAATAAGAGAAGCAAATGAGTATACAAACATAACATTATAAAAAAATAACTTTAAAAAAGGCATAACAATAATGAAAAAATTAAGCTTAACAATGCTCACAATTGCGATTATGACAGCCGTTTCTTCGAATGCTATGGCCGCAGATGTTCCTCAAGGAACTGTTTTGGCAAAAAAACAAGAGTTAGTAATTGGTAATGGAACCGAGCCTGCATCTTTTGATCCAGGTTTAATTGATGGGGTTCCAGGGTCTCATGTAGCGGATGATCTTTTTGAACCTTTAGTTACAGTGGATGAAAATGGTAAAATCATTCCAGGCGTTGCAATGTCATGGACAAAAGATCCATCGGGAAAAGTTTATACTTTTAAATTGAGAAAAAATGCTAAATGGTCTGATGGAAGTCCAGTAACATCAAAAGATTTTGTTTACTCATGGAAGAGATTAGTAAGTTCACCGAGTAGTTATCAGGACTATTTGGCATCTGCAGGTGTCTTAAATGCTGCTGAAATTGTCAATGGAAAGAAAGATGCTGATAGTTTGGGTGTTAAAGCTGTTGATCCATATACATTTGAAGTAACTTTGAAAGAACCGAATCCAGCATTTGTTAAAATGTTAGTTCACTGTAGTACAGATCCATTACCTCAGAAAGTGATTGCTAAATGGGGTGATCAATGGACCAAGCCTGAACATATTGTGGGAAATGGTGCTTATAAATTAAAATCTCATGTTGTTAACGGTAGTATAGTCCTAGAGAGAAACCCTGATTACTGGGATAATGCCCATACTGTAATTAATCAAGTAACATATCTACCAATTCAAGAAAAACAAGACTTGAATCGTTATAAAGCGAATGAAGAAGATATTACTTATAATACGATAAATTCAGATGCTTACCCACAGGTCAAAAAAGATTATCAACACGAGTTGAATGTTACACCTTATGTTGGGATGTATTATTACGTTTTTAATGTGAATAAGCCTCCATTTAATGATGTTCGGGTCAGAAAAGCATTATCGTATTTGGTCAATCGAGAAGCATTATCTCAGTATGTAACTGGTCACAATGAAAAACCACTGTATCACTTTGCGCCAACATCTGTTGAGGGTTTCAAGCCAGAGAAAACTGAGCTTGAGAAAATTCCACCAGCTCAGCGTATTAAAATCGCTGAAGATTTACTAAAAAAAGCAGGTTATGATCAGTCTCATCCGCTTGTGGTGAACTTAATGTATAATAGTAGTGATTGGCATAAAAAAATTGCAACTGCGGTTGCTTCAATGTGGAATCAAACTGGTTTCGTTCAAACGAAATTAGATCAACAAGAATGGAAAGCTTATCTAGATAATTTAAGAATACATAATTTTGATGTAGCAAGAAAGGCTTGGATTGCAGATTATAATGATCCATCAGCATTTTTTAATTTACTTGTTGGGGGAGGCTCATCAAACGATGGTGATTACAGAAATACTCAATTTGATCAGTATTTTAAGGAATCACAATCAGCTTCACCTTCAAACAGAGCAATTTTATTCAACAAAATGGATCGAATAGTCAATAAAGATGCAGCAGTGATACCTATGTTTGAATATAATTCTCAACGATTGGTTAAACCATATGTTAAGGGTCTAGCATTAAATGACGCATTAGATCATCAATATGTTAAAAACTTTTATATCATAAAACATTAAGTCGTAGCTTGTAAAAAAGGCAAAAGTATGAAGCTTTTGCTTTTTTTTTAACATAGACATATATTATAATTTAGTTTCATTATTATAACTAAATAGACAAGTATTATGATCAAAAAGTTAGTTCCAATCTTATTAGTAGCTGTTTCTTATTCGACAAATATTTATGCATCTGAGAGCCCTTCTGACAAAAACTCTAATTTTGGAAAAAATACCCAAGTTATTGTTCTTTTAAGACATGCAGAAAAAGCAGCAGGACCCTTTAATAGTACCATATATTCTGGTAATAACTTATCTACAACTGGCACAAAACGTTCATTATTGTTGCCTGCATATTTTGAAAAGGTACTGAGTTACCAAATGAAAAATTATAAAATACCAGTTGTTCTTCAGCCTGATGAGCAAGTTCGCAAAATGATTGAGAATGATTACCAGAATATAGGTAATGAACTATCAAGTACTATAAATGAGCCTTCATATATCTTTGCTACTTCCCCACAACAATATTGGGGAAATCAATATTACACAAGGCCATTTACAACTATCATGCCATTTGCAAACTCAATAGATCAACAAGTAAATGGTAATTTTTATCTTGGTTGGACACCTGTGAACAGTTATGATTCAGGTGATAATTATTTGGGTTGTTACAATGCTAAAGCCATTAACTTATCCGAAGAGATTAAAAAATCTATATTCAAATCGACAAAAACTATTTGTCAAGCAGATAAAGCTGCCAATAAAAATGAAAAATTTAGTGCACTGCCAAAAGATATTTTAACAGAGGTTTTAAATAATTGGTCAAAACGTACTGTTATAGACCCTAATCAGGAAGGATCAAAAATATTAGGTCCTAATCAAGAGCATACAATTCAAGTTCCAGCAAAACATTACCGAGAATCCATAACATATATTTCTTGGGAACATGATATGGCATCTTATTTAGCTCAGTCACTTATTGAAAGGTTGGTGCCTGAAAAGTCAAATAACCCGCTTCAAATATCTAAAGCGAACTTATTAAAGTTAGTAACTAAAAACTATGGTAAATCAGATCAAACGAGAACATGGCAAAATGATGATTATGGTACAGTATTTGTGTTTGTTATTCAGTGGAAAAAGGATAACGCGCAGAAAATTAATACTTTTACTGGACAAACAAACTACCAAAAAGATATCAAACAGTTAGATGTTTACCGACTCAATCAATCATTACCAAAGTTTGAGGATTACAAAAAATTAGATAAAAATACTTTAGTGCAAATTTATCCAATTAATCCAAGTTCAAAATTAAGAACTGGTGATTATGATAAGTATATTCTGATGAATTTAAACAAAACATCACCTAATAGCTTGTTACCAATTAACGCCTCGTTATTTGATAATTATTATATCTGGCCTAATGAACAAGGCAGTTATAAAGATGGAGATATTGTTTCTAATGCTATCAAGGGAAATGATGCGATGTTTCGGTGCATAGATTCTAATCAATGTAATATATCTGAACCAGAACTTCTTTCTAAAGGCAAGGATACTACTTTATCAAGTGGGTGGGAAATATTATGTGGTGGACAGGTTCATAAAGAATTAACCAAAGATAACTTAATAAGTAATAAAAAAATCCCTTTTTGCTCTAATATTTTTAATCTGAAAACTGCTAGATAATTTTCTTAAAAAAAAGATAACCCTAATTGGGTTATCTTTAAATCACAAGGAATATAAACACCTTCTACATTACTATAAATCAATAATGAATTTGTGTTAGAACGATAAAAATGGGATAAAGATCAATTAATTATATTTAATTGAATATATTCTATTTAATTTTTTAAATACG
Source organism: Paraphotobacterium marinum (assembly GCF_002216855.1). NCBI lineage: Bacteria > Pseudomonadati > Pseudomonadota > Gammaproteobacteria > Vibrionales > Vibrionaceae > Paraphotobacterium > Paraphotobacterium marinum. The sequence continues at coordinate 255,910 of NZ_CP022356.1, forward strand.
ATTCGTTATATCTTAGTTTTAAGAATTAAAGACGAATTTATCTACTTAATTCTCCTTAGTTAAAATTTTTTATTGGGCAGATAAGATCTTCAGTAATTATCAAAATCTAAACAATATAAGCCAATATATTGAAAAATAGTATCCTATATATCACAATAAAATTTCTTGTATATATCATTAATTAAATAATATCTTTTGATAAGGAGAGGGAAATTCGTTGAAAAAGTCATAGCTAAACTCTGATAATATTTAAGAGAATTTTAAATGTTTAAATGAAGTCTTTTTTTACAGAAATAAAGGTTTTGTTATTTTATCACGTATTTTTGTTACTTCATCATAAAGAACTAGTTCGTGATTATTAGTGATTTTAATATGTATGTATGATTTCTTTAATCTTTTTCTATATGAACAATATTAAAATATACTTGTTAATTTTTTTTCTTTGCCATTCATATCACTTACACAGTAGAAATTTTGAATATTTCCCCTTAATCGAAAACCAAAAATTTATAAAAAGTAATAATTATAAATTAATCAAAATTAATCAAAATTAATCATATTGGATCTGAATATACGGAATATATGTTAACAAAAGGAAATAAAAATATTATATATAATTTCTCTCTAGGAAGAGTGTCTACTTTTTATATAACTTATTATTTTCCATAATTAAAATTAAGAGTTTATTTTTCTAAAGGTTAAGTTGATTCTTGGCTCTTTCACTTTTAATCTTTTAGGTAAGGCATGTTTCCAATTTAAAATATTATAACCATTCATCAGTAGTAAACTTCCATCTTTTAGTAGAAGATTTTCGATAATATTTTCATTTTTGTTTTTGAATTTAATTTCTCTGTCAGCGCCTAGAGAAATGGATGCAATTCCATGAGAAGTATCAATTTCAGGCTCATTATCTTGATGCCACCCCATATAGTCATGGCCGTCTGCATAAAAGTTTATAAGTACAGAGTTAAAATGATTTAAAGCGTCTAACCCGAATAAATCTGTAGAATTAAGTCTCTTCTTTAAATCTAGTAACAAGGGAGACCAAGGATGTGCTAAAAAGATATTTTTGCTATATTGATATGAGGTGCCTTTATCCCCCATAAAACATGAAAGTCTTGGAGATAGATGTGTTTTGCCAAATAAAGTTATAGATTCTTTTTTTAAAGGTAACTCCATAACCTCTTTCATTATAGGTGCTTTTTTTTTCGCTGGAATAAAGTTATCAATATATTTTAATCCAAGTTTTGTCAGTTTATTTTCCATTGTTATGCAAATAACTCAATTTAACCAAAATGAATATTATATATTAAAATAAACCATTTTTTTATTAAACCATCCCTAAAAACATAATTTTTATCCCTATTAATGCTGTTTAGCACAAAAAAAAACCACTAATCATTTTAATCTTTCCTGTTTAGGAATGTTATAAGAATATATAGTTAATGATATTGATGTCATCATTAATTTTTTTATCTTGGAGGTATTATGAAAAAGAATATATTAATGACACTTGTTTTTTTTATTTTATTGACAACATCTTGGGCATCTCAGGCTAAGAATTGGGGTGATCCCGTAAGTCTTGCACAAGAATATACCGACGATGCAAATTATTCTAGTCCAAGACATTTTGTTAGGAAATGGATGGGTCATCATTTTACTCATTGTAGATATGGTAGTTGCACAGAAACAGTTGGTAAAAGAGAAATTTTACAAAACCATAGGGAGTGGAAAAGAAATAATCCCGGTTCAGAATGCACTGTAACTTCTGCTTGGTGGGAAGGGAACGGTAGACTTGGATTTACCTGTAGTAATGGTTGGAATGATTTATTAATCTTTAACCAAAATGGAAAATTAGTACGAGAAGAAGTTAGAAGTTAGATTTAAATTAACATTTCTTAGAGAGAAATATATTCTCTCTTTTTTTGTATTTAACCTAATAATTTAATATAAAATGTCATAAAATTTTTTTGAACTATAACTGCTAGCTTAGTACTCAATCTAAAGAACTCTCCCTTTTAAATGAATTCAATTGGTATATTTATAAATTCGTTGTTGAATTTATTTGCGATAATCTTATTTTATAATCATCAGTCCTTTTCTTTTAACAGATTGAATCGTTTTGGTTAACCTTGATGAAATGACTTTAAATGCTTTTAATCAAATTTTATCTTAAATTCATAAATAAGATAATGAATTGATGACATTATGTATTTTAAGATTATTGCTGTTCATATGTTATACCAAGAATTTAATTGAAAAGAATAAATCTCCAACTCTATTAAAATTTAGAGTTCTTTTTCAAAGATAAATACATTACTTCATCTATCCTTAATATTTTATCTGGAACAAAATTATTTAAATACTTTAAGCTGCAAGGTTTCAACTTTTTTCAATAAAATTACTGATAGTTTATCTTCTTAAAAATAATACATTTAACCTACAACACCGTCCCTTGAATCAATAATTTATCCCAATTATTTCTTTTCACCACACAAAACACACCTTTAATCATTTTAATCTTGTTGAATGAATGGTTTATAAGGAAAATATATTTTATTGAATAGACGTCATTATTAATTTTCTGTTTTTGGAGGTATTATGAAAAAGAATATTTTTATGACAATTGGTTGTTTGATCATACTTACAACATCTTGGATATCTTGTGCTAAGAATTGGAAAGAGCCACGTATTCTTGCACAAGAATATAATGATGATATTAATTATTCCAGTTCAAAGCAGTTTGTAAAAAAATGGAAAGATCATCGATTTACTCTTTGTAGATATGGTCGCTGCTCAACACAAGTGGGTAAAAAAGCAATTTTACAAAATCAAAGATAATGGAAAAGAGACAACCCCACTGCAGAGTGTGTTGTAACTGATGCTTGGTGGGAGGGAGATAATAGACTTGGATTTCACTGCACTAATGGTAGAAGTGATTTATTAATCTTTAACAAAAATAGAAAAGTAATCAAAGAAGAGATAAGAAGTTAGATTTTAATAAACTTAATTTTCAAGAAAGAGAGGAGCATTCTCTCTCATTTCAATCTAATCTTACATTAAGATGTAATATCATATACTTCTTTATTATTAATTATTACTAGGTTCGTATTCAATCTGAAGTGATCTCCTGCTTGAACAAACTCATAGGGCAGGTTTATGACTTCTCTGGTAGATTTATTTATAATGCTTTTATCATGAATTTCATAATCTTCTGTCTTTTCTGTTTGTAGCTTTTTGGACCATGAAGGTCTATCAAAATATTGAAACGCTTCTTTAATATTGGTATTATTTTTAACGGCTTGAAGTGCTTGAGGCAAACATTGATGTAATGATTTAAAATACTCTGGATCAGATTTTATTTTTAAATCTTTAATTAAACCATTAATGATTTCTTTAAAATATTCATGATTACTAATAGCATAATTGATGACATCATAAACACTAAGGTTATTGCTTTTCATTTGTTCTACAAGGGACTCATAATTTAAATACATATTAAATGCCTTTTAAAAATTTTAAAATCGATCTTAACTAATACTACTATTAATGCAAGGTTATTTGTGTTTTTTTATTAGATTTATATTTCAACGAGTAATTTTTTTCGGGTTTTGGGTGAAATACAAAGTCTATAAAACCCTTGGTTTTATAATTATATTTTTTTGATTAATTTAACTTTTTGTAAAAGTTATTTAGATTTAATGAATCGAACACAATTTTTTAATAAGGATAGAGTATATGTGTAAAAAAATGTTGTATTGTTTTATATCAATGTCATTTTTTTTTATGTCTTTTTTCTCAATAGGAAAGACTGAATCCGTAGAGTATTATAGTAACCGAGCTGACATAAATAAAGTACAAGTTTTGGTAATACAAATACCTGGAGTTAAGAGAAATGCTAAAGAATACAATCAGCAGCTTGCTTTCCTCCCTTCAAAAAATATTTAGTCTTAACACCGAAATTTAGCTTTGTAAGTTGGCCTAAATCTACTTTTATTCAAGGCAATAAATCTAAAACCTTTCCTTATCACAGCTCTTTTTCTGATTTAGATCATAAGATAAAATCAGTTTTGGAAATTCATCACAATATTAAAAAAATAATTATTGTAGGTCATTCAGCAGGAGCACAGCTGCTTCAAAGATATTTAGCTCTTTCTAATATGCCATACGAATTATCTTTAAATAAAAAATATAAAACTAAATTTATAATTATTTCTCCAGGAACTTTCATGTACTTTTCGAAATATCGTCCCATCAAAAATGATCATTGTCCTAAATTCAATAATTATAAATATGGAATGGAGCACCTAAATCATTATGGAAAAAAACATGCAGACACAATAGTTTCAAGATATTTATCATTAGACATCATCTATATGGTAGGTAGTCTTGACATCAAAAGAGGTGGTAATTTATTAAAAAACTGCAAAGCTGATATGCAGGGCAAAAACAGAAAACAAAGATCAGAAAACTTTGTTAGATATTTAAATGATACTTATAAACAAAAAAACAAGCTAATTATTCTCCCAAATGTACCACATAATTATAAAAAAGTATTTCAATCTCATGCCTTGAGGCAAGTTTTGTTAAATATTTAAAGTTAATTAATTGACTCATATAATTAAAAGTGGAGTCAATTTAATTCTATAAACTAAATCAACGCTTTGTTTTTATTTTTATTTTTATTGGATAAGATAAATGATTCTGTTATGGAAATCATAAGTGCTATCCAAATAAATGAAAAAGAAATCATTTGGCTTGAAGTAAAAGGTTCATTATACATATAAATGGCCGTTAACAGAGCAAGCGTTGGATTAATATATTGAAAAAAACCAATTGTTGTTAAGTCTAATCTAAGAGTTGCTTTATGCAAAAATATCAATGGCAAAACGGTGAGTAAGCCTGCACCCATAATTAACAAATCTAAAAGTATAGAGTTTTGGAAAAAATTAGCTGTTGGAGCAACGTCCAAAAAAATTAAATATGATAAAGCTAAAGGGAGAAATAGCACCATTTCGAATAATAAGCCGCTTTGTGAATCAATAGGAATTTTTTTTCTAAGAACTGTGTAAATAGCAAAAGAAAATGCTAAAGACAGAGCAATCCATGGAATCCCATGAAAAACATAAATATTGTATGAAACACCACATACCGTTAGGAATACTGAAATGGCTTTGAATTTTGTTAACTTTTCTTTAAAGAAAAAGATTCCACAAAAGATTATAATTAATGGAATCATGAAATAACCTAAACTAGCATCCATAACGTGATTGTTATTGATCGCCCACAGATACAAACTCCAATTAAATACTATTAAAATAGATGTAATGCTTAAGCTCAGCCATAATTTTTTATTTTTATAAATTTTAAGAAAATATTTAACGTTTTTCATCGCGTAAACAAGCATGACAAGAGATAATGTTCCAAAAAGAACACGAAAACAAACCATTTCTACCGTTGGAATGTCGTGAAGAAAGCTATAGTAAAGAGGCCCTAATCCCCATATCGTGTAGGCTAGAACGACATAGATTACACCTGACCACTTATTCGATATCATGTTGAGCACTCTACTTAAAAAAATTATTTTGCTAATATACTATATATATACAATTTCACATACTGATTTGTTTCAGTGAGAATTATTTTTTAAAATAAATGTGGCTTTAATGAAGCAAATAGTCTTATTTTTTACGACTTTCTCATTCAATTAACAAGGTAAGTAAAATTATATTTAATACATAAAAGCGGAATATCAGGCAATAATTTTATTTGTATATTTCCTTAATGAGATTACCCTTAAAATGATGACAAAGTTTAAAAATTTTTTATGACGAAGGTTTAACAGCTTCTAAAGAACTCTTATCGAGTTAACTATAATTTAAAGTATTAAGCACTAAATTCTTCCTAGATTCAGCTATGAGAATAGTTTTTTTATTCCTTAAGATAACTTCATTACCATTCATTTGTTCAATATATTTTAGGTTGATAATAGTTGAACGATTGACTCGAATAAAATTAAATGTTTCAAGTTTCTTTTCCAAATTACTTAATGTATCTCTTATAGGAAATTTTTCATTATCGACAATGATATCCATGTAATTACCATCGGCTTGAATATAGTCTATTTCATGAGGCTCTATGATATAATCTTTATCTACTTTATTCACAAAAAAATAAGTTTTGTGATTCATACTTTCTTTGGACCTATTCGTGATCAGATGTGTTTCTGATAGATAATTTTGCATCATTTGCTTAAGTTGACGATAGATAGCCCACACAATTAAAATGGCTGACGAATTCAATAAATAATAGTTTTCAAGTAACATGACAACATGCTTTACATACTCAATCCCAGTTTTTAATTGCTTCAAAAATAACATTTCTATTGCTCCAGATAATGCTAATGCAAAAACATTTTGAATGAGCAGTAGACTAAAGAAAAGAAGCCATTCTTTTTTTGTCTTTTTATATTTTACGCGCCACTTTTTTTGATATATATAAACAAATAAAGAACATAACAAAGCCAATTCTAAATGAGCCGAAATCCAGAATGTGACAAAGTAGTCTGGTTGGCCTAATGATAAATAAGTCGTTCTAAAAGCAGACCAACACAGAATCGCATAAACGATTGTACCAATCAAAAAAATAGAAAGAAGGGTTTGATTATTTAAAAATTTGACAATTTTTGGCATTTCAACCTTTTATACTCTTAAAACTCATGTGATTATTATATCTTTTAAAGCTAACTTAAAATAGTACTTTATTTAGTTTACTCAAGGTAATGAGTTTATTTTAAAATAAATTCATTACCTAGTAAAACCATGATTGGTATGATGACAGATGAACATATGGTAGTTAAAAATATTATGGTTGCACTTTGTGCCGCATATACTTTAAATTCCTTTGCAAAAATGAATAATGACGCTGCTGGTGGCAAAGCTGATAAAATTAAACCAGAAATTGCCCAGTCATGTGGGACATGAAGTAAGATCATACCGATGAGAACAATAAGAGGTTGGATTGTAAACTTAAACAAAGAAATCATAAAAGTATCTTGTATTTGAATTACTTTTTTTTCTGAGCCCAGAGCCATACCAATTGCAAATAGAGCGCAAGGAGTTGCTGTTGCTCCTAACATAGTAGAGCTTTCGAGGATAAACTCAGGAATAGTTATTTTAAAATAAGATGTTAAAAGACCTAGTATTATCATAATAGAAAAAGGTTGTTTAAATATATCTAAAACGATTACTCCTAAATTATGTCTTCTTTCTGAGTCATGTTCTTTTAAAAATGGAAGTAATATAATCTGAAAGATAGACATCAATAAAGTAGCCATTAATCCGGCAAGGACTCCTTGCTTTCCAGCCACAACTGAACAGATGGGTATTCCCATAAAGGCAGTATTAGGCAAAAACGAAAGCATACTTTTCATCGTAACTTCTTCTTTTGTAGATTGAGGATAAACATAAAGATATAAAAGTTTACTTATGATGAATACAGCTATCATTCCAATTGTAAAAACAATCATAAATTTAAAATTAAAAAATTGACTAAAGTTTTGTTGTGATAATGATGAGAAAACTAAGGCAGGTAATCCAAAATAATACACAAATTTATTTAATGCGACTAGAGCATCTTTCCCTAAAAGCTTTTTCTTTTCAGAAAAAAAACCCACCCCTATGAATAGAAATATAGACAAGAGTATGTCAATAATTTGCATTAATTTTTCCTTTTAACCACGAATAATTGTTTTCAAAAATAACACAAATTATGTATAATAAAAATTGATTATTTTTTATAAAATTATTACTTTTTATTATAATGAATCTCTCTATCAAACAAATTGAAACTTTTATTGTATTTTCTAAGCTTTTAAGTGTTTCTTTGACTGCTAAAAAAGTTAATTTAAGTCAACCAGCAGTTTCAAAAATTATTAAGGAAATAGAACATCAAGTTGGTGCGCGGATTATTGAACGTATTGAAAATAGGGTTTATTTAACTAAAGAAGGGAAAGTTTTGGTAAAATATGGAAAAAGATTACTCAAAGAAAACCAACTCCTGAAAGAAAATATTTTGATTCAATCTCGAGCCGGATATGGTGAAATTACTCTTTCCGTGCATAATGCTTTTCAAGATATTCTATTTGATGCTGTCTCTCAATTTATTTTAGAGTTTCCTAATATTAAAATTAATTTTTTAATTGATAACCGTAATAATATTTTAAATCAAATCAAAAATAATGAGGCAGATTTTTACTTTTTAGCTCCAGTAAATAATAATAAACAGCTAACCCAAAAATTTTTATATAAAAGTAAGATGACTTTAGTCGCTCCACCACAGCATCCATTAACTCAGAAAAAAAATGTTAGGCCTCAAGATTTAAATAATGAAACAATTTTAATTCCTGAAAGAAGCACAACAATTTATCAGGAGCTTGATCAATTATTAACTTCTTTTAATATCCAATTCAAAACGATTACGATGAATAATAATCTTTCTATTCAGTCTGGTGTGGCTTTTGGCTTGGGTCTTGCTTTGCTCCCTGAAGTTATTTTACATCAAAGTATTAATAATAAGCTCGTTATACCATTAAATTTAATTGATAAAGATAGGTGGATTTCAACTTTCTTAATTTATCATTCAAATCGTGAGCTGTCTCCATCAATGAAATTAATGAAAGATTTTTTATTTAATTTTTTTAAAAAACTCTAAAATTGATTATTTAACTTTAGGAATATCATTCCATTTATTGGTGTACGAGGGTGATAAGAATTTTCGATTCATCTTCCATTTGATACGAATGCCTTGGCTTGCAATGAATAATTTACCATGTTTACTTTGATTAATATTATCGATGACGTTCATAAGCTTAGATTTTAGCTCTGATTCTTCTTTTTTAAATAGATCTATTTGTTCCATTTTTTCTTGATAAAAGTCACTGAGAATCACACCAGATTTATGATATTGGTATTCAGGGAGCCATATTTTTTTTAATATTTGATTGGCTACTTGAATCACTTTTATATAATTATTAGTCGGCTTTAATAAACTTTGTGCAAAGAAATTAGAATAATAACCTTGTTTTGAAAATCGATTAGTTTGGATAAATATGCCAATATTTTTTGTTCTTTGATTTTCTCTTCGTAATTTTTCAGTAGCTCTAAAGGCATAGGTGGAAATGGCTTGTTGCATGTCATCGATATTCTCAATTTTTTTACCAAAAGATTTGCTACAAACAATTTGTTTTTTAGGTGTAGGCTGTTCTTCTAAATTTAATATAGATTGGCCATTTAATTCGTATATAATGCGTTCAACAACAACCGAAAATTTTTTTCGTATTGTAATAGGATCAACCTGGGCTAAATCGAAAACTGACTTTATTCCTAATAAGTTTAATTTTTTATTTAATTTATATCCCACCCCCCATACTTCTGAAACAGGTGTTATTTTCATCAATTTATGTTGTGCTTGAATATTGCATAAATTACAAACCCCATTAAGAGTAGGGTATTTTTTAGCTGCATAGTTGGCCAATTTGGCGAGTGTTTTTGTTGGACCAATTCCAACTCCTACTGAAACACCAACATGCTTTTTAACTGTATTTTTAATTAATGATCCGAACTTAGACAGTTCATTTAACTCTGTTAAATCTAAGAAAGCCTCATCAATTGAATATACTTCTATATGAGGAGCCAATTGATCTAAGGTTTTCATCACTCTCGAACTAATATTTGCGTACAAGGTATAATTGGATGAAAAGCACTGAATATTATAGTTTTTAATCTTATCTTGAATCTTGAAAACAGGAATGCCCATAGATATCCCTAATTCTTTGGCTTCTTTTGAACGAGCAACAACACAGCCATCATTGTTTGATAAAACAATAATAGGAACCCCATTTAAATCAGGTCTAAATAGTCTTTCACAGCTAGCGTAAAAATTATTACAATCTACTAATGCAAATATTTTAGAACTCATTACTTTAACTTTCTAATAATGTTTGTGACTACGCCAAACACCTCAAACTCATGACTGTCAGTTATTGTGATCGGACTGTAAGAGGAATTATGTGGAACTAAAATAGGCGTAGGTTTTAAGTGTATTTCTTTTACAGTTAACTCATTATTTAAACAGGCAATAATAATATTACCATGCTGGACGGTAATGGAACGGTCTACCACCAATATATCATTAGGATATATTCCCGCATCGATCATAGAATCGCCATCTACCTCTACAAAATAAGAAGAGGAAGGGTTCTTTATGCACAACTCATTTAAATCAAGCTCTCTTTCAATATAATCTTCCGCGGGTGATGGAAAACCTGCTGATACCTTATCTCTAAAAACTGGAATTAATGTTGATGACAATCTCTTATTATGTGTTTTTTTTATGTTTAATATTTTTACTTTCATATATCACTAAAAATAATTATACTGTCTATACATACAGTATAATTATTTATTGATTTTTGATCAATGTTTCTAGATATAAGTGATAAAATTCTTATTAAGATATATCTTGGAAAGAAAAAATGAGACAAATAGCTTATTAGCAACTAATCTTTTGGAGTGTATCAAAATTTGCATACAGATCTTAGTTTCTATAAGCTGTCATACAATAAATTTGAAATAATAAGGCTCTATGAACAACATCTTGAAATACTTAACAAAAGTTATTTATAACTCTCCTATATTATATACATTTTTAGGTTTTTTACTTTTAAAATACACTTGGAATATATTTCTATATGCTTATAACAGATTTGAAGAATCAAAAGAAACAATAGATTTTCAAAAGCATCAAGATATCGCACCTTTTTCCTACTATTTACTGAATGAATTATTTAGTCAAATAGCAGTTTTTGTGACAATTTGGATTTTATTAATTTATTTATATCGTTATTTTTATTTGAAAGAAGATTTAACTTTTAAAAAAGCGATAAATACTTTTATAGGTTCTGTTTTTGCATTTTGTTTGATTTTAACATTGATGAAAATCATAAGTGAATTAACATTTGGCGGAATTTGGTATGGTAATCCTAGTTACGAAAGGTTTATATATGGTTTAGAAATAGCGACTCAACCAGCAAGATTATTCGGTAACTTATATTTTTCATCCGCAGCAATTTTAGATTTAGGCGTTTTTTGTCTGATATGTCGTTTGATGAAAAAAAATGAAATCAAATTTTTTACTAACAAAGCATTAAGAAAACTTATTCCATTAAATACAACGGTTCAAAAAGATTTATCTATGAATGATATTTCTGTTGATCAGGAAAAAAAGAAGACGATTTGATACGAGTTTTGACTGTAGATAAAGCTAATGAAAAAATTTTTATCAATATTGAAGATGTTTTATATTTTTGTTCAGATGGAAATTACATTGATGTATACACTGAAAATGAAACGTATTGTATTCGTATGACACTTAAAGAATTAGAACTAAAGTTGTCAAATTATTTTAAAAGAGTACACCGTTCTAGTATTGTAAATTTAACAAAAGTTAAATCTATCAAATTAGAATCGAACAACAGAAGTTTTAAATTAAATATGACAAATAATCAAGAAGTTGTAGTTTCTCGCAAATACCAGCCTATTATAAAAAAAGACTTGAATCGCGTTAAACATTGCGAGCATTTTAAATAACTTAGGACTGTCAAGCGTGTCTAGTGTAATTTATTTTATTTAGTTCACGGGGGGTGTACAAACATCCGTTATTAAGCTATCTTGTATAAGTGTCATTTTAATATTTGATTAATTATCAGTAACTCATAATTAATATATATAAATTTTATAGAGGCTTGAATATGAATGAAATTGGAACAGCCAATTCGGGTTCACAAATAAGTATGATGCTTTTGGGGTCTGGGGAGTTAGGAAAAGAATTTACGATTGCTGCACAGAGGCTTGGGATATATGTTATTGCGGTCGATCGATACCCAAATGCACCAGCAATGCAAGTAGCACATCAAGCAGAAGTTATTAATATGCAGGATCATTTTCAAATTAAACATTTGATTGAAAAGTTAAATCCAACATTTATTGTTCCAGAAATTGAAGCAATATCGACACGCACATTGTTAGAGTTAGAAATGAACGGCTTTAATGTTGTTCCATCAGCTAAAGCAGTGCATTTAACGATGGACAGACAGGGTATTCGTGATTTAGCAGCCAATGAATTAAATTTACCTACATCTAAGTTTAAGTTTATTGATAATTATCAAGATTATTTAGAGGGTATAAAAAAAATTGGGATTCCGTGTGTTTTAAAACCTACGAGAAGTAGCTCTGGTAAAGGGCAGTTTTATATTAAATCTTCTGAAGATATTGAAACAGCTTGGCATTATGCTCATGAAAATAGCAGAGGGAAAAGTGATGCCTTTATTATTGAAGAGTTTATAAAATTTGATGAAGAAATTACATTATTGACAGTCAAGCATCAAGATGGAACATCATTTTGTCAGCCAATAGGGCATACGCAGAAAAATGGGGATTATCAGGAGTCATGGCAGCCACATGATTTGAAAGAAAATGTTATCAAACAGGCGCAACATATTGCAAAGACGATTACCGATAATTTGGGTGGTCATGGAATCTTTGGTGTTGAGTTATTTATTAAAGGCGATGAAGTATATTTTAATGAGGTATCACCACGACCTCATGATACAGGCCTAGTTACATTAGTTTCTCAAAATATAAATCAGTTTGAGCTTCATCTTCGTGCTATTTTAGGACTCCCTGTTCCTAAGAATATTTCTATAAGAACACCTGCCGCTTCAGCAGCAATTTTATTAGTAGGAAATTCGAATGAACCAAGTTTTGTGGGTGTGCCGGATGCGTTGAAGGTAAAAAATTCGGATATTAAATTATTTGGAAAGCCTTTCATAAATGGACAAAGGAGAATGGGCGTAGCGTTAGTATATGACGATAAGATTGAGGATGCTGTACAAAGGGCAAATCAATGTGCTAAAAAGATAGACTTAAAACATTAATAAGCTTTTAGTCTGATAGTGGCTCGATTATTTGAAAAAGCTTAAATATTTATTTAGTTATGTTTATTTAATTATAAATGAATTAAATAAGATTCACAGCGACGTTATTAGTTAGTTTATGTCTTGGATGAATTTACATTGTAAATTTAATCAAGGTAAAATATTTTAATTAGTCTAATGATAACTTAATTAGAATTGACTGAAAAAGGATTTAGAAAACATGAATTTTGCAATTATTGGGGCTGGTCTATCTAGTTTATCACTAGCCAGTTTTTTAAAAGATTATGGTCAAGTTACAATTTTTGAAAAATCCAGAGGACTTGGCGGAAGAATTGCAACACGTTATCATAAAGACTTTAATTTTGATCATGGAGCTCAATTTTTTACTGTAAAAAGCGCAACTTTCAAACAATTTTTAGAACCTTCAATTCGTAATGAGTCGCTAAAGATCTGGCCAGCAAGATTTATCGAAATTAAAAATGGTCAGTACTCAAATCAAAAAGTTTGGAATAAAGACTTTCCACATTATGTGGGGGTGCCAAATATGAATTCTTTTCTAAAAAATAAGAGTAACCATCATGATATCAAATTAGAAACAAACATCAAGAAAATAAAAAAAGTAGCGGACAAGTGGAATGTGTTTGATCAAGATAATAATGAATATGGTTTTTTCGATTGGGTGTTTGTGACCGCTCCTTATCAACAAACAAAAAATTTAATAGAAGAACATACTACATTTAGTGAACAGGTTTCGTTTATTAAGATGAAGGGGTGTTTCACTTTAATGATAGAAATGGATCATTTTAATGATTTGGGATGGGATGCGGCTCTAGTTCGTGATAAAAACATCAGTTGGATTTCTGTAAATTCATCTAAGCCTGGCAGAGGATCGGCCAAAACAATGGTTATTCATTCGACCAATGATTGGGCCGATACAAATATGAATCTTGAAAAGAAAGCAGCTTTAAGATTTTTATTAAATGAGCTAGATACTATCCTTCCAGGGATTTGTAACAACATCAGATTCGCAGATATCCATCGATGGCGGTATGCGAATGTAGACAAACAAAATGGACAAAATTCATACCTTGATCCAAACTCAAAAATAGGGGCTTGTGGAGACTGGTTTATAAAAGGACGAGTAGAGTCAGGGTTTTCTTCCGCTGAGCATTTATTTAATAATTTGAAAACGTTACTTTGATGATTAAAAATGATATTGCGATTCATTGGTTTAGAAATGATTTAAGAATACATAATAATAATTCGTTGTTAAATTTATCTCAAAAATACAAAATTTTTCCTATTTTTATTTTTGATGAAACTCAACCAAAGGAAGATTCCGCAAATTATTGGTGGTTAATTCATTCTTTAGATAAATTGAATCAAAATTTAAATGGAAATTTACATGTCTATCATGGTAAAGCTGCAGATATAATAAGAAAATTAATTCAAAAATACAATATTAAGGCGTTAGGTTGGAATCGTTGTTATGATCCCAGTTCAATCGAACGAGATAGTTTTATTAAAGAAGAATTTAAAAAATTTTCATTAGACTATATTAGAAGTGAAAACAGTCATCTTCTTTGGGAGCCCTGGAAGGTAAAACCGACTAAAAACAAACTGTATACTGTTTTTACACCTTTTTATAAAAAAGGATGTGTAAGTGATCCTATTAATAAAGCTAAACTGAATCAGCCTTTACAACTGGTATACTCTGATATTCATGAATCAGAATCTTTATTTAATATTAGCCAATTTAATCTTCCGATATGGACACAAAAATTTAAGAAATATTGGAAAGTTGGAGAAGAGTCTGCGCTTAGCACTTTCACTGATTTTGTTGAAAGAAAAATCGACCAATACAAAGATCGAAGGAACGATGTGGATAGTGAATTTATTTCTCAACTTTCCCCTTACATCCACTTTGGTGAAATATCTATTCATCAAATGTGGGATAACTTAAATAAGTTACCCTGTAATAATGGAGTCAACCATTTTAAAAGTGAATTAGGTTGGCGAGAATTTTCTTATTATTTACTCTATAACTTCCCTGATCTGAAAGAACATAATATTAGGTCTGAATTTAATGCTTATCCATGGAAATTTAATGAAACATTCTTTGACGCATGGAAGTGGGGTCAGACAGGATATCCAATGGTTGATGCTGCAATGAGAAGTTTATATGAAACGGGTTATTTGCATAATAGATGTAGGATGATTGTCGCATCATTTTTAACTAAAAATTTAAATATTCATTGGAAGCAAGGCGCTGAATGGTTTGATCTAACATTGATGGATGCTGACTTGGCGAGTAACTATGCAAGCTGGCAATGGGCCGCTGGCTCAGGTACAGATACAATGCAATATTCAAGAATCTTTCATCCTGTTATTCAGGGAAAAAAGTTTGACGTTAATGGTTCTTATGTTAGACAGTATTTACCTGAGATAAGCAGGTTACCGAATGAATATATTCATTGTCCATGGGAGGCGCCTCAATCTATTTTACAGAATCTTGGTATTCAACTTGGGCAAGACTATCCTAATCCTATTGTAAATTTTGAGCAGTCAACCCTAGAAGCAAACAAAAGATTTGAAATTATCCAACATCTTATAAAGCAAAATAGGAGTTAAGATGAGCACTAAATTAATTTTAATTTTTGGTGATCAATTAAGTTTAAACATATCTTCTCTTCAAACAGCAAATCCAAAAAAAGATATGATCCTCATGTGCGAGTTAAGAAATGAGGTGGAATATGTTAAACATCATAAAATGAAAATTGCTTTTATCTTTTCGGCAATGAGACATTTTAGTGGAACGCTTTCTACCAAGGGTTACAATGTAACCTATATTCGTTTAGATGATAAAGAAAATACAGGTAATTTTTATCATGAGGTTGAAAGGATATGCAAGTTATCATCAATAGATGAGATTGTTTTAACAGAACCGAGTGAGTATAGAGTTTTATCAGATATATGGACATGGCAAAAAAAGTTAAACAAGACTGTGACTATACTAGAAGACGATCGCTTTCTTTGTTCAAAAGATGAATTTAAATTCTGGGCTAGTGGAAAAAAACAATTAAGAATGGAGTTTTTTTATCGAGAAATGAGAAAGAAGTTAGATGTTTTGATGACGGATAAAGCGAATCCAGAGGGAGGGAAGTGGAATTATGATTCAGACAATAGGAAATCCCCAAATTTAAACTTAGATATTCCAAATCCCCACATCACTAAAATAGATTCTATTACTGAGGAGGTCATTGAGCTAGTTAATGAAAACTTTGCAGATCATTTTGGTAAGTTGGAAAACTTTTATTTTGCTGTAACTCGACTAGATGCCTTAAAGGTTTTAGCGCAATTTGTTGAAGAAAGACTTGTATATTTTGGAGACTATCAAGATGCAATGATTGAGAATGAACCTTGGATGTTTCATTCGCATATCAGTTTTTATTTAAATTGCGGCTTATTAACACCATTAGAATGTGTAAATGCATCCTTAGTGGCTTATGCCGATAAAAAAGTTCCATTAAATGCGGTTGAAGGTTTCATCCGACAAATTATAGGATGGAGAGAGTATATTAGAGGAATTTATTGGCTAAAAATGCCATCTTATAAAGAATTAAATTTTCTTGGAAGTACCAGAAAGCTACCTAAGTTTTTTTGGGATGGTAATACGAACCTCAATTGTTTAAAACAGTGCATTTCAGAAACAGAAAAACATGCGTATGCCCATCATATACAAAGATTAATGGTACTTGGCAATTTCAGTCTTCTTGCTGAATTAGATCCGAGTGATGTAAATGAATGGTACTTAATTGTGTACGCGGATGCTTATGAATGGGTGGAGTTACCTAATGTAACAGGAATGATTTTATTTGCAGATGGTGGAGTCGTTGCCAGTAAACCTTATGCGGCTGGTGGTGCTTACATTAACAAAATGTCCAATTATTGCAAGAATTGTTGCTACAGCGTCACTAAAAAGACAGGCGATAAAGCTTGTCCCTTTAATTATTTATATTGGAATTTTTTAAATAAAAAAAGACCTCTTCTGGAAAAGAATCCAAGGGTTGCAATGATGTATCGTACTTGGGATCGGATGGATGAAGAAAAAAAGACTGAAACAATTAAAAGTGCAGAAAAGTTTTTAAATCTTTTATAATTTAATCAATAAACTTCATATGACTCATAAAAAATTAAATTTACCTCAGAAAATATGTCCAGTATGTGGAAAACCTTTTTCCTGGCGAAAAAAGTGGCAAAATTGTTGGGAGGAAGTTATTTATTGTTCAGAGAGGTGCAGAAAAAATAAAAATTAATAATATTTATTATGAAATGTACTCATATACATTACTGAAATTTTCATCTCAATTAAAGGCAAAACGCTTTATAATTAATCCCACGTTAAAAATTAAACAAAATTTCCTCCCATAAATTAGTTTTATCCCTAATTTGCGTTATTTCGGAGCTGATTCATGTGATAGAATAACAACTTTATAGATTTGCAGGCTTTAAAAATTAGATAATTAACACTCAGTGATTTGTCGTTACAGAATGTCTTGCAAAGTGAATAATTAATTTAAGCAAAATGGAGCTATTATGAGTCATTTCAAATTACTACTAAAGTAAATTATTAAATAAGTTGAAAATAATAAAAATTGACAATTATGACAAAAAAATTTGTAAAAGAAAATCAGATATTAATGTTGGGAATTTTTCTAATTCTATTAAACGCCATTCTATCCACCTTTCAGAGGGTAGTCGTTAGATATGATTATCTAGACAACCTCAAAGTGTCATTAAATGGGCATGATATAATTCTGAGCTTTTATGATTTACTACTTGAGTATGGTTTATCTACTTTAGGAACATTTTTTATTTTTTCTTTCGGTTTGTATTTAGTGCATAAAATTAATCGCAAACTGGACTATGGGTATGAAATTATAAAATACTATTCACTTTTATTTTTCATATGCTTATTATGTTGCGTACTTATCATTATATGGGTTCTGAATGCGATTACTTTATTTGTTTTCATTATGACTGCTCATTTAGGTCATCAAATGTTATCTTTTACTTGGTGGTGTAGTATGCTTAAAGAGCAATTTAATCTCAAGTATATTTCTAAGATATTAATTTTACATCTTTTTATGTTTTCTTTTTAATCGTCTATTCTTTTGTGTTTAGAAAATTTTCAGGAGCCGATTTTTCTGTACTCTTAAATCAACAAACGATTAAGAAATTGATTCAAAAAATTTCAAAAGTAAATGTTTTAGATAACTCTGATGAAGAAGAGTTAGTCGTCAAAGATTCTGATTCTTTAACAAAGAATCAGAATCAAACACATACTTTATCAAAAGAAAAATTAATTAACAAAGAAAAAAATTCTCTGACAAATAACAAGAAACAGACACATATTTTATCAAAAGAACAAATGATAAAGTTATTTATTGTGAAAAAATTATCGGAAACACACTTTATTTCCATTAATGATGTGTTCGCACTTATAGCTGATGGGAATTATGTGCAATTAATAACAAAACATAATAATTTTTTACTTCGAACTCCCTTGAGTCAACTAGAATTGAAATTGCCTAAGACTTTTCAGAGAGTCCATCGTTGTCATATCATAGATTTAAAAAGAATTATAAGAACTGACTACGATTCAAAAACAAAAAAAATGGAAGTGATTTTAGACTCTAATCAAAAGTATGTTATCTCAAGAAGTTATCAATTTTTAGTAAGAAAATATCTAAAAGAAAAATCTATACTAAAAAGTACTTAGATAGTTGCTAAAATACATACTAATGTTTGGTTACAAATTCCTCTTTAAGTTATTAAGCAGTAATATTAAGCTTGTAAGGGTGACTTGAAAAAAAAATATATTAGGGTAAATTAATATCAATTTTAAGTTTTCAACTTCACTAATGATTCAATGCTTGGTTTAAAATTTTCTTATTTAGAAAAGTCATTTTTTTTGTTTCTATTCATTTTTTGTCTTTTAAATATCTTCACTGGTATTTGGAGTAACGCATTTTTATTTGGAAGACCTTTAATCCCAGAAGCAAATAATGAAACTTTTCTTAGCTGGGGTATTTTTCAAGCTCAATATCGTTTTTTAGAGACCTTACTTCTTATATTTTATTTGTTGTTAATTAAACATTTTTCTATTTACACATTAAGTTTTCGAATGACAATATTTTGGATTTTAGTTATTGTTTGCATGTATATGATTTCATTTATCTTATTAGAGTTTATTGTAAATTATGCTTGGGTATATTTTTTTCATACTGAAATAAGAATAAATATGAAAACATCTAACTTATTTATATTAATAAAAAAAAATTACTTCAATTACCATACAATTTCTAATATTTTTTTTGATATTTTAAACCATCAATATTTAATATTCCTTTATCTATTTATATTAAAATATTCAAATACAATGGATTTAAAGGTTATACAAGAAGATGTTATTTCAAAATTAAGTCCTCTGTTTAATAAAGATATAACTAAGAGAATTAAAAAAAATGATGAAAATCATAAAGATGAAGATGCCCACGATTATGACAGTTATGACACCAATGAGATAACTAACAAAGCTCAAATACTTCTAATAAAAAAAATAGAAAAGAATACTTGATTCACGTTGATGATATTATTTCTATCAAGTCTGATGGAAACTACATGAATATTGATAATGGAGGTGGAATGTTCCCAATCAGAATAACCCTAAAAGCATTATTAGTAAAATTGCCAATTAATTTTATTAGAATAGAACGCTCGCTTGTCATCAATACTTCAAAAATTAAAGTTATTAAAATGGTACAAAATAATAAAAGATTTAAAGTTAACTTAATAAATGGAAAAAGTTATTTAGTAGGACTGAATTACCACGTAAAATTTTTAGAACATGCCATAATCCAGAATTTACTCAAAAGAAATAAGTGCATTATTTCAGAAGAGGGTTAACGTTATAATGTTTAAATTAAAACTTTCAAAATTTGAACAACTCTTTTATTTTATTTTAATATTTCATTTTATAACGCAGCAATTGTATTTATTTAATAGCTATAGCTTTATGTTTTTGGGTAAAATGAGTTTTCTATTAGGTAATTACTCTGAGGCTAATTTATTCATCTTACCTGAAACAATAAAAACAATTTTAATATTTATCGTCTTGTCTTTTTTTATTAAAATATTCATGGTGGTTATTTGTTGTTATTTCTTAAAAAGAAATCTTGCTTTTATTTTAAATCTTACTAAAAAACAATTTTTTGTTTTATATTTTGTATCTATTTCTTGTTCATTACGATTGCTGTGTTTATCATAATTAATAAATTATTTTTAATAAATTTAATTTTTCATCCAGAATTAAATGCAAAATTACAGTTAAATCTTTGGGATTATTGGAAGTTTATTTTTCAGGCTATTACTTTTCCTCTTTCACGTTTTACATCGGACCCTTGGACTGCAATTATCGCTCTAATCACTTCCGTTTCTAGAGATCCATTATTTATTTGTATTTTTGCATTTGGCATTAGATTTTTGAATAAAGGTGAGTTTTATATTTATACAGGTGAGATGCTTCAAAAGCTCAACATAAAGAAAAATAAAACCGTAAAATTAAAGGAAGAAAATTTACTTGAAGGAACAGAAAATACTTTGAAAGAAAGTTTTACAAATTCTCAAATTAAATTAAATAATCGTAAAGCTCAAGCTATACTCGTAAGAAAAAATGATGAAGAATTATTAATTCATTGTGACGATATTTTTTCTGTAGAAGCAGCTGGTAATTACATGAATTTAGACAATGGACAAGAAATATTTTCTATTTACACAACAACCGAAGGTATTTTATCTCAATTACCACAAAACTTTAAAAAAATTCACCGTTCGAGTATCATTAATTTTGATAAAGTAGTTAGCATTCGCTCTGAATCGACAAAAAACAAAATGGCAATAATATTAGAAAATAACAAAGAATACTTAGTAGCAAGAAGTTATCAACAAATGGTGAAAAGCTATTTTAAAAATATATCTTTACTTAATAAAAGTTAAAAACTTTTTATTTACTTTTATACTATCTGGTATATTTGACAGTGAAAACTTAAAAATTCAGTGTCGAGTCATCTTAAAGAAAAAAAACAGGGCATAGTGTTATCCGTATCAAGTAGGTACCAAAACTTATCATGACAGTTTTCCACTTTATACATAACTAGAGTTTAACTCCAAGATTTTAATCATAATCATAATTTTGATGATAGATTTAGTTGCCGAAAGTCTCTAATTAAAAAACTGAGAGCTAGGATTGAAGCTGGGTGAGTTAAAAGTCATGTACAAAAGCACATGACTTTTAACTAGCTTTAGATCTCTTTACAAGAATTAAACATAAATCCTTAGAATTGGTGTTAATTCCTTCGTATTAATAATATTCTGCCTTCCATATAATCACTTTCATAGAAATAAATTGTTAATCAATTCAAAATTAAAGGAAAAATAATATTTTGGTCAATAGTGTACTTTTGTCCTATTTGAGAATTATTCTAAGTGATAAAGTTAAAAATATTGAGTAAGAAGATATTTTGATGAAATTGGTTTTAATTTGACTCTTAAGGTTTAATTTAAAAAGAAAACTCGTCCCAATATATTGTTTTTTTATCCCAAAATCACTTAAAAAATACAATTCACATAATATTTTAACAAAACAAAAAATAAAAAAGTATATTTATCGAATCGTAAAAATGAACGATGAAACAAGTAATTATATTTAAATAATAAGGTAAACTATGAAATATATTAAACCAATAATACTCTCTACAACATTACTACCTCTATTTAGTTATGGATTAACATCATCTAGTCAAGATGTTCTAGCTAAAGAATCAGGTGTTGGCGGTTATGTAGGTATTATGGCTGGTTACAATAGTACTAATAATCAAATGAACACAGATAATAAAAATAAGGACTATGACGGTAAAAACACTCCCGCAAGTAGATTTAGTAATGGATTATTGTTTCCTTATTTTGCCGTAAATTACACTTTTTCTGGTTTAAAAGATCAAGTTTTCTTAAGAAACTATAGCGTCGATAATTTTCTTTATGCTCAAAACGCAATGGCTGAATTAGGTTATACACATTTATTTGAGAATAAAACCAAAGCCACTTTTTCTATAATAGGTTTGGACCTTCCTCAAGATACTTGGCAAAATCCTTATCAAGCAGGAAGAAGAGATAAAACAAAAGCAAAAACGTTAGGTGTCAGAGCTAATTTTGAAAATATATATAATACCGGACTAGGGTTAGATGTTGCTTACGGGAAGCGTAATGTCAAAAATGATGAGTCACCCAATCTAGATGCCATGGCTCGAAGTTCTAAAGCTTACTATGGATCACTCTCTTATTTAATGCCGCTTAGTGAGGGGTTAGCGTGGAGAAATGCTGTAACTTATGAAAAAAATTCAGCTGATGGTGATGCAATGAGTTTTAATGGTTACGGTTATAAAACAAGTTTACTCATGAAGGTTTGGGGAGGAGATTTGTCTACAAATTTATCCTATGAAAAACGTTCATTTGATGGAAAAATTGAGGTGAATAATTTACCTAATGTTAAAAGAAAAGATAATCGATACAAAGTAGGCATTAACTATGCAGAAAAGGGCTTATTTGGTTATGAAAGTCTTTTAGGTACAGTGATTGTTAGTTATGAAAAACAAGACTCAAATGTTGATTTTTATTCATACTCCCAACCATCGATTATGCTAGGTGCCGCTTACACATTTTAATTTTTATGAAGTCATGCATATTAATTGTATGGCTTCAACTTACAGTTGCTTCATTTATTACAACTCCATAATGAAGTATCCAAATAAAATAATAATAAATAAGAAAAATAATTTTAATAAATGAAAAAAATAACAAAATAATATCATTAGATAAACTAATGTCTAATTAATATTTTTAGCTTAACTTATGTCAATTATCTTTTTATGATTGACTGATAATCCTGATTTAATCAATTACATTTTTAGATAGATAAAATATGACGCACCAATATACATATTTTATATGCTCTATTTGTTTGAAAGAGATATTAAGCAGAAGGGTTCCTAATAAATTATAAAATTGACATGGTGTTTAACATAAATTTAGAGGATAGATGTAATGATCAATGCTAAAGTTTATTCATTATTAAAGTTATTTTGTTTTAATAATAAAAAGATTACCTATATTAAAACTTTAAAAAAAGGTACTTTAGGAAAAGTACACATTATACGTGTAGGAAATAAAAAATATGTTCTGAAAGATATTAGCCAGGTAGCATTTTTATTTAAACCTATTGCAAAATTTTTAAAAAATAATGAAGAAAAATCTTTGTTAAAAGTAGAAGAGGCTTTTAGAAATAAAAATATTGATTTTCCGAAGCTTATTTATCGAAATAAGTTATTTAATGTTAAAATTTATCTTGAAGGTGAACCTTTAAAAAAAAATATGATAAATGATGTGACCCCTCAATATTTTATTAGAGCCGAAAAAATAATGAATGAACTGCATGAAATGGGCATCGTCCATAATGATAATCAAAAAAAAGAAAATTGGTTAATCAATAAAAAGGGGCACCCATGCTTGATTGATTATGATATTGCTTTAAGTTTTAAAAAATACAATCAACTTTTCAAATATTTGAAAAAACAAGATATACGGCATTTTCTAAAACTTAAAAGTAAGTTTTTTCCAGATTTGATAACTAATAAACAAAAACAAATGATAGACAAGAGAAACCTTCTTTATTGGATTAATAGACATTTTATTAAACCAATTTATAAAAACTTTGTTTCAATATTATTTTTTATTATTACTTTTTCAAAAATAAAAAATCTTTCATCAAAACTTAGAATAAATACGTTTAGTTTGCGCAATGAAAAAAGAAAAAATTGTTAACTAAAATTTAATTCGATTTGGTTTTTGTTAACGGTTTTTGTTTTATTATTTTTTTTTCGACTACCCAATTTTTTATAAACTTTTTTTGAAGTTTCTTTGAAGCCAGCTTTTTTACGAAAATGACTAATTATTTCTTTGGCTTGTTTACTACTAGTTTGAAAATCAACGATTGGGTAGGGGTAGTCGATACCAGGAACGAAGTTACATTTCTTTTGAATTTCTTTAGGCATTTTCCACGGTTCAAGAATCCATTCTTTTGGAATATTAGATAGTTCCGGAACATGTTTTTTAACAAAAACACCATCAGGATCATGCTCTGAAGCTTGTTTAATTGGATTGTATATACGTATTGCATTTATGCCTGTTACGCCTGACTGCATCTGAATTTGACTGAAATGTATTCCGGGCTCGAAATCAATAAATAATTGTGCGAGATAGTTTCCAAAAACTTGCCAATTAATTTGTAAATTGTAGGCCGCAAAACTGGATAGCATGGCTCGCATTCTAAAATTAATCCAGCCAAATTTGAGAAGGTAGCGCATGGAAGCATCAATTAAAGGAAATCCTGTAAGCCCAACTTTCCAAGCATCAAAATAATCTTTATTAAATGTTTGATTGAAGCCATTAAAAGAAGGGTGCATCGATTCAATTTCAATATTGGGCTGATCTTCCAGTTTTTGAATAAAGTGACAACGCCACATTAGTCTGGATTCGAATGCTGACAGTGAGTGTTCAACAAATTTATTACTATAAGATTCGTTTAATTTTTCTTGGATTAAACGATAAATCTCTTTAACCGATAATAAGCCGTAAGTTAAATAGGGTGACATTCGCGATGTTGATTGATGATTTGAAGGGGGTTTTGATCTATATTTTAAGTAATATCTATAATCTTGAGATAAAAAGTTTAAAAGTATTTTTTGTGCGTAAGTATGTCCACCCTTCAAATAGGTTTGTTCAGCATCTGTAATATTATGGTTGAAATATTCATGTGTTGGAAATGAATCAGACTTCATTTTAAGAGGAATTTTGAAATTAACAATCTCAGGTATTGTTGATGAATGTAATCTTTTTGTCCTGATTTTTTGCCAATGATCTCTTGTTTTAAGGTAACGAATAACACCATTATATGGATAAGCATGATACTGAATATTATTTTTTTTACACCAATCGATGACTTGTTGATCACGCTTATAGGTCCACATCGTTCCAGTTTCTTCATGCGCAAAGATATGAATGATATTAAAGTGATTACTGAAATCAGTTAACACTTTTAAAATATTTCCACATTTAAAAACAAGAGGTTGGTCTTTGTTTGTAAGTTTTTGATTTAGCTCTACAAGAGTTTGCTCAATAAATTTCCACTGTCTTATTGAGCTATAGGGCTGCTTCCAATATTCGGGTTCAAATACATACAGAGGTAAAATAGGGATATCTAACTTTTGAGCCTCAAAAAAAGGCTCATGATCATGAATTCTGAGATCTTTTTTCAACCATACAATAGAGATATTGGTTAAATTTGTGTTTTTCTTAATCATATCTAAAATTTAGACATTTTTAGTCAAAAAGAAAAGTATATTACTTAAAACTCATTTTCCATTTGTATAGCTCTTTTGATTGCGGCATTCATTGATTCTTTAATAATGTTTTCAAAATTATTCTGTTGAAAATTTTCTATGGCTGCAGCGGTTGTGCCACCTTTTGAAGTAACATTTTCTCTTAGGGTTTTAAAAGATTTATTAGTTTCAAAATTTGCTAAAGCTATACTTCCCTGGGCTGCTTGTAAGACTATTTCTTTTGCTTCTTTTTCTTCAAACCCAAGGGTAGATGCAAATTCTTGCATGGCTTGTAAAAAAAGGAAAAAATAAGCAGGAGAGCTTCCAGACAAAGCAATAATATCATTAATTTGTTCTTCATTTTTCAACCAAATTGTTTTACCAATAGAGGACATTAAGCTTTCAGTCATTTTCTTAAAACTTTGATCAATGAAATGTGGAGCAAACATTCCAGAGACCCCTTGACCAATTAAGGAAGGTGTATTTGGCATCACTCTTATGAGCTGTAACTTTTGATTAAACCATAATTCGTATTTTTGAATTTTTATACCCGCTGCTAGTGAAATAACTTTTTTTGAGGATAAGTCCATGTCATTAAGTTCTTCACAAACTAGCTGCATCATTTGAGGCTTTACAGACAAGATGATAATTTCAGAATTTAATATGGCATCACGATTAGAGTTTGTTTCAATAACATTAAACTCTTCTTTTAATTTTTTTCTTTTATGATCGCTTGGTGCCGTGACTGTTATATTTTGAGCAGGCATTCCCTCTTTAATCAAACCAGCTAAAATTGAACGTGTCATGTTACCAGAACCGATAAAACAAATTTTTTTAGAGAAAATATCCATAATTAATTTTACCCATTTAAATAAAAGTAAGAAAAATATTAACTATAAAATATATATTAGTTAAATAAATTTTTCTAATACTTCATTAACTTTGCTAACGATTTAATAGAATTTATAGTCTTACCTTCCTTTTTAATCGAGATAAGACCATATCATTCTGTTGTATGAGCCCATGATTACCAAAGATTTAGCTTAGTTTATGAAATACTTCAACACAAATTACAAATATTCCAAATAATGCAGCGATGAAAAGTCCAAAATTACCAAACATAACTTGATAAGGAGATTTTAATTCTTTAGATTTTCTTAATTTATAAGCCATTAGTGCCGGTAGTATCATGATTAATAATGATGCTGCAATACCAGCATATCCTAGTGCAGTAATGAAGCCTTTGGGATAGCAAACAGCGAAGAAAAATGGAGGACCATAAGATAATACATAAGCAACCAAGCGTCCGGAGGAATAATTATTATTAAGTTTAAAGCCATCTCTAATAAAATCAAAAAGACTTAATGTCACACCAAAAAATGATGTTGTTATAGCAATATTGGTAAAGAGGTTAAAGCCTGCACTAATTATTTTACTTTGCGTGTGATTTTGGAAAGCGATAACCATGTCACCAACGCTTCCTCCGCTAGCAATTATATTTGAAAAACTATCAATTCCAGTTACCGGTAAAACACCTAGCGTTCCAACTTCCCAAATTAAATAGATAATTAGTGGAATTGTTCCTCCAATGATAACAATATTTCTTAATTGTTTTACATTATCTCCAACATAACTTCGTAGACTTGGAACGATAACATGTGAACCAAACGAAACAACAATTATTGGAATTGCGAATAAGAATGATTTAAATGATTCTGGATGAGTTTCTAATAATGAAGTTTTAATATAAGGTGTGAAGAAAAATAAAATAAACAAAAATGCAATAAGCTTTAAAAACATCAAACCACGATTGAAATAATCGACTAATTTAGCACCTATAAAAACAAAACCACCTAGTAGTAACGTAAAAAATAAAGTTCGTGAAAAGTTATCAAACGTAGGTAGGTTCAGAGATTTTAATCCAGCTTCAATCAGTGAATTACCACCTGTCATGTAAGCGGCAGTTAAGGCATACAGTAAAAAAAGATAAGATAACCATGTGATGACTTTTCCTACAGATCCTAAAGTTTGTTGAGCCATTGAACTAAAATTTGAATCTAATTTGCAAGCTAAATTGACTTCTAATAGTAATAAAGCTGTATAGGTTAGGATGAACCAACACAAAAGAAAAATCATAGCTGTGACACCGTAACCAACAGAGTAAGTCGCAATAGGTAAAGCCAACATTCCTCCCCCAATGGCTGTACCTGTATAGAGCAAGATGGAACCAATTGTTTTGTTTGAATTATTAAACATTTTCATTTCTCTTAATTATTATTAGGGTTATACTAACAAACTAGTACAGCGGTATCAAGGTGATATGAATATTTAATTTGAAACAAATTGATTTTTTATGCTTCATAAATAAAAAATAAAAAGAATCAATATCATTAATTGAAATAAAGACTTAATGTTATGACAATTCTACTCAGTTGTATTATATTCGCTAGCTCGTTATATAGCTTGAGGGTCTATAAGCACTTAATTTTTTGAGATGCTTGTTAGAGGATAATTTATCTTATAAAGATTCAATCAAGATGCATTATTTAAACCCTCATTGAGAGGGTTTAAACATTTACTGTATTGAATAAACAATTTTAAAATATCGTTTAATTGTATTAAAGACTGTATTTATGAAGAATTTCTATGGTAATGACTATAAGTCCAAAAATTATTGGCGCAAAATAACAAAATACGCCTCCAGGAATCCGAATAGGCGACTTTAGCTGTGCAGAATTTCTTAATTTATATATCATAATGGAGGGAAGAATAATCAGAATTGACTGAGCTATCCCTGCATAACCTAGTGCATTTATAAAGCCCTTCGGATAAAAAATTGCAAAAATAAATGGAGGTCCATAAGTTAAAATAAAGGTAAATATTCGACCAGATGAATGTTTATTATTAAATTTAAAAGCATCTTTTAAGAAATCAAAAAGACTTAAGGTAACTCCAAAAAAAGAAGTTGTAATTGCAATATTCGTAAATATATTAAAACCTAAACTAATAATTTTACTATTAGTGTATTGTTGAAATGCTTGCACCATATCTCCTACAGTTCCACCATTACTTATAACTTGAGAAAAACTATTGGGGCCAGTAAGAGGTAAAACACCAATGGTCGCAATCTCCCAAATTAAATAGATTAGGAGTGGAATTGTTGAGCCGATGATTACAATATTTTTTAATTTTTTGGGGTTATCGCCAACATAACTTCTTAAACTGGGAACAATAATTTGCGATCCAAAAGATACAACGATAATAGGAATTGAAAATAATAGAGTTTTAACACTTTCAGGTTTTAATAATAATAAAGAGGATTTAATGTATGGTGTGAAAAAAACAATATAAAAATAAAAGCAATAAATTTGAGAAACATTAAACTACGGTTACAATAATCCACTAACTTTGTTCCTATAAAGATTATTCCTCCAAGTACTAGAGTAAACAGAAGTGTTCGCGTAAGATTATCCAACGTAGGGAGGTGCAATAATTGCAAACCAGTTCGCAAGAGAGAATTGCCGCCAGTCATATAAGCAGCTGTTAACGCATAAAGTAAAAATAAATAGGCAAACCATGTTATAACTTTACCTAAAGTTCCTAATGTTTCTTTTGCCATGGTGATATAGTTTGATCCAACCTTACAAGCCATATTAACCTCTAACAATATAAGAGCTGAGTATGTAGATATGAACCATGACAAAAACAAAATTAATGTAGTGACGCCGTAACCCACAGAAGCTGTGGCTATAGGCAATGCTAACATACCTCCACCAATGGCAGTCCCAGTGTATAGTAAAATTGAACCAAGTGTTTTGTTAGAATTATTGAACATTTTTATTTCTCATTATAATGAATGCACATACGCTAACAGACTAGTACAACAAGATCAAGGAAACTTGCTATACACAAAGTTATTGAAGTTTATTTTAAAGAGGAAATTTGGATGATGCCTTTTAAGTAAGGTCTAAAAAGTAAGTTCGTTATATTATTTAAAAGTAAAAATTATGTTCTTTTAATCATTTATTAAGCTTATATGTCTATTTTTCAATTTATAATGAATGGAAATTTATATAAGTCTATAAAGTTTAATTATAATTTTAGGCGCAATTGATAATTATAAATATTGCATAAATTTATTAATTTATAATTCAGAATTATGATAAAATTTTTCAAATAATAACAACAAATGGAATTTTAATTCTAATTATGAAAATATTGTTCTTTTTATTTATATTTTTTTCTATAGCTTCTAACGTGCTTGCATCTGAAAGATTTTATGATAGTGCTAATCGAAACTTAAATAGTAATGCCTATGAAGGACAAATCGATGCACAATATGAATTGGGTGAAAAGTATTTATTTGGAAGTAGTGAATATCCAAAAAATTATTCCAAAGCTGCGTTTTGGTTTGAAAAGGCGGCTCAACAAGGTGACGAATTGGCTCAATTTAATCTAGGCTGGATGTACCAAAAAGGTCAAGGTGTTAAACAAAATAATTTTAAATCATATCAATGGTATTTAAAAGCTGCAACGAAGGGTTTGTCTGTCGCTCAAAATAATCTCGCAATAATGTATTTCAATGGCTTTGGTACCAATGTTAACTATAAAAAAGCTTTAATATGGTTTAAAAAGGCAGCATCTTCTGGTTATGCACCAGCCGAATCTAATTTAGCAAATATGTACCTTTTGGGAAAAGGGGGTTATAAAGATTATGATAAGGCTTTTTCTCTTTATAAAAAGTCAGCATTTCAAGGTAATCCAGTTGCTCAATATCAACTAGGGTTCATGTTTCAGAAAGGCTTAGGTACTTCAAAAAACTTAGAAAATGCAAAATTTTGGTATTCTAAGGCATCTAAGAAAAAAGACCAACAGGCTATCCAACGTTTAAATGAACTGAATAATGGTATGGATAAATCTGAGAGTTTAATTTCAAGAAAAATGGAAGAAGCTAAAGCTTTTCAGGATTAATGAAAAGCTATATTGATTTCAGTTATACTTTAAAAAATCATTAACCCAGATACAAAAAATATCATACAAATATATATAATTTGTAAAATTTTAGGTGATAGTAAGTGAGTAAGTTTTGATCCGCCTACTGCGCCTAATATACTGGGTATGATACCAATTAAAAAGATATGATAATGCAGATATCCTATAGTATTAACTGGTAAATTTTTGGCTGTTAAACCCGCTAAGATACCTTCTGGCGTCAAGCATATTGACATTATTAGTGTAATTACAGTAGAGGAGCCGATCGCATTTTTTATTGGCGTACCAAACTTAATAAAAAAAGGGACATAAAAAGATGACACGCCTGCTGACATTGAAAACAACCCAGCCAAAAGTGCTAATAAATTTCTCAAATATTTTGGAGCATGTATTACTTTCACATTAGGTCTTATAACTCTATTAATCATCCAGATAGCAATCCCAAGTAAAATAATTGCAAAAAATATTTTTAGGCTATCACTCGGAATAACACTCATTAATAAAACACCTAAAATTCCACCAATTAAAATTGGGAGGATATGCTGTTTTAAAAGCTCTGTTGAAACATGCTTGTATTTATACTGTTTTATTGTTGCAAAGATACCTATAAAGATGCTTGTTGCAAAGGTTGTTGCTATAGCTACTTGCATGTGATGTTCACTATTAGGATAAAAGTGACTGAGAACAAAAAAATAACCGGGAACAAGCACGATGCCTGATCCACCTCCAAAGACACCGGAGATAACACCACTTAAAAAGGTTATAGAAAGAATAATTAGAAAAAATTCCATTAATGAGTCCTATGATAGGGTGCGTAAGAATATGTTTTAAGCACCCGAATATTATGAAAAATTACCAAAAAATCAACCACAATAAAAATATAAATAAACAATATTTCACAATGTAATAAAGAGTTTTATTAGAACTTTTTAATTTTTTGCCTAAGATTCTAATTTGATATAAATACTTAAATGCTTTATTGATCCCACCAGTTTTATCTCCCATTTCATTAGGAGCAGCTGATGAACGTAGTAAAATATTACTAACCAATTTATTATAATAAGTTGCAATTATATTTGTTGTAGGTCTTTCAATGTCACATAGTAAAATAATGCGTTCTTGGTCTGTATGGTTTAATGCTTCATGTAAATAAGTTTCATCAAACAAAACATCACCACCATCAGTCCAGACATAATCTTCGCCATCAACTCTTATGTAAGCTTTATCGTTATTAGGTGTAATAAGTCCAAGGTGATACCTTAATGAACCAGCAAAGGGATCTCTATGTAGTCCTAAACGACTACCTGGTTTTAAACGAGCAAACATAGCTGCTTTAACGTTTGGTAAAGATTCAATCAATTCGGTAGTTTTAGGGCATCTCTTAGCAGCAGAGGGTATAGATGCTCCATACCATTTGAGATAAAAACGACTCCATCCTTTTTTAAAGAAAGAATTAAAGCCAGCGTCATCTAGTTTATCAGAGGTTTTAATTAAACCAAGTTCATCTAGGGTAAGAGCTTCATCTCTAATCATCTTCCAATTTTTTTGAAGGATATCGAGATTCTCAACTTCATTAGTCGGTATATATGGTTTAGTATCAACTTTTGAAAAAATATACATCGGAAAATTTATGGGTGACATAAAAGTTGAGTGATCTGTCAGTTGACGAGTGATCTTATATCTTACTTTACCTCTTCGACATGTATAAATAATACTAATTAAAATATAAACGATTATTAAAATTTTGATGATTAACAAGGTGTTGCTCCAATTTCCATTTTGCTTTTTTACCATGTATATTTTAATTGATAGTAATTTTATATCAAGAAAATTTATTTATTGCCCTAAAAAACTTCCTAATATTGATGGGGGAGCTTATTTACTTAGATAGATTGCGAAATATTTACTAAAATAATAATTAATATTTTAATTTTTTTTATAAATTATGGAATTTATTGAACTTGATTTTCCTAATGTATTAGCTTTTAAAAAATCTAAACAGTTTAAAATAAATGAACTTGAGATCCTTTTAAAAGAAGCTCACAATAAAGTCCGTCACTTTGGAACAATTGATATTTATGAAGAGTTAAATGCTAAAGACGAATCAGATTCTTTTCCTTGGTTTGAGCATTTTAATTATTTATGGCAAGTGGGTTTATCTAATATAGAAAAAGTGGTTATAATTGCTGATGAGAAGTCACTTTCTAAAATTAAAAGTAGCCATAATAATTTCTTCTCTAGAATAAATATAAAATTTTATTCATTTGATGAAAAGAAGCAAGCTTTACACTTTTTGAAAAAATAAATCTCTTTTTAAACACGTATTATTTTACAAATATTCCTTAATTCTATAAGATTTCCTACATATTAATTATGGAGGTAGTTATGTTTACAGGTATTATTCAAGGTATTGCTTCAATAAACAAAGTAATTGAAAAAGATCAAGTTAAAACCTTTGAAATTATTTTTCCAAAAGGGTTTTGTAAAGATCTTCAACAGGGAGCGAGTATTTCAATTGATGGCGTTTGCCTTACAGTTACAAATATTATCGATGACATTACAGTTCATTTTGACGTTGTGCTTCAGACGTTAAATATTACAACCTTAGGTTCTTTTAAAGCGAATCAGAAAGTGAATGCAGAACGCGCCAGTAAACAAGGTGATGAAATTGGTGGTCATCCACTTTCAGGTCACATAGATTTCAAGTGTAAATTGCAAAATATTGAAAAGATTGGGAACAACCAAAAATTTTCATTTAAAATAGCGCACAATTGGAGTAAATATATCTTTTCCAAAGGTTTCATCGCAATCAATGGAACTAGTTTAACAGTTTCTGAAATAGATAAAAATACGAATGTCTTTGAAGTATGGTTAATTCCAGAAACGCTCTCAGAAACTACTTTCAGTGATAAGAAAATTGGTCAAGATTTGAATATTGAAATCGATAGAAATACTCAAATCATGGTAGACACCATTAATGCGGCCATTGATGAAAAGTTGAAAAAATTTAACTAGTAATGAACGCTGCGTCAGAATATGACCAGTTGTAATTTGCTAGAAGTTCATGTAAGTGTTCAATATGTAATTTCAATCTTTTTTTGACGTCTTTGTCTAAACCTACCTGCAAATTTGGTGCATCATAAAAAGCTTGGTAGGGTTGATAAAGCATTTTGCATAAATTGGCTGTCTGTTGAAGTGGTTTTAAAAGCTCACTCATCGAATAATTATTAAAACTACCTGCTCTGTATGATTTTTCCGGACCACCAGTAGTAAATGAACAAAAAAAATGTTTATTTAATAGTTTGTTTCCTTCACTGCCATATGCAAATCCATATTGAAGTACTTCATCCATCCATTTTTTAAGAGAGTGGGGAGTACTATACCAATAGAGTGGAAATTGAAACATAAGAACATCGGCAGCAATTAGAAATTCCTGCTCTTTTATTATATCAAATTTTAAACCTTCTGGATTAGAATCCAATTCATTAATGGTAACATTATCGAGACTTTTTAGTGCATTAATAATAGTTTTATTTGTGAACTCACCTGAATATCCTGTATGCGAATAAATAATTAGTATTTTTGATTTGAAAGACATGGCTTTTAAATTGATTAGAATAATAATCTTTACATTATAGTCGAGAAAATAAACATATATGGAAAATTTTGAAGAAATGAACATTATAAATTATCAACGATAGCTAGTTATAAATCTTAAAAATAAGTAAATATTTTTATATTTTATAATGCTTTAAGATTCATTTTAAAAGAAGCGGAAAATATATATGTATCAGGTTCAATTTAAAAAAAGAGATAGATCATAAAATCCTGAATAATGAACAATAATCTTCTCAAGAAAATCAAATAAATCATTAACTAACTTTCTAACAAGCTATTAACTAATAAAATTAGAGCTATAATAACTACATAATTTTTATAACTCTTAATTAAGGTTTATTAGATCCTATGATCAATGTAACATTTACAATAAATTATTGAAGATATATAGAGTGACTTTTTACTATTTAAAAAATAAATCTTGGGTTAGTAAAGTTCTAGGTTTATTAGGTAATTGCGGATTTTTAAGTATAAAAAAAGTTGCATATAAAATAAGACATTGCATCAATTTTGTTGAAAAAAAGAGTATTGACTTTGATTCATATTCAATATAAAGATGAATATGAGAAACATATTATAATATAAAAATAACAAAAATATTATTTTCACACGCATAACATAAGGTGACTGAAGTATGGGTAGAATTAGGTTTTTAAATAAATATTTTTTAACTACACTCCTTTCTATTGGTTTAATATCTTTTAATGCATCTGCGGCAGATGTTCCTTCGGATGTAAAGTTAGCAAAAAAACAAGTGGTTAGAATTGGTAATGGTGCGGAGCCAGATACATTAGATCCAAACATTCAATCAGGAACAAACTCAAGTGCCATTAACTATAACCTATTTGAAGGTTTGACAAACCAAGGTTTAGATGGAGAACCTGAGCCCGGTGTAGCTGAATCATGGAAAGTTAATGAAAGTGGAACAGTTTATACTTTTAAATTGAGAAAAGATGCTAAATGGTCTGATGGAAAACCTGTTACTGCAGAAGATTTTGTATATTCCTGGCAAAGACTAGTGAATCCAGAAACTGGCTCACCTTATGCAACCTACTTGGATATTATGAATGTAAAAAACGCAAGTGATATTGTCAAAGGTAATAAAAAGCCAAGTGAACTAGGTGTTCGTGCTTTAGATCCTCATACATTTGAAGTTACATTAACGAAACCTACACCATATATGCTGAATATGATTTCATTCCCAGCAGTTTTTCCAGTTCCAAAGGAAACCATTGAAAAATATGGTGTGAAATGGACTAAGCCAGGAAATATGGTTAGTAATGGTGCATATAAGCTTTCCAAATGGGTGGTAAATTCTGAAATTGTTCTTGAACGAAATGATCAGTACTGGAACAATGGTAAAACTGTCATTAATAAAGCTATCTTTTATCCAATAAGTGGTACCAATGAAATTAATAGATACCGTTCCGGTGAAGAGGATATGACTTATAATCCATTGCCAGTCGATCAATTTAAAAAATTGCAGCAGGATTATCCATCTGAAGTGACTATTGCTCCTTGGTTAGGTACTTACTATTATAATTTCGATACGAAAAAACCTCCATTTGATAATAAGGATTTACGAAAAGCACTGTCTTATTCAATTAATAGAGATGCGATTGTTAAATTTATAACAGGTAGGGGAGAAAAAGCCGCATATACTTTTACACCAGTTTCGACTGCAGGTTTCAAAGCGCCAAATTCTAAATTTGCGACAATGAGTCAAGCTGAAAGAGATAAAATGGCAAAAGAGTTTTATAAAAAAGCAGGTTATGGACCTGACAAAGAGCTTCAGTTTACGCTACTCTATGATACCAAAGACCCTGATCATAAAAAGATTGCACAGGCTATAGCTTCAATGTGGCAACAGACACTTGGTGTAAAAGTTAAGCTAGAGGCCCAAGAATGGAAGCAGTATCTTCAAACAACTTTGGGTACTGATTATGATGTTGCTAGATCCGGTTGGATAGGAGATTATAATGAGCCGTCAACATTTTTATCCTTACTAACCACCCATAATGGACAAAATAGGTCTCATTTTTCAGATAAAAAGTATGATGATCTCTTTGCTCAAGCAAGTTTGGAAAAGGATCCTGCTAAAAGAGCTAAATTGTACACTCAGTTAGAGGAAATTATTATTGAAGAGGCACCTGTTGCTCCAATTTATCAATATGCATCCTCAAGACTAGTAAAACCATATCTAAAGGGTGTTGATTCTAAAAACAATCAAGATATTCAATATGTCAGAAATATGTATATAGTTGAACATTAATTTAATTGATTGCCTTAATAATCTCTTAACTAACTTTAATAAAAAAAAACATTCATTGAATGTTTTTTTTTATTATATAAAATGACACTTCATAACAATTTTTATCCATTTATCCCTTTTTTATTTTTTTTGACATTAGGATGTAATATTCTGACACAGAATTGATTATAAATATGGTCTTATATTTATAATTAACTTTCTTATTAGAGTAGGGAACAAAAATGAAAAAAATATTTATTATTGGTTCATTGATAGGATTATCAATTTTTACGACCGCTACTTTCGGAATGACAAAAGAAAGAATCATAAAAAAAAGATGGGATGGAAATGTACATGAAAAAATAATAAAAGTTAAGAAGTGCTGGCCTCATAGAGGGTATTGCAGAATCAAAAAAAGAACAATTTACTTGAATCGAGATTGGCCAGATAGAGTTGTAATAAGAGAAAAGGAGTGGTAATGAGACAAAAAATAAAGTTTTTAATTGCATCAGTAGTAATGTTAGGTGGTATTACTGGTTGTACTTACAATTATCCAGATAGCTATGCTGCACAAGGTCCAGATTATAAGAAACGAGTTGTACATGATAAATGGAAAAATGGCGTTCATATGAAAATTATACGTACAAAAAAATGTAGTCCGGATGGATATTGTCGAGTGAAAAAAAGAACCGTATATTTAAACAGAAATTGGCCTGATAAAGTGGTTTTTAAAGGTTAAAAGCTTTGCGGAGAACAAATGTTTTCCACAGCTTTATTCACATATTTCATTTTAATAACAAGTTTTTCTTAACAATTAGTTAATGTTGATTAAATATTTTTTTTAAAATTTTATTAACAAATTTTGTGAATACTATTAAAAAAATCATTATTTTCAATAAGTTATGATAAGCAAATTTAAAACAAGGATTTCTGTCTAATTTTTAAACATTCGTGAATTTTATATGAATTGTTGTTTAAACTTGTTATTAATTTACAATGTAAACTTATTCGTTGATTTTTTTTCTGAAAATTGTTACTGTTTTTTTATTTTGTAAATTAATGAATTATGTCTGAAAAATGGATGCTAGAGAATTTAATTAAAGGTCAAAACAAAATAAATTTTAGTGCTAATGGTATGATCAATTGGGTGAGGGCAACTTCTATTCTTTGTAACGATCAGAAGCTATTTACAACAGACTTAAAAAATAATTCTAATTGTGTCCTATCTTGTGATTTTAATGATGAACAGAAAAAACTTATTTTTAAAAATTTTTTTTTCTCAATGTATGAATACACACATTTAGCAAGACTTGTTCATGAAAACATACATCCTTACGATATACTAACAGCAGCGCTAACTAGTTGTTATAAATCAATAATTTTTGCCATAAAATCTATGAAACTTTCAAATACAGAATGTCGATATGTTTCAATTGAGCAATTAATCAATTTTTATCAAACAGAGTTAATTAATAAAGATATCCTACCCATTCCTTTTTCTATTGGGTTTAAAGATCTGACTAAGAAAAATACAAAAGATAAAATCAAATCCCTCAAAAACAATAATTCTTATAATAATAATGATTATCCTAAAACAAAAGAAATGTCCTGGGGAGCTTCCATTACATTTTTAAATGGTACAAGAGACTATATTGCAGAAAGAACAGAAGAGCGGTTATTAAACTCAAGTCAATTTTATGAAAAAAACATTTTAAACTTTAGAACAAAAGATGCTCAATCGATCCGTGATAAAGAGTTAGCATTAAAATCTGTCAATTTTTTAGCGCAAATACATAGGGTATATTCTAAAGTTAATTCAGATGAAATTGTTTATATTGCCTATGGTGGCATTAATCCAGAAAAGTTGAAGCAGTTTATTTTAGATTTGAAGAAAATAGCCAGAACATTTCAAATAATATCTGGTCGGTATATTTCTCATAAATGTTCGTCACAAGAATGGGATTGTTTTATTCAAGACTTCGAAAAAAATGCTGCAATTTCGTTAAAAGTTCAGCATTTAAAGTGGTAAGTATGTTTATATACTTACCCGAAATATAATATTACTGAGACAGAAATGATGGCCCATATAACAAGAATAAGTATTTTTTGAGATTGTTTCATATAAATTTAGTTGAGTAAATAATTTATATCTATTACTTTAAAGAAACAAGGAAAGAACTTCAATTATTTTTTTTGTTTTTGGTTATAATTTTACCAAGGCCGTTCATTTGTTATGAATTCATTATTCGAGCACTTTCCCTTCCAACAAGAACGGCTTTTATAATTCCACTTTTTGTGCCCAACTTTTTTTCCTGACCATGAATAAGATCCTTTTCCTTGACTCCAACTATAGTGACCATGATTTCTATTTTTGTGATGTTGATGTTGAGCCATAGAAAATGTTGAAAGAGTAAATATAAAAACAATTAGAATAACTTTAAATATTTTCACATTTTTCTCCTCTTTTATCTTAATTATTGATAATCTATAAAAATAATATGCTTTGAACAAGCATATTTACTTTATTTTACATTCAAGCATGGGAAAGTTTATTTGATTGATATAAGAGAAATTGATATTAAACTTGCATTAACATTAAGACAAGAAGTTTTATGGCCAGTTAAACGCTTGAATTTTGTCACCTTCAATGTGATGACAACGCAAAACATTTTGATGTTTTTGTTGATGAGAAGCGCGTTAATGTAATACCTGCTTATGACCAAAAAAATTGTATTAGGCCCAGAAAGTTCGTTACTAAAAAGGAGCATCAAGGAAGTGGTTATGGTACAAAAATGATTCTTTGGATATTAAATCAATATGGTATGAAAAAACACCTTCAATATATATGTTGTGATGAAAGGACTGAAGAATCTGATTTTTATAAAAAAATCACTTTCTTATCAGAAAGTAAAGTTTTTGTGAAGTCTAATAAATTCTATATAAAGATGAGGTATAACTTCTAAATTGTGTAAGGGTTAATTTTTTATGGTAATAGAAAAAGAAAATTTTTATAAATTAGAAAAATTACATATTGATGATGCTACTGAATTGTTTAACTTAATCTTTCAAAATAAAAATCACCTAAGAAAGTGGTTAAATTGGGTCGATAATACAAAACATGTTTCAGATACCCTCAACTTTATTGAAATGACACTTAATAAAGAAAAGACTACATTATCGATAGTAAGAAAGATTGTTGTTAAAGATAAAATTATTGGACTTATATCTTTAAATGATGAAGGTGAAGAAGTATTTAATCTTGGTTATTGGTTAAGCCATGATTATTGTAATAAAGGTTTAATGACTCTTATTGTTAAAAATTTTATTTCAACTTCAAATCTAAAATTTTCGAAAAGTTTAATAATCAGGGCACAGCCATTGAATATTGCAAGTAATAAAATAGCAAAAAATTGTGGCTTCCACTTTGAGCATATGCAAAAGAATGCGGAAATTCATCAAGATAAATTTATTGATTTAAATATTTACAAGTTAATGAGAAAATAAATGAGAACTCCTTTAATTACTCCAGAAGGTTATAAACAATTACAAGATGAACTATCAAATTTACTTAATAAAGAGCGCCCTAAAACCGTTGAAAAAGTTAGTTGGGCGGCTAGTTTAGGTGATCGTTCTGAAAATTCAGATTATATTGAAAATAAAAGAAAATTAAGATTTTTGGATAGAAGAATTCGTTATTTATCAAAAAGGATTCCACAATTGAAAATAATTAAACCATCTAAACAACAAGATGGGAAAGTATTTTTTGGTGCATTTGTTGATGTTGAAAACTCATCAGGATTACTAAAAAGCTTTCAAATTGTGGGTTATGATGAAATTTTTGATAGAGATGAACTAAAAGTATCCATAGATGCACCAATGGCAAGAGCTTTATTAGGTAAAGAAGAGGGCGATGATGTTTCTTTAAAAATTGGTAATTTTGATAGAGAAAATTGGACTATAATCAAAATTATGTACAAATTTTAAAAATTAAATTATGTCCTCATACTTTGACACTCCTGTATCTCATATTAGAAATTTTATTTTGGTTTTTATTTTATTTTTTTCTGTTAATTTATTTGCTTTTCCGGGCTACTGGAAACAGCAAGCCTTAACGGATATGGAGCGAATACACTCTACTATAAAAAAATACGATCCCTACAAATATTCGAAATTACAAGCTCCATATCAAAGTTGGCTTAAAAATGGAATTAGTATCAGTAAAAATGATATTAATATGGTGGTGGATAAAGTCAGCTATTTTGAATTTCTTGAAAAATATGTGAAACGTTATGATATTCAGCATATCTTCTTAATATATAGAAAACCTTATCGTTCTCATCATAAGAAAAACTATGATCCTACTATTAGAGAATTAAGCGATAATATCACTTGGATAAAGATCCCTACCTTTCAAAGAAGCTCGAAATCAAAAGAAAAAAAATTGAAAAAAAAATTTAAAGAGTTAGATTTGATTATGCCCAAGTTGCGTAACAATAAAAATATCGTTATTGATTTACGAGGTAATAGAGGAGGATCAGGACATGATGCGAGAGGATTGGTCGTTAGCTTATACGGCAGAGAATATTTATTATCACGTGGAAAAAGTTTTTATTGGAATCAGAAACGTTCATATATAACAACGATTTCACCTCCTGTTATAGAAAAATATTTAGATGATAGTTCTTATATTGGTAGGAAAGCTAATAATGCAATTATTCATAATAAAAAATTTTTTAAATACTCTGTATGGCCTTACTATCCATATAAACCTCAAATTAATATGGTAGATAATCCTGTCAAAGGAAATATTTATATCCTTATAGATAAAGAATGCGCAAGTATGTGTTATTTGTTAGCTAGAGTATGGGGAACGTTACCTAATGTTCATTTATTAGGAGAACCACCAAGATCTAATATGGGTTTAATTACAAATCCAGTTGTATTTAAAATATCCAAGTATGCAAAATTAGGGTTGGCGAGCAGTCTAATCACATCACCGAAAAGTCTAGTAAATAAGGATTTAAAATTTGATTATATTCTCCACGAAGATATGAAAAATGATCAAGTTGTTATTCCTTGGGTGAGATCAATTATACAAAATTAAAACTAGTACTTTACCTTATTTAAATTTGAGTAAAAATATGGGATAAAAGTCCTTATTTTACGAACTTAAATTTAATATATTACAATAAGTTTTTCTTATTGATAAAATGTATTTGAGGCATTTACATGAGTTTATTACTCTTAATTTCAATCTTATTTTGGTTATGGGTTATTATTGATTCAATAACTTATTTAAATAATAAGGTCATATCTTTGTATAAAATTATATTTATTACAATAATGATATTATTTTTATTTATTAAAATAATATTTTTGGTTGTTGCATTAAAAGATAATTTCATTGTAGATCTAACAACAATTTTATTTGCTGGTATAGGGTTTTTAGTTGGCAAAAGATATATGTATGAAAATTTTATATGTATTAAATCATATACAAAATTTTATGTTTCGGGATCCAAAATATTATTTATCTACCTTATTTTAACCACAATACTATATTTTATGGTATTTATATTGGCACATAATTTACCATATTTATTCAGTTCTATTTTATTGTTAGGGTTGTGTTTACCATTAATTGGTTTGTTTTGTGGACTTAGATTAGGGTAT
Source organism: Paraphotobacterium marinum (assembly GCF_002216855.1). NCBI lineage: Bacteria > Pseudomonadati > Pseudomonadota > Gammaproteobacteria > Vibrionales > Vibrionaceae > Paraphotobacterium > Paraphotobacterium marinum. The sequence goes on from NZ_CP022356.1 coordinate 297,932, forward strand.
GCCTTTAGATATTTATCTCTATTTAATCATTCAAAGATTGTTAATCAGTAATAGTGATATATTAGTTGATACAGTAGTTTTTAACTAATATTTTACAGCTATAATGCATTATAACTTACGTTGTTTTATAAAAAATTATTATAATTGCTGATATATGATGCATTGAACTTTTTAAAATCTGATTGATAGATGTTAAAAAATTGAGGTGTGATATAATTAGCGGAGATGATTTTAAAGGATATTTAGTAACAGTAATGAATATAAGTTTATGAATGTCACTACTATTTTTAAGAAAATAGATCCAAATTACCCTCAGCTTAAAGAAATAATTGCAACTAGCATAGGTAATCCAACAGCAGATAAAATTAACACGGTGTTAGCATCTTATGAAAAAGATGGTGAGCTAATAGGAGCTTTCATATCTACTCAATTAGTTGGTTGCGTGGGATATACTGTTAATGCTAGTCATTTAGTTATACGACATCTTAGTGTGGCGAAAGATTTTCAAAATAGAAAAATTTCATCAAATCTTTTGCATTATATCCTAGCTTTTCAAGGTTGCCACAAACTATCAGCTTCTACAGATATCGAGGCTAAAGACTTTTATGAAAAACTATTTTTTCAATGTATTAAAACTGAAAGCAAATTCAACAGAGATCGATTTGAATGTGTTTACTTGAAAAAAACAAATTAAAGTCAATGAGAAAACCTTAGAAAATCTCGGGATTTTGTCTGCCAAAATTAATGAGCGGTTTGGATATGTAAGTCATGCCGAAGAAAAATCTGATGCGCCAGCAATTAATTCTGGCCCTTGCGGACCTTTTGTAAATGAATTTTATAAAGCATGGAACGCAAGATTTAAAAACAGAGTTAAGATTGCGTTTGTCATGCAAAATTAACCCAGAGAATGTTATCATGTTGTAATTATTTTGCCTGATAATTCCTTCTATGATGGTGGAGTTGGAGTACATTTAGAAAAAAAATATCTGGAAAAAGATTTAGATATTGTTGTTATGGACGAATATAATTATCAATTGCTTGATAAGTATTCATATGGATTAGACAGAGAGTATCCTAGATATTGTCCTGATTTTGACTTGCAGGAATTAACTGAAATCATTAATAGAACTTTGGATGATTTGTATCTCTCGTTCAATTAGATTATTTTTTAAAATCCAATGATGAATAGGGCGGTAAATATATTTCTAGATTATACATATTAGAAAAGCTAATAATCAGCAGATTATTAGCTTTCAGGATGGTAAGGGTTAAAAAATTCCAGAAACTGTTTTTACTAAATCGTCCTCAATTGGCTCCTTAGCACGTTCAATAGTTAGATTAACTCTGTTAGCATTGGTCAATATTCTAGTTTGATATCTCTTTAAATTAGATTCAGTTTCTGAGATTGATGTTAGGGTATCACCAGAACCATTCTGTAGTGATGATTTTTCTCGATTTTTGACTTTATTTTTTGTTTTTTCAACAACCCTGACATCTGTAATTAAAGAATAGTTCACGTTTGATACTAATGAGTTTGCAATAGTTGAAGCCAAACCACCAGCTAAAGCAGCAGCACCTATACCTCTGCCAGTAGAACCTGAAACTGCGGCAATACCTGCAATTGTTCCTCCTGTAACTAAAGCATCACCATAACCTTTGGATAAAAGCCCCTTGGCTGAATTAGGATCCATTTTATCAAATTTTAAAGTATTAATTTGAAGCCAGTATTGAGCTGAACTTGGATTATTAGTTATTACTTGATATCCTTTTTGTTGTAAGGCTTTGGTTAATTTGCTTTGAATATTTATGTCTTTTCCTGTGGTGTTTTTAGCCTGGATATATACTGTTTTTTGTTGACTTGTAACCGGATCAAGCCATATGGTACTGCTCATTTCAGATTCAACATTCAAGTTCCTATGTTTAATTGCAGTTGTGAGAGCGGCACAACCTGTTAATGATAAAACAGAGCACACTAAAGCTATTCGTTTTAAATGGTTTAATAAACTAGTTAACGATATCATTTCAAAATCCCTATGTTATTTTATTAAGCAATTTTAGTTAACGACATAAAATTAACTAAGATAATTAATAAAGAATTTTTTTAAAATACAAGTCACAAAAAATCTTTTTTTTGCGTGTAAATAAAGATCCAGATCGATAAAAATAAATCTTAAAATTTAAGCCTTTAAATGATTTATTTTTGTTGAATCGTTAGTGGTTTAAATGAGTGCTCGCAAAGGTGAATATAAATAAAGTTAAATGTTTAAGGTAGTTAATTCAATAAATTAAGATTTAAATTAATTTAAAAATGTTAATTTTTAAAAGGAATAAACAAGTTGTATTTAACTCAATAAATATCAATCATATTAAATTTAAAAGAAACTTTTAAATTATTATTGATTTTAAAATAAAAAAATAATCATATAAATTATTAAATGTATTTATCTAAAAAGATTAAAAAGATTAAAAAGATTAAAAAGATTAAAAAGATTAAAAAGATTAAAAAGATTAAAAAGATTAAAAAGATTAAAAAGATTAAAAAGATTAAAAAGATTAAAAAGATTAAAAAGATTATAGTATTGATTGGTCTTAAGATAAAACAAATAAAGGTTCGCATAATCTATGTTATGTTAAATAATATATTGTAATGGCTACTCTTCCCTGTGTTTTTAACATAATTCGCTATTTAACATAAAATAGGTAATGTACACCAATATTTGGACTTGTTTTTGAACCCGCCTGTAATTCACCATAATCACATTAAAACTCGCTTTTATTGGCTAGATTTACATAGAATAATTTACTGCCATTTTGTATCTTCTGTAGAAATTTAAATTGGTAATCCTTCCAACAATTTCCACTTACGAAGTTTCATAACTGAAATTGCATGCGTCTAATCTTTGTCTTTACGTATTATTTTATTCATTCTGAATATTCGCTTAATTTTCGATTTTTAATAAACGAAAATATTATTATTTTTAAATTAAATCAGATAAAGTGTCCAGATATTTGAAAGTAATTAATCCCCAACATTATTCATTTTAAAAAACTAAAGGAATTTTATGCTTATAAAAAAAATACTTTTTTTATGTTTAATAATCACCTTGATTTCAGGGTGTTCTCTAATTCTGTGACAGGATTTCTTATAATAAGCTCTTAATTATGGGTATCCATGAATGGGAGCTAATTTAAATCAAACTTTAAGACATTTGATAAAGATGAAGTTGGGATTCTCAGACAAATATTTATACGTATCAGCATCAATCTCTTTAGCTTTTTCACTAACTTTCCCTTCGGTTATTCGTAATATAGAAAAACCACTTTTTGTTAAAACTTCGGTAATATCTGTCAATGATCGGCGATAAAACTTAACTGGAATTGGTTTACCAAAAGTCTTCCACTCCTGCTCTACTAGTTCACGTTCGAAATAATTACCTGTTTTCGTATATTTAAAATCGGCAAATGGGTGGTGTGTGGAAAATAAAAACATACCTTTGTGCTTAAGTACACGATATATATCTTGAAATAGAAGATTAAGATCTTCAAGATAATGAATCATTAGTGGTGAAATTACTAAATCGGCACTTTCATTTTTCTCGTTTGGAAGACCTAATAATAAGTCTTGTGAATAGGTAATTACTTTATTAGTAAGACCGGCTAATTCTGCTTTCTTTTTGACAATTTGAACCATTTCTTCAGAGTAGTCAATACAAGTTACTTGACTCGCGCCATTTGCAAGAAGGTATTCAGCATAAACTCCAGATCCACACCCAAGATCTAGTATTTGAAGCTTTTCTAAAGCTGGAAGCATTGCTTGAAGAGATGGGCGTTCAAAGTGCGCATTATAGATATTATTTTGTATAGCTTGATCATAATCATTCGCAAAGGTTGAATACATATTAGATTGCATAATTTTCTCTGTAGAATTAACTCTATTTGAAATGATATCACTTAATTCTTTTTGTGTCTCAGCTTGTTGAAGTTTTAGCGTGATGCTAAAAATTTTCATAGCAATTAAAGTTAAAGTATTAATTTTAATTATATGTATACTTATGATGAATCTAATTATAATTGCAAAATCTACTGTCATTCTGCTTTGCCAAATAAAAAAAGCTTAACCATCCGATTAAGCTCTTTCATTAATGGAGTTTTATTAATGATTAAAATTTTAATTTTGTCTCTTGTGCAGGAATATCTACTTCAGTTGTTCCTGTATCCTGATTATTACAATTTGAAACCACAAAATATTTTAGAACACCATGATTGCCCGCTGTAGTTGTATCTGTAAATGTCGTTGATTGTATGTCTGTCTCCATTGGACCACCACTAAAATCTTCGACACTATACGAATTTGCTTTCGTTACAGGCTTCCAGTTAAGGGTTACTTCACCATTAGATGCCCTATCAACTGTTACATCTGGTCTTGGGCAAGATGATGGAGTTGCGGCTAATGATGACATATTTACTTTGGTAATGTTCATAGATAATTGATCGGGTGTATTTGCAGTACTACCACCTAAGTTACCACCAATGGCTAAATTAAGAATTGGATGAAAACCCTGACCAGTTGTAAATCCTCTGGTAATCGCTTGATCTCTTTCTGTCGCTTGACCATTTTCTTGTAAGGTATAGGTATAAAATAATACGTCATCAAAATAAAATTTTAAAGTTCCCTTTGTATCATTATTTGTTAAATCCCACTCCATTGCATAATAGTGCGGACTTGAAAGATCTTCGCCTTGAGGTAGATTGGTTGGAACTAGATTTCCAGAGCCTTTCCCTGTTCCATCTGCCCCTGGAGTTGATGAGCCGTGCTCTGTTGATAAATAAGCCCTATTATTATTTCTAACCCCTGACCACTCCATAATGTCATTTTCACCACAAGTAGGCCAAGCACCACATGTATTATCAGGCATCATCCAGAAAGCTGGCCAAGCACCTTCCGTTGTAGGTAATGCAATTTCAGCTTCAACCACACCATGATCACCAAATTGTTTTGTTCCAATATGACCATATGTATTAATTCGACCAGATGTATATGGATGTGAACCAACGCCATCTCTTTTAGCTGTTAAGGTTATGATATGATCAGAGTCATTAAAATTGACATAGGGTGCATCTGGTTTATATTGTTCCTGTTCGTTATTGGGTGGATTTCCATTCGTTACTTTATTCCAGTAGCTTTGATCAATAATATCCATTGTGTTTTTACAAGTATGATCAGAACAAAAAGATTTAGGGACTGCAAATGCAGTGGTTGATAAAAGCGAAGCTATTACTGCGCCTAATTTTACTACGTTAGATTTCATCGTCATTTCCTTATAATACTTTGATTTTTTCTAAAGATTACATATGTAAATATTGATTATTTGTAAAATCAATTCATAAATAAAAAATATAAACATATGTAATTCAATAAGTTATGACTGTGATGCTGAACGTAAGCTGAATGATAAAAGGCGGTTTCTATTGGGTTTTTACTTTTAATAACCTGATCGCAAAGTCTATTATTTAGGGCCATTAAAAATAATAACCTGATCGCAATTATCTCTATTTAATTTAATGGCTCGAAGTGACTTAAAAATGTTTTGTTAATGTTTCGAATGTATCAGCCTTAATGAGCTCTATATCTTTATTATCATTATCATTTTTAAACTTATTTTTTTCTGACAAAGCTTTGAAGTGCTCGATACCACAGTTAATTTTTGCTTGTTCCGTAGCGCGCAAATCTTCTGAAAACATACTTGACTTAGTTTCAACAACAAAGTAAAGATGCTCCCCATAACCATCATTTTTATCAATGATAATAGCCCAATCAGGATTATAACTACCTAAAGGTGTATTTATTTTAAACCAGCATGGTAATTTGGCATACAGTTTCACATTCAGTGATTTTTCTAGATCATTGGCAAAATTTTCTTCAGTCATTGAATCACATAACACATAGTCATAAATTGATTTGTTAGCTTTGACCATATTTTTTAAATACCCTGTCACTTCTACTTCATCAAATAATTCTTGTGCATAAAAGCTATTATTACCAACTTTATGGTATGAAATTCCATCAACAATTGACATTTTCATTTGATTTTTTATAACTTTACTAGCTAACTCAATAAATATTTGTGGGTTATTTTTAAAAGATTCTATTTTATCACCTATACCAATTAAAATATTTACGATTGTTTTTCTGGTTAGGTTTGTATATGATACTAAATAAGTTACTATGTCAGGTAATTTGAAATTAAATTGATTGTGATACTCAATTTTTGATTCTTCGTCATAAATTGCAAGTTCAGCTTCCGTAATAGCAACTTTTGCTTTTTTATATTCAAATTTTGCACGAGAAACATGAACTTCATGAGTAATTTTTTTTATACATTCTTTTACTAGTTTATCGACATCAAAATTTACCCGGTATGTTGTTTTATATTTTATTTTATTCCAGAGTAATTTAAAATCTTCTCCTAATAAAACTTGCTTCCCATTTACTTGTCGCAGTTTTGCAGTTTGTCTTTCCTCATGGTTTTTTATATTTAATTTCTTTGAAACTCTTTCTAGTATTGGCAAAATATTTTTTGAATATTTTTTCATGTCTTTAGGAAGCAGGACTATATTTTTAGACAAATGACTTTTTAGTAATTCTTGTGCTTTTCCTTTTTCATTAATGTAACCAACTTTAACTAAATGGTTGTATATTTCTTCTGAATTTTCTGCTCCTAAATATAGTTTTGGTTCACCATCATTAATAATAATATTTGCGAATTGATGTTTTTCTATTTTTCCAAATTTTATGCCCTCTTCATTCTCTATTTCTTCCTGTAGTTTGCTTACAAATTCCTCATATGACTCATTTACCATAACTGTTAATGTATTTACTTCAAAACCATATGGAGCTCTATTACCAGATTGATCAACTGCAAGTCTTAAACCGCGTCCAATCTCCTGTCTTTTTTTTATGATGGATCTGGTTTCATTTAGCGTACATATTTGAAATACATTAGGGTTATCCCACCCTTCTTTTAATGCAGAATGAGAAAAAACAAAACGTAGATTTATTTCCATTGACAAAAGTTTTTCTTTGTCTTTCATAATTAGATTATATGCAGATTCATCAGCAGAAGTTTTACCTCCTTCTCCTTTTGTTAATTTAGAATCAACAAACTGAGGATTTCCAGACGTATCCTTTTTTTTATCTTGAGCAAAATAACCATTGTGTACTTTACTTACTAATTCTTCTATCGCAAGTTTATCTATGATGAGTTTACCTTCTCTGTTTTCATACCAAAGATCAGGAAAAATATCTTGATATCTTCTTTTACTGGCTAATTTAATGAATTCTTCTTCAAACCAAAGAGCATACTTTCCTTTTACGGGTTTTCCACATTTTGAGTATGATCTGTAATTAGCGACTTTATCTATAAAGAAAAGACTCAGAACCTTAATCCCTTTTTTCTTCAAAACTTTAGGGTGGTCGACTTTATTTAAATTGGTAGTAATTAATTTATAGAACTTAAGTTCCTTTTCAAAATGCTCTTCGATGGTTTTAGATATTTGAAGTCGTTTATAAATATCATCATCAACCTTCCCAATAGATTGGCCCAACTCAATTTCTTCATCTCTACTGGTAAAATCAATATATTCATTATCTTCTTCACAGTAAATTTCATTTATTATGTATCCTTCATAAACACTTCTACCACCAGATAGTTCAAACAAATCCGAACCACTTTTAACGTTAAGTGTTGTATTTGGTTGTAATTTACCTGTTTTCGTTTGTGCGTCAATTTCAATTCTTGCAGTGATCGGTGATTTTTTATTGTTTACACTAAGTAATTTTATATATGCTTGATTATAATTGTCTTTAACGTTTATTGATGCTACTTCAATTTGTTTTACAAGTTTTTGTTCATAGGCGTCAATGGAATCAAGTTTATATAGTAAATTATGATTTTTAGGCAAGGTTGCTGAATAGCTAAAAGTGCATAAAGGATTAAGACTTTCAATTGCTTTTCTGCGATTTTGTGTTGAGGATACAGATTGTGGTTCATCAATAAGTATAATTGGATTCGTTTGTTGAATAAATTCAATCGGCTTCATGCCATTTAGACGGTCATCACTTCTATGGATTAGATTGGCTTTATTTTCTTTCTTTGGGTCTGAAAATGATTTACTAAAGGCATCAATATTTATGACCATTATTTGAATATAATCATTGGTTGCAAAATTTCTTACTTCTTCCCGTTTTGATGAATCATAAACAAAATAATCATATTGAACGTTTTTGTATTCATTCTTAAAGTGTTCTTCTGTTATTTGGAGTGTCTTATAAACACCTTCTTTGATGGCAATTGACGGTACGACAACTATAAACTTAGTAAATCCATAGTGTTTATTTAATTCAAAAACACTTCGTAAATAAACGTACGTTTTTCCAGTTCCAGTTTCCATTTCGATAGTAAAGTCTCGACTGGATAGCTTACCACCTTGGTTTTTTGTTTGAGGTAAGCCATTTATCAATTGTATTTTACGCGTGTTTTCATATAACTCTTCATTAAGGAGTTTAATTTCATTACCTACACCAACTCCATCATTTTTCTTAAACAAGTCTAACTGAGAAGTTTTGGTTACAGAAAAATTTGACTGGTAAGTTCCTTGTCCCTTAAATATACCTATAACAGAGTTTACAGCATCTTTTTGATGATTTAAATTAGGATTGAAATGTATTTTCATTTTTGACATAAGTGACCTCTATATACTTTTGACATCATCAATGTCTGCTTGTTTTAAAATTTGGATTGCATTTGTTTTAACTATGTCGCTAGTAAAGCCTTCATCTTTGAAAACAACTTGTGTCATTTCGGGGTCATATTCCTCTTTTAGTCTAACGATTATTTCTACGGTTTCTAGAGAAATTTGATCGTCTAGACAAACAAATAATGAGCCTTCTGCAACAACAAATATTGTATTTTCGTTAATTACTTTTTTATCTACTGATGCTGTCAATTCATAACCATATTTCAATAAGATTTCATAGAGAACATCTTCGCTTGTTCTATCATCCATTATTGACTGTGTTGATTGCTTAATAATATATTCTAGGTTTTCAAAATCGGCATCCCAAGGAAGAATATTTGTTTTATCAAGTTTAAATACCTTAAAACCATTATTAGAATTTTTTAAACTTTTTGCAGTTAAGAAAAGTCGTTTCTTAGTAATATCAGAAATAACTTTAAATTCCTCTTTATCTTGATCTTTGTCGACTTTTAAGGAGTTTCTTTTATAATTGAATGTTTTTATTGGTTCGGGGAGCTGTACTAAAATAAATTTTATATTTTTTTTATATTCTAATACAGACTGTCCAGTTGTACCTGAACCTGCAAAAAAATCTAAAATTATATCTCCATCATTTCTTGCCCAAAGTTCAATCATTTTTTGAATGAGAGCTATATGTTTGGGGCTATCAAAATAATCACCACCAAGCATTTTTTTTAATTGTTGGGTAGCTGAAGATGTATATAATTTTTCATCCCACCAAGTTGTAACTGTTTTCCTACTGAACTGAAAATCTTTTTTGTAAAGCTTTTGTTGTAACCCATTACCGACCTTAATAACTTTACCTTCTTGATATAACTTTGACATTTTTTCTTTAGAAAATCTAAAGTATCCCTCAACCCCCATGAATTCGTAGTAGGGATTACCTTTTGCTTCTCCACCAGGGCCGTCTACTGGAGCATATTTATAATATCCTTTATTATCTTTTAGTTTAAAATCGTCTAAATTTGCTTCCAAACCAAATTGTTTTCTGTATTCATGAATTACACTCTTATTTTTTGCATACAGTAATATATGGTTATGATTTGATGATATAATTTTGTCATTTGAAATAGACGCTCTGGATTTGTGAACTATATTCGATATGAAATTATCTTCACCAAATATCTCATTACAAACTTTAAGTAAGTTTGCAACTTCATTATCATCTATGGAAATAAAAATTATACCATCGTCTCTCAAAAGGTTTCTTGATAATTTCAATCTGGGGTAAATCATATTGAGCCAATCAGAATGATAACGACCTGATTTTTCAGTATTTGAGCTTAACTTATATCCTTCAGAATCAACTTGACCAGAGACATTAAGATAATTATTAATATTGTCATGAAAATTATCCTTATAGACAAAATCTTTACCAGTATTATAAGGTGGATCAATATATATCATTTTTATTTTTTTATGATATGACTTTTGTAGTAGTTTTAAAACTTCAAGATTATCACCCTCTATGAATAAGTTCTCAGTAGTATTCCAATTTATACTCTCTTCTTTACATGGGCGAAGTGTTCCTAAAGATGGGGTTTGAGCTATTTTTAGTGCCTTATTTTTACCATTCCAAGTAAAATTATAACGTTCATCAGACTCATCAACTTCATCACCTAATAATTTTTTTAGTGTATCAAAATTTATTCTACCTTCTGATATGACTTCTGGAAAAAGCTGTTTTAGTTGCTCGATGTTTTTGTTCGTAATATTGATACTTTTAGATTCAGGACTATCTATCGTAATTTTTTCCATTTTCAGCATAGCATTATTTTCCTTATAAACTTAGTTTTAATTTTTTTATGTAATTACTTATATTCTTTATTCCAGTTGCGAACTTATTGCTGCAATTTCCTCTTTAACTTTTTTAGCTTTCAAATTTAGGAGCATTTTTTCGTTCATTTGTTTTTCTTTTTTTAATTTTTTTCTTACCTTCGTTAATTTAGATTGAAGTAGAGATAACTTAGTAATTAAAATATATTTTTCTTTGTTGGACAGATGATTAAAAGGTATTTTTTCAGGTTTGGTTCTTGATCTATCTTTTAAATATTTTTCTGTATTATCTGAATGATTATTTCTCATACGGTTTCGGATTAAGTAAGAGCCGGTATAATAACTTTTTTCTAATTCAAGTATCATAGAAATTAAGTCTTGATATAGTTCGTAAGAATTTTCTTTTGATACGTTTGAAAAGGTAAAATCATTCAAGAATTCCATTTCATTTTGCTTTAAATCTGTTACTGAAAGCCATTGACTAGTGTAGTCATTATCTACAATAAGTTTTGAGCCATCAGCCTGATTGATACGCTTATCTGCTAAACTAATTGCTAACTTATCGTCATATTCAATCAGTAATATAATGGGATAAGGAATTAGGGTGTGAAATAGCTTAGCTACTTTGTTGAGTAAAGAAAGCTTTAATCGACCTGTATTTGAACTTTGATTTTTTAAAGTAACTTTGAGTACCGCTACTTCAATGTATTCAACTGTGCAAGTTATATAACTAGGGATGTTTACTGTTTCTGGTTTAATCGTATTAAGCCATGTAACGAATTGAACAAATTTTTGTAGCAAAGTCTTATCACTTGATGACAAATTATTTTGCTCAATGATCGTCTTTTTAGTGATTTGAGTTCCCAGATATGTTGATTTTGGCAAATCTAAGTGTGTATAGATGACATCAAATAAATGGCTTTTATTTTTTAATATATTTTCAAAATCAAGAATATCATCCATCATGGCTCTCCTTTAATATCACAATATAACAAACAACTTCGAAATCATTTACTTTATGAGAAAGAGAAGATTTTATAGATGTACCACCACGCTTAAAAAGACTTGAAGTACCTATTTCAGTGCTTTTCCCCCAAACTTCATCAATGGCTTTACTTAGTAGATTTTGATAATGAGTCATACATTTACCTTTATTGGTTTGTCTATCAAACTCATGGTATGCTTGTTTTGAATATTGGATATCTTTAAGTTCTGTTCCTAACTTTTTACACAAATCAAGAATTTGCTTTGATTGACTATAACTAAGGATTATTTCTTCATCATCAGATATATAAATTAAGTAGTATGGTGCAAGCGGATAATTTTCATGAGAGGGAACCTTTCCTTGGATGTCTTTAAGAAAAAAAATTACACCGGGCTTAATTTCTTCGTTAGTACTGGTAAACTCTCTTAAATTAGATTTAAAAAATTCTTTGTTGATAATAACAGGAGAGAATAAACCTAAAGGAGCTTTCATTAAAGGATCAACATTATTCTTAGAATCATCACTTAAAACACCAGATAGGTCCATCCTAAAATCATTAAGTGTTAAGTCCGTTATTGAGATACCCCCAGAAATATCCTCAAGATCTACAACTGAGTTTTGTAGTTGCTCCAGTTGTTTTTTTCTATACTCTAAATCATTCATTTCTTTATTATCTTTAGGGGAATGTTCAATAATATTTTCTTCACCCGTCGCTGAAATATCGAGTAAAACCATACGCCCACTTACTCTTGCTTCAAGATTAATGTACTCATCCAGCTCCATATTTGGCCAAAAATTAACAAGCTGGACTGTATTATTTTTTGAACCCAACCGGTCTATTCGACCAAAGCGTTGAATAATTCGAACTGGGTTCCAATGAATATCATAATTAATCAAATAATCACAATCTTGCAGGTTTTGACCTTCTGAAATGCAGTCAGTAGCAATGAGTATATCTATCTCTTTTTTAAAGTCTGGGTAAATTTTTTCTCTTTCTTTGGAGTATGGGGAAAAATGAGTTAGTAAAGTATTTAAATCTGTCTGTACTTTATTTCTATTTGTGTCCAAGAGCGTTGAGTCTGTTCTTTGTCCTGTCACAATTGCAGCATAAATTCCTAATTCTGTTAAAGCCCACTCGGATAAATTGTTGTATAGATAATCGGCTGTATCAGCAAAGGCTGTGAATATGATGACTTTCTTATTATTGTTGTTAAATGGATTATTATATTTTTTTAGATATGTTTGCTTAAGCAAATCCAGCTTCGCATCCCGTTCAGTATCAATATTTTTGGCACTGTTTACAATCTCTGACAAAAATAATTTATCAGATTGTAGATCTTGAACAATTCTAATGATATCTATATCTTCAATCTTTACTTTAGTCTTATTACCAATTAAGAAAGGTGAAATTTCTGGTGCTTCAAATTCAAAATCCTGAATATCTTCAATAGAAGGAATAGCAAACTCTTCTATTGAACTATTAGTTGAAATTGACTCTTTTTTATATTGATATTCTTTTATTTTAGATAACAAATTTTCAACGTGAACAAGTAATTTTTCTGTTGTGATAGTAAATGAATGGATAGAGCTTTCCATTCGCTTAAGTAAATTTATACGTATGAGATTAATCAAACTTTCTTCACGATCAATTTGTTTGAAGATACTTTTTCCTCCCTTGACTTTTCGATCATATCTTCTTGCATATTCATCTTTTTTATCCATTCTGATGTATTTCATAGGAGAATAGAATGCTAGAGTAAGTCTTCTTATAGTTTTATTAACTTCTTCTAAAGACGGAAATTTATTTTTAATGTCTATTGATGGTTTGAGATTTATGGGGAGTAGTCTAGTTGGGAAATTTCCGATATCCTCCGTACCATAATATTTTTCTATATGTTTTCTTGATCGTGCAATGGTATAAATATCAAGAAGTTTAAAATAATCAAAATTCATTGATTCTAACAGAGATTTTGAGGTACGAATATTTGGATCTTGTTCTGACCATCGTGAAAATCTCAATTGAGCTTGTCTTAAAGTTTGCTCAATACTGTTTATTCCATCATTTATCAACGCCTGATCATTCGCTTCAGTAATGAATGCAATTTGGTTCTTTATATCATTCAATCGGTTGTTGACAGGTGTTGCAGAAAGCATGAGAACTTTCGTTTTAACACCAGACTGAATAATATCTTCTAATAGACGTTGATAACGATTTCGTTTATCTGGCTTAGGGTTATTATTACGAAAATTATGGGACTCATCTATTACAATGAGATCATAATTGCCCCAATTAATTGTTTCTAAATTTAAATTACCTGAAAATCCACTACTCCTACTCATATCAGTATGATTTAAGACATCGTAGTTGAAGCGATCATTTACTAACAAATTACGTTTATCATTCTGAGTATATATAAGCCAATTATCACGTAGTTTCTTTGGACACAATACAAGTACTTTATCATTTCTAAGTTCGAAATATTTTATAACAGCTAAAGCTTCAAAGGTTTTTCCTAAACCAACACTATCAGCAATGATACATCCATTGTATTTTTCAAGTTTATCTATCGCTCCAATTACTCCATCCTTTTGAAAATGATATAATTTATTCCATACTATAGTGTTTTTAAAGCCAGTTTTAACTTTGATAATATTTTCTTCTATGATACTTTCTGAATGATCTTTAAAAAGATTGTATAATATAAACAAGTAAATAAAGTAAGGAGTTCTATTCATGGTTAACTGATTAATTTCATATAACAGTTCATTTTTTGCTTCAATAACTTTGTTTTTACTATTCCACACTCTATTAAAAAAATTTAGTAAATCATGCGCTTTTTCATCTTTTGATATGCTTATTAAATCGAATGTGTCTGATTCGGTTAAACCTAGCCCTTGACCATTAAATTGAGCACCATCTATTGAAATAGACTCAGGCTGATATGATGATTTTATGTGAATAATGTGCTGATTGATAATTCCGGGTTGTGTAGCTAGTTTTATAGATGTTTTGTGTTTTATCCAGTCTGCAAAATCATTAGCAATAGACTTTTGATTTAATTTGTTTCTAAATTTATTTTCAAATATTGACCCATTTAACATTCCAAATGGTAAGTTTTCGCAGTGATTTGGTAAACTAAAAACAATAGCTTTTGAAAATAATAACCTTACAGAATCTAATTTTTTAAATTCATCTTTCAAATGTTCAAAAGCATAAATTGAAAAAAATCCAGACATAATTGATACCTGATCATTTTCTTCTATCGAGTTTTTTATTGTTTCAGAAACAGTCTTTGTTACATTATCAATTATCATATGTATTTTTTCGTCAAAGTTTAAATTTTTAAATCTTCTTTTTTTTAGATGTGTGACAACAGAAAAACTATAATTTGAACTCTTTTTTTATTTGTAATATGTACGGATCTATTACGCGTTCAAGTTGAGTCATATGAGCGACCATCCATGAAGATATCTCATCCCAGCTTTCTTTTTTTTCTATGGTTTTGTCGAATAAAAGAGTTATTTTTGCGGCTTTAAAATCATCCATGCGCTCCCAGTTGACACTCCATTGAATTTGTTTTTCAATATCAGCTTTATTTTGATACAAGTAATCAAAAATTTGCTTGTTTTCATCTTGAGATAAGCGGTCTAAATAAAACTCGGTTGCTGTTTTTCTACCGTTTGCACGAATTCGATAGTTACATGCTGATAAAGAGGATGCATAGACCAAATAATCTCTCGGCTGCGGGCGAATGGATTTAAAAATATCTGCATTTGTTTGTTTCTGAAAGTCACTTAAAACAAGCGTCCAAAAATCGAAAAATTCTTTGCCTTTATTTTGAAGATGTTTTTGTGTTTTTCTTTGATCGATTTCTTTTTGATTAATCCCAATCATTAAATCTTTAGATTCAGGCGTTGGAATAATTTGGTCCACTTTTAAAATTAATTCATCATTCATTTGATATGGCTTTACTTGAATACACTGAAAATCAATACCATGCGTTAATAGCCATAATGCAGAGCTAGTAACCTCTTTACGAAAGTGTGCTGCTACTAAAATAATACGTTGGCTATTTCCTGTATTTAGAGACACTTCTTCAATGTCACTTTTATCAAGAAAGTTTAGAATTAATTCTTCGGCTGAACTTTGTGCATTATATTGGTTTAAATATTTTTGAAAGATATCTAAAATATCTGATTTATTCATATTGACGCAATAAGAAGCATACTTGATGGCTTGCCATAGAACGTCTCGTCCAGAATCATCTAATTTATTTTCGATAATGACCAGTTGGCCATTTTTATCTAGGGCCAATAAATCTAATCTTTCATTAGTATCATCAAAGCCAGAGAACTCTTTTTGAATAATGAGTAAATCTTCTCCAAGAATGGATGGATGTTTTGCAATCCACTCCTGTAAGTGTTGTCTTTCTTTAAAATTTAGCTCTGAAAATGTTTTTTGCGTAATGGGTGTAACTTTGTTTGCTTCCCTGTCAATCTTAAACATCTTTTTTTCCATTAAAAGAATAAATTTATATTTACTCTATAGAGCGCATATCAAATTTATAAACTTGCTTAAATAAATGCGATCAAGTTAACATTTATTTGAGTTTAATTCGTTTTTTCTTATATGAAATAAAGATTTATATATAAAAAAAGAAGCTTTTTTTTGAGTTTTTTTATGGATTTATATTTGTTTAATTTTTGTAATGTTTTTGATTAAATATTCTTAAGTTAAGTGGATTAGGATTACTCGTGTGTAATCTAAAAACATTCAATTTAAATTTTAAATCTAATGGATTTCGACATTATGTCGAAATAAAAAAGATTTCGCTATGTCGAAATAAAAAAAATTTCGACAATATGTCGAAATAAAAAAGATTTCACTATGTCGAAATAAAAAACATTTCGATAGTGTCGAAATAAAAAAGATTTCGACTATATGTCGAAATAAAAAAGTTTTCGACAATGATTAGATATGTCGATAAGTTTTGAATTTAAATTTGTCTCAGATTAGCTTTAAAATTAAATTAAATAAATATTTAATTATTTAATTTAATTTTTTTTAAAAAAAATGGATTATAAGTTAGTTTAAAAAAATTTTTCATTGTTGAATTTTTTTAAATCAAATAAAGCCCGATAGGGAAAATTAGAGCTTATTTGTTGGATTTATATGCAGGTATATTATTATCGCATAATCTTTTCTGAAATCGCCATATAGATGCCTTAAGATGAAATTTATTAAACGAGCAAGCTTTGATTTTTAGCATTTATAGAATTTATAGTTGAATTTTAGATGATAAAATATTCTTGATTATATCAACATTGACCTTGGTTATTTTTTTGAAATGGCCTGTTACAAACAATTTAAATTGAAAAAAAATATCTCATTCTATGACGCTTTTAAGGTATATTCTGCTATTTTTTAAAGCCTCTTTCATGAGATATTTTTCTCAAAACTGTGTCCTTTATAAGTTTTTATTGAGCTTCACAATTGCCCTATTTTGTTTGTTATACATTAAAATTTTTTATCTGATGAATTGAATTATTTATGAATGTTTGTTTTGTTGTAATTGCTTAATAATTGGGATATCAGCTGCAGCCCAATCTAGTTTATCTAATGCATCAATAGATAACCATTGAGCACTGATGTGTTCGATTAAAGTGATTTGTTTTATGATCTGAGTACCTTTTGAATAAGAATTAAAAAAATTAACTTTCGATAAAAATGATTAAAAATTTTTTAATCATTTTTATTAAATGCTAAGTTCACATGTTTCACTTCTTCCTGAACCTATTATACAAGCTCTTAGCTATTTTATTAATAGCAATGTTGCGTATATCAGCGTCACCCATTAAACGCTCAAAAATCTCTTCATTACCTTCCATACGGTCAATTAATATGTTCTCAAAAACCTTTGATAATATCGATGAAAAATCGTTAAAGCTGTTTGCTGAAGCAGCTTCTTTAAGGTCTTCACTTTCAAATGCTTCTTCCTCAATTTGTTCAAAGAACAAACGGTCAGCTTCGGTAAAGTCAGTACCAAATCTTTCGTTGAATACTCTTACTAATTCAGACAATGGAACTTCTTCTTTGGTGGAAGTGCCTGTACCCACATCAGAAGGTCCACCTAAATCATCAGCATTGCCAGATTCCAAGTTTATCGAGCCTTCACTGATTTTTTGTAAACGATAATACTCAAGCTCAACGTCTCCATCTACCTTATAGCCAGGACCTGAAACATCCCTTGGTAGTTTATTTAATAAATAACGTAAATAGGTATAGAGCTTCTCAAGATCAGTATCTTGATAAGGCATCACTTGTGATAAGAAGCTATACATATTTCTAAAATTAACTAATAAGCCTTTAAAATCAGCTTGCGATTCTTCAGCTAACTCAACATATCGTTCTACCGCCAAATCGATAACGCCGTTCATTTTTGCATGGTCATGCACACTTTCTTTGCGCTTGGGTGCGAAGTAAATCGCACAAAAATCATTAATCTCATTGTTATGAATAACTTGGTGTTCATCTATTTGGTTTTGCAAGCGATAAAGGTGGTGTGGATCTGTTAACTCTTCGGCACGAGTTACTTGATAAAAAGGTTTAAATGCTGCAAAAATTTCTTCTGGCTCATTTCTAAAGTCCAAAACAAAAGTATCTTCTTTACCTGCTGTTGTTCTATTCAGGCGTGAAAGCGTCTGTACGGCTTGTATACCTGATAATTTTCTATCAACATACATTGTATGTAACAAAGGTTGATCAAAGCCTGTTTGGTACTTTTCAGCAACTAACAGTACTTTGTAATCATCGGTCTCAAACTCTTCTGGCAAGGATTTTTCAGCAATACCATCATTCATGCCTATTTCAGTATAATTTACGCCTGGCACTTCAGGATCTTCTACTGTACCTGAAAAGGCAACTAAGCTACGTACATCGGTATAACCTTTCTTTTCAATATAGTCATCGAAGGCCTTCTTATAGCGCACCGCATGCAAGCGAGAGTCTGTTACTACCATAGCTTTAGCGCGTTGCCCTATTTTATGACGAACATGCGCCCTAAAGTGCTCAATCATTACTTCAGTTTTTTGTGCAATATTGTATTCATGAAGTGTTAAAAAGCGAGCAAGCGCACGAGCAGCTTTCTTGCGTTCAACATGAGTATCTTCTTCTGCGGTTTGAGTAATTTGGTAGTACGTTTTATAGGTGGTGTAATTGGCTAATACATCGAGTATAAACTTCTCTTCGATTGCCTGACGCATTGTGTAATTGTGAAATGGTGCTAGACCTGTCCTACTATTAGGCTCATCAAATATTTTTAATGTTTTGTACTTTGGCGTTGCAGTGAATGCGAAGAAGCTTAAATTGTCTTGCTTGCCACGGCGAAGCATAGTGCGGATCACTTCGTCCTCGTCGTCTTCTTCATTGTCAGCAATATATTGAGCTGCCTTTTCTTCAACACCATCTTTATTGAGCACATACTTCATATCCATAGCTGTCTCACCAGACTGAGAACTATGAGCTTCGTCAACAATTACAGCGTAACGTTTTCCTTTGGTGCTTAATTCAATAGAGCCTTCGCCATGTTCTTCATTCAACTTTTCAAGTGTTTCAGAAACGAATGGAAATTTTTGTACTGTGGTAATGACTATAGGAGTACCACCTGATAATGCTTTTACTAGCTGGCGCGTGTCTTCATCAATTTTTTCAACGACGCCTTGTTTGTGGTCAAACTGATAAATCGTATCTTGTAGTTGTTGGTCAAGCACTTTTCGATCAGTCACCACAATAACCGAGTGAAATATTTTCTCGTCTTTCTCAGTATGCAAACTTGATAAACGATGTGCCAACCATGCAATTGAATTTGATTTACCTGATCCAGCTGAATGTTGTACTAAGTAGTTTTTACCTGCACCGTTAGTTTTCGAATGGTCAATTAACTTACGCACAACATCTAATTGATGATAGCGCGGGAAAATCATGGTTTCTTTTTTTATTTTCTTTAATACACCATCTTTAAGTATCTTTTTTTCTTCAACCTGCAAATGCATAAAGCGATTGAGAATATCTAATAGGCTGTCACTTTGAAGTACATCACGCCACAGGTATGCAGTTCGGTAACCACCATCTTCTGCAGGAGGATTTCCAGCACCATCATTAAAACCCAAATTAAAGGGCAAGAAAAAGGTTTTTTTACCGCTTAGTCTTGTCGTCATAAAAGCTAAATCAGTATCAACAGCAAAATGTACCAACGCCCCTTTTTTGAATTGAAAAATTGGCTCGTTAGGGTCTCTATCATTCTTATACTGTTTTTTAGAATGTTCAGTAGATTGGTTTGTAAATTTATTTTTTAATTCTAAAGTAACAATAGGTAAGCCATTTAAAAATATTGCCATATCCAGTGATTTGTTGTCTTTGTTAGAAAAGTATAATTGGCGAGTAACAGACAATTCATTCTTATTATAAAGAGCAAGCGTATCGTCGTTTAAATGATTATTAGGAAAAAAGTAAGCGACCTTGAATTTTTTACCAAAGCATTTAAAGCCATTTCGAATAACACTTAGCATTCCTTTCGTGTTGATATGCTTACGAAGATCAGCAATAAGCACGTTATTCGTTTCATCACCATGAATCACTTCAAGGGCTTGCCAAGTTTTTAGCTGAGTATCTTTGATAAAATTGATTAAACGATCTTTTTCAAGACATAATTCAGGATTAAAATCTTTTGAATCACCTTTAATGTATATATCATTTTTAGTTAGGTGATATTCAATCGCATCTTCAAAATGTTCTTCTTTAGTATTTTTCATGGTTACTCCTTTAACTAATCGTCAATTCAATACCATCTAATTGATTTAGGGCTAAACCACTTATTTCATCATAGTGGTAATGTCTTATTGAAGGATCTTTTGACAAGAACTTCTTGTCTGGATCTAAATAAGTCTCCACTTTAACTTTATCGCAATAGGTTAATGCAAATTTTGCCAGCTTCATTGTTTTTTTATGTGTAGTATAAATTTTAATCGTAGACTGGAGCGCCTTACACCAAAGCTCACTAGCGGTCAGTTGTGCAACTACACTGTCCGCTGGTAATGACTTATATTTAAATTCAAAACAATAAATTTTTAGAGCCTTCTTGTGTTGATGGAAAATAATAAAATCACAACGCTTAGACCAAGGTTTACCCTGATCATCTAAAAAATGAAAAAGCGGTTGATGGTCATTTTTATTCCCCTTTTTACTATTACCACCTTTTTTGAGGCTTATTCTAGTATCAAGCTTGATAGCAAATGCCTCACCTTGTTCGACTAGAAGAGGAACTTCAATTTCAATTTCTTTTTCACCATCACTGGTAAATATGTTTTCTTTTAATTTTAAAACATTATGCATATTAGGATGTATCGCATAATAGTCCGTATTTAAATATGATTTTAAGTGCTGAAAATACCCTCTTGCATCCAATGTCATTATGCGACGTCCTCAGGAATATCAATATCTCGAACATCTATCTTTCCTGTTACTGCCGACGTGATAATTGCAGATCTGTATTCTTTTAACTTATGAATTAAATTAAGTGTTGATTGTTTTGATCTATCTAGCTTTTTAAGTTTTTCTTTTAGATAAATTACAATTTCCTTACGTTCAGCTTTGTCAGGAATTGGCACTTCGAATGAGTTAATAACATCTATAGTTAATTGATTAATTGTGCTTGTTAAATATTTACCTGCCTGGTAAGAAAACAGGCTCGAATTGAAAACGAAATATAAGAAATCATTGATATCACTCCTAAAAACTGTTGTAAAAGCGCCGAAAGAACTACCTTTAAACTCTTCTTCAATTAAAGCGTTTTTCCCAATCAATGCTCTGCTACCGTTTCTAGAACAAATCAAAATATCGTCACGGCGAGTGACTAATTTATCTGGTACAGGCATATCCACATATACATTATCTTTATTCACCATTTTCCCTTCTTGTATATTCGAAGCTCTAAGAACAAGATGCCCCTCTCCTTTATTTACAATATCTTTCGGGTCATAAATTAAGCCCATAATTGCAGAACCAACGAACTTAAGTCTTTTGATTTCCCAATGCTCCGGCACATCCCCTAACCAATCAACACCTGAAGGTATTAACTTGACATTTTCATCAAGTCCTTTGGTAACAGCTTTAGTGATCACTGCAATACGTTGTTCTTCTAATCTTTCAATTAACGCTTTTTTCTTTTCAATTAATTGATCAATTTGTTGAGTTTTATAATTTAAAAACGCTGTTATTACTTTTTGTTCATCTATGGCTGGAGCACATATATCAATTAACTTAGTTTTATTCTGATTCATAATTCCAATTGTTGTTGCATTGGATATTATTTTCATTACTTCAATCTTAACTTGTAACGAGTACGCCAAAAATTGAGAGTCTAAAATATCATCAGGGATGATTACATTAATCTGCTGATTGCAAGAAAAGGGAGCTTTTGATAATCCAATTTTCCCAAGTGTTGCGCCTATCCCAATTACCAACACTGAATCAGCAGGAAAGACCTTTACTGCTCCCTGTTCCAGTGCTGATATATTAATTTTACGATTAGAGTTAACCAGTTCTAATCTTCGGTCATCGAAATCAGATGGAGTAAACCAATCTTCAGTTGCGTCTTCGAAATAGCTATCACCAGATGGAGTCGTGCCTGTTGAAACTTGTTTTGAATAATAACGTAATTTTCGAAAACTCCAATGTTCTGGTATCTCACCTAACCAATCTATCCCAGTTTCTTGGTATTTAGGATAAGCTAAATATTCCATTAAACCACCTCCGCAAGCATATCCATAATTTCCTGCTCAAGATTTTTTATGTCGGCTTCAATTTCTGTCAGCTCTCGTGGAGGTTCGTATGTGTAAAAATGACGATTAAAGGGAATTTCATAACCTAACTTAGTTTTGCTGTGGTCAATCCAAGCATCAGGACGATATGGTAATACTTCTTCTGCTAGGTATGCTTCACAGTGTTGCTCGACTAAAGCAAGTAATTGAGAATTATCGACTTTACCTTTATTTTCATAACCAAGTGGCAAAGGTAAGGAGATGTCTTTAGGTAAAGGTACATTTTCGGTATCACTTAAGTCACGATCAGTCTCAAACTCACCTTTGTTATTGGTACATTTTTCGGCCGTTGGGTCTTTTTCACCTAGACTGCCTGGAGCTAGCAAAGCTTTTTTAAGAGAAGCATCAAATTTAATATCAGCATCAACAAAAGCTGGCTTAATTTGCGCTTCAAATACATCACGATTTTTAACAAGATCAGCGTTTATAAAGTCAGGTAGTAAGGACTCAAGTACAAAAATTAACTCTGCTTGTTTAACTTTACCTTCTGCAACTTCCAAGTCCATTGCTGCTATGCTTTTACGCTTTTTACTTGTCGCCAAACCTTTAAAATAAGCAGTCTCTTTAAACGCATTTATACGTTCTTGGTCAACGGTGAAGTTAAGACGAAGTGGACGTTCAACTGTAATTTTTAGATAGCCAAAGTCTTGATTATTAAATACCTTACTAACAGTGACAGTTCTGTTCATGTCACGTATTTTCTTTTTCGGTAATTCTACATTGGTATTTATATCTGCTAATGAAAGCTTTTCTTCATTTTTAAAATCAGCATAAATTTGCGTTAACATTCCTATATGGTCAGGTTCATTTTTATTGCTATCCGACGGCCCTTCACCAATTTTTTTACGTTTATCCCCCAGTGATTTTTTCATTTTCCAGGCGAAGTCAGTGCCGTTGATTAATTGTACTTTGCCACGTCTATCATTAGTATTGTTGCTACCGTCTGATTTTCGGTTAGTGACAATCCAGATATAGGTGTAAATGCCTGTATTATAAAACAGTTGATCAGGCAATGCGACGACAGCTTCTAGCATATCATTTTCAATAATATAACGACGTATGTTGCTTTCGCCACTACCAGCATCACCTGTGAATAAGGGCGAGCCATTAAATACGATGGCAATACGTGAACCATTTTCTGCTTCCTCACCTTCTCGGTGAAGTGGATATTGAGGGGGTGGGTTTTGCATTTTTGACATCATGTGTTGTAAGAATAACAATGCACCATCATTTATCCGTGGCAATCCTGCTCCGAAGCGGCCATTAAAGCCCAACTTTTTATGCTCATGAGTAACGTAATCTTTTTCAGGTTTCCATTCCACACCGAACGGCGGGTTTGCAGCCATGTAATCAAATTTTAAGCCTGGGTGACCATCACCATCAACTCGATCATCTCGTCTAATACCTATGCCTAAAGTGTCTCCAAAAGCAATGTTGTCAGCTTCTTCACCTTTGATCATTAAATCTGACCCACAAATGGCATAAGACTCGGGGTTATACTCTTGACCAAATAATTGCACTCTAGCTTTATCGTTTTGAGCAATAATCTCTTTTTCAGACTCGGATAATATTCCTCCGGTCCCGCATGCTGGATCGTAGATTTTGATAAGGTTGCCAGCAGTGTGGATAGCCTCTTCACCTGTGAAAAGTAAGTTAACGATTAGCCTAACAACTTCACGTGGAGTAAAGTGATCTCCCGCCTCTTGATTCGCTTGCTCATTAAATCGTCTTACCAAGTCTTCAAAGATATAACCCATCTCTAATGATTTAATTTTATTAGGGTGAAAGTCTACGTCTGCAATCGTATTGACTACTTTAAATAGTCGGTTAGCTTCTTCTAATCGTTCAATTTCTTGATCAAAACGGAATTTCTCTAATATCTCTCTTGCTTTTGTTGAAAAGCCAGCAATATACATATTAAGGTTTGACGCAAGATAGTCAGGATCACCTATGAGTCTTTTAAAGGTAAATCCACTGGTATTAAAGAATTTATGCTTAAACTTTTTGAATATTATTTTTTCAATAATTTCAGTATGATTGTCATAATATTTATATTGCTTAAAGAGCTTATTGTATTCTGCCTTTACTTTGTCGACATCTGCCTCAAGTACACAATCGAGACGACGAAGAACCGTAAGTGGAATCATCACACGACGGTATTGAGGAGGTAAATATGGTCCACGCAATAAGTTAGCAATATCCCATATGAGGTCTGAATTCTTTTTTATGTTTTCTGTATTAGCCATTAATTATTCTCAGTAAATTATGTTTAAGCTCGAACTTGTATCAAGCTTCAAAAAATTCTTCGTCTATTTTCTTCAGGTGTAATACCTCTTCATCTCTACTACCGATGTTATATCTCAGCATGAGATTTGCTAATTCTTGTCCATTGATAAGTACTATACGAGTCCCTAAGTCTTGAGCTGTTTGTTTAGCTGAAGAAGTGAAGTTAGAGGTTGTGATAAAGATACCTTTATGTGCTTTTTTTAAATTTAATGCACCAAAGAAGTCACGAATATCAACAGCACCAACATTATTGCCTTCGGCATAACGTTTAGCTTGTATGTATATCTGATCAACACCTAAAGGATCTTGATCTATAACACCATCAATTCCGTTATCACCAGATTTACCTAAAGCATGGGCAGCTCCTTCGCCCGTGCCGCCGTAACCCATGGCTAATAAAAGCTCAATCAGTAAGTCTTCAAAAAAGACAGGGGTAACCTTGCGGGTGCGCTCAAGAATATCTTGTGCTAACGCATCGTTAATTTTTTTGTAAGCAGCACGAAATGCCTCATCAGGCGTGATATCGTCATCATCTTGGCGGGTTTCTATCGCGATGTCAGTGTTTATCTTTTTCTGGTCTTTAAATGCAATAAATTCATCAAATTGCTTTAGGTACTTGTTATCAATAATAGCATTTTTATCCTGAAGCGCTCTTACGCCTCGTTCAGTAATAATAAAATGCGCACGTCTCGTAACCTCTAATAAACCTGCTTTAGTTAAGTAAGTACGTGCCCAGCCTACTCGATTATCGAAAATACTTTGTTTACCGCTTGGTAGCTTTTCTTCTTTTTGTTGATCGGTTAACTCAAACTTGATTGCAAGCTTATTAATAACATCACGAAGTTTTACTTCGTTTCCATTCGCAGCTTCTGCAATCTCAAGAAAAGGACGCATAAATTTTTGGTAATTAGGTATCACAAAATATCCTTATTTTTGTTTTTCAATTTATTTCTTTAAATTAACTTTCTTGGAGCAACATGAAGTATCTCTAAGAAAAAGTAATAGGTTACTTTAACTAAGAAACCAATACATTGTTTTATTCAATTTAAGGTATTACGTAATCTTTACATATGGTCTTTTATTTTTTATGACATGTTCTTAATATTAAACTAGAAATACAATATTAAAAAATAGAGAAAATTACAACAAAAAAAAAGAGTCACGTGATGATATGTTTACAACCGTTTTAAATTTGTCCCTATTTAAAACATTTTGGTATTTAAAGATCGAATAAATGAAACTATTATGTTTTATAAAAATAAGAAACATAAATCAATTGAACCTAAAAAATAATGTTATCACTCTAAAATTAGACTTAAATAATTTTTTTGCCTTCTCAAATTATAAATAATCTTCTTTTTTTGTCCGTTTTAAAGCATCAAGCAAAGCTTCATTAGGACGTTTAGGATGGTTACAAGCAAACATGAATGTATCAAACATGTCATCTTTTAAAATGATGCTTTTATGTTCAAAATTTTTAGCTTTTACTTTCATTTGATATACCCCCATATAACATTTTGGATGGATTTCATCCCTGGATATGGCTCCATATTTTAGCTAATCATATTTCTTTTAAAAATCATTTTCCTTCCCCCTAGCCTATTAAGGCCAAGCTCGGTTCTTAAATTTTGAAAATATTAAAGCCATCATAAGACTAAGTAACTATTTAAGAAGTAGTGAAAGTAGTCATGGGGTTAAATAATTTCCATATAGACTTTACCTTTATCTCGCCAAATAAAATTGTGTAAGCTTATAAACTATTTCAATTCCCTCAGTACCAAAATCTAACATTATTTCAAGAGGTGAAGAGCCCTTTAGTCTTTCATTGGGCCTTTTGACGAACCCATAACAAACACTATTTTGAGGATATAAGATTCTCAAATTCTTATGCGTATTCAGTAACAATACAGCTCTGCTGATATCTTGCTCCGAATGAAACCAAGCATCACTTTGTTGGTATTTATGAAGTTCACTAGGACTTATATGACCCAGCAAGTTTGCTTGCTCTGTTTCTGTTATATTCCATAATGAAAAAAGCTTGCATATCATTTTCGTTATATTCTTAAAATCTTCATCTTTTAAGTTAGATGAAACTGATAAGTCATCATA
This sequence comes from Paraphotobacterium marinum, assembly GCF_002216855.1. NCBI lineage: Bacteria > Pseudomonadati > Pseudomonadota > Gammaproteobacteria > Vibrionales > Vibrionaceae > Paraphotobacterium > Paraphotobacterium marinum. Next base: position 324,783 of record NZ_CP022356.1, read on the forward strand.
ATTTGTTTCCATATCAACCTCACTGAATATTTTTCTTTTATAATAAAGTTATATACTTTTTTGAAAAAAAACTCAAGCTTATTTTTTGTTTAACTTATTGTTTTTTAATGACTTTATTTTGTTTTTTTGATAAAATTACAACATATTTCATCTCATGAAAATATATATATTTTATGAACAATCAATTTAAATTGAATTGATTAAAATTAATTTGAACTATTTTGAAAAGTACCACTCTATATAGGTGTTAGAATTTTTTTCATTTTTTCTTGTTTATTAATATTTGTTTTAATGAACCATTGATATTTTTGAAGTTATATTTTGTGAAAACTATAGTCAAATACGAATTATAACGATGGCTGTAACATTATAAGACTAGCTCTTTAAACTTAATATCTAAGTGTTATGAAAGTAGTTAATTTATCTAGCATAACTGTATGTATTAATTGTATGATCTTTGAAAAGTTATTAGTCTATTGATTAATTAGTTACTTTATTTAATGATATTTACCAAATAAATGGATTTACTTAAATAAAATATAATTATAATCTTTGGGTAACAATGGACTATCTAATATTAATTTGTCGAATACACAAAAATAATATAGTCATAATTTTAAAAGCTGATTGTGATTTTGCGTGGATCTTTTTGTAATGACTATTTAGTAATAATCTTTGAAAAAAATAAGCTGAATCATTTATAAAATCATGTTTTACCAATCAGAATTATTTAAAATAAATTACCATTTTCATTAAATATTAATTTCTCATTCCTTTTAAAATCATTTTTTTTCTTTAAATATTAATTTCTCATTCCTTTTAAAATCATTTTTTTTCTGTAGAGCAAAATTTTTATCTCTATGGATATACAAACTTTCATATTTTTGAAAAGCGTTCTGAGATATATTTTGCGAACCTATTAAAACAATTTCATTATCAAAGATACAGGTCTTATCATGAGAATCTACATACTCACAATTAACTCCATTCCGACGAAACAAATCATAAGCTGTCAAATTATTACCATTTTCATCTATAAAAATATCACAATTAATACCTTGATGATGTTTGTCTATTATCTTATAAATAAATGTTTTGTGAGTAATAGTATACATGTTCATCCAAATTTCTTCACGAGCATTATGTAGGCATGCCATCGTAATTTCTTCTCTATCTTCATTTTTGACAAGACCAAATCCATTTTTTGAATGAGAAACAGTTAATGTGGGTCGAAATGAAAAGCTATTTTCGTTAAATGAAAACTTATATCCATACGGAATCAAAAGATGATTTAATTGAACAAAAAATAATTTATGGTCCTGAGTTGTTTTGTAAAAAAAATACACTAATTCAGATAGAATATCCTCAAAGGCCATATTGTTATTTATCATTAAAGCCAAAAGATAAGACTTAATTTTATCTACATTATTCACATAAGGAAAATCAAATTCTATACTTGGCTCACTTAAAATAAAATCACTGTAATTTGATGATTCAAATAAATTAATTAATTGTGGCTCTAAAATATCCCATAATTGATTAAATGTATTTGTTTCTAAATTTAATGTATTTTGCATAACTTCTTCCTCTCTTGTGTTTTATTAAACAAAACCAGTTTACCATAGGCTTTTAAATGAGGAAATTTCATAGAGTATTTAAGTAATTGATATAATTAGGTTTTTTGTGTTTTGTAATTTTTTTTAAATATATAAAGAATTTAATACAATCCTAGTATTTTTTACTAAATTATTTTATGTATGAGTTATTTATAAAAGCTAATTATTTTCTATATTCATCAATAATTGACTGCGCAAGACATTTTGATGAATCAATCACAAGTATATTGTCTGATAAAGCTTCTGTTACGACTTGACTGATATCGGTGCATCCTATAATCACAGCTTCGACATTATGTTTTTGAATCCATGCTTTTAAATTTTTAATATGTTCTTCTACGACCTGAGGGCACTCATTTCTTTTGACACTATTAATTAATTGATTGGAAATAGTTTGTAACTTTGAATCACAAAGTATGGTTCTATCTCTTTCTTTTAGGAAGTTTTGGTAAATACCGGACTCCATAGTGGATTCTGTCGCAAGTAGCGCTATGGATTGAATAGAATCGGGAATGCGTTGACAGGTTGCTTCTACAATATGCAGCAGTTTAATATCTAAAGATTCTTGCAAAGCATCATAATATTGATGCGCTGTGTTACAAGGCATAGCAATAAAATCAACGCCATAAGATTCAAGTTGCGTTAAGCCTTTTTCAATCGCAGCTTGCATCAATTTATGGTCTATCGGTTTATTGATATAAAAAGGTGTCGGCAGTGAATAAATTAGTACATGTGGATAATCCATATCATTTTGGGCGTTAAACTTAAGTTGCCACTCTTTCATCAAGATATCGACAAATGGTGCTGTAGACATAGGTCCCATGCCTGCTAAAATTCCAATGACCTTATCTTTCATAATTTAAATATCCTATACATTTGAATGATTTATACACTGATATGATGGTGTAATGAAACTTTTATAAAAAATAGTTTAAATAATTTGAACTATTTTGAAAAGTACGACTCTATATAGGTGTTAGAATTTTTTTCATTTTTCCTTGTTTATTTATATTCATTTTTTTTGAAGCCCTCACACTGTTGAGGGTTTTTTTATATTGGTTATCTTAATGTTTTTTACTCTGTTATATTGTTTGATTACTTTTAGTAAGGTAAATTGTGTGTCGTCAAACCCGTGTCATCTTGCATCTTTATGATATGTGGAACTAAGATGAACTTCTTTTGTTAAATTACTTGTGCTATGTCATTAGGGTGACAAGCTTTTCTATATTGAAAACTTTAATGCTGAAATGTTTCTGGCTTTTATGGATTTTGTTTATGCTATTTTATAAAAATCCAATAACATAAAAATAATTGAACAAAAGCCCCACGATGCAGCAAATAAAAAAATTAATTTATAATAAGGTCGACCACTTGGCTTAAAATATAGTTTTGTGAAAAATAGAGTTGATAGCACATTAAATAGTATGATTGGTATAAGCATATATAATAAACCCTAAATTTATTCTTTTGAATAAGCCTATATTTGAATGAAAGTTAAATGGATTAATTGTATATTTTTTTGAATCTATATCACTTAATTAAATACCTCATTATACGAGTCATTATAAAAATATTGGGTTTCTAAAAAATAAAACTAATATCAGATGGACGATGCATATAACCTCTTCATGCTCACTATTTTATAAACAGCGTTTTTCATAAAGTACTCAAAGGAAGTAATAACACGCTAGAACTAATCCGTAAAAAAGATATCTGGATATATTTTTACTTTTATCTCTTTAGGCAAAATCCAATTAAAGGGAATGGAGCTAGTGAGAAAAATTTAAAAAAACAGCTGATGCTTTTGGAAAAAAAATTGCCTAATATTGTAAAATTAACAAGATTAGTAGTTGTTGTACTGATAAAAAAAATTACTTGAATAAGAGTATGGAAGTTGAAAACATCGATGCGATGAGTGAATTAAATAGGATTAGCATGATCTAGTTTTCTTTACATGGGGTTTTCTAAGTTCTTTTTAACGAGCCTGGATATTTTTATTTTTTAAACTAAAAAATAATTGACTGCCAAGACACTTTGAGGAATCAATCACAAGTGTATTATCAGATAAAGCTGCAATTACTATCTGGCTGATAACAGTGCACCCTACTATAGCGCCTTCTACATTATACTTTTGAGTTCATGTTTTTAAATTTTGAATGTACTCTTTTACGATCTACTAGCACTCATTCCTTTTGACACTATTGATTAATGTGTTGGAAATGGTTTGAAGACCTTATGATTAAAAGTCTTCTTGGCGCATGTTAACTAAATATTTTAATGTTATAAGCATAATACTTCAGATTCACATTTAGAGCATTGACATGAGAACCCACATGATGATTGAAGAGTTTGCTGTCTAGTATTAAAATCATAATTAGAAAAATGTTCATCAATATAACTGAAAGTAATTTCATCGCCTTCATTTATGTCTTTAGAAGCTATTAACTTTACGGTTTTACTATTAAAATCTTCAGAAGAATTCAAGTGGCTTTTTACGATTGTGTTAGGATCACAGCTATGATTACCCTTATTAATGTATTTTGAAAGCTGTAATCTTATCTTTTTGACTTCATTGTACTGAAGTAAAATTACTTTTATATGATGTGCACAAACAATTTCCCATATTTCAATTAATTTATTAAGAGGTTTGCCTGTTCTTTTTGATAGTTTCTTTAAAAATCTCATATCGTCCTTTGAAGGTACATAGGAATTTGATTGATTAGATTTTAAGTTGAATGAATCAAAATTAACTTTATTTTTGTTGTCAGTAACAATAGCCCGTACTAAAAAGCATGAATCACAAGCAGGATCCATAAAATCTTTATATTGTAATATTGTAAAGACATTACACTTTTCAACCAAAACAACATCGCCTTTTTTTATGTTTTTTGTTGCAATTAAACCTTCACCATATTTAATGTTACCAATCATAACATTATTAGTATTTAAAACCATTTTTATCTCCTATCCTAAAAAACACGTAATTTATTACAAAAATATGTAATTAAGATGGTACATTAACTTAAAAAGTTAAATTTGTAAACTATTGATTTTGATCAATTTATTTTTTTATTTTTTAATTTACCCGATGTCAACTACATTCGGTCCCGAAACGTTCATTTTTGGACAAGTTCTTTTTCTAGATCACATGCTAAAATATCTTTACTACTCATCAATATTTAACCTCAAGATATTGACTTATATAGATATATTTATCTTATTTATATAGCAATATTATCTTTGTAGTAAAGTCACTGCGGAACATAAGGGATTTTTAATCAATCAGTTCCTTATTAACAAATCTACAAATTTAACAAAACATATAAAATTATTTTTAATTTCTTTAATAGAAGGACGAAGAAAAAAACGCACGATTAAAAAAAACACACAATATAACTCACATAAAACAAACACAATCAAAATTAAATAAAATTAATATAAAAACTCGAAAAATCACGTCTGAAGATTACTCAAAACAATTATTTGATGATGATCTTGGCGCCTGTTGCTCCGATTATATTTAGGATGCTAGATTATGTAGAGATTTTAGTAGGTTACTATAATGGAGTTTTTTATTATCAAGGTAAAATATTTAATTTTATTGATTTAAAGCAGTTTATGTTATCTTCTGTAATCTTACTGGATACCAAGGCTATTGAAAAAATTAGTGAAAGGTTAACAAATTTTAACAGTAATATTGATTAAAAAAGGTACTAAAGAAAGTTGGAACAAAACGTTTTTATAATTAATAGGTTTGTAACAATGAAATATATAATATTAATTTATCGAATAAACAAAAAATAACATAGTCTTACTTTTAAAAGCTGATTGTGATATTTTTCGTTGATTCTTCTGTAATGACTATTTAGTAATAATCTTTGAAAATAATAAGGTAAATCATTTATAAAATTCTGTTTTACCAACAAGAGTTATTTAAAATAAATTACCATTTATACACATTACCAAATCAAAAATTGCTTTTATTTTTTACTCTCTAACAAAAGATGTAATGTTTTTATTAATATTTATTGCATTCATAATGCAATTACTTATTAGTTTAAGATAAATCTATTCTAACCCTAATGAGTGCAAGAACAAATCTTACAGAGTATTTTATACTTGATTTGCCTAACAGTTCATAAACAATTACAAAGAAATTTTATTTAAAAAAAGCTTTCCAAAAAAAAACAGTGATAGAGAACCATTTTAAAATTCGTTTTGTTCTGAATCGTAATGGACGCTTGTATGATCTGTCGGGTGGTTAATAACAAAATAATCATCTTCTTGCAAAATGCTTTTGTGCGAAACAGCCTTTTTCTTATGTGTTTGTGTCTTTGCTTCCGCTTCCGTTTCTGTATCTGTATCTGTATCTGTATTTGCATCAATTTCAGTTATGTTTGTAGAATCCATTGCATATAGAACAATAAACCCTACAACAATTAAAACGACTACAAAAAAAAACACTAAGTAAAAATGAAACACTTCACTTTCCTCTTCTTACCTTTGATGGCTCTCTCATATTTAAAGCAAACAGCCCTTTTTTGTTTACTTTCGCTTGTTCAAATGCTCGATAATAATCTTTATCTTTACAATACTTTTTATAAACGTAAGCGTAACCTTCTTGGACTGTGATTAAGTTGATATTATATTTTTGATTACCTTTGATGCCATAGACAGTAGTAATAAAACGTTTATATCGGTCTTGTCCTGATAGGTCTAATTGTAAATATTTAAATTGACCAATTAGATCTGAAACAAATTGGCTGGCAATTTTTCCGTGTTGTTTATCCTCATAGGTTCCGTATCTTGCCTTTTCAGGTGTATCTATACAACTGGAGCGAGTTTTAATGGTGCGACCTTTATATTTTACGCTTAGTGAATCTCCATCAACTACACGAACATTTTTTGTGGTAACTGTGATAGTTTCAGCAACAGCTAGTGTGCCGAAACTCAATGCAATAATAATGCTAACCAATATTAGTTTAAAATCTCTCATGCTCTACTCCAAATTATCTGATAGGTCGATTGGATTTAAACCATTTAAGTTATTGTTATTGGCTACAAAAGGTGTAACAACCGCATCATCATTTGCTAATGGTTGAACACGATCCAGTAAATCTTTGAATTTTTGTTTGTTACTTGCATCTAACTCGTCTTTCATTTTTTCTTGGACAATTCGATTAAATTCTTTAAATGTTAGCTCTACCAACATAAAGGTGTGGTACTGACCATGAATCGGCACAATTTGTTGTTTAACGATTTCAAATCCTGAAACATCGGACTGAATCAAGTTATCGACCAATCTTTCATAAGAAGAGTTGCTTTCGATATTCATGCTATCAGCTGAAACACTTCGAACCTGTGCAGTTATTTGAGAATTCATCTTTTCAGCAATTTTCATCTGTGCATCAATCTGACTTTTTTGCAGGGATAAATTGAGGGTATTGGATTGTCCGATACCCACAGCATAAACAGCTCGACTATCGACAGGATGTTTTTCCAATGCCCATTTAGGGATTTTAGAAAGTTTTTGCTCCGCTCTGGCTTGAGCTATTTCTTCGGCAGCGAGTTGATGCTCATATTTTGCCATTTGATCATCATAAGCACTAGAGCTACAACCCATAAGTAGTTGCGTGGTTATAAAAAATACAGTAAATGTAAAAGCTAGTTTTAGAAATTTAAATAAAAACATACCATTCTCCTTAATCATGTTTTCTATATTCATTATAAAGATTAATCAATTTATCAAAGCATCATAAAAAGTTTTAACTTGTTGTATTTTTTGATAAAAACTAACCTATAAAAAAAAGTTTATGATTTAGGAACATTTTTCGTTTTAATCAGCTGACGCTTACAACAAAATCCATGACTTGAAATTTTGGTAATGCTCACTAGCTCTTTGACTTTAAAATTATCTTTGTTAAAAGCAATTTTGTTTTGGAATGTTCCATTTCCTATCTCTCCTATCTTTAGTATTGAACAATTTGAACACAATATAATCTAATCGACTGATCATAATGCTCTTTTAAAATTTTAGTTCGAATAAAATGCTCGGAGCTGATCTCTATATCATTTTCAATATGCGTGTAACCATTATTCAAAGTTTTTGCTTTTCTTTGAGCAGTCACAAACCCACCTTTTTTTTGAGCCAAATTCCCTTTGGCTTTAACCAGTGCAATTTGTTTCGCATCTTCTTTAGAGCCTGAAACACTTTGACAAGCAGAACCCATTTGTTGTGTTTCGTGTGCTAACCACTTATCACGAATGTTATGATCACTGGCAAATGTCAGGGTTGATATAAAAATTAAAGCAATTAAATATTTCATCATAAGACCGCATCCTTGTTATCTACTAGTATATAAATCTTGGCGGTCACAAATAGATTTAGGTTTATTTCTGTATTTATCTATCAGAAAATTTAATCCATCTTGAATAACTTCAGAACGAAGAACCTTATAATCTCTACTAGGAATGGCTTTTGTTTTAATACGAGTTAAGGAATCAACATGAAGAGCAAAAACATGAATATCAACTATTCTAACTAAGTCAGGTTTAAAATTAAAACTTTGATTCACATGTGAAAGATTCAAAGTATCCCAATCATCCCAGCTTTCAGCTACATGTTGATAGAGAATATTATTATCCTGACAAATCTCAGTGACATAATAGACTTGATTTTGATGAATATATTTTTTAATTCGATCTTGTAATGAGCCATATTTATAATGATAACCATGTCTATCTTTTCTTCTCGTTAAATCATATTTCTTAAAAAAAGCATCAATTTTGGATTCAACATTAGCTTTAAATTGGTATTTCATTTCTAAACGAATCTGATAAAAAAGAATAAGATTAGGATCATTCATATTATAATATTTTTTTGTTAATTCTATAGACGCTCTTTTACTTAAACCTTGATATTTTTGAATAAACTTTCTCGCATGAACTAAAGATGCACTCGCTTTATAGCCAAATTGTTCAGGTTCAATATCATAAATAGAACCTTTAACCTTTTGAGCATTATAATGTTTAATCATAAAGTTAATGATTTGGTCCCACTCTTGTTTAGCAGTTTGAAAAGTTTGTTCTTTTTTGCTTAACATATTACGCAACTCATTGTGTTGAAAGATTGCTAAAATTCCATTGTGATAGTTGGATCGCATATCCTGTAAGATTTGGATACGTCTTTTGTAGTTTTTTACATTATCGGTTTTGACTTGTTGAGTTAACAGCATAAACTCTTTCGATAATTTGAGATTCAAATTTTTAACTTTATTGAGCTGTCTTTTTAATTTTTGATCACTTCTAATATTATCTAACTGTTCTTGAATGATTTTCTTTGAAACATATAGATATGCTTGCCCTTTCAATAATATTTTATTTCCGTATTTTGTCGATACAGTTTTTTGAGTAAACTTAGGCGATGGTAGAAGAACTTTAATATGAGCAAGTGAAATCACTTCAATATCAGATTGATTGATCTCTTGTTTAACTTTTTGGGTTTTTATGACAAATGAACCAACGGTTTCAGCGACTTTTATTTTAATTAACTCTAATAAAATTCTTTCAGCCTGTAGCTTGGATTCATGCTCTGAGATTAAATAACTCCCAACCCCTTTAAATTTATAATAGGTGTTTGTTTCTCCAATTTTTTGAATGTTAATTTTTTTAGCTTCAGTTAAGGTACTCAACGTAAGAACAAAAAATAATAAAATATGAGTTTTTAATGTATTAAACAATTTTTGTCTCCACTTTTAAATGAATAACTTTATTTAAACCCAGTAAATATTCGTACAAAACAAACATATAAATATATTTTTTTATAAAATAAAAATCTAACTTTTATAATTGATATTTTAAAACGGTTGAAAAAATCTAAAATAAAATACTATCTAAATATTTGTGATGGATATTACAGTAAAAATCTAAAAATATGTTAAATTAAAAAATTTTTTAATCGTTTTTTATATGAAGATCGTTTTAAGCATTAATGATTGGTAAATTTTGATGAGCTTTAAATATTTTTTAATCCTTATCTTTGAAGAACTGTTAAAACATCATCTTTTGAACACAAGCTGTGGACTTTTTTAGAACGATTATGAATGATGTAACTTGGATAATCAGACAGTTGATCTTTATATGTGTGTAGATGATATTGGTGGGTACGAAAAACTGATTGTTTAATGCTACCTACATTTTTGACATGCAATTTTGAGACAATAAAATTTACTGTTCGTGTTCGGTTATATTCAAAATAAAAGGTTAATTTATCAGGACTTTCAAGGATTTGATCTATAACGAATTGATATTGTTGGTCTAAGTCGCTATGACATAACTCAAAAGCAAATAAAAGACTATTTTTTTCTATCACATCAATAATTTTATTGGCAAGAACGCTATTGACGTTTCTTTTAAAACGAAAGCCAATTCCATATTTGGTACTGTTTTTATCAAATTCTCGCTGATCAAAGGTATTATATTTAATACCATACTTTTTGAAAAAACGTATCATGCGATCTTGAATACGGCTATCCATACGAGTTTTAAATTTCATGCTTATTTCATACAAAGTGGTATTCATAACCGCTCGATCTTTTGGCGTGTATTCTGCTCTAAAGGTTCGGTTAAATTGGTGCATATTGTCACGATAGATTAAAGCTAAATTACTGCTTCTCACTTCTAATACTTCATAGTCATCTGCGACAGCTTCAACCGTATAGCTTTGTTCCATCTCCTTTAATATGGCAAGCCATTCTTTTACAGCTCCCACGAAGACTTCTATCTTTGGAACAGCTTGGCGATAGATTTCATTTTTATTAAACAGAAATACTACATCTTTTTCATTAAGATTTAAGTCTCGAATTAAATTATGTTGCGTTCTGACTTCTTGAGGAGTCATTTGCTTTTTGCTTTGCTTTAATAGTTGGTTACGCAGTCTTTTATTTTTATTTTGTAATTGTTGTAATTTTCTCAGCATTGTTTCATTTTTTTTGACAATGCTTAATTGCTGTTTAATTTTGTCAACATGAACACGCAAGACAAACTGTGCCATCATTAAAATGCGGTCTTTATTTTTAAAGCGAACGGTTTTTAATGTATATTTGTCTTGAATGATTTGAATATGGGCAAGTGATAAGACTTCAATGGCTTTTTTGTAAGCAGTATTTTTAACAGTCTCACGCTGAATCACATAAGTACCTAATTGATTGGTTAAAGCAATTTTAGATTTTTGTTTTAAAAAGTTTTGTGCTTGTAGTTTGGTTTCATAATCTGTCATTAAATACTCAGATTTTACGGAATAGTCTTGATACATTGATTTTGTTTTGATTAATTTAATAGCTACACCTGAGGAAAATACAGAATTAGAAAAAATTAAAGTTAAACAACAGAATAATATATTTAAATTAAAAACCTTCATTTTCTATTCCTTTTTCAAACATATTCATTATTAACGGAAGAAAATTTAAATAATAAAAACAATTCATCAAACATGTGACAAATTTCAACAAATAAAGCTTAAACATCACTAAATTTATAGATTTATAAAGCTGCGTAATGACTTAAATTATGCAAATTTAAATATTGCTAATGAAAGACCGTTCACCTTTGTTTTTTTAATCAATTGTAAATTTTATAATTTTTAATACGCTATAAATTATTAGCTAATTTAGTTTTTTAAGATTTGGTTTTTACTATATTCACGACCTTTAACTTCTGTGTAAATAATACAAATTAAAGTTACGCTAAATTTTAAAATAATTACTACTATCATCTGCATATACACAGCACTAAAGATAGACGAATTAAAATTAATATTTCTTATGAAGTGATCAATTTGCATAACTCCAATAAATATTAAACCTATAACGATTGCTGATAAAATTCGATTGATATTTTTGACTAAATTAACTTTGTTGAGATTTTCCAAACTATATTGTTTTTTACAATAAAAACCTAGTACAACACAACCGATAATATTTAATATAATTAATATATCCATGAACACTTCCTCTGTTTTACACTCATAATCAAGTCTTTAATTTAATTATTGATTTAAAACGGACACTTTTATCATAAATAAAATCAGGTATAAATATTTGTGATTAAACTCAACATAAATCTAAAATTAAGTGATAATTAAGGATTTTTATTTACGTGGACACTCTCTTTTTTTGAAGTTGTTCCATAATTATATTTTTGTTTTTAGTGACACAAATATCCACAGCTAAAATTTAACACGATGATAAAAAAGTTAGGAATTTTTAGATGAATAAAAGATTAATGTTAATTATATTTTCAACGATGTTACTAGCAGGATGTGGCCAATCTGGTTGTGATGATTTATCAATTCAGGATGATATTTTATTACGTGAAGGAATGTTAACGAATGATAATATTAAAGGAGCGCAACAGATCCCAGGGTTTAAAAACACCGTGATAAATGTTAAAGAAATCAAACACCAAAATAACGAATTTGTTTGTGAGGCTCATATACAAAATGAAGCTACTTTTTCTAATCTTTGGGTTCAATTATCTAAAGCAAAAAACCCCGAAATCATAGAGTGGATGAAAGATAAAAATTGGATTAATGAATTAGCAAGTGATTTATATAAACCTTTACGCGATCAAGATTTCTCAGATTCAGTAAAGGATCAAGTTTTTAAGGTACAAACTAAAATTGTTTATTCAGTCCAATCTACGGCAGATAAAAAATTTGAGCTAAAGGCTTATCGATTGGATGATAAAAATGATTTTTATGCTTATGATTTAGCAAAACAAATCAGACCTGAATTTGACTCATTTGTTCAGAAAAGAAAATTAGAAAGAGAAAAAAATGCTATTGAATTAGGGTACGAAAGTTTTGCACAACAAAATGAAGTTGAAAATCGCTTGAAAAATGCTGAAAAAGCTGTCAAAAAACAACAAAATGATATTAAAAGATATGAAGATAATATAACTAAGGTGAACTCTTCCATTAAAGATTTACAAAAAGAAATGTCAAGTAACCTTGAATCAATACAAACATTAAAAAATACTGCGGACCAGTTTGATGAAAAACTGAAAAATAAGGTATTTATCTCTAAAAATGAGTTCATAAAATTTTCAAATTTAAAAATCGTTAAAGGTAAAGGTCCCTTTGATGGACCAAATGTAGAGATAGTTGGAAAAGCAAAGAATATATCAACTGCTTTTATTGATAGTGTTCAATTATCAGGTATTGTTTGGAGTGACCGAGCTGGTGAGATTAAGCTAGATGGTACCTGGGTTTTCTTTGGGAGTGGTGGCTTGGAGCCTGGGCAAACTAAGGCAATTTCTATATATTTATATAAAAGTTTTATGCCAGTAGGAGGGACAACTAATATTAAACTTTTTGCAAAATCAAATAAATTTGGCTATTGGGGCTCGGTTCAAAAATATGAGGATGGAAGAGGAAGATATCATCAACTTGATTTAGCTGAAGATCCAAGAGCTCTTTATAAAATAAAATTAACTGCTTTATCTAAAAATAAAAATGAGCTTAAATTATTGCAAAATAAGCTTAGTAAAAACAATAAAGAACTTGCTGCATCCGAGCTTGCTCTTACAGAAGCAAAAACAGCTCTTAAAATGGCAAAAGATTCAGTTCCTGCTCTAAAAAATTAAACTTATTGATACATTGTTAATGTTATTAATTAACTGTATAAGCCCAAACATATGTAAGGGTTTTTTATTTTTGATGCTTTAAGTTAGGTTATCTTCTTTTTCATCTTCAGCAATTAAGCTTAAAACTTGTTCGAGATATTGACCATGTTGCATGGATGTTGCCTAACGCAAATAATGCGGGATCACTTCTGTTAAAGTGCAATCAATGAGTAGATACTTTCTTTTGAAAAAAATTAGAAAGACTTAAATATTTTTAAATAGATAAAATGATATGAATTGCTCCATTTAATTTATACAAATACTTAATTATCTAATTTTCGTTTAAAATTTGGTATCGAACTAATCTTAAATGTTAATTTATATCTTATTTGACTCCTATTAAAACAAAATCAAGTGTTGGGTTGAGCTATAAAGTTAGATAAATAACTTTAATAATTCACTATTTTTTCTGCCCTTAAAAAAAGGAGTTTTAGCAACTAAAAAAATATCATAAATTTTTGTGGTAAAAGGCGTTAATATCTCATTAAGAAGCCCATTTTTAATATCTTTATCCACTGTAAATGAAGGAAGATAAACCACTCCCAGTGAGTTAATTGCCATACTACTTAATAACCTTGAAGAAGAACATTTTTGTTTCAAATTTATAGCATATTCTTGATGATTGAAGTTCCAAGTTGATTTGAAATTTTCAGAATGATCTATGCATGAATAATAAGCCAGTTCTTCAGGCGATTTTGGTACTCCGTGTTGCGCTAGAAAATGCGGGGATGCACAAACTCTTTTTTGCCATTGCCCTATTTTTGTTGAGTAAAAATCGCCATCAGGCAGTGGTCCACAAAAGACAACAACGTCAAAGTTTTCTTCATAAAGTCGATTTAAATAGTTGCCAACTTTCCAATCAATACTTACATTTGGGTGTTGTTCGACATACAAGTTAACTTTGGTTAAGATTGATTCAAAAAATGAAAATGGTATCCCAATTTTAAAATTTCCCACAAATTGATATGGTTGATTAAGATCGAATTTAATTTGCTCTTCAATTTGTATCAGCTCTTTTATTCTAGGCAGGATATTAATACCCATCTCTGTTAAACAGACAAATCGAGTGTTTCTATGAAATAACTTAGTATTATAGTAGCTCTCTAATTCATTAATCTTTTTAGATACAATTGAAATTGATAAATTCAGTTCCTTGGCAGTTTTTCTAAAATTTAATGTTTGAGCTAGCTTATCAAATATTTTGTAGTGTAAAACTTTCAATTTCATTGATTCTATTTTGATATCAGTGATTCTTAATTTTTATTGTTTAAATGATAATGTAATCAAAGTAAGATTTCCATATAAACTAAAAATAGAAAAAACGGTGATATGAAATGGTAATAATTGATATTAAATATAAAAAAAATTAGATGTTGTCGACCAGTTTAGAAAAGAACATATTGAATACCTTTCTCGGTTTTATGAACAAGGCCTAATTATAGCATCGGGTCCATACAATAATCGTTCGGGCGGACTTATTATTTCAATTATGGATTCAAAATCAGCTTATGCTTACATGAAAAATGATCCATTTTATATCCATGATATCGGTGATTTTCAAATTAAGGAATTTGAGCCTACCAAAATAACAAATGGGTTCAATAAATTAATCAATGATATGAGGTGATTCTGCAATAAATGATTTATAGATTGGTTATGTGAATTTTATTAGCAAAATTAAATAGCAGAGTAAAATTATAAAACTTTTATGAATGCTAAAAATATACAAATTTTAAGAAATGAATTTGAACTATTTTGAAAAGTACGACTCTATATAAGTGTTAGAATTTTTTCATTTTTCCTTGTTTATTTATATTCATACGTTTTGAAGCCCTCACCTTGATGAGGGTTTTTTTATGTCCCTAAATTAAGCAAATGGATAATGGACGTTTTGTTTGTAAGACATTGACCATTCATTGATGAGAAATATGAAGAATCTCACTTCACAATTTTTTTTAAAATATATATAAATCAATAAGATAACCTTGTATCAATTGTCTGACACTCACTTTTTTTATGAAAACCGCCCTACTTTAATTCTTTTGATTTGTTATTATTTACGCATCACTTAGGATGAGTGATAGTACTGAGGACTAGTAGCTGACCAAGGAAAGGTCGATAAGAGGAAAGGATTTCCTAAAAATCTAGGAACAGTTGCACATGGATGTGTAGAAAAAAATTATACCCGCAATGTTTTAACGTTGCGGGTTTATTTTACTCTCAAAATCTTTTGAGCATTGTCTTTTTCTTCAAACTTCTATTCATGTTTTTCTTTGTCTTCAATAAAATTGATTTTATTTAAAATTAATTTGAACTATTTTGAAAAGTACGACTCTATATAAGTGTTAGAATTTTTTTCATTTTTCCTTGTTTATTTATATTTATATTCATACGTTTTGAAGCCCTCACATTGTTGAGGGTTTTTTTATGGTTAAACACGCTGCCCTTTTTCTAACGCCATATTTTGATGAGTATTCTTCTTTAATTTATTTCTTATACCTATTTTAATTCTTAGTTTGTTTAATTTGGCACTAAATCTAATTTGTAAAAAATATTACAAATTTATATATTTTGCGCCAAGAAGGCGCAATTTTTTAAGTGCTGCTTTTGGGCATAGCCAGAAAATATTCATGCATTGTTAAACGGATATGTTTTTCTAATAATTGTTGTGCTAAATCATCTCCGTGCCTGTAGCTATCGAAGCCACCCCTTTCATGTTCTATTTCATCATAAACAGTATACATACCTTCATGAACTTTGTTTTCCTTATTATCAAAGAGCTCATACTTGATATCAAAATCACCAATTATAGAATAATCATCACTTGCTAAACCCAAAGATAAAATTCCTTTCGCTAATGATGTACCAAGATTATATTCTTGATAGGCAGGCCCCTTTTTGTCTTTTGCTTTTAAGTATACTAAAAGTTTGTAATCACTTAATGGACTTTGTGTTATTGAGGAGTTTAATGGTAGTTGTTGTTTTACAATTTCATCGAACCTACTCAAAACTCTACTTGATGCTATGGATAACTTGGCATCTTTTATTGGCGCAAACTTTTGTTGCTTGCCACCTGAAAAAATTCCTGGCTCTGGTTGGCTATAATAAACTTTTACATAAACTTTTTTATTTTCTAAGTTTTTGTTTTGGATTGGTTCAATAACTGGCATATTAACCACACCTTTAGTAGCACATCCAGAAAGAACTATTGAAAACAACAAAATCATGACGGATTTGGAAATTTTTATCATATTACCACCTTATTTATAAAATTACTTTTAAAATATAAAACTCAAGGGATTAAAACGGACACTATTTTTATGAATAAAATCATATGGTAATATTTGTGATAAGCCTCATAAAAAATCTATAATTACATGATATTTTAAGATTTAATGTTGGGTTGGATTGTTTGGAAAACAAATTTTTGATATTTTTTCTGGAAGTAGATTTAACGTTTGATATTGTGTCTTATGTTTTGATGAGTGGCTACTTGTCATACCCGTAATGTTTTCACGTTGCGGGTTTATTTTACGCTCAAAGTCTTTTGAACACTCCCTTTTTCTTTAAACTTCTATTCATATTTTCTTTGTCTTCAATAAAATTGATTTTATTTAAAATTAATTTGAACTATTTTGAAAAGTACGACTCTATATAAGTGTTAGAATTTTTTTCATTTTTCCTTGTTTATTTATATTCATACGTTTTGAAGCCCTCACAATGTTGAGGGTTTTTTTATTGGTAAATTTAATATTAAAATATGTAGTCATAGTTAAATTTTAAGGGTTAAACTTTTCCATAACGAAGTTTACAAGTTTAACTGTTCTAATAGCGACTTCTTGTTGTTTAATAACTTTAAATCCTTTAGCTTCAAAAAATGGTTTGGCAGTAATACTCACTTCAGCAAACACTTTCTTAAGATTTAAATGATTAGCTGTCTTGAAAACTTCTTTCATGAGCGATGTTCCAATACCTCTACCTTGAAATTTATGATGTACGTAGAAACAATCGATATGTCCACTGGATTCCAGCTCTACAAAACCAACGACTATACCATCAATAGAAGCCACCAAGGGTGGAATAGCTTTCCACTTTTTAAACCAAACACTTAACTCTAATGATAAAGTTGGTGCCCATGCCTCTACTTGTTCCTCAGAATAGTCTTTTATATTAATATGATGAATAGTGTTATAGTAGATATTTACCAAGTGTTGGGCATCAGAAGGTTTATAGGCTCGAATAAAAATTTTGTTGTTCATATGACCCTATACCATTTCCTAAAATTAATACCATATTGATTATTACATATATCAAATACCTAACATAATTTAATTCTCATCTTAATGTTTCAGGAATTTTTTAAATATAACTTTATAAATCCACTAAATTTAAGATAACTAATGCAGATAATTGACATTTTTTTGTAAGACATTGACCATTCATTGATGAGAAATATGAATAATCTCACTTCACAATATTTAAGTAAAACCATATAAATCAATAAGATAACCTTGTATCAATTGACTGATACTCACTTTTTTTATTCAAACCACCCTACTTTGCTTCTTTTGATTTGTTATCATTTATCCATCACTTAGGATGAGTGATAGTACTGAGGACTAGTAGCTGACCAAGGAAAGGTCGATAAGAGGAAAGGATTTCCTAAAAATCTAGGAACAGTTGCACATGGATGTGTAGAAAAAAATTATACCCGCAGTGTTTTCACGTTGCGGGTTTATTTTAATCTCAAAAATCTTTTGAGCATTGTCTTTTTCTTCGAACTTCTATTCATATTTTCTAGGTCTTCAATGAGATTAATTTTATTTAAAATTAATTTGAACTATTTTGAAAAGTACGACTCTATATAAGTGTTAGAATTTTTTTCATTTTTCCTTGTTTATTTATATTCATACGTTTTGAAGCCCTCACATTGTTGAGGGTTTTTTTATGTGTATAAATCTACAATTTTTTGATTTGAAATAATAGGATTTAAAAATAAATAATTTCTAAAAAAAATTTAAGATTTACTAAAATGAATAGTGAATAAACGTATTCATTGTATTTTTTCAAAAGGTTTGTTTTTTTGTAATAGAAAATGTTTGATGAGATAAAGATAATGGCCCCAGAAAAATGAGTAATAATTTGAGCCTACTTATAAATTTAGATTGCTCCTGTTATTTTATTTTTCTAATGGAACGATTTTAAAACTTTCATTACAGTATAGGACATACAGAAAAATGAACATTTATTTATATAAAATCACGCTTACGCTTCAACCTCCACCCAACCCATACTAACTCAATTAATGTCTTTAATGACAACAAAATTAAGATTTCCAATATAGAATTAAGCAACTTTAATGTA
Source organism: Paraphotobacterium marinum (assembly GCF_002216855.1). NCBI lineage: Bacteria > Pseudomonadati > Pseudomonadota > Gammaproteobacteria > Vibrionales > Vibrionaceae > Paraphotobacterium > Paraphotobacterium marinum. The sequence goes on from NZ_CP022356.1 coordinate 343,445, forward strand.
ATTGATGAAATTTTAAAAAAATGATTATGTACTTATGATTTGAATATCACATATTTAAATGGGTATTTTTATTTTTTTTATAAAACTCAATTATATAACTTTTACGTTTTAATTTTATAAACTCGCTAACTTTTTTTAAATACAAGATTATTTATATGAAAAATTTATATACTAAAATAATATGTGGTTCTTTAACGACTATTATGTCACTTTCAATCTTTGCTAAAACACAAGACTTTCAATTAGGTCGAATAAATACTGAAAGCAATACAATAAACAATCAAACCCAAGAAATTTATAATCCAAGTGAGCCATTTCTGAGCTATTCAAAAGAATATGGCCCAGTTTATGCTCGAACATTCACTGAGGAAAAAGTGGGTCCTAAATTTTGGATGATAGATATTTTAAAAGATTTTATTATTTTTGGAATTACAGAAGCGGGAACAGCAGCAATATTTCCTAATCCAGACACACAAATTATAGCTAAGCTAGACAAAATGAAAAAACAAATGGACTATATCCAAACTCAAATTGGAGGTTCACAAGCAGCAAGCGTTAATAAAACTTTACAAACTATCTCAGATGAGCACGTTCCTATTAATGAAATGTCAAAGCTTTTAACAAATACATTTGAAGGAATAAACCATTATAATGAAAGCACTCAAACAATAGATTCAACTCCTACTAATACTTTTTATAACCCTACTCCAGAGAATTCTTTTTTCCCCGTTAATGAATCTGTAATATCTTTATATGATAATCAACAGATTTTATGGCATGATATTGATTGGTATGACAGTCATCATCAAGACAGTCAATATTACGATTATGGAATTCTCAATGCCATTACAACCAATAGTGCATCTCGAGAGACTCAAGGACTCTCAAAATTGAGTAGCAATTCAATACCTCCCGTAAGTCAACTACGAGACGATTCTATCGACACTATGTTCCAACTTTTCAGTTATTATTCAGGTCATCCAACGATAGATTTAAATGACAACGATAAAATTTTAAATGACCTTTATCAAAGTAGTTTGTACGCACTCACATTTGATGCAGAGCTGGGTGTTTTTCAAACTTTAGCAGGATTACCTCAGCGCAATCAAGTTAACCATTTTAAAGATCAAAGGGAAGCAGAAAAAACGTATATTGATGCAATCAACCAGTTGCATGATGATTATCATAATTACTTTGGCTTCACAAATATGCAAGATAATCCAGCTTATGTGACCATATGTAATAATGACAAACATCACGACATAGCAACAAAACATGAGGGTGAGCATGGCATTACCTCTAACTTTAAGGGTACAATTAAAGTTTCAGGTAAAGATATAAGTGTGGATGTCCCTTATCAAACATGTAAAACATATGCAGTTGGCACTTCCGAAACTTCTACAGGTGACACCATTTTGGAGCAAAATGATTACAGTCAGACTTGGCGTGATAACTCAATCCAGGGAGATGTCAGTTATTTTTATTATGCAATTGATGTAGATGATGATCTTAAGGCTTCTTTTGATGAAGCAAATCAAAATAAAGAACATAAATTTTATAAATGGGATATTACGCAATGTGAATACCCAACGATATATACAGGAACACTTTATCGTCAATCCAATTTCCCTAAAGGACTAAAAGGAGATATTTATAAAGGGGAATGTACTGCAACATTTAGTACAAGTAAAACTCCATTTGACCATAAAGATAGTGACGGAAAGGAACCTCAAGATACTGATAACCACGATATTTATACAGAGATAGAAACGACCAAACCACAAGATATATTAAAACATCAAACATGCCCTGATCCTAAAGCTATACAGTATGATTCAGACAAGCATGTATATTATGCAGATGTTCAAGAGTATACCTTTTCTGATCAAAGTTCGAAACCTGTAAAGGCAGGTAATAGAGAATGGATTTCAACCCAAACTGATAACGAATCTATGACAGGATTTAACTTTAAAAATGTTAAATTAACATTGAAAAATCCTTCAAACCATATTACTGATCCTGTTGTCGCTGAGGCTAACAATGAAACATTCAACCCTGTTTGTACATACACAGATAGCACAGGCACTGACATTAGTCTGAATTGGAAAGGTAATTTAGAAACAACTCAAGATATCCCAGATTCTAAATATTTAGGACATATTGTTTATCCAAGTCGTATTCCCAAGTCCTTAGCTGACCAAGTTGACAACGCAACAAATTGGAACTATGTAGATGGTTTAGAGAAGTGCTCTTCAACCAAACCTATAGATTGTGCATGGTTACCAAAAGCAATTTCCCCAACAGATTCGATTGTCAAATTTGATTCACATGATATTCCAAAAACTGATTTCATTGATAATATCCAATATCTTGATACAGATAATGTTGTTGAAATTTCATGGGATTGGTTAAGCACAGCAACCTCTTCTTGCAAAGTATGGATTAACAATTTTCATGGAAAAAATTTGACAAAAATTAAAAACCCTAAATCTAGTTTCTCAGATATAATTAAAGATACCTCAGCACAGGAATTTGATTATAATCTTGGCGTCAGTTGTTCCGATGAACAACCAGAAAAGTGGACTCAAATTAAAGTCTCCAAACAACCTGCTGAAAATTGTCCAGCACCGAAAGTATCTTTTACTAGAGCAGATGATGGTGAAGTAACTTTAAAATGGGATCAAGTTGATAAGGCTTTATCTTATGAAGTACGTGATTGGGATCATCACGTTCATCAATCAAAAATAAAAAATAATAGCTTCATAGATACTTCAACGCAAGGATCTACCAAAAAACTTCAATATTTCGTTGTCTCCAACTGTGCAGATAACCAAACGTCTAGTGAAGTTAAAGTCAATATACCTGCTAAATCTTCAGATATTCAAATGAGCCGAACTTTGCATAAAAGTGGACAGCATAATAACGAAGTGATACACAAAATGCTGTCTTTAAATTAATAGGGGCATCATCTTAAAAAACTTGGACTTTAATTTAAAATTTTTAAAGACGACTATTTATTCCTTAAGCTCTCAATATCTTGAGAGCTTTTTTTGTAACATTAAAATGTGGTATGGACAATTGACGTTTAGTTTGTAAGAGATTGACTATTCATTGATGAGAAATATGAAGAATCTCACTTCACAATAATCAATAAAAATAATATAAAACAATAATATAACTTTGTATCAATTGCCTGATACCCATTTTTTTTATGAAAGCCACCCTACTTTGCTTCTTTCGATTTGTTATTATTTTCCCATCACTTAGGATGAGTGATAGTACTGAGGACTAGTAGCTGACCAAGGAAAGGTCGATAAGAGGAAAGGATTTCCTAAAAATCTAGGAACAGTTGCACATGGATGTGTAGAAAAAAATTATACCCGCAATGTTTGAACGTTGCGGGTTTATTTTACTCTCAAAATCTTTTGAGCATTGTCTTTTTCTTCAAACTTCTATCCATATTTTCTTTGTCTTCAATGAAATTAATTTTATTTAAAATTAATTTGAACTATTTTGAAAAGTAAGACTCTATATAAGTGTTAGAATTTTTTTCATTTTTCCTTGTTTATTTATATTTATATTCATACGTTTTGAAGCCCTCACATTGTTGAGGGTTTTTTTATGCGGGTTTATTAAACCTTTATTAAATATCTAAACTTTAATAAATGAACAGATTATTTATACTCCAAATGGAATAATAAAAGTATAAAAAGAAATCAAAAAATCATAAGCTTCTATTTTAATCGTTCTTTTATTCAGACAATATTCAGAAATTTTATTAATGCAATATGTTATTGTATGAACGCATTTTGAATTATTTTAAATTGCAAATATTTAAGTTTAACTTATTAAGATAACAAAGGAATCAGTTCATGCAAAACAAACTCTGTATAGTTTTATTTTTTATTTCATTTTTCACTTTTGCAAAAAACACCCATATAGAAAATCAATATAATACCCTGACGAATTTATTTACGGGAGACTATTCTTCTCAGGTTTCTGTTAAAGAGGCTAAAAAGGATAAGAATAATTTAGGAGTGGGCGCAGCAGCTGGCTTAGGTGAATTAATTGTTTTAAATGGCAAATATTATGTTGCTGATGCTCAAGGTAATGCTAAAGTCATGAAGCCAAATGATGGCATATCTTATTTAACGGCAACTCATTTTAACACCAATCAGGCATTAGAATTTCAAATTAATAAACCGATGACGCTGCAACAAATTCAAGAATTAATACTTAAAAAATATCATTTAAAAAATAGTCTTTATGCATCTAAAATAATTGGTGAGTTTCAATATGTTCATGCAAGAAATGAAGATAGAGTTTTTCATAAAGTGCCTCTAAACCAATGGTTAAAAAATCATCAGCATGAATTTTCATTGACTGATACAAAAGCCACAATAGTTAGTTTTTATACGCCACTAAGTATGACGAACTTAAAAGGAATTAGCGTTCAACCCTTGCATAATCATTTCATAACACCTGAAATGAAAATGGGACATGTTTTAAGTGCTAAGTTATTATCGGGTCATGTTTATGTCCAAAAATTATCAGATGTAAAAGTGTATAACCCAAAAAATGGAAATTTAAGTAAAAATATTGATCAAAAAGAAGTTGCACAACTCGAAACTTCTTCAAATTAAATTTCAAATTGAAATCCTTTACTTGATGTTGGAAGAAAGGATTTCTATTTAGTCGAAGCTGCATTTGAACAGCTTATTTAATCTTTTCCTAAACAAAAAAAATGAATAAACATCTAAAAATTTCACAGCTTTAGGTGGTTTTTAAGCTTATATTATTGAGTGTTTATCGTCTAAATCTTCTGAATAATCGCTTAAACTATTTGTCCTTTTCAAGCGTTATTTCACCTTAATTTGATTCACTGTAATGATATACTGTCTTGTATGTTATCAACTTCATTATGTTTGGCTTTCAACTCTATGTCACCATTTAAATATTTTCAGCAAAAGGAATCACTTCCCTGTTTCCGCTTAAAAGCGACCTTGAAAAAAGAAGGTGTCATTAGAAATTGTGAGATTGGTTTCTTTTGATAAAAAACTAACTTTATAAGGAGTCCACTTAAATTTAATTTTTTTAAAATTAATTTGAACTATTTTGAAAAGTACGACTCTATATAAGTGTTAGAATTTTTTTCATTTTTCCTTGTTTATTTATATTCAAATATTTTTGAAGCCCTCAACATTGTTGAGGGTTTTTTTATGCTTGAATTTACAAATAATATGAATGTTTCAACTGACCTTTTATTAACTATATTAAAAGTTTGTCTTGGTAAAAGCAGTGATGTTTCCGCCTAATAATTTTCCAAATAAAGATGGCTCAAGACTTAAATATCCATATCGCATTAACTGATTTAGCCGTGAAGTTTCATCTGCATCAAATTGACCTTGGGTGAAGCCGCTAAGAGCCCCTAAAACAGGTAATGTAGCTACATTGTAGGTTGTGTTTTTTATGATATCCCCTGCAGAGTCTTGATTAATGATGCTATTGATAGTCGAACCAGTCATGCCAAGACCGCCCACAACACTTTGACGCATTGCCCCAAATTTAACATGCTCCCAACTAGATTTTGAGTCCGTGATTTTATCAGAAAATCCTGCCACATACCGCCCACCCCACAAACCAGTCAGTCCATCTAATCCGACAAAACGAGTCAAATCAACTGGGTTAAATTTATTTTTATCTCTGTCTTGATAATCAACTAATCCTGCGCCAACGCCACCTGATAACTCAGCTACTTGTCCTCGTTTATGTGCTTCCTTATCAAATTCATCTATTTTATTTTGATGTGCAAGTCGTAGATCTTCATCGAGCGTTGTACTGTCCTTGAGTGCACTTTTTGCTTGCTGGGCTTCCCTTCCTAATAAAAATAATTTTTGTTGATCACCCATTAAGCCATAGGCGCCTCCAAATGCTTGCATAAATTCACCTGTCATGGCATAGAACTTATGATCAGCAGCATCACCGATACCAGATACAACATTTGGTATGGACATTGCGGCAGATAAACCATAGAGGACAGCTGATGAACCACCAGTAAATGCCATGGTTAACCCTGCACAAGCTAACCCACCTACTAATCCTATAATATCCCAAGCATTGTGACCATTTGGATCAACATTCATAATTGGATTTCCATTCGCGTAACTATATCTATTGAGTAAATTTGATGAATCTCTTTGGATGAAAGTATGAGTTTCTGGGTTATAGTATCTAGCTCTTAAATAAACCAAACCACTTTCTTCGTCCCTGTACTCGCTAGAATATCCAAAGGGATTTTTTGTCAGATCTGATTGATTTAATTTTGTAGAATCTTTTAACACATCTTGGATATCATGATCTGATAGAAGTATATTTTTACCGTAAGGACTATATAGATAAGGGTGCAATTGATTACTATCCATATTGTAAAGAGCATTGATGTTTTGGCCATTATGGATGTATATTTGGTCCTTTATCTGATGTGTACTGCTATCAAGAAACCTTCCAATTCGAGCATCACCTGCCATTAAATAACTTGCAATTTGAGTTCCTTGAAATTCATTGACCACTTGTCCATTCGTTGAGCCATTATAGTAAAAATATATGGGTAAACTTCCATCATCAGATGATTTTAAAGAGCGTAATCCATTCGGATAATATGCATAATCATATTCACTTCCATTACCATCAGTAAATCTAACTAGCTGATTTAAACTGTTGTACGTATATTTGTTTCCTTTTAAATCTGCTCTTAGGTTACCATTTTTATCATATTGTAAATGAACAGTACTGCCACTAGAAGATTGCTGAACCATGATTAACTGATTGACCGGATTATATGTATAGGTGCTTATTCCATTAGGGATATCTTTGATGTTACTTGAGTTTTCGATTTTTTTTTGGGATAGGTTACCGCGTATATCATAGACATAGTCTATATGATCTTGTTTTATATCACTCTCATCTGAGGTGTCTCTAGAATTATTAACTCTATAACTATCTATTAATTGATTTGCATCATTGTAAGTATAATATTGGGTATAATTACTCATTGCACTTGTGTCTATACTTGAAGCCACCTTTGTTTGAACTAAATTATTCGTTCTAGCATCATATTCATTATGTATGGTTTGAATCAGCACCTCATTTTCAGGTGCCTGGTAGTCAGTATCTAACCTTTTAACTTCCTCTTTATAAGACAATTTATTAGCATTATAAAAAAAGGTTTTCTGAATTTTGTTTCCATCTTTATTTTGATAGACTATAGATTGGACTAATCCTTGATTGAACTCATTGCCGGTTTGTTTATTGTAGTACCGATAGGTAACTATACCTCCACCTATTTTAGAATCAGCATGCACTGAAATTAATCGATGATTTTCATAGGTATATGTTGTCACGTTTCCAGCCGCATCCTGAAATTTTTTGAGATCACCATTTTGCATGCTCCAAGAAACGGTCTTATCTAAAGAAGGATCACTAGTATTAGGCTGATAGGTGATAGAATTAAGTTGATGACTTAATTGTGTATAGCCATAAATGATTGATGAAACCGTTTGATTATTAATTAATTCATGTTCGGATTGAATTGAACCAAATGAAGTATAATCTGTTGTAAATGAAATGATATTCGCATTTTCTTTAGTTGTGATAACGAGAGATATTTGTCTACCTAAATTGTCATAATTATAACGACTGATATTACCGTTAAAATCAATGGTTTCTTTAATCTGTCCGTTAGGGAAATATGTTTTTGTTACCGACTGATTATTTGGATTGGTGATATTGATAAGTTGTCCCATGGCATCATATAAATAAGTGTCACCATCATAGGATGATTTGGTCCCCTCGGCCGAGGATAGACTTGTTTGGATCATATGACCTAAAAGATCATGTTTGTACTTAGTTTTAAAATCTAGGGCCCCTTCATCATTTGGATATATTTGTTCGCTTAGGATAGGATCCTGATCTAAGTCGTATTCATAAGTTGTTTCAACATTAGTTATTGGGTCATTTAAATTAGATGCGACGGCATCACTTTGAGTTATGAGAAATAATGATAAAATTGATATCGTTTTAAAAAATCTAGGCTGAGCGGATATGTTATTCATTGTTTATCCTGTTGATTGAATGCGTTATTTTTTAATAAAAATGAATATATAAATTTAGTGAACTAAAAATATTTTTTAAAAGCATCTTATGAACCTAAATAAAATCATTTCACTTGAGACAAAACGTGACTGTTCGGTGATAACGATTTAAAAGGATCGAATTTTAAAATTTTATTCTGAGTTTTTCAAAAGTTTTAAAGTAGTAAATTTATATATCAAATTGTATTATTTATTTGAAAAAATTTTGTTTCAGAAAAATGGAGGAGGTTGAAGTGTGAGTGTGATTTTGTATAAATAAATGTTCATTTTACTGTATTTCCTATACTTTAATGAATAACTTTAAAATCAAACATAAATTAAGTTAAATCATAAATAAATGCGACAAAATTCAATTATTAATTAAGCTTCGTTCAGCTTTTGTTTAGCTTACTTTAATAGCACTAATTTAGAAAAATATAGAACAATTTTTGCAGTCTTGATTGATACTTTTTTTATTTATGTAATGAGTTTGTGTGAGGGTTATGATTATATAAAGGCTCCTTTTTGAAGATAATTTATTGTGTGTTGTATGAATTCACTCATACAACAAATTTTATTGAAAATTGAAATAACTCGAACAATTGAGGTTGTATTTTTAATTTCTAACTTGCTTGCACTATTAATAAAAAGTTTGAGTAGTTTAATGCAGTTAAAAAAGATTGATGAATTTTCACAGTTAAAGGTACTGGTCGTTGAATCCAAGTACCTCTAGTAATATGAGTTTAGTTGGATGATATCTCTGATGTGCCAACTTTCTTTAAAATAACTTGATTATCACTATTAAATACTTGATCAATAATGGTACCTTCGCTCATTTGAGTAAGGTCATTGTTATATCGGTAAATAAACTTTGATATTTCATTATTTTGTTCATCAAAAAAGCTTTTGGAAATATCTTTATCATTTAGTTTGTTTTGTACGCTTTGATGAACCAAATCATAAGATATTGATTGATTGTTTGTTGTTGAGGTGTCATCACTGTTAATTTCCGTCGTTAATTTGTTAATAACTTGGCCTCTTAGGTCATATGTATATTTTATGTAAGCATAGGGTGCATCTTGTTTTGATGGATTATAAAAATTTTCCTGTTTTAATTTTCCTATACTGTTTAAGTTTTGTGTACCGTCATAATAATCATTTTTTTTTGTCCAAATTGGATTAAGTCCCGATGTTATTTCTTTTCCATTTTGATCGTAAGTTAAGTTATTTCCCTCAGCTAATATATTGCCAAAGCCGTCAACATCCTGAAAGGAACATAAATTGTTCAAACATAAATTTTCAGTTGGTAGATTGGTGTAACCTTCCGTGTAATATGGACCAATTTTTATGACTTCGTTTTTAGATTGGGTGGTAGCGTAATCTTTGTATACATAAGATAATGTTTGACCAGTAGCATCTCTTTGGAAAACCAATCGCCCTAATCCATCATAAATATTTTGGGTACTTAAATTGTTATTAATTTGTCCGCTTGTGTCTGAAAAATTTTCACTAATCTCTTGTCCATTAAGCGTATTGATCGTTTTTCCTGAGCAATTGACCTCATTATAATCTTGAACAAAGCAAGTTCGAATTAATTCATCTTTGTTGTCTGAATAAGGAAATTTATATTTAATTTTTTTTATTATTTTACTCGGACCTAAATCAGAAAGTTCAGTGTGGTTATATAGATAATTGGGTTCCCATTCTAATGATAAACTGCTTAATCTTCCATACTTATCATATTTTTTTGTGAACTGTTTTTTGGGGTTTGTATCTGAGACCGTAACTTTTTGTAACATTTCCAAGGAAACGGTGTTTAAGTTACAGATATCACTTGCTTCAATTTGATCTGTAATTTGGTCTGTTGGAAAAACTGTTTTCTGAGCAGATATTGACTTGATTGAATTAATAAAATCATTTTTATACACTTTTAGTGGCTTGTAAGAAACAGGATCTTCTTCGGAGCACGTTGTTCCAATTAGATAATCGTAGTGAGACTCTTGTGTATCTTTGATTTTATCCGAAAAAATTGGATCTTGAGGTGTCTCGCTTTTAATAATCTCACCAATTTTATCTCCCTGGTAATTCTGTATATCTACTTTACAACTGTCGGCATCATTTTTATCCCAATCCCATGTGATATTAACTGTATTCGTTGAGGTATTATAAAGCCCTTGAACATTGGATATATGATCATATTCATCATAAACATCATTAGTTTCAATGTTGGGGTTAATTTCATTTGTTGTTAATTTCAATGCGATCGATGGGGATTGATGACTCATTTGTTTCACATTATTATTATATTGTTTACAATCGATCTCTAACTTTCGGGTCACTTTATTTTGAAATTTTGAATCATAATTCATCTGAGTGATTTTTGAGATCTGAAAGGTATTCATTGCCATACTAGATAAAGGATTTTTGATATTTTGATTTAAAAGTTCACTTTCTGGTTTTTTCTCAAGTTCATAAACAACAACAGGTAAACCATTTTCATTGTATCTTGTTTCAATCCGATGAGTTCTTCCATATGTATTGCAATATTCTTCTGACCAGTTATTATTACAGACTAGTTTGTCAACTACAGACGGTGTTTGATAATTGGCCGGTAAGGATTTATAACTTCTATCAGAAATTTTGGACTTTAAACATGAATCATCATTGGGCCCATCATTCATATTACAACCATACACATTATTGGTTTTACTCAATAAATATTCTTCATTATCATTATTAAAAATGCTAACCTGAATGGGGAGATGAAATTTATTAAATGTTGTTTCTTTGAATAACCCGTTAGGAAGTGTCACATGAGTTTGGTATTGATAATCTGATGTTCCAAACTCCATCAAGCGATCGACTTGGTCTTGATCTTGAGCAGGTAAGTTTAAACTATAACCTGTATAGTTTTTAACTTGGTTCCCCATGGGCTCATAATTATATTGGGTAACAATTGGCGTATTAATACCCGATTCATCTGTTAGAGTAAGCTGTTTTATAACTGGTAGCAACATGGTGCTTGCGGACGTTGGTGAATAATGTAAAACTTTATCCTTGATGTATAAGTCTTCTTTTAAACCATTTGGCCACGTGATTGTTATCTTTTTATCCCCTTCATCATAATTGAACTGAATGGATTGACTCAAAGAACCATTCGTGGACTTAATGTTGTCCAATTGATTATCTATGTTTCTTCTTATCTCTGTCTGTTCACCATCAGGGTAAGAAATACGAATAAGATTTTCTTCAGATGCATCCTTAGTTTTAGTAATATTCATTGACTGATAAAATGGATCTCCTATTTGCCCACCACTAGGGATAGTTGTAATCTTAGATAACAAAAGATCATCATCAAATACGGTACCATCTGTTCTTTCTGTTCCGTCAGTGGTGGATACATAATGATAAACTATTTTATTCCCATAAGAATCCTCTGATGAAAGAAGTAAGCCATCAAAAGAAAAATGCTCTTTTGTATTATTCAACTTATTTACAAGAGTCCATCCAGGTGGAGTATTAAGTTTAATTTTTTTATTGTTATTAGTCTTAGTTATCAACAATTTTTTATCTGATAAAACCAGCTTCTGATGAATTTCATTTCTTTTAGATATTTCACCATTACGAGTCATGACTAATCCGTGTAATTTATAATAACGAAGATGGGATGGCAAATCATTGACCCCATCAGTGTTTATGGCGTAGCTTGAGCCATTAGCCAGATGTAAAAACACTAATCTACCTTGTTTACTTAAATAATCCATTTGATAAGTCCAACCACTTGGAAGACCAAGAAATGATTTTTTACCATTATTGAGTAGACCATTAAAAGTTAATGATAAATTTATACTGTTTTCTGAAACAATACCTGGAATCGTATTTAATTTAAATGACATATTAGCCTTACCAGTCCTTTCATTGACAGATACTTGTAAAGGCATTTTATAGTTGGAAGCTACGCTTGAGGGGTTTTGAGCTTCTTCTCCTGTTTTTCCAAAAGATGTAAAACTTGTTACAAGAATAATAAAAATATACATAAAGCGATGATTCATATCATAACTTCCTTTGTAAAATGAATTTTAAACATAAAAACAAGGCTCGAAATGAGCCTTATCCTAGATTGATTTTCATAGCTAGAAACTAATTATTTTTTAGTTACCGTATAACTTATTTGCATCGTTGTTTCAGTCTTGTTATCTAGATGAGGTGTTAATGTATATTTGTCATTAACATAGTGGGACACAACATCCCAATCATGTCCATCGTCTCCATCTTTTTTTGCTGGAGTTATCTCTCCTACAAATTCACCATGATCATAGATATTTGCTTCTGCTACTTCATATTGTCTTCTTACCGAATTTAGATAATGCGCAATATGCTGACCGTCCGCATTGACTTTAAACATATCAGGATCATTCACATAACTGTCATGTAACCAATCCACCGAAGATTTCGGTTCAATTTCAAGTTCTAATGATGAATCTGTACTGTGGTTAATAAAAGTTACAGTCATTGATTTATATGGTGCTTTAAAGGTATAGGCTGCGCTATAAATAGTGCTTTCATGCTTATAGTGTTTAATGCTACTGGTAATATAATTACTTGCATTTAGATAAGGTGTATCTTTCGTTGTGTCAGTCCATGTGACCGTGCAATTATCACCATAATTACAATATGCATAACTATCATCTGGTTTATTAGCTCTTTTCATCTGGGCATTAGTCGGAATACTCATCCAGTCATCGGGCTCTAATACAACGCCATTTAAGTTCGTCTCCGCGGTAACATTGACTGAAGTTGACGCTGATTTCACATGTTTTCCAATTCTAAATGCAAAACCTCGAAGACCATTACTTAAATCTGAACTTTTATAAGATAGGATAAAATCATTATTAGGTGAATCTTTTGCTCCCGAAGTATCTGTACAATTATCATTTTCACCCAGACATTTATTTGCTAGTTGATTAATCATATCATTTTTTCCAGGAGTAGAATGTAAAATTAAAGGCAAGCCTACATTATTAATCACCCAAAAATGTGGTACAATTGTGTCAACATCTGTAAACATACAGTGTAACCTAACATCATGACCAATAGTTTCGTTTCTTTTAATTGTAGTTGTCTCATTGAGAACATATGGGTATCCCCATCTATCAAAGATTAACATTTTATTTGATTCATCAAAGTGGGCAGTACTTTTACTTGTATCGTCGTCTAAGTTTCTATGCAAGCTGGTCAATGCTTGATGATCATCAATTATATACTTACTTATGGTTAGATCTTCACTTGGCTCGGTTTGCGATGTTTCTGATTGTGTCTTATACATATTTGAAACATTTTTAATCCAACCATTTTTAAACATAAATTGTTCGTGGTCATTATCTTTACAATAATATCCAGTTTTTTTTGATAATAAGGCGCAAGGACCAAGTTGTCGAGTTAGATATAAATATGCACCACCCTTATTATTATCCCATCTTTTTCCTGGCCATATATAATAATCAGGATATTTATAACTATCTGGATTTTTCATACTATAATCATCGTGAGATATGAATTTTTCCGGAGAGAAATCAGATGATATACTGATTGTTGAGTTTATTCCTGTCGTTGCGCTCCATCCAATGTAGCCAAGTTTTCCAGCTGAATCAATTCGTTTTGTTTTTACGGGTACAGATCCATTCGTTGTAAAAATTAGATCATCACCTGGGTTTTGAGAATTACATTGTTCTTGTCCATCTTGATTTGAATCGATAAGTGAGCAATCATCAATAGCATATGCGTTCAACATGTGATTGTCTTCATCATCAATATTGGTTTCTGTAGAATATAAAACAAAATAAGCATTTTTGTTATTTTTTAAATCTCTATAATTATCCTCTCCATATATTGGACGTTGTTCGTCATTATCTGTTGCAACTGTACTAGAGACAATAGAATATGGATCGTTAATTGAGTCTTCTTCCATATTAGAGTTGTGTATATTTGTGATTAAATCTTCAGCCTTCAGACTTGTGTCACCTACATTATTACCATTAACTGTAAAGACTAAATGGCTTAAAAGTCTTTTATAATCCTCATTATTTTCATCTGTTAGTTCTTTGCTACCACAAAAAACTCTTACATGTATTCTGCCTGGGTTAGTTCCATTATTATATATATTTATAGGTCCTCCCACAGTGGCATTTTTTGAATTAATTTCTATACTCACACCATCGCAATGTTTCTTCATCTCCTGTATCCAATTAATGTCCGTCTCTGGCATTTCATCAATTGTATGACTATAGTAATTTGTTTGATCATCTGGTACTTCATTGATTGATGTTAAATTTTTTCTAAATTTAGAGTCGCTAATATCATTTTCTGATGAAGATGGTTTTAATTGATAACTAGCAATGACTTTCCTTGAAGGGATTCTTTGATTTGTATTATAGATTACCATCCCCCCATTAGGTTGAATGACAAGCTCAGAATTTGGAAATTTCTTTTCTTTGTTATCATTAAAAGACCAAATTACTTTTCCTTTTTGATTGATTAATGATAAGTTTCCGTTACCTATAGATTGTAATCTAAATACGTTTTTATCATTCAATAAATGATTTTTCGTGTTGGAGTTTCGTGATTTAAAATAATTTTTAACATTCGTTTCAGGGTTGGAAATCACTAATAATCCACCAGATTTGATTGCTAACGTGTTTTTAGAAACAGGATCTAGATATGATTGACCTACTTCTAAAGAAAAAGCTTTATTTAATGGAATATGAGTAGCAAGTAGAGCAGGAACTCCAAAGTCTATTAATTTCACGGGTGTATCGGCATCAAGAAACGTGAACTCCATAGGTAAAGCCTTTATTGCGTATTCATTCATTTCTATATGATCTGGATGATTAGGAGACGTGACTGACTCATAACCCGTATTATTATATAAATATCCTACCTTTTTGCTAATGTAATGCACGGTGCCATTTGAATCTTTATGTGCACTTACTATAACAATATTGTCATAATAAGGAGCTGGGCCATCAAGATTATTACTATTAAATCTTATGATAGATGTTCTTTCGGGTAACTGAACTTTATAAACTCCTACTCTTTTTTTTCCTGTCTTAGTCTTAGAAGGAAGATATCCTAGCCGAGTTACATGAAAACTTATATCATCCGTTGTTAATTTATTTTTTATATTTTTCGCATAACTAATTGAATTAATTTGAAATAATATGACAATTAATATCATATTAAAAAAACAAAAATTCATTTTTTTTAAATTTACAGATTTCATTGAGACTCCCTTTGGAAATTTTATATCCAAAAAAATTTTTATATATATTGGTTGATTTATAATTCGTAAAAACTTTCTTAGATTTTTGGAGGAGGTTGGAGAGTTAATGTGATTTTGAATAATTCAAAGTTCATATTGATGTATTTCCTTTACAAAGATGAATATCTTTAAAATTAAACATAAATTAATTTAATTCATTAATAAATGCGAATAAAATCAATTATAAATTGAGCTTTATTCAGTTTTGATTCAGTTATTCTTTTTTATTTATATTTATTTGTTTGAAGCTATCACTTTGTTTTGTTTTTTTATGCCCTTAATGATGTTATTTTTTATTAAAATTGATTGAGAAGATTATTTTCAGCTAGATTAATAGTGTTCTATTTTAGTTAAAATACAGAGATCTAAAGATGCATGTTTTGGGTAAATTAATTAATAACCATCGAAGTATTTTCTTTCTTGAAATTAAAATATTCATGAAATATTTTTAATTATAAAAGGAGTGAAATTTTTATACTTTACGCGTTAAGTGCCTTTAATTATAATGGGTTGATGGTTTGTCAATATATAAAAATAAGATGAAAATTATAGATTTAACTCAAATGCTCGATGAGCATACACCCCACTGGAATTGTGATTGTGGTTTTAAATTAACCTCGACTTTTGACGAAGTTTCTTGTGTTCAATTTATAGATGCTCCAGCGGGAATAGGAACACATATGGATGCGCCTTACCATTTTTTTTCTGATAATATTTCAATTGATCAAATTAATGTTGAAAATTTTTTGGGTCCAGCATGTGTTATTGATGTCCATCATAAAGCTCATGACGAATATCTTATAAGCAAACAAGATATATTAGACTTTGAAAATAAGCACGGTATGATTGAGCCTAACACTATTATTCTAGCTTTTACGGGTTGGGATAAACACTGGGGCGAACCAGACAAATACAGAGCTGAAAAAAGTGAACAACAAAGAGCTTTTCCTGGTTTTTCTACTGAGTCGATTGATTATTTATTGACTAAGGATATAAAAGGCATCGGGATTGATACTTTATCTCCTGATGGCAGTAACATTGGCTTTCCTGTTCATAAAAAAGTATTAAGTCGTGGAATTTATATTTTAGAAAATTTGTGTAATTTAGATAAGTTACCGGCAAAAGTTCAGGAATTAATTTCTCTTCCCCTAAAAATAAAAAATGGTGCCGAAGCGCCTTGTCGAGTAATCGCTAAAATAAAATAAAAATGGCCCCATAGATTTTCAACCCTGAAATTGAACAAAGGATAGTATGGTGAACATATCATTCTATCCTTTTTTAATGAATACAAGATAAAGAATTAAAATATAACTTTACATCAGTTTTATTAAACTTATTTTTAATTAAAACCACCCTACTTTGCTTCTTTTGATTTGTTATTATTTATCGATCACTTAGGATGAGTGATAGTACTGAGGACGAGTAGCTGACCAAGGAAAGGTCGATAAGAGGAAAGGATTTCCTAAAAATCTAGGAACAGTTGCACATGGATGTGTAGAAAAAAATTATACCCGCAATGTTTTCACGTTGCGGGTTTATTTTAATCTCAAAGTCTAATGAGCATCGCCTTTTTCATCAAACTTCTATTCATATGTTTTGAAGCCCTCGTTGTTGAGTGTTTTTTATTGCAACCTCTAATTAAACATAATGCTACCATAAACAATCCTAAGCAAAAAAAACAGTCATGATGGAATAAACATCATGACTGTTTGCTAAAAATTAAATTTTAATAAATATTTTTATGTCTTTTTACTATTTAGCGACACACTAAGATTGCTAAAGGGCATCTTATTGATTATTTCCAGTAACGTATGCATCAAATGTATAACCATCATGACTTGAAACTGGATCATACCAGGTGTAGGTAGCATTCCAGTTATCAGAAACAAATCCTGCTTGACCATTAGATTGATCATGAACTGGATGCTTTTGTTCCCAATCACTATAATCATAAAGACTATAAATTTGTTGACCACCAAGATCAATGTTAGTTAGTGAGATAGGTTGTCTGTTTGTAACAACACCGATCGCTCTTGGCTCAAATGCCAGCCAACTAAAATCACCATTATAACCTTCCCCATCTTGTATGTTAAATGCTTTACTTACTAATGTCATTGCCGATGGTTCACAATAAACATTATGAGCACAATCATTTGAATCATTTTGAGTGTGGCTTAAAACATAAAAATTATTAACACTCCACCCACCTGGTGTAACCTCCGTACTTGGAGATTTAGATCCCTGATACATTCTATCAGTATTGCGATTGGTAATTAAACCAGAACCATAATACCAACCGTAAGTTGGGTCACTTTTATTATCAAGAAACTTATTTATAACAAAAGGAACATAAACATTTTCGATTGTAGAACCAGTTAAAGCATCTCTTTGCACTCCATACATACTTGCCATAACAACAGCGCCAGATTCACCCTGAAGAGCTGTATATTCGGTAACACGCTGATTTTTTGCTTCTAGTTTCATATTATCGTCTGCAGTTTGCCCATAAATATAATCCATGGTTGAATTATCACTACCAATATCCATACCATCTACGCAGTTCTGCCAAAACCCAAGCTCTTTGACGTCAAAGACATGAACAGGGTTATTGTCAGCTTCTCGATCTTCTAATCTACCATATACTTCATAATCAATATCTTCGCTAGCAGCACCAAATTGGGCTACATTTATTTGGGCCGCACCATGATTACGTTTTTCACCTCCACTCAATGTAATACCTTTTACAGTGATTTCCCTATTTACCCAGCCAGTAAATTCTCGAGTATTGTCTAAACCCAGCAAAGAACTTTCTATATGATATCGAGCAAATTCAATCAATTTACCTAATCTGACATTTTTATCATATGTTGTTTCATCGGAGGAACCATAATTTAAAAAAGATTTTCTATAATTACCATCGATATTCCATATTGACCCTAAATCTGTCGAACTTCTAAAACCAATGACGGGATACTTAGGGTTAAAATCTGCACCCATACCCCATCTTGTACGATAAGTATGTGTGTAACCGTTTATTCGACCCAAACCAAAGATATGAATAGATTTATTGGCTCTTGCAGAGTAAGTGAAATTTCTATCACTTCCATCTGCGACACCTGTAGGGGTTTTTATATCTTCTTCAGATTCTAATTGATTTTCAACTGCTTCAATATTACAAGCCTGAACAACATCTGCGATTTCATTAGGGTTGTAATTTTGGCTATGTCTTGTTCTTAAATACATAACTTTATTTAAACTTTGTAAAGCATCTCTACAAGAATCTTCATTTGTCGTAGGGCCATCAAGTTTAACTGGTATCCTAATAAATTGAGTTGTCATTGGTATGGATAATGAAGAATGTAATGGGATGTTAATATTCATATCATTATTATCTTCAGGGCTAGATTTTGGTTTACTAGCCCAATTTGTCAGAGTCCCTTTGAACTCGATAAAATCATGTCCATTAATTGTCTTTAATTCCCAATGAGGTACTTCAAGGTGACAACTATTAGAGACAACAGGTGATTCCTTATATTCCCAGTTTATAGTGCCATTTTTGTTTGTGTTATGAGCTATGACCCATTCATGCATATGCTCTAAGGTTAATTGTTTATTATCATATCCAAAATCACTATCAATTTTAGAGGAATCGATAGTACATAATGCAGGATCATCTGACTTAAGCTCTGAATCGAACTCATCCTCTCTACTGATGAAAACGGATAAAGTGCCTAATGCATAATGTTTGGGATCATCATAATACTTAACATCTGATGAAAGATTAAAGGCACTATCATCCATTGGCTTGGAACAACTATCATTATCAGAATGAAATGGAAAGATTGTCAGTTGTACTGGTTTAGTTGTGTCAAAGTTACTATTATCCAATGTAAATTTAGCACCTATTTGGGTATAGAATTGTTTATTTTTATAATCTATTTCTGCACAATTGAATTTACCGAAGGTATTATCAATATCATCTGAGAAAGTGTTTTCACTGATAGTTAAAGACGTTGGGTATGAAGAGCCTTTCTTCAGTTTAAATTGTGTTTGCGTGATATATCTTAAAGGCCCCATCTTCGTATCTATTTCTTCGTGATTTATATTATCAGCACTTGGTTGATAATGATATTCTTGTCCTTCTCCATTCAGGCTAGAATCGCCAGATAATGTAACATTAAATGCAACATATTTATGATGATCTACATCCTCTTGGTTGTATTTTAGAGCGGGATCGTGGAAAGGTACAATAGGAATATCATCGGCATGGGCACTAGCACCTATCAAACAACTAATGGGTAAAATAACATTTTTAAATATTTTTTTCATTTTTATCCTTTTAATTAAAAAAATTAAATTAAAGCTTTAAAAGTATAGTTTTTTGTAATTAATATGGTTAGGACTTATGTCCTGTTTTTTACGACATTAAATGAATAATAATTATCAAATACAATTACTTAAAGTTATCGAGGGTGTAATTTCACACTGGAGAGGATTTGAATAAATTTTTATCTTTATGATTATTTTATTTATTAAAAACAATTTCTTATAATTATTAAATTGCTGTTATGCATGAATATAACTTTATTATACAAAATTTTTGCTATAATTGTTTAAAAAATATTCTCAAAACTATATTATTTGCCTAGTATACAATGTTTGTAACATGAGTTTTTTGAAACTAATTTTTTTGTCATACAGAATACGTTATTTTATAAAAATATAGTCCCTTTTTTAATCACAAATATACCTTATATAAACAAAGTATCACATTAATGAATCATTTAACCCTTTTTATAAAGTAGATTAAATTGAATATGTTATTGTTTTCACGTTTTATTAATTATTCAAAATTTCATTTTTCTTTAAATTTCTATACATATTCTCTAAACCTTCAATGAGATTAATTTTATTTAAAATTAATTTGAACTATTTTGAAAAGTACGACTCTATATAAGTGTTAGAATTTTTTTCATTTTTCCTTGTTTATTTATATTCATTTTTTTGAAGCCCTCATTTTGAGGGTTTTTTTATACATGTTTTTTGTGCTAATTATGTCGAACTGATATTCATATTTATTTGAAAATTCGCACATCAAATCTAAATGTTAACTTTTCATGTTTTTTAAAGATGTTTTCCATAGCTGGATGGCTTGGATTTACAAGGTAGTTTTTGTCTCTTAGCGAAATAGTGGATGGGACTTGTAGAGCAGCGTATTTGGGCTTACTTATTTTTAAAAATTGGTCTCCAATTTCTTGTGTTTCCTCACCAGCTGGGATTCTTTGCCAATTTTTAGGTAGGTCTTCTTCATCTAATTTTACAATGAGTTTATCGTTTACTTCTATACGATATAGATCGTATTGATCGATGATACTTGGATCGTTATTGACATGAACGAATACTTCCAAACAGCACAGCGATTCTGATTCTGAAAAATATAAAGCCTCTGTTCCCTTAGAGTTCCATCTGCCACCATAAAGCTTTGCACCGATAGGACTAAAGGGATTTTCTGCAAATTTCTTCTGTGTAAGACGATAAAGTTGCATTAGGAGAAAACCCCATGCTCCACTCTACCGATTAGATCTTTTACAATTTCAAAGTCTACGGTCGTCGAGACCATATCAAGTGGCCTCTTTCCACCTAAACCATAGACGCTTTCTTTCATCCAATCTAATGCTTTTTTCTCATCATTAAATAGTTCAGTTGCTAATTTAAGCAGCATTGCTAGTCTATACATAGCATCACTTTCTTGAATGCTAAAACGTTCCTTTTTATTTAGGCGACGCTTAATTGTGCTGAGCGGAATAAGCGTTACACGGTGGAACTCATTCTGAGATAATTTGGCTTTTTTTAAAATTTTGTGGTAAACAAATGGTTTGAATCCTTCATGCACAGCATCTGTTCGAGCTGTTTTATTGTCTTCAATTCCAAGGTTAAACCAAAAGTTTGTCTTGGCGTTTTGATTAGGTTTAATTGGTTTAAAACTTTTTAGTTCAGTACTAGCCATTGCAACCCTCCGGAATTTAGACCATATGACCATTATATATTAGACCAAATGGTCTTTTATTTCAATGATAAAAAAAATCTATTACTTTTAAAGAAGAAGATATGTTATATGAGTGATACATTTTTAGTGTGACACTATGAATGAAATAATGGCTCAATACGTACTGTATTAGCATAGATCATGGTATTTTCTTACAAAGCAAAATAAGAATGTTTGTGTTTTCTTGAAATGTTTAATGAGCAACAATCATCAGCTCCATATGCTAGACAATCATTACCCCTTTGTAGTTGCTTTTTAGTAAAATTACAAAGATAAAAATTTTTTTTCTGATCTGGTACTTTTGTCCTTATTTTAAGTTATGCTGAGTGCTAGGGTGAAAAAATAGCCATGTAATGAAGAGTATTAAAATGCTTCGTTATTAGATAATAAGAATAAGAATAAGGATAAGATATGGAACATACGTTTGCTATAGTTTTGTTTGCCATCTCGACCATGGCAACACCTGGACCCAATACATTGATGATTATGTCATCTGGGGTAAATTTCGGAGTAAAAAGGAGCTTACCTCACTTTTTTGGTATTTGTTTGGGATTCACATTAATGTTATTTTTAGTGGGGCTCGGGTTTTCTAAGTTATTTGAGCTGTACCCTGAATTACATATTGTGTTGAAATGGTTAGGTACGATGTATCTTCTATACCTTGCTTATTTAATATCTATGTCATCAAAAAGTAGTGATGAGGAAAAGGAAAAAAAACCATTTTCTTTCGTAAAAGCTGTCCTTATCCAATGGCTTAACGCAAAAGCTTGGGCTATATCTGCGGGAGCCGTTGCAGCATACATGACAGTTGGCGAGCATGTTTATCGTCAAGATTTGGTGATCTCTTTGATTTTTCTTTTTGTCTGCTTACCTTGTGTTGGTATGTGGTTACTCTTTGGATCTTTTCTTAAGAAATTCTTAATGGATGAAACTAAAAGAAGAATATTTAATTATTGCATGTCTGCTTTTCTAGTTTTGGCTGTTATGCCCGTATTAATTAAACTTATTGAAACTTTATAATTAAGTATCTTTAAAAACAGACTCGATCAGTTTAAAAGACTTATAGCTTCTCATTTAAACAAGTTTTTCTAAAAATTTTTTAAATGATGAAGAAGACACTAAAGAGGTTATTATTTTTGTTTTCAATTAATTTAATGTTTAAAATTTTATTTTTAGCACCGTTACTTAACTAAACATTTGACTATATTTAAACCCTCCATTTTGAGGGTTTTTAGAACTAAAAAATTTAAATATGGTTAATTGACGTTTATTTTTGTGAGACATTGACTATTGGGACATGAGAAATATGGGTAACTTAACTTCGGACTATGAAAATAAATCTCATTAAATCAGTAACATACAGATATAACAATTTTATGACAATGTGGTTTTTGTACATCCAACCCCACTTTATTTATATTTGTTAGCTATCATAGCTACATCACTTAGGATGAGTGATAGTACTGAGGACGAGTAACTGACCAAGGAAAGGTCGATAAAAGGAATGGATTTCCTAAAAAAATAGGAACAGTTGCACATGGATGTGTGAAAAAATTATACCCGCAATGTTCGAACGTTGCGGGTTTATTTTATCTCATAGCTTTAGAGAATAAGCCATTAATAATCATCTGGAAAAACAACGCCAATTTGCTTTCTGATTTCAGTCAAAACTTCTGAAACAATCAATGAACGATTTATCTCTTCTTCTTTCATTTGAGACGACTCAACTCTTTCTGAAAATGCTAGTGCTTCGTAAACCATATGATTTTTATTTTGTAATCCCCCTTTCTGAACTTGAGCATCTTTTGTTTTTATTTCGATTTCATCAACGGCATTTAATTTAGGAATGATTATAGACCCTTTTTCACCTTGAATTTCACTGGATAAAAATGAGTTACTTACTTTTGAGTGTTTGATCAGGACATTAAAATCATCATATTCTAAAATGACTTGACCGTTGGTATCAGCACCTGAGTCAAGCAGGTGACCAAAAGCTTGCGTATTCGAAGGCTTACCCCACAATTCTACCGCAACGGCTACCATATAATAACCGATGTCCATAAGAGAGCCACTTGAAAGCTCTGGTTTAAAAACATTTGGAGATTTTCCTTCCAAATATTCTTGATAACTCGATGAATATCGGCAAAAAGAGAAAAAAGCAGACCGTATTTTTCCTACATTTTTAAGACTGTCCTTTAATATTTTAAAATTTGGATTATAAGGGGTTTTAAATGCTTCAAACAGAACCACATCATTTGCTTTTGCAACATCAAACATTTTTTTTGATAATGCATAGTTGGATGAAAGAGGTTTTTCACAAATGACATTTTTGCCATGTTTTAAAAGCTTAATGGCGTAAGGTGCATGAAGTGAATTTGGGCTTGCAATATAAACGCTATCAAAATCATTTGATTTCGCAAACTCATCTAAATCGTCGAAAACTAATGAGCAATGATATTTTTTACCAAAATCGAGTCCTTTTTCCATTGTTCTGGAAAATATTGCTTTTAGCCTGTATTTATTAGTTTCAAGGGCAGCATCAATAAATTTTTCAGTGATCGAGCTTGTTCCAATGATAGCTAGATTAATCATGTGTGTTCATTCCTTTTTTATTTTTTTATCGTTTTATAAATTTCATAAGAGCATATCATATCAATTTGAATGAATGCTTTAAAATATCATTTTAGGCATTAAAAAAGACATAAATAAATATATTTTCTTCAAGAAATATATATTTTTTTGTATATGATAATTAAAGAAAAAAATAATTTGAGTGCACTTCGCAAGAACATTGGAGCGTATTTTGTTTTAGGCATCATAGGTATAACAGGATTAAATGGCAGTATTTTATATCGAACAAAAATATCTAAAATACAAGGTATAGGGATGTTGATTAGTTTTATTGGTGTTGCGATTGTACTTTGCAAAGGTTCATTAGAAAATATAATACATCTTAAGTTCACGAGTGGGGATCTGATAATGCTAGGTGGGTTATTGTGTTGGACAATATATAATGTATGTATTCATAAATATGTTAAAGATTCTACGACTGTTCAAACAACAACTTATACCATGATTTTTGGGACATTAGGCCTAATGATTGTTGCTTTCTTCACAAATGACCATTTATATAATATTTTTGAGGGACAATCACCTAAAATTATCTCAGATTTATTTTATATTGGCACTATAGGTACAGTCCTTCCCCAGTTGTTCTGGATAAACGGAACAAAGAAAATTGGTGCACATCATATCTCAATTTATTTTAATTTTATGCCAGTATTTACTGTATTCATTACGATTATAAGTGGTCATTTTCCGAATATTTTAGTTTTACTTGGTATAGGTGTCGTAATCCTTGGTGTCCTAACATCTAGAGGAGCTATTAAGTTACCAAGAAGGTATAAATTATCAAGGTGTATGTAAAATATTCAAATATAACTATATGAATTGTTGAATTATTTTTTATCGAAACTACCCTACTTCGATTCTTTGTGTTTGCGATTATATGTCGATCACTTATTATGAGTCATAGAAATGAGAATGAATAGTAGAGCAAATAAAAATCGATAAGAGGAAAAGATTGCCCAATAATCTAGGAACAGTTGCAAACGCATATGTGAAAATAAATGAAGCCCACAATGTCTTAACGTTGTGGGTTTTTTTATGGAGGCGATCCAACCTGCACTATACTTTTATATGGAATCAAATATGTTCCACTCCAGTTTATTAATCTCTATGGGGCTGAAAAATATTTAATTCTTAAAAGTAAGCTAAAAATTAATATTTAGCTTTATGCTTTGGATTGTAGACCTATTTTTTATTTTTTGGAAATCATTCGTCCCTGTTATAAACTAAACATCTTCTTTTAAAAAAATAATAAATTGAGCAGATAGTTTTATAAAGTAAGAACCTAGAAATGGACCAAAGATAATAAATAGAGGCAATGAAGTAGGATCTGATCCAGTTATAAAGCTAGGAGAAAATATGCTTCCAATTATTACTATTAGCCAAATAACAATACTTGAAATTATAACTACCTTATAATTATTAAAATTATTTTCTTTGGCTATTTTGAAATTTTCAAAAACATTTTTTGTAGCAAATAAACCTCCTAAAATTAAAGTAACTAAGCCAATACGCAAAACTTCTTGTTGTGACCCAGATATCAAAGGTTTTCCAAATATACATGCTATTAATACCCCTAACCAAATAATGATTAAAGATAAAAAGGTTAAATTTTTATTACTCATCAGAATCCTTATTTATTAATATAGTCCTAAAATAAAAAGTTAACTTAAACTAAAAAAACTTTGTAAGTAATGAGGTTTTTCTAGTTTTAGTTGTTAATTATGTGTAAATTTGTACAATTTAAATACAAGTGAACAAAATTTGTTTGTACCTATTTATTTTATAATCATTACCTCTTTGATTGCTAGCAAAAATTAAGGTTATTCAATTAAACAGAGGATTTCAAAATGTTTTACTAGAAATCTTCACACCTCTTCATGCATTTTATTCCTTTGTATGAGTTCCTTTATTTATTGTCATTTTTTTGGAGCCCACATGATTGAGGGTTTTTTATACCTATTTATAATTTTTCTCTATGATGAAACTTGATTTGCAAGATAATTTTTAGTTGTTTGTTTTATGTACACGCGTTGTCTTAAATAAAGAGCTATAAAGACGCCAATTAGAGAGCATATTATTCCTGGAATGACTGGACTTGTATAAGAAAAGGAATAAGCAAGAGGTATTCCACCAATAAAAGCCCCCAATGCATTGGAAATATTAATTCCAGATTGACTTAAGGCTGATCCAAGCATTTCTGATCCTTCAAAGACTTCAATTAATAGTACTTGTATAGGTGGTCCCAAGGCAAAAGATAAACCGCCCATGATAAAAGTCATAAGCAGTGAAATGATTAAAATATTAGAAAATTGATAAACAATCGATAAGCCTAAGACCATTAATATCAGTAATAAAATAACTGTTTTAATAGCGGTCAACCTATCGGATAATTTTGAACCAAGAATGTTACCACACAACATTCCAACACCGGCAAGAGACATAATATATGGAATTTTGTTTTCAGATAGATGTGTCACATGAATCATTAAAGGTGCAATGTAACTGATCCAAGCAAACATTCCTGCATAACCAATAGTGACAAGAATTAATGCTAACCAAACATTAAATTTTCTTAAAATAGTTAATTCGGATTTGAGCCCCTTACTCGGGTTATTGGATACATTTGGGAGCCATGAAATGACTAATACCATAGTGAGTAGTCCGAAGATTCCGACTAATATAAAGGACATCTGCCATGAAATCGTGTAAGCCATGTAAGTGCCCAGAGGAACGCCAATGATATTGGCGACGGTTAAACCAGCAAACATAGCTGCAATAGCTTGAGTTTTTTTACCTTCGTCTGCAAGTTTGATGGCCACAATAGCCCCCACACCAAAAAAAGAACCATGTGGTAAACCAGATAAAAATCTTGCGATTAATAATGAGGTGTAATTCGAACAAAGTGACGACAAAAAATTAAACGCCATAATCATGAAAGCTAATAGAGTCAATAAAATCTTTGGTGAAAATTTTCTTGAAAATACAATCAATAAAGGAGCCCCAACCACAACACCTAATGCATAGGCACTGATGAAATGTCCCGATTTTGAAATACTGATGTTTAAAGAAGAAGATATTTCCGGTAATATCCCCATAATAACAAATTCAGAGATGCCTAATGCTATCCCACCCATAAACAATGGGATTAAACTTTTTTTCATTTGAACTTTCCATGTATAATAAGCACTAAAAGTTTACTTTTTATATAAGATGATATTTTGAAAAATGCTGAAAACCTTTAGCCACTTAATGATAAGTTTATCGCAAAAAATTGTATTTATTTTGTTTTAAACTTATCAGTTAATCATCAAATTATTTACCACAAACACCTGGGAAAAGTGTCATACCATCTTGAGTCACTATACCTTGAATATAACAGTAATGTTTTTTTCCATTTACAGTGGCTATATACTTAATTTGATTATTAGTGTAATTACGCTCCACATTTGAAATCGTAATATTTTCTGCTCCTGTGTTAAGAGTCGTTTCAGAAGCACTTTTAATATCAGCATTAGTCATTGTATCCAATGTGCTGCATGCTGATAGGACAAACACAGGTAAGATTAACATCATAATTTTCTTCATATATAATATCCTTTCTAATGAAGTTTTAATTTATTATCATAATAACTTTATAATGAAATATATGAATAAGGACTTAATGAAGTGAAAATAAAGAGTTTTGGAGTTGGTATTTTTAAGGTATGATTTTGAAAAATATGTCAACTGACATTATTTCTTTCAAACCTACACTTATCTGTTACAGATAAGATAAATTTCGGGCAGAGTTAAAACATGATTAAAATCAAGGTTAAAAATATCTGGTGTTATAATCATACCCGAGTTATTCAAACAAGCTAGAGTATTTGGTCGTTTTGCTTGTCGATCACGATTAAAAGTTTTTATAATTTTCAAACTCAATAGAGAAAAAAAATTCTGTAATTTTCTTATTTTTATAGTAAAGCTTTCCTTTGCATGAAAAAGTATATATGTTTGTTATTCTATTTATTAGGACAAAAGTCCTGTTTTATGAATATTTTGATTATTTTTAGTCATCAAAAACAATAACTTATATTTATCTAAAAGATAAATTTATAGGTGTGGTTAAAATCTAAATATACTAAATAGAGTTGCTTATGTTTTTACTCCAAAAATTTTTAGATTAAGAATTTAAAATAATGTAATTCATGCTTATTGATTTGTAATTATATTTACATATGTTTCAAATAATCCCTAACATCAAATTTTTGTAGCTTTATACTTTTGGGTAAATATAATGGATGTCTTGGGTGACCACATTTTGTAACATTGCCTGCTTGAAACCAATTTTCGTGTTCGCCTATCTCATGTATAATCTCAATGAGACAATTCTTTAAATAGTCTCTAGTTGTGATGAGATTACCCCAAGCAGCCCAAACTGAAAATTGTTTAGGACATTTTTGAATCATTTTTTTTATTTCTAAAATATTACGTTCATGTAATTTTACATCCATCTCTAAATCAACTTGTTTGGGATTTGTCGAAATCTGCGGATAAAGATTAATCATTATCCAAGAGTCATAATCATACATGTTTGCGAACTGGCTGACTCTCTTTACAGTATGATCTAAACAAGCTGGAGTTGCTGTACTTGGATTGGTTCCAATGCAAATTAAAGGATTTTTTTTTAAATATCCTAAAGCATATCGACATTTTGTGTCTTTGTTAAAAAGCCATTTTATTTTTTTCATGAGATAACATGATCAAGATTTCTTATAAAAGTATATATGAATTGAGAGCTTATTGAGATATTAATTTAATAGAGCTAGCTATCCTATGAACTTTATTTTGATTACTTTTAGTTTTTAAAACAATGAGTTTAAATTATTGTTGAAAGATTAAATTATTTGATAGCATTTCATTCAAACACAACATAATCACTACGATAAACGGATTTTTTATGCAAAAAACAACACCAGAGAGAATGTATTTTATAGATAACATTAAATGGGTTTTAGCTATCATTGTTATTTTTCATCATTCAATTGAATTTAATAAACAATATTTTCCAAACTATATTGATGTTTTTGGTTTTTTCACAACGTTCAACCAATCATATTTTATGGATTTATTCTTTTTTATCTCAGCCTTTTTTTTGATACCCTCATTCATAAAAAAAGGTAAACATTCCTTTAATAAAGATAAAATCATCAGACTAGGAAGTGTGGTTTTATTAACGATTGTGTTTATTGGACCTGTCATTTTTACCCTTTTAAAACATCTTTTAGGTATTTCTTCCACTTCGTATTTATCTTGGTTGTCTGAAGAGTTTTTGACTTTGCAATGGGGGTTACCCATGGAAGTCACCTGGTTTTGTTGGACACTTCTGGTTTTTACATTAGTTTGGAGTCAATTTGCTAATAAGGTGAAATGTCAAACAAGATCAGAGCAGCCACTGCCAAGCTTTTTTAAGATTATACTATTTTGTGTGTTTATGGTGCCTATCAATTACTTGGCAGTACAATTACAACAAATATTAGGTGATGGATTTTTAGGTTTTACGCATCTAGGATATTTCCCATCTTATATTGCATGTTTTATATTCGGTCTTCAAAGCTATCAAAAAAATTGGTTACAACAAATCAATGCTCAATATGCTCTATTTGGATTATTGTTATTTATTGTTTCTTTTGGAATCATTGAGATTGTAAATCTTTATATACCCTCAATGGTTTTATTATTTATGTGTGTTCTTCGAACATTTTGTGCTATTGGTATGATACTATTTATTCTTCATCTCTTTAAAACATATATGAATTTTTCAACACCTATCACCAAAGTTTTAGCAAGGGCTTCTTTCCCGGCATATGTGGTACAGCTCCTATTTGTATTTCCACTCATTTATTATTTCAGTGCTTATTTAACATGGAATCCACTTTTCATTGTTTTAGTTGAGTGGATTATTGCAACTATTTGCGCATTCGTTTTAGGGATAATTCTATATCGACTCCCTATTTTTAGAAGAATATTTTAATCATCAAAAAATTGCTTAATAAGTCATAAAATTAAAAAATGGATTAATTCATAAAGCTTTTTACAATGTATTGTAAAAAGCTTTTATTTTTAATGAAATTAAATACAGCTTATAATTTATTATCAAAGTTGTAACAAAACTATAGGTTGAATTCAAGTTTCGAGCTATTCGCTAATTGAATGCTTTTAAGCATAATGATCATTTAAATAAGAAGTCATTTCTTCTATAAATAATCTGATCTTATAAGGTACATATTTTCTATTTTGATACAGAATATAAAGATTCCTTTTTTTTAAATTATATTCTTGTAGCAATGGAGTTAATATTCCCTCATTGAGCTCCTCTTCAACAAATATCTTTGGTATCATAGCAACCCCATGATTTAAAAGGAGTGCCTTTTTAATTGCTTGTGCACTATCCATGCATAAACTCCGCTCAATGAAAAAAGTCGATACTTTTCCAGCCTTACAGAATTCCCATACTTGGTTATTTTTTAAAATGGGATCTGTTAATAATTGATGTTTGGATAATTCAGTAGGACATGTGATTTTCTCATGATTTTTGATATATTCAGTTGACGCACAAAGGATGATGTCATAAGAAAAAATCTTTTTTGCTATCAAACTCAAATCGCTCCTAATTAGGTCGCCGGAGCGGATTGCAATATCAAATCCTTCGCTGGATAAACTTTGAATTTGATTGCTTAATTTTAATTCAATATTTATATTTGGATATTTTTGATTAAAAGAACAAATCGGATTGATACAGATTATTTCAGAAAAAGAATTAGGCGCCAAGATTCTAATAGAGCCACTTAAGCCATTTTTTTGTTCTCTAATTAAACTGTTGATGTCAGTAATCTCACTAATTAATGGATTAATATTTTCATAATAATACTGTCCTAATGAAGTCAAGCTTAACGTCCTCGTTGTTCGGTTAAATAAACGAGTCATCAGATAAGATTCTAATTGAGATACATGACGGCTAATAAGCACCTTAGATTTTTTCAGTTTTATGGCCGCTTTAGTAAAGCTACCTTCTTCTGCAACAGCAGTGAATGATTTGATACAAGATAGAATATCCATACATTTTATAATTGTTAACTATTTGTTAACAGTCTAACAACTATATCAGTTATTGTTAATATAATTGTTGTTATATATTCTGATATTTATCACTTATTTATTTTATATGTTTTAATCTATGTTTAAATATCTATTACTCTTATCAAGCAGCTTAATGATCATGACAAATGCTGCGCTTGCTCCAGACATCAATACAATAAATCTTGCATTTGATAATTACTTTTATGTTTCTTTGATCGTTTCGTTACCTGCTTTATCGGTTGCGATTTGTTCGCACTTTGTCCCTTTATTACAATTTAAATTTGGAGAAAAAAAAACTTTATCTTTAGGATTAATTTTCTATTTAATTGCTGGAACATCAGGTTTATGGCTTACTTCATTGAAATTTATTTTAGTATCCAGAATAATTTTAGGAATTGGGCTAGCTATCATCATGGTTGTTGTGAATTCTCTGGTTGGAGATAGCATTCAACCATCTGAGAAAAAAGTATTTTTATCTCAACAATCATTATTTATTAATGTTTCTTCTTGTTTATCGGTCATCTTATCTGGGTTTTTATCTTTATATCATTGGCGATTGCCTTTTATAATCTATATATTCACTTTGCCAATACTTTTAATTAATTTAAAAATTGGTCGGGATGCTCAACATATCCAGAAAAAAAATGCGTTTGTATATTCAAGTGGGCCCAAAAAAAATATGCTTGTTTATTATTTTTATGGTTTTTTTGGAATGATGATTTATTATATGGCGATTGTGTTTTTACCTACCATAATTGGAAAAGATTTAGGTTATCCATCATATATTACTGGATTTGCAATGGCTATATTAGCTTTTATTTCAGCAATTTTCGGTAAAATGTTAAGTTACATTAATCAAAAGGTATCTGCTAACGCATTAATTTGCTTAATTTTTATATTATTTTCTTTAGGTCAGATTTCTATTGCCTTTTTACATAATGAAATAGGAGTAATGGGCTTGATATTATTTTTTGGCATAGGATTTGGTTGGTTATTTCCTACTCTTATAGGTGAAATACACGTCCATGCTCAAAAATCATCTTTGTCTCGAGTAACGGCTGTTTTTATGAGTTGTTATTTTCTAGGACAATTTATGACACCATTTCTTACGAAAGTATTTATCTCTGATAATATATTTCATTTGTTTTTTATTACTGGCATCATAAGCTTTATTGTTCCTTTGTCTAATACAATAACAACTTATCTTTATATAAAAAATAAACCCAATAAAAATTATAAACATGGATAATCTACCTTTGATTTGTAAGACACTGACCATTTATTGATGAGAAATATGAAGAATCTCACTTCACAATATTTAAGAAAAATAATATAAATCATATGGATAACTTTGTATCAATTGCCTGATGCCCATTTTCTTTATGAAAACCACCCTACATTATTGGATAAGGAAAAATCTTTCATTTTTATTATGAGAACCTTATGAATTTAAAAAATAGTTAATAGTTTGTTTTCTGATATTGGATCTATTAAATTACGCGGTAATAATAATGTTATGTAATCCATTACATAACTTTAAACCTAGTTAAATAAAGTTCAAAAATCTTTAGCAAGAGCTATACCATTCTTTTTTTTGTTTATTAATATAAACATTAACCCACTAGCTAAAAATAATACACTACTGACAACAACATTTGTAATATAACTAAAATGTCCAAGATATCCTCCAATTATTAAGATAATAACCGTGGATAAGGCTTGAGTCGAAGAAATGGAACCCATTATTTTTCCTTGCTCTGATGGGGGTGCCAAGTTAGAAATACTGCTATTTAACCCAGGTAAGGCAAAACCAATTGCTATTATAAAAATAGACATTTCGATACAAAATAACACAAAAGAGTGAGTAAATGGCATGGATAAAATAGATAGACCAATAAAAATTATAGAATACCTGACCATATTTTCTGGAGAAATATTTTTTGAAATGGGTATGACCAATACATATTCAACCAAAACATATCCAATACCCATTATTGCTAAAAAATTTCCAATTTGCAGCATAGATAAACTTAAAAATTGCTGTAAAAAAGCAGGTAAAAATGCTTCAAATAACCACCAGCCAGCTACAAATATTGCCCAAATGTAAAAATAGTTACGATACTTCTTTTCTATGAATACAGTTATAAGGTGCTTTGTATCGATAAAATTAATTTTATTTGGGTGTTGTAAAGATTTAATCTGAGTATTTGTTTCTTTAAAAAA
Organism: Paraphotobacterium marinum; assembly: GCF_002216855.1. Classification (NCBI taxonomy): domain Bacteria; kingdom Pseudomonadati; phylum Pseudomonadota; class Gammaproteobacteria; order Vibrionales; family Vibrionaceae; genus Paraphotobacterium; species Paraphotobacterium marinum. The sequence continues at coordinate 376,911 of NZ_CP022356.1, forward strand.
TATTATGTTCATTATGACTAATATTAATAATAAGACACCAATAAAGAAGAAAGGAAATATAAAGCCAGATAGTTGTCCCATACTTAGATTAGTTAACCATCCTCCAATAGGAGGACCCATAACCCAAGCTAATCCTAATGATATTTGTATCATAGCTAAATTTTTAGTTTTAGTTCTGGGATTACTAATATCGCTCATACTTGCTTGTATAACGGAAATGTTACCAGCAAAAAATCCAGAAATAGCTCTACTAATAAATAATAAAGTAGGAGATAATATATATATAGCATAGGCGCTAAGTAAAAATCCGCACGTATTTCCAATAAGAGTTATACTCAGGATTTTTTTTCTTCCATAATGATCTGATATTTGCCCTAAAATTCCAGAGCCGATGAATTGTCCCAATGGATATATGGCTAAAAATAATCCTAGTAATGTATATAAATTAGTTAAGGCCCAATGACTTGTAAATAATTTTTCTTGATTACTTAAAATTAAATTTGGAAAAATCGTGATGACAAGTCCTAAACCCATATAATTAATAAGAGCTATTAGTGCTAAGAAATATTTAGTAGCAGCTATATTTACTTTTAACATTTTATGATACCTCAAATATATTTGATTAAATTACCTAATGTTTTTTGCGTGTTATGTGTAAAACTTGTTATAGTGTAATTTATTCATATATTGATGATAATAGCTTAAATTTGAGACAGATTGTTTCATAAGTAGAGATAGTATGGAAAAGTTTAGAACATTTATAACAGTTGCGAATGAAAGAGGCTTTTCAAATGCAGCCATAAAATTGAATATTTCTAAAGCTACTGTGAGTCGGCATATTAGAGAAATCGAAGCTGAGTACGGAGCTAGATTATTTAATAGAACAACAAGACAAGTAAGTCTTAATGAACAGGGAGAAATTTTTTATCAATATTCATTGCAGTGTATTGAATTATATGAAAATGTTCATAATAGGTTAAGCTTATCCAAAAACCAAATTAGCGGAAGATTAAAGGTAGGCATTCCATTATCACTAATTGAAACTTATTTCATCCATAAAATTCCTGAATTTTTGCAATTATATCCTGAAATAAATTTAGACATCATTCATGGTCACCATACCCAGTATATCCATCAAAACAACTTCGATATTGTCATTGATGATCGTATTTTAGGTGACATAGACTTTTATGCTACAGAGCTTGCACAATGGAAATATGTGTTGTGTGCGACTCCAAATTATTTAAAAAATAGCAAAAAACTTAAGACGCCAAATGATATTTTGAATCATCAATGTATCGATCATACAGGAAATTTATTAAAAGACTGGAAGTTTATATTTGATAATCAATTATCTGAAATTTTTATAGATCCTAAAATATCTCTAAATAATAGTTTTTCAGTCAAAGAATTTGTACTAAATCATTTTGGATTAGCTTACTTGCCTAGCTATATTCTTCACGAAGAAATTAAAAGTGGTCGATTAATTAGTTTATTAGAAAGCTATCTGCCCATGAAGTATAAAATTCATGCATTATACACACGTAAAAGATCAGAGTTTAAAAAAATTGATGCTTTTCTTAAATTTTTAGAAGATATTTGTGCTGATATTTCCCTAGTTCAGAACTAATTATTTTTTTGTTTCTGTATCAATTTTTTAAATTTATTCTGTGTACATAGTTTTTTAAAAAAGGTTTAAATTAGGTATTTAACCATTACAATTCTTATTACAAATAGAAAAGTAGATACCCTAACAAATATAGGATTAGAGCATCTTTTTTCTATTTGTAATAATTATCTGTTTGGTTGGTATTATCTGTTTTTTTAAATTGGGTTGTTTGATAATGTGAATAAGATCATTTTATTTTTTAATGATCAAAAGACTAAAGACTAAAGACTAAAGACTAAAGACTAAAGACTAAAATATAATGTTAGATTCCTTAATAGTATGACACTGATTTTTATCAAAACCACCCTACTTTGTTGATATCTGTTTGCTAATATTAACACATCACTTAGGATGAGTGATAGTACTGAGGACGAGTAGCTGATAAAGGCAAGGTCGATAAGAGGAAAGGATTTGCTAAAAATCTAGGAACAGTTGCACATGGATGTGTGGAAAAAAATGATACCCGCAATGTTTAAATATTGCGGATTTATTTGAATATCAAAGTCGATTGAGCATTGTCTTTTTCTTCGAAATTCTATTCATGTTTTTTTGGTCTTCAATAAAATGAATTTTATTTGAAATTAATTTGAACTATTTTGAAAAGTACGACTCTATATAAGTGTTAGAATTTTTTTCATTTTTCCTTGTTTATTTATATTCATTTTTTTTGAAGCCCTCACATTGTTGAGGGTTTTTTTATACAAAATTTTTAATCGCTTATGCTAAATTGCTCCATTTAATTTATACAAATACTCAACTCTCTAATTTTCTTTTAAAATTTTGTATCGAATTTATCTTGAATGTTAATCTTTATTATCTTATTTGATTCCTATGAATAGAAAAAAGGAACGGGCTTGGTTATAAAATTAAGTTAATAGCTTTAATAATTAATTTAATGATCCATTGCTTTAAATAGACACTAGTCTTATATGAAAATAAGTTATTGATTTTGATAATTAAAAGAAATCAAGTACCACAAAACATAGGTCTTATGTCCTAAATTAATATATTAAATAAAGATATAATTTTAAGCCTTGAATGCACTTAACATTAAAAATAAAATGAAAAAAAAAACATTAACTCAAAACTTTCTCAGTTTAATGCTGTTGGGAATAAGTCTAAATACTTTCGCAAATCATATTGATACAGAAAGCAAACCGTCCAATAACAATCAAATATGGATTGATAATTCGTTTAATATTGGAGAGTATACATCAGGTAGAAAAATAGGAAACTATGATCATATATTTAAAGTTGGTTTTGAGTTGGACCAAGATGTTCACTATTTCTCAAACTTTTATCGAGCATCGGCTCATCAAAATATTAATGCATTTGATCATCCTAAATGGTTAGATGATAATCATCAGGACACCCTAGATGGTGGTTTTACTACCCAGGAATTATATCAAATGGTTATCTTATCTGACTCAGATGTTAAACTCAAAAAACTAAATCTTTATTCAGATACTGGCGTTTATGACTCTCCGGTTAAGAACTGGCGAGGAAACTATTATAGAGATAATTTTAAAGACCCAAATGATGAAACGAAGCTACAACCAATTGATCACTATACTTATAATTGTATGAAAATTTTCGCTGAAAGTGATGACAACAACAAGGGTCAAACAATTTTAACTCTGCCTGTTAAAGATGGAAGTATTGATCTATCAAACTTGCCTTACAACACCTTAACGAATAATAATCAAACAGGTCAAAAAGATACGCTTCATTTAACTATGATTCCGTTTAACTCTGATGACAAATGTTCACCAACAGCTTCTGACAATTATGATTCAACGGATGTTGTATCTGTTTTTGTGACGATTAAACCAACCGACTATTTTGATATCGAAGATTCTGATCCAAATATATGTGTCATTGGTGGTAATCGAATCCATGACCATACAGTAATTAACGGCATAGATCCTGATCATTTGGATCAATTTACGATTAAACAAACATCTTCAGGTGATAAAGTTGTTAGTCAAAAATACACAGATAATTTAGTTAATAATGATTATAAGATTAACATTGAGAATACACATGGTGTATTTAGTTCTGGGTGTGAAGGTATTGAAATTCCTCACTGGGAAGCCACTGACAAAGGTATTCGTTATGTCGGTCCTTTTACTCATCTTTTAGAAAATAGAAGCAAACACTTTAAAATTAGAATTAAAGCCAATACCGTTTTAGAGAACTTTCCTATCAATAATGGTGCAGAAAACCTAGAATTTGAAAATCCCTCTAAAGAGGACCTTGGTCATTGTAAAACAGCAATCGAACAACTTACAGATAACAATAAAACACCTATCTCAACACTCTTTCAAGATAATAGATTAAAGGATATTGGTAATTTTGATCCTAGTCCTTACCCAGATAATTATAATGATTTATATAAACATGTTGAAAATCAATGTTTTTATAAATTAGATTGGAGTAAAATAAATGCTTCAGATGGTAGAAATATAAAAGGAACAAATATTGATGTAACTAACGCCGCCATTTCTGTTGATGGTTTTGGGGTTTTAGAAGGTAATGGACCAAAAGGCTCTATTGACTCCATGCCGAAGCAATACAATGTATATGACGAGCACGAAGATGAAAAATATAATAGATTTTATTATAGTTCAGGGCCTTGTAATTTTGCTCAAGCCGTCAGGCATGGTGATAATCATAAGAGTTATGATGAAAATAAATGGTCTGATGAGGAGGCCGATTCTTGGCATGTCTGTGAGACGTCTTACGATGTAGCTAAGGAAGCTGAATGGCAAGTACAATCAGGTACGCTGGCATTTGCATCCAGTCATTCACCTACTTTAGAAAATCCATTCAGTATTGATGTAAGTGGAATAACTGTATCTTTTGGAGATTTAAGAAAAACAGGTAATGTTGAGTTAAACTCAATCAATGCAATAAATGATATCTCGAATTATGAAAGCAGTTCATATGCGACAGCGAGTCTAAATATTAATCAACCAGTCAAACTATACGACTTTAAAAATATTAATTTTACTACAAGAGCAGATGGTCCTGCAATTACCGCAGATAATTCATATGCTGGAGAATTATATATTGTTGCAGGTGATGATTCTATCAAGCCAATGGCAAATAACCAAACTTTTGAAAACTCAACTGTTCTTCAAGGTAATTCTGGAAGCGCGATCATGCTGGGTCAATATGGTTGGAACCGTGGGTTAAATCATGTTCGAGTTCAAAATATTATCATTCCAAGGATTGAGCAATCTGAAGGTTACGATGTAAACTGGCTTGATCAACCCGATAATGACCCTTGGGATGCAAGAATGTCTGTTATTGGTTCACGATGGAGTAACTATGATGATCAATTTTTAAGTTCATATGAGCCCGATAAAAAATCTACGGATTCATTGCTAAAAGAAATTGCTGATAAATGGGATAATTACACAAATCATTATACAGATATTGTGGTTAAAAATGTTACAGTTGAAAGGCTTGGGGATGATAATGTCCTATCAAAAAATCCTGCATACATGGATTATGAGGACTTAAATCATATTTATCGATTTGTTTCTTTAGTACATGATGATACTTATTCTAACACACTTTTTGATGGGATCTTCTTTAAGAATGTTACTTCTGAAGTGATTCCTCAAAATGAATTAAGGGATAATAAAATACCAAGTGGTCTACCGTATGAAATTATTAGTAGAGCTCATGCTAATGGTAATGCTACATGGTTACATATAGATTTGACGGGTTTGCAACATAAAGTTTTAAAAGATGACTCTCTAACATATGAGAAAGTATCCTCAGGTTACAAATATCCCTTTTACAACATAAGTGATGGGGATACTTTTGGTAATGGAAAATTAGGAGAAAAGGACTTCAAAGATGGTGTTATTGTTCCGTGATTATTAGCTTAATAATCTCTTTAAAACTCAATTATACCCGCAATGTTTGAACGTTGCGGGTTTATTTTACTCTCAAAATCTTTTGAGCATTGTCTTTTTCTTCGAACTTCTATTCATGTTTTTCTTTGTCTTCAATGAAATTGATTTTATTTAAAATTAATTTGAACTATATTGAAAAGTACCACTCTATATAACTGTTTGAATTTTTTTCATTTTTCCTTGTTTATTTATATTCATTTTTTGAAGCCCTCAACATTGTTGAGGGTTTTTTCTTTTATTTACTAGTATATTTAATTTTATTCTCGACAACTTGAACTCTAATAAAAATCAGTCATGTTTTAATGAACAACATGACTGTTTAAAAGAGACATTTTAATATTGCCATTCACATCAATAAATAACCTATTCAGTTTAGCTTTTAATTTAATGATAGCTCACTGTGATTCGATTTATTTCTGAAACGAGCTATCAAGCACAAAATAATCATAAAAAGAATGATAGCAAGGTGTTCGAGAGAAAGAAATCTAATTAACGTTTGTCCCATGTATTGATTAACTATAAATGCACTCAGACTGGCCAAACCAAATCTAAGGATACTATTTAATGAATTAGCGGCCCCAAAACTTTTTTCAACACAATTTAAGGCTGTTGATGTTGATAATGTTGAAATCATACCAGTTCCAAAAGTTAATAGGAACATACCCGTGATTAGCCCATATAGATTCATGACTTGGTAGCTTGAATACATGTAAATAAAAATACCTATTATAGATGCGAATAACCCTAGTTTCATGAGCTTGTCTTTTGATTTTGAAGAAGATACAAACGACTTAATGAGCATATTACCGATAATTAATGCAATAACATTGATAGACATACAAAGGGAGTAGAATTCATTTGAGAAATGAAATACTTTTGTAATCATGACTGAAGAAATAGAAACATATGCAAAATAAGCAGCAAAAGACAAACCGGATATTAATGAATTAAGCATGTAATTTATATTTTTCATATGTAAGATATAATTTTTTAGCTCTTGAGATAAAGAAGTGATTTCATTGGATTTGATTAATGTTTCTTTTAAAAAATAAACAAGCATGAAATTTAGTACTGAAAATAATGCAAGAAAAAGATAAATATGGTTCCAATGATGAAAAGTGCTCAATATGCCAGTACCAATAATAGGAGCAAACATAGGAGATAATGACATAACAACTATTATTGTAGCGATGTTTTTCGTGAGTTTTTCTCCAGTAAAGCAGTCTCTCAGTATAGTTATACAATTAACTGAGCCTGCGGATAGTCCAAAACCTTGAATAAACCTTAAAGTTTCAAATTGATGGATATTAGTACAAAAATTACATAATATAAAAGCAATAAAACAGATAAAAAGCCCTATCATGAGAGATAATCGTCTACCTATCCTATCGGAAAGCGTTCCCCATATTAACAAGCCAAGACATAGACCAAGCATAAATATTGAGGTTGTTTGATTGATTTCGCTAGTTGTAGCTTGCAGACTTTGAGCAATATTAAGAACCGATGGAAGATAAATATACATGGCTAGCGGAGGTAATGCCGCTATAAGACCTAAGATAGTGATAAAAAATTTATTGTTATGCGTAATCATTTTAATACCTATTGTTTTTAATCTAACGGATTTAAGTATATCTGTTTTAAAACTTGTTATGTTTATATATATTGACAAATAATATCGATAATACGACAATGTAACCATAATTATGAAAGGAGTTTTTATGGTTAAATCTGTTCATCTGTTTCGCTTTAAAATTACACCACCGGATGATGTGTTGTTGACTGACTTTCATCAACATGAACAGGGTTCTCTTTTTATTCCTATATTTGGTAACTTATCGATTCATCTTGAAGATCATTTATTTATATCACCTAAGGGGTGCTCAACCTGGATTCCTGCTCGAACTGAGCATAGAGCACAAGCTATTGGAGTCGCTGAAGGCGTCAAGTTATTTGTCAACGATAAACTTCATAAATTACCTGATCATCCATGTAGTATAAACATAACCGAGTTGAGTAGAGCTTTAATTAAAGATTTAAGTTCAAAAGATGATAAAGAGTTGAATATGTCTTTTCAACAAATGAAAATAAAAGTGTTAATTAAAGAATTAGAGCAGAGTATTGATTTTAATCCATACAGCATTGCTTTATTTAAAGATCATAGAATTCAATTTTTACATAAAGAAATGATGCGCGCGCCTGAAAAAAAAATCCCACTAAAAGTTTGGGCAAATCAAATTGGTATGAGTGAGAGGAACTTATCGCGGTTAATCAAAAAAGATATTGGCATGACATTTAGTCAATGGAAAAATCAATTGTATATGTTTTTGGCTTTAAAAGAATTACTACGCGGGAAGTCTATTCAAAATATTTCTATAAGTTTAGGATATGAGTCTGATAGTTCATTTATTTATCAATTTAAAAAAACATTTGGAAATTCACCAATGCAGTATTTAAAAAAGCAGAATGAAAAATATAATATTAAACTTCAACATCATAAAATTATTTCTTAATACAAGGTACTCCCTCTTTATGCCCCAATCAAATCGTGGCATGTATTGTAGAGTTTTTTCCGTTGATACATGAGATATATACATAATTTTACTTCCTCCCTTTCTTTCCATAAGCTTCGATAATACCTCGATGTTTAACATTTAATAGATATTATTTCAAATTAATTTGAACTATTTTAAAAAATGCGACTCTATATAAATGTTAGAATTTTTTCATTTTTCCTTGTTTATTTATATTTATATTCATTTTTTTTGAAGCCCTCATTTTTGAGGGTTTTTTTATGGACTTTATGTCAATACATTGCAGAGGCATTCGTTTTAGTAATCAAACATCAGGACCTTAAAGAATCATTATCAACTATGTGATTTTTATTGAAGCCTCATGTCCTATCACTTATTTTTTGAAAGAAAAGATCTCATAACATTGTAGTTAATTGTAAGCAATAATTTCCTGTAATCGTGTACTTTTGTCCTTATGACTAATGATGTTAAGTGCTAAATTGAAATGGTCATTGTGGAAAAGGAAGTGATTATGATGAAATATTTACCTTTTATAAAAGTTACTATTATTTTGATATTAATGGGATTTACTCTCAATTTGTATGCTAGAAATGTCATTTGTAATGAACAAAGATTCAATAAAAATAAAATGTGGTGGAACTCAAGGATAAATCTTTATTTAGAAAAAGACTATCCCAAATATTTTTTAATTCACATGGAAAATAAAGAACCATATTTGTTCAATTATAAGAATGAAATATTCAGCGAAGGTCATAATTGTTTTCAGAGTGACAGTATAAGAATTAATTTAGAGAGTAGTCGTTTATATCCTCAAAATATCCTTGTATATATGCAAGGTTATCATCATCCCAACACCAAAGGAAAATTTGCCAATTTTTCTTTATCGCCCATAATTGACTTTTCTTACAAAAGACAAAAAACATGGAAAGAATCTACTGTGAATCGTAATTTCACGAAAAGGTATACTCTTCATATAATAAATAATGAAAAAAATTATTTAGATAATATGCCTTACAACTATTATGAAAGTAATCATAACATTAATATTTTGTACTTTTAATTGATACTGATTTTTTTTGATAAATATTATAAATATTTATGATGCATACCTATACAATCATTACTAATGTTACTAGAACTAACAGCATTATATAAATAATTGAATGGGCTTTATCGGGGATTTGGATATTTGCCCTTTTAATAAGATAGATACCAGAAAAGCTTGAAAGGGTGACCCAAATAAAGCATGTTATATTTATATAACCAACATAATTAGATCCTAAATGATGTTTTAATCCGAGAAAACAATACATACAACATCCAGTAATTGCAACAGGAATGGTCAAAGCATTTGCAGCTTGCACACATTTTTTAATTTCAAAACCTTCTCTTCGAAGTAATGGGACTGTCATTATGCTCCCCCCTACCCCGAGCATAGAAGAGATGCATCCTATGAAAATACCTTTAAAAAAGAAGAGTGGTTTGTCTTTTGATTAAGTGGTTGAATTTCAATAAACCCCTTTCTAAAAAGACAATCTATGATTGTGACAATTAGGTATAAAACAAAAAGTAATTTCAGTATTTGGTCAAGTATGATAGTGGATAAAAAAGATCCAACTAAAGCACCTATACCAATATAATAAAATAGTGGAAATATCATTGATACATTCATAATTTTGAGTTGATAATTTTTATAGGTTGCAAATACAGAGCTCATCATCATAATTGAGGATGATGTTGCTATCGCTATGAGCATGCTTTCTTGATGAAGTGAAGGATCAGAAAACCAAAGGAAATGGTAAATAAAAGGAACCATAATAAAGCCACCACCAAATCCAAATAGTACCGTCGTAAAACCTGACATTAAACCGACTAAACAAATAATTAAAATACTTTCCATTTCAATGGCTATCCTTAACAGCTCTAATAATTAATTTGCATGCATATATCTTATTGTTTTATAGTAATAAATTATATAAGGTCAAATACCCAAATTACGATCATATTGTTGTTTAAGAATATTAAAGATAATTTTTTAAATAGAGATGACTTAAGCATCATATAAAAAGTTAATAGATATATTGAAGCCCTCAAGTTAACATCCATGTTATTTTTTTTCCTTTATTTATTATGTCGCCCTTGATAGAGTGCGTTTTGTCGTTCTTCATAATTAGCCTGTTCATTTGATAGTTGTGTTTGCTGAGCGACTATCCTCTTTTGCATTGGCATGGCTTGTGCTGAAACAGTTGCACTAAATAATACAACTGCAACAATAATTTCTGGTATTAATTTTTTCATATACTCTCCTAAAAATTTATATCATTTTTAAAATTTAATTTTTGTCTTAATTTGAAATTCTTAAACGTAAGTAATGAAGTTGATACAAATGATGTAGCGATACAAATATAACTAACTATTTTTATCGTGTATCCAATAACATTTAGAAAAAACATTTAACAATTTAGATAATTGTATACTTCTCATTTGAGACATAAACTGTATCTAATAAAAACACTTTTTCCACTTAGAAAATATAAATCAAATACAAGGTATGTATCTACTTTAATACGGCTGGATAAATACAACAAAAACAACCAGAACCCTAGTAAAAACCAAGGCTGATTTATCATAATGCAAAAATTAGGAATTCTTAATAAAATTACATGATGTCATGACTCGAGTAGATAAACTAATTTACAGCATTTAACGTATGTTAAATCATATTAATAAACATATTTTATTGTTTTTAGTAGTGCTGAGAAGCAGGACTTGTGTCCTGTACGATACAAACAAGCCAAATTAGATTTAAATTATTGTTTTTATTGAATCAATTATCTTAATTTTTCTGTGATGATATTTTATTTTTCAAGTTAAGATTACATCCCTTAAAATAAATTATTTAATGAATAGATATTGAATAACATCAAAATAATTAACGAGATTTATATACACTTTTCATGAGATTTAAATCTATGTATCTAGGATGTTATATACAAAAATGAGTGATTTTCAATTAAGTCACTTTTGATTTTAAATCAATTTAATTGTAATCTTTTAAAAATCAAACAGTCTAATATGATTATCAAAGTTATGCTCTTAACTTGTTAAAAACAAAAATAAACTTGATTTGCTTAATTGAAAGGAAACAGATCAATTGTTATTTTATTAATATTCTTTTCAAGATCTAATTCAAGTTTAAACTACTCAATTATTCTACCGTTATTTTGTTTAACCGGAAAAAGTATCATGACTATATAAAAAATTGCTACTGCAATTAATACTTGGCCTAATCTCATTGTATAGAATGTAAAAGGATCCCATACCATGACGGTTTCTGGGTGTAATATTTTAGTCATGCAGTTCATAACTCCCAAAATAAATGTAACTAGAAAATAACATAAACCAAAACTATAGTGATAAAAAGTATATATAATTGCCATCACCCCAAGATATGAAATAGATAAAATTAAAAAGGATGAGCCTGTAATCAAAACTAATTTAATAATAAATGGTGAAATTATAATTCCTAAAAATGTAGCTATAACTCGATGCATTAATCGATTTTTATTTAATTCGTGGTTCATCACGGACCCACTTATTATAATGATCATCATCGTAAAAGGGCTAGGTATATTAAAGTACAAAATTACCGTAATTGTAATTATTACAGCGATACTAAGCTGAAGTCCATAATTAATAACGTCTACTGAAAGTTTATTATTTTCAAGCATTAATCCTGCACTAGTTGGCCATAAATAAAATTTAATGATAAATGAGCAGAAACTAGCTAAACTTATATTCAGTAAAATTTGAATTATCTGAGTAGAGAAGAAAGATATAGTATTTATGGAAGTAAAAGAAGAAATACAAAGAGGAGCAATAATAAACATCATCATTGGTCCATATTTTTTTGCTAAAAGTACAAATACTACAGTTAAAATAGTGTAAAAAGAAAGTAATAGTAACATGGAGCTTTGAACATAAGCAGATATTAAAAATAGAATATTACAACTTACTAATAAATATCCATGAATTTTCATTCTATTTTTAAAATCATTACCTATATCACCTAAAGTAAAAAAAACAGACATGACAATAGTGTAAAAAGCATAATTTTGATTAAAATAAACAATATAAAAAAAACAATAAATCAATACCAAAGACACTCTAATCATATCTATTATTGTAAGTGACCTCCTAGCTATATTTAATGCTTTAAGATTAAGTTTACTTCTCATATCGGACATAAGCCGAAGCACCATGAATGAGTTTATTTTTTGTATCTTGGTGCATATTTGTTATTTGAATGAATACCGGTATTTTTTTTGCTAAAGGAAACCAGTTATTTTGTAAAGGGATCTGTTGAAGACCTGAAATATTTTTCGTTGATTGAGCAATAGCTTTATCAATCTTAATTACCTTTCCTTCAAAATGCTTATCTCCTAGTATAGGTATGGTAATAATCATACGGCTTCCGTATCTAATTCTATCTAATGAATCTTCATCAAAATTGGCTTGTATTTCTATATTTTTATTAGATGAAAGAGTGAAATAAGTTACCCCAACAAGAATATAATCTCCTTTTTTTAGAAAAAAGTTATTGATGAAACCATTTTCAGGAGCAGTAATATTTGTGAATTTTATTTTTGTTTTCAATTTTCTTTTTTCAGCATTAATTTCCAAATATTTTTCCTTTGTTGACTCCATATCCATCTGTGAAATATCATGTTTTTTAAATAACTTAATTTTTTTCTGATATAACCACTCTGCATATTTTAATTTAGCCTCAACCGCTAAAAGCTCATTTCTTAAATTTTCAGTGTTTAACGTAATAAGTACATCCCCCTTGTGAACATACTCGCCATTATGAATGTTAATTTTATCAATAAAACCAGAAGATTTTGGCGCAATACTATAAATATTTAAACGTACAAAAGCATTTTGTGTATATACACCAAATAAAAAATTTCTAAAAATGTATATTGAACTGCCCAAAATCATCATTAAAACTAAAAACCTAATCAAAAATCCTTTTTCAATTTTAAAAAAATCGAATATCTTAATAACCATGACTCTATTGCCTAATAAAAATTTTATAGCTTTAAACTGATAAATATTATTCTTTGGGTTTAACAATTTAAAAATTTTGAATATTGAATATTGATTAACATAATTGTATATTTCTCATTTGAGATATAAACTGCATATAATAAAAACACTTTTTCCACCTAGAAAATATGAATCGAATACAAGATATTCTTCTTTTTAAACAAGTAGCAGATTCCAAAAACTTCTCTAGTGCAGCAGAAAAATTGGAAATCTCGATTTCTCAAGTGAGTAAACGTCTTGCTAAATTAGAAAAAGAATTAGGAGTCGTTTTAATTCAAAGAACAACAAGAAACTCTAAGCTAACAGCGGCTGGTGAGCTGCTATATTCTAGAGCGCAGTATATAAGTGATGAAGTGTCTGATGCTTGGAATGCAGTGATTGATATGAAAGATGAACTATATGGCCAAATAAAAGTGGCTGCACATGTTTCAATAGGTTTAAAGTTAGTCACCCCTTTTATTGATATTTTTACCAAGCGATATCCACTTATTGACATTGATCTCTATTTAGATGATAGCGACATAGAGTTTATTAGTACAGGATGTGATTTAGCAGTTAGAGGTTATATTTTTTATGGTCATCAAGGTCTAAATGATTCTGGATTTAACGCTAAAAAAATTTCATCTTTACCTTTAAGGTATTGCGCCTCTCAAGAGTACATTAAAAAATATGGATGCCCTACTTTACCTGAACAATTAATAGATCATAGATGTTTGAGTTTTTATCGAAGTTCTTTTGCCAAGAATCAGTCGAAACAAGAGTGGCCTTTTTTGATTGATGATAAAATTCATTTGTTTAAAGTGAATTCGGTTTTTTCAACGAATAATATGGATGCTTTACAATTATTAGTTGAAAAAGGGGTGGGTATAGGTCCCATCCCCTATTATTCAAGTCAACAGCTTTTAAACGATAATAAAATTGTTGAGCTTTTAACAGAATATGCTTGTATTAGAGCCGATACTTTCATTTTTTATAAAAGCGGCAAACATATTCCCACAAGAATAAGATTATTCATTGATGAATTGTCTCATTATGTCAGTGGCTTACTTAATAAATTTTAGTTATTCGTTGTATTGGATGATAAATAGTTTTGAATTTGTATTATTAGATGCCGCTTGAATTATCGTTTGAACTTGATATTCTTCCTATCTTGCATAAAATTATGATTCACGGTAATAGACTTCTCCCTTAGCAATTAATCTTGCAGTTCTATAATAAGTCCCTTTTGTGATATTAAGAGGGAAATCTTGTCCCGTAATACTGATTTCTAATCCTCCTTGTGGATGACCAATATTAACTTTTTTAGTTTGAGTATGCTTATTGAGTAATAACTCTCTTTGTGCACAAATAGTTCCTTTTGTAACCAATGCCGCCGAAATGCCAATAGCTGCGGTCATAGCTAAGGACGGATGGATTTGTTTTGCTGTAGGATTACTCCAATATCGAACATAAATATTTTGTTTAATATCATTGGACTTACTAACTAGAACAATTCTTGGGTAAGTTTGACAAGGATTATGAATATTCATTTTTTTAGCACAAGCTAATCTAAATTTTTCAATAAACTCATGAAGATTAAAATCTTGTTCCAATTCATCATTTGTTTGATTATTTTTAATATTAAAGTCATGTGCTTGCGCGATTACCAGAGCCCTCCCACAATCAATTAAAGTTACAGAGATGTTATTTATAATATCTATTCTATTTCCTGATGGGAAAATATGACCGGTTTGAGAACCACCTGGATTTAAGAATGAAATATAAACTTTAGATCCAGAAAAATTGACACCATCAATGTGATAGTTTCCTTCATAAATGACTCTACCATTTTTGCAAGGCACTACTACTTCCTTTACTGAGTTTGTAGCAGGATTGAAAACTCTAACTTTAGTTTCACTCTTTCCAGCATTTATCAGCTTGGATTCTAATGCACAACATGCTGCTGCGGTGAGCATATTTCCACAATCTCCACTAAAATCTATCTCATTAGATAAAATTGCGACTTGTCCAAAGACACAATCAATGTCACAGTCGGGCCGATTAGATAAATTTATAATTACAACTTTACTGGCATTAGATACACCACCGCCAATACCATCTACTTGGTATGGGTGTGGACTACCCATTATATTTCGAATTAATTCATTACATTTTTCATCAGATTTTGGTAAATCTTTTTTGAATAAGAATGGACCTTTTGATGTTCCACCACGATACAAATAATAAGGAATGCTTTTCATAACTTTCTCCTTTTATTTAAATAATGAAGTCATCATATGTTAAAAATATTGATAGATAAATTTTAAAATTCTATACTACTGATTAAGAAAATATTTATCAGGATTTAAGAATGAACTACCCACCAATGAAGACTCTGCCCATTTTTGTGACGGCCGCAGAGAATGAAAGCTTTTTAGTTGCATCTCAAAAGCATTACATTTCATTGCCAGCGGTTAGTCAACAAATTAAATCTTTAGAACATGATCTAAATTGTCAATTATTTATTAGAGGTAATAACGCTGTAAAGTTAACGCCACAAGGTAAACATTTTCTTGAATTAATCAGACCTGCTATACACTCAATTATTCATGCAAAAAAAAAGTTTCTCAATATGAAAGTAATACCATCACAATCAGTGTGTTAAACTCTATTTCAACTTTTTGTTTAATTCCTTTTTTAGGAGAGTTTTATGAAAAGCACCCCAAAACGGATGTAAGGCTATCAACAAACTGGTCTTTGCCACCTTCCGATCAAAATGAAGTAGATTTAATTATTGGTTATGGTAAAAAAATAGTTGGCCAAATAACAATGTTGATTTCTTATGTAGCGATCAGCTAATCGCCGTAGGACATAAAGATATTATAAAAAATAAAAGTTTATTTGAAGTACTAAATAGCAAGAAACTCATAATGGTCGATGGGATCGACTTTCGTCGTGATGACTGGCAAAGATGGGGACTTTTTCATAATGTAAATATACCCCCAAAAGACCGATTTTTACGATTTGGTAATTCTGTACAAGCCATATATGCTTGCCTCAATAAGCTTGGTGTATTAATAACTCGTGAATTATTTGTTCGAGATTTAATTGCAAACCAGCAGTTAAAAGTTATTGGCAAAACCATCAATAATGAAAATTTTGGATATTACTTAATTTATCAAAATGAATACAACTCTCTTTATATGAAAGATTTTATTTCATGGATTAAAACGCATATAAGTCATGGATTTGTGGATCAAAACATGTAAGTAAATATAAGAAAAATTACTTGATATAATAAGATCATTTTTAAGGTTAAGTACTTAATGTTAGTTTTGTTAAAATGAAATAATATAGTATTAAATCAATTGGTTATAATTTTAACCAAAAAAATACAAAACTAGGAACAGTGATGACAAAAATTTCTTTTTATGTTTTAACTTTTAATAGTGAAATGTATATCGAGTCAATTTTAAATAAAATACAACATATAGCTGACGAAATATTGATTATTGATAGTGGCAGTACTGACAAAACAAAAGAAATTGTTAGTACTTTTGCAAACACAGCTTTTATTTTTAATAAATTTGAAGATTTTAAACAGCAAAGAATATTTGCTGAGAAGAGCTGTAAATTTGATATGATTTTATTTTTAGATTCTGATGAAGAGCCAAACGATGAATTAATTAATTCAATCAAACATCTAAAAAGTACCGGTTTCGTTTATGATGCATACAGAATTAAAAGGTTATGGAATGTTCTTAAAAAAGATGTTCATAGCATTTATCCTATATGCTCGCCTGATTATCCAATCAGACTATACAATAGAAAGTCATGTAATTTTAATGACTCACCTTTATGCCATGAACAAGTATCTGGATATAGTTCTGAAGGTATCATTTCGGGACACATAAAACACATAACTTTCGAAAATTTTAAGACTTTAAAAAGGAAATTAAAACTATACACAAACCTTGCAGCAAATGATTTAATTTTAAAAAACAAAAAACCATCGAATCTTAAAATTGTATTTAACCCTATTGGTGCTTTTATAAAATGGTATGTTTTTAAAAGCGGTTTTAAAGATGGTATTGTAGGTGTTCAACTTGGGGTGTATGCTTATCTCTATACCCTAAAAAAATATAATAAGGCCCAAAAATTTTTAAATCAACATTGATTGATTAAAAAAAGCTTCTAAAAAAATTAGAAGCTTCATATAATTAACTCAAAGCATACTACTAGCTATTTTTGCCATATGAATAAAGGTATACCTCATAACCTGGCTCAGTTATCCCAAAATATACATTCTGAAGATCAGCATTGTGTTGATTATATTCTAAATTCGATACGGTAAAACTTAGATCATAATAAAATACCGGAGATTTTGGTCGCAAATCAATAAATAAAGGAGTAGTGCCAATTGGATCTACCAATCCAAAACTGGTGTAATTGCCTCCCTGAGAATCCAAAGTCTGAAATGACTCTTTCACACCATCTGTATTAATTTTTGAGATATCAATTTTTTTTTCATCATGGTCATAAAATCCAGAGCCTTTGAATGAGATAGTTTTTTGAGCCGATAAGTTCTTCTGAAGTTTTACTCCTGAAAAACCTGATGTATAGTTAGTTATAACCCCAGATTTACTATTATCATATTTAAAATATTCACCATCAGGAGTGTAGTTATTAACGAACATTTTCGTAGGATTTGATAATAATTGAAGTGTTATATTTGCGCCATCTTTTGAAAAGTCACCAGCCAGACTTATTGTTCCATTTTGCATTTCTATTTTGCCATCCTTGCGCTTGGTGATAATTATCTCTGGAGCTTTATCCGTGTAATTTTTACTTCTTAAAACTAAACCATCGCCAAGTTGTAAGACACATCTGTTTTTAGATACTTTATTATCTTTTATTTCAACCCTAGCATCTAAAATAGCTTTTTCATCGTTAATAGTTCTTATTGATTTGTCACTCTTAGAACTAAGATCATTCACATATATGTCAGTAATACCCTTGTATAAACTATTTTTGTTATAGGTTTTATTAAAAGCATCTTTTAATTCTTTACAACGCTGTTTTAGTATATTCAAGTTAATTGATTGTTTGGAGTTTTGATTAGAAATTTGCAATTGGTTTTGTTCTTCGGAAATATCAAAAAACACATAGCCTACTTGACCTGATTTATTATTATATTGTGGTTGTGTTGTAGCAGTAAATTCTGTTGTTTTTGGTGTTGGTTTTTTATTGTCACTCCCACTGCTGCCACTCCCACATGCGCTTAGGCAAGCTACCGAACCGATAACTAGGGTTGGTAAAAGTTTTTTCCTAAATATTTTCATTTTGTCTCCATTCAAATTGTTTAAATTGTTATTAGTTTTGCTGATCTTAGTTAAATTGTATAAAAAAAAAACAAGATTAGTTAGGACTTAAGTCCTTTATTTGTGTGTTTAATTTAAAGTTAAAGATGGATAACTTATTTGCTTATCTCATTGAAAAGTTTAATCAATATTATTATCAATGAATGTTCTAATCAATAAACTCATATTGAATATATAGTTAACTTTAAGGTTAATAATCTTAGTTTTCTTGAACATCAATTTTTTAAAATAATGGATTTAATCTCAGTAATACCATTTTTATATTGGATATATTTTTTAATAGATATAGCGCCGATTCTTTTTAAATTAATTTTTTATTACGCAATATTTTCTATAACGACAAATAATTTCCTATTAATTATCTAACTTTGATTGACAACAAGTCCATGAAGTTGTTTTCTTTCAAATGAATCTGCTTTGAAAGAACGTAAATGAGGAGTGACACGTAATTTAGGGATGAAACTTTGTTATTGATTAACAGATAGATTTTTGTATCAATTTAATCAATTCTGTAGAATCTATGATATTTAGTTGTGAGTATAACCCTATATTAGTTTTATAATTTTTAGACTTATAATCCATTATCAATTTTAAAGTACATCATGTTGCTAAATATCCTGACTTTCGTCTAAAAAAAAATTAAAGACCTGTATTCTTTCAAACAAAAAGTAAATCATGGTTTAAAATTATAAATGTCACTTAAGCATTAAGGGATAATTATGGACCTTTTACCAGATGAACAATACTGTAAAGAAAAACTTCAAGACTCTTCATTTCAAACTGATGCGTATTACTATATCGCCAAAATTAATTTAAATGCGTTAAATTATTTAAAAAAGAAAATTCAATCACTTTAAATCAATGAACAATTAACTTTGGGGTGGATTTATGGAAAAAGAAAAAATCACAAAAACAGGAAAAAAAGTTATTAATAAAAGTACTAAACGAGCTGCTTTAATAATAGAAACTGGCTCGGGAAAATCGTTTAAATTAATTAATATATTACTAACGAATTAATGATAATGAATCTATTAAACTGGATAGGATTAAGTTGATAGGGTCTTCCGAATTAAGAATTCAAATGACCCTGTTTAATTTGAGAACTCAAACATAATCTTTGTGAGTCATTTAAATATATTGTTGAGTTACCATAGGTTATATAATTCTTTTATGTTTTTTAAATCCTTTTCTTTTAAGATCGTACATATATCTTATAAAAATGTTTATAGTCCATTTTCGAAAATTTATCTTTTCGTACAATTTTGCTATTCCTTTTTCGATACGATTCATCTCATTTCTAATTTGTCTCAAATTTTCATGAGGATGTGGTTTTTTATAACTTTTGATTCCAATAATTAATTCAGTAGGTCTCAGTTTGTTTGGAAACATCCACATGGAAAGAAGATAAACCCAAAATTGAATTTGTTACAAGATTAATCTCTTTAAAGAAGTAATTATATAAAATAATTTAAAAAAAATAAGATGATATTAAACGACAATAATTAGTTTCAATATAGAGAGCATTTTAATATAATTAAACATGAGCTTAGAAAATAAACCAATTATAATTATGTACTTTAGTAGTATTTTGTAATGACCCATAATAACTCCCTTTGTTCTTAAATTAATTTTTTACTTGACATGATATTCTGTAACGACAAATAACCACCTCATAATTATCTAATTATTAAAGATTAAATATCCATCAATTTGTTATTCTTTTACATGAATTTGCTTCGAAATAACGCTAATTAGGGATAAAAGTTTACTGATGGGAGCAAATTTTGTTTATTGCTAAAAGAAAGTGAACGATGAAGGACAAATATTTAGAAAGAGTCTCTTTTTAGAAGAAATCCCTCTATTGACATACCCCCTCTTATTTTAAAGATAAAAACCATCAAATTTTTACGACGATGTTTGATTAGTTTTTAAAAAAGGCTACACTTTTCGACCATCATAAAACTATAAAGTTAATGTTGTTCAGCAATATTTTTCAAGTGAAGCTCTATTCTTTTTTGGTACGTTTTGGATACGGTGTACCATTTACCACTTTTCAGTTTCACTTCCATTTTTAGGTTTCGTGATTTCTTTTCAACTTTAACTTCTAGAATTTCTTTTGTATTGATAACAGTCGAACGATGAATACGTATAAAATATGCTTGTAGAGAATCTAATAATTCACTTATTGAGGAACGAATGGTATAGCTTTGTTCATTTGCTTCAATATCCAAATAATTACCAGCAGCCTGTATCACTGATATATCATCGATAGCTATATAGTTGGTTACTCCTAATTTTTTAACTAGTAATAGCGAAGGATCATTTTCTTGCTCGTTATGTTTTTGTTCCTCTTTAAGAGCTGTTTTATTTTTACATTTTGTTTCATGACATTCAGATGCTTTTCTCATCGATTTAATACCTGACAACTGGTAAATATTATAAATCATGTCGTTCGTTAACATAATGATTTTTTTATTTTTTGATGCTTCTACAATAAAGATGTAAGCTACTAAAACAGGACATATGTTAGAATCTATTGCTATCCATAAATATATTCTGTCGTAAAAAAACGATAAAAAATAAAACCAGAAGGATAATATATTTAAATTTTTATCCACTCTCAGTTCGGGGTGAAAGATATAAAAATTAAGTACCTGTGAATTCATTAGTGCAAAAGCAGAAATCAATAAACAAAAAAAGACAATGGCAAAGGTAAATAAAATTAAAGAGTAATATTTAAAATTGTATTTTGATTGAACTCTTTTAATAACCATCAAAAATAATAAAACTATAAAAACTCTCATTAAATCAGTGAAAAGTTCATTGCATAGTATGGAATTTATGGTCTCAGGTTTAACGTTAGGTAGTCCCCCAAACTTTATTTCATTGTTAAAAAGATAAATGCTTGAAATTAATTTTTTTAACATTGACCAAAACAAGTAAAAAATTAAAAAAACAAAGTATGCTTTTTCCAGAGTAGAATATTGAGTCTTTAATTTCATAATATAACCTTTTTATATTTGAATTTAAAATGCAAACTGAAAATATAATATCGATTTTTTTATGTAGTATATTAAACAGTACCGTGGTCTTTATGATTCCTTCAAACTTACATAAGACTTCCATCGTTCTTTGAATATGTTTCTGTACCTTTTAGAAACCACATAAAGCTTCTTGTTTTTTAACATCACCTGAAGTTTTAAATTTTGTGTCACATAATCAGTCTTAACTCCCTCAACTTTTTTTAAATTTATGATCGTGGAACGGTGAATACGTATAAAATATTCAGGAAGATTTTCTAAAATATCCGTCAGTGTAGAGCGATATTCAAAGGTACACTTATTTGTCACTATGTCTATATAGTTTCCATCAGATTGAATCACAATAACTTCCTCTACTGAAATCAAATGTTCTTCACCCGACTTTTCCACTATAAAAGTGGAAACTTTATTTTTAGAGCTATCATATAAATTATCAAATTCACTAGTTGTAATATCGTGGTTATATTTACCCGCATTAATCTCTGAGACTTGCCTTAAAGTAAGCTTATTAGAAATTAACTCATTGAGCTGCGTAATCATTTTGTTTGTTATAATTGAAAAATTCTTATCATTTGAAAACTTCAAAAAAGCTATATAAAAGACAAAAATAGAAAAAATATTGTTTACAATGACCAAATAACCGATGTTTTTATAATTTAAAAGATATAAAAAAGCGCTTTTCCAAAAAATAAAAGTGTTGGTATAGTAAGCATCAATCAAACCTTGATGAAATGAATAAACATAAAGGATATAGCCGTTTATCATCAATAAAATAAAAATTCCATAAAAACACAAAAATAAAAACACGAAGAATAGGATTAAATGAAATAACTTTAAATTAAACTTAGATTGTTTCTTTTTAATTAGGTACATAAATAAAAAAACTGTAACAACCCTTATAGATGTTTTAATGATGCCCAGCCAAAAAAGTGACGATGTTATGTTATTTTCTTTATCAATCAAACCTTTTAAAATAGTTTCAGCAGGGTAAATATCAACCGTAATTGAATCTCCGATAGAAAACACGAGAATATACAAAAAAACTGACAAATAAATTAGACTTTCAGAGGAATATCGTTTGTTTGAAATTTTTAGCATACAACTCCCTAATCTTAAACTCATACAAATGAAGGTTGTTGAAAGATTTATAATGTTGGTTTTAGAAGGTTTTGTTTTAAATATCGATACAATAGTATGGTTTGTTCTTACCTATTTTGTAATCGATGACAGGCCAACAGTATTTAAAGGCTACATTTTATAAAAAAATTATGCCAATATTATTAATTTATCAATGAATAAAGTAAAAAAAAATTCCAGTTAAATACAACATAAAAATTTTATATTTTTTATTGATATGATTACTTTTGTTACCCCAAAAAATATAGTTGAGATTTTAAAGAATATGCTTGTATTAGAGCAGAGAGTACCAAATTCACTCGCTATTTCTTTTATTAAAGTGGATTCAAAAAAAACCAAAATTATAAATGCAATTATAAGCATAGCTTGAAGGTTAGATTTCATAAAAGGAACCTGCTTGTTTAACATAAAAATAATAATATTTAGAGTAAATGTTTTTATCAATAAACTCATATTTAATATATTATTAACCTTTAAGTTAATATTGATAAATTTGTTCTTTTCAATTTTATTGCTTCTTTAATTGTTTATATTTGTTATTTATTCTGTTGATTTTAGCTAAATTATCTTTTAATAAAAATGACATTAGTCTGGACATTACTCCTCTTGTTGTGTTTATTTTAAAGTGGAAGATATGTTTTTTTTAATCAATATAACCATCCTTTATTGAATTAACTTTTTACTTTGCACGATATTCTCTAACGACAAATAACTGCTTTTCATTATCTAATTTTGAAAACTTAAAAATCCATCAATTTGTTATGTTTTGACATGAACCTGCAATGAAAGAACGCTAATATGGGATAAAAATTTACTTTGGGGACAATTTTTTTTTATTGTTTAAAGAAAGTTAAAATTTTAGGACAAACATTTCGAAATCGTCTCTTGATGTAAGAGATCTTATGATTTGAACACCCTCCTTCTTTCAAAGAAAAATCAACGAATCTTAAAATTATAATTAACCCCATAGGTGATTTTATTAAATATTTTTTTATTAAATGTGAATTAAAGTGGTGTTAATAAATTTCAACTGTTCATATAAAGCTAAAAATGAAAACATCTATCTAATAACAAGGTGTAAATAACCTTGTTTTGAACAAATTATATTTATTTACTGGTTTTTAATATAAGAAAAATTTATGTATCAATAAACAACAAAAAGTTTTTCTGTTTGAACTGCAAATTCTAAAAAATGCAATGACCGCCTCACTACTCAAAAAAAAGACTTCATATGAAGTCTTTTAAATTTAATTTTATTATTTATTAATTATTTGGAAGCTGTCCATAAGGTAATAAATAAATATCAGTAAAATCAGAATTAGAAATATCATCTTTCACATATCCTAAAACATTATCTGAGTGAGTACCTTTCCCTTTAGTTGACCAAAATTCAGCTTTTTTATCATCCCAAACAAAACTAAGATAATCATAATCATTTGTATGATTATTTTGTTTAATTTTTATACCACCATTAATATCGTTTGGATCTTTTGAACCTGCGAAACAACTCTCTGCATTAGATGAAGAAACATCACACCCTATAAATACACGTTTTGCTTTTATAAGTTCAGGTGTTGCTTTATATTGAATATTTTTTGGATTACCATCATCAAAATTTCTTAAAATAATTCTAGAGTAATCTGTAGTCTTATCATTTTTTGGAACAACATCAATTTTTATATTTTTAATAGTTATTGGATCAACCAATACAGTTAAATTAGGTTGATTAGTATTACTATAAAATGAATTACTATCAAAATTATCACTACAATACATATTTTTTACAGTTCCTGCATTTAAGGTGAATAATTTACTAAAATTGGATAATGTCGTGCCATCTTCTTGACCATGACTTAACAGATAAAGGTTTTGAACAGAAAATCCACCAAAACTAATATCCGTTATACCACCTTTCCCATAATCAGATAAACTGAACTGAGTTGGATAACGTAAACAATCTTTTGTTGCAATTAAACCTCCGAATGTACCCCATTTATTTTTAGCAAAATTATTTTCATCATATTTTGGATTGTCCAGCGGTCGAACGGACATATCCCTATGAATATAAATATTTTGAATGACCGAATTCTTTAAAGAATCACGGAGTACCCCATACATTCCAGGCATAACGACTGAGCCAGAATTACCATGTATAACAGTATAATGATCGACAAGTTGGTTTTCCGCTTCAACTTTAACGGTATCATCTGCTATTTGAGAATACATGTAAGTTTGCGTGGAGCCATCACTTCCTACATCTGCGCCATCAACGGCATCTATATAAAAACCAACTTGTTTGACATCAAACATACTTGTTGGTGTATTGTCACCTCTTCTATCTTCATTGGTCGGATCAGCAGGATTTTGTTCATTTTTTAACGGGCCAAATTGAGCAACGTTTAGTTGAATTGCGCCTCTATTTCTTCTCAGGCCATTCGCAACTGTAATACCTGAAACATCAATACTAGATGCATTTCCCTTAACTTGAGCCTCTGAATCCAAACCTAATAAAGAGCTTTCAATACGATATTGTGCATACTGCAAAATATTGCCTTGCCCAGTATCCATAATACCATTGTTCCAAATTGATCCCTGCCAACTCATAGGTCTATAAGCATCAACATCTTTACCATAGGAAGGGATACCTGCACCATCTATACGGCCAAAACCATGAATTTTAATACTATGTGGATTTTTTTGAGAAAACGTATAATTTCGATAAGCTCCCTTTAAAACTGGAAATTTGTTTATTTGGTCTACCTTTGACGCATTCTCTAATGTGGAATTATTGGTATCTTCCACATATTTTAACCCACATGCATCATATATAGCATCTCTCAAATTATTAGCTGAAGTAGAAGCTTGATAAGGTTGACTATTAAAATGATCAATCGCATCTGAACATGCTTTAGGGTTTGCTAGACTACTTGGAACTGGTAGGCGGACATACTCAGTAGTTAAAGGCATATTAACTGTCGTTCCAAGTGGAATTTCTATATTAATATTACCTTGATTAGCCCAGCTGTTGAGTGTTCCTACGTAATCTATAAATTTTTGGTGATATACAAAATGAGGTCTTTCAATATGACAATTTGAACCTAACCCTGTGTACTCAAATTTTTGGTTGACAGGGTCACTCAAGTTCAATGTTTTTTTATTTATGACACATACATTATCATTTTTATTGATAGAGCTATGTCTATCCATCGACTGCTCATCTTTTTGAGAAATAAATACAGCCAACATATCTTTAGCATTGTAAGTATGTGGTTGAGCACAATTTTTAGCGTTATAGCCAAAAACAGATAAATGAAGAGGCGCATGACTCAAATCAGATGATCCATTTAACTTGCTTAGATCAAAGGCTTGGTTGGATTTTTGATAAAACTGATGATTCTCAAAGTCTACTTCAACACATGAGGAGCCAGAAATATTAAATTTTAATTCTTTTAGTTCGTCTTCATTGGTAACCACAAACTGAGCTGTAGAAAAGTTAGTTAATGTCAGATTTTTAGTATCATCGTTGTTAACATTCCAATTTGATTGAAATTTATCATTTCGATAATTATAAGCAACTCCATCCAGATCATTTTTTTTAGCAGAACTTATACTTGATAAAGTTACCTTTTTAAAAGTTGGGTTTTCTGGAATTTTTACATCTTGACTATATGAAGTATGTTTAGGGCCAGGGCCAGGGCCAGTATCACCTCCACCCCCACCACATGCTGTTAGTGATAAGCTCCCGCTTATAACTAAACTTGTTAAAACTAATTTTTTGTTAGCATTTTTTCATTCCTTTAATATTTAATGGTTATTTTAAATTTGCAAATATCATATTTTAAAATTAATTTGATTCAAATGTCATAAGTCCGGACATTTGTCCCAAATCTTTTTTATAATAAAATAATGAAGTTCATCACTTCAATTCGCTTGATTTTAAATCCATGAAATTGTTATCATTTCACATGAATCGGCTTCAAAAGAACGCAAATTAGGGATAAAAATTAATTTATGGGAGGAAATTTTATTTCGTGTCTCAAGAAATCGAAATATGAAGAGCAAATATTACGAAAGAATCTCTTTACAGAGTAAATCTTATATCTTAAAAAACACTCTTCTTTTAAGGATAAAAACCATCAAATTTTTTACGACGATTGTTGTCCCTACTCTTCATAATGGAGTAAATTTTACGACCATCATAAAACTATAAAATTATTGTCTTTTTGCGATATTATTTAAGTAAAGCTGTATTTTTTTTTGATACGTTTTGGATACTGGATACCATTTTCCATTGGTCAGCTTTAAATCCATTTTTAGGTTACGTGATTTCGTTTCAACTTTGACATCTATAATTTTTTTGGTATTGATGATAGTCGAACGATGAATGCGTAAAAATATTTTGGGAAAGAGGACAATAATTCAGTTATTGAGGAACGAATGGTATAGCTCTGTTCATTTGCTTCAATATCTAAATAATTTCGATCAGGTTGGATAACCGTTATGTCTTCAACAGATATATAGCTCGTAACATCCAACTTAGTAACTAGAAGTACAGACAACTCATTTTCTTTATCAGAGACAATCTCATCAGGATTTGTCAATAATGGCTCTGTAGTTTTAGGCTTCTCCAATTCATTTTTTTATCTAATTTCTTTTTTATTGATAATGTCCTGATGTTTTTTACAATTTCATCGGTTAAAATTTTAAAAGGTTGGTAATCGGACAATATTAAAATCACTATATAAAGTAATAAAAATATTGAAGTAGTTAGAAATTCTGTAAATGCATGTAATATTACAACTGGCGTTAAAATGTGTTTGTACATAATTTTCAAATATGCAAAAAAACTTAAACCTTGATTTTCGTGAACTTCAGGGTATGAAATATAAATTGATAATGTAAATGAGATAGAATTAACAAAATAATTATCAAATGAAAAAGGATGAACATTAAAATAAGATACCAAAAAAAATAAAACGATTTAAATAGAAACTTGATTTTGGAATGTGTTTTTTTAATCAGGTATAAAAAAATATATACCAAAATAAAACTATTATAATATTAACAAGGTTAAAAACAAGAATACCCAAATAGGTATCTTGGTAGCCTCCAACAGTAATTGATGTTTTAGTACCAGCATATGAATAAAGGCCAATATAGATGTTTTTAATTAAAATACTCAAAAAATATATAATCAAAAAAAAGAAGTAACCTTTTTCTAAATCAGAATATTTTTGCACTTGTTTAAACATAATTGCCCTTTTTTCCTATATTTAAAAAAGACTTCAGTTTATGTTGATATTTTTTGAGCACTATTGTGCAATTTTTTGTGCTTAATTGTCTCATAAATTTTGAATCACTTTGTTTCATGAGATTAAATCATTTTTAAACTCGACTATCACCTATAAACTACAATTTGTTTTTTGCCATTGTTCATTAAATGTTTTTTTATAGCTTTGTGAAATAACATAAGATGTGTTATTGACGAGCAAGACCTTAGCTTTCATGTTTTTTGAACTATAGTCATTTTTCGTTCCCTTAACCTTATTTAAATTAATGATGGTCGAACGATGAATTCGCAAAAAATAACTCGGCAGACTTGAAAGCATTTCCTTTGATGAACTACGAGCTAAATATGAATCCTCATCTGTTAGTATATTCAGATAGTTACCGTCCGCTTCGATTACAATGATGTCTTCTAGATTGACAAAATGATCAATGCCTAACTTATTTAAAACAATAACAGAAGCTTGACTCCCCTGTTTCTCCAAATCATTATGATTAATTTCATGTTCATCAACTTTCTCACATTGCTTTACCTTATTCTGAGTCACTTGCTCCTTTAAAGAAGCTCGTTTGATTGTACGTTTACCCCACTTATCGATAACGCCAGTTGTTATCGATATATAATTTTTATGATTCAAAAATTTTAAAAAAATTGTATATAAAATTAAAATGGGAAATAAATTGTTGGTAATTACCATAAACAGAACATCTTTTAAATTTAATAGGTTCAAAAAATTGATTAACCAAAAATTAAAAATATTGACATCTAAGTTAGCTCTTAGCTCTGAAGGAAATAAATAAAGATAAAGGACGTAAACATTCGTCAGCATAAAAATCAAAATCACATTAAATAAAAGAAAAATTACTCCCAAAAATTTGATGAGGAGATTAGCATTAAAGGCATATTTTTCATAAAATTTGTTTATTATATTCACAAAAAACAAAAGCACGATTAGTCTCATGATTCCTTTTAAAACTTCGAGCCAAATGATAGAGGTTAGATTATCATATTTTATAAGAGATATTTCTGGGACAAAATTTTTGGCATTATATACATCTACATCCATGAATATCTTTGATACTGTTAATTTTAGACTGTACAAAATAGCACAAATAAAAACAATTTTGCCTAGGTGAGCATGTTTTATTACAGAATTTGGCATTAAATAATTTGTGTTAAAAATATGATTGATATGAGTTTTTATTTTAGGATATTAAAGATAATGTTACCAATAAATATATTATTCTTTTACATGAATTCGCTCCGAAACAATGTAAGTTAGGGATAACCTTAATTTATTGGAGGAAATTTTGTTTATTGTCTAAAGAACGTGAAATGTGAGGAGCTAATATATGGAAATGGTAACGGGAAAATCGCTTAAATTAATTAACATGTTACTAACGAATGCATGATACTCAACATTTTAAAACTTGATAGAATTATTTTAATAGGACTTCTTGAATTAAAAATTAAAAAAGTCCTATTTTATTTGAGATCTCTAATAAAACCTTTGTGAGAAATTTAAGTATATTGTTGAGTTACTTGGTATAAGTTATACATAAATAGTTCTTTATAGGTTTTGTTTAACCCCTTAACTTTAAAGTTTCTTTCATATTTTTTATAAAAATGTTTATAATCCATTTTTGAAAATTGACTTTTTTCGTATAATTTAGCCAATCTTTTATCAATACGATTAATCTCATTTCTGATTTGTTTTAAATTTTTATGAGGATGAGGTTTTATGCCTTTTTGGCTCCAATAATGAATCCAATAAGATTCAATTTGTTTTGAAACATCCATAGATACTTGAAGATATGTCATATAACTTAATCGTTTTTTTAAATTTTTAATTTTGACTTTTTGAAGTATGCTATTCTCCCGAGATGCAGAATAAACTGAGATGTTTTTTTTAAATTTATAAGCTGCGACATCTTTCATGACCGCTTCTCTTTGATGCATCAAGTCTAGAATTTTTTTGTGTTATCTGTTTGATTGTTTTTAGCCACAAGACTAAAAGATGCTATGGTAAGCATTAAATATATGAATATTTTCATTTTAAAAAGTAATCCTTTTTTATATCTATATTTATATTGAAATCTTCAATTAAAAGATTTCCTAATTTTATAAAAAAAAACAAACGCATAGATATTTTATAAAATGATATCTATGGTGTTTGCATTTTTTAGATTTTATTTTGTTTTTTGATTACATTCAATCTACTAGATACATTTAGACATTTGATAGTGTGTTTATTAAACGCATAATTTACTATTAATGGCGTGAAGATATTTGATATTTATATTTATTTTAATTCTAAATTTAGGGATAAAGTAGCTCTGCTTTGGCTTAAAATCTCGTCAGATATTCGTTTAGAACACTTAACATAAACTGGCTAATATTTTCTAAACATAAAGCTACTTTAATATAGATAATATAAATTTGGTTTATGAAACAGTACTTAAAATCAATGTGATCATAAATAAAAAATGCCACATCTTGTAAAAGTGAAGATGTGACACAGAAATATCTATTTAATTAGAAGGCACCTATACCAATGTAACCATTTGCTCCCGTCGCAATATAACAATCATTGTTTCCAACAATATTTGCTGTAGGATTTTTGTAATCAGTACTGGTCTGTATTGTACAAACCCTCGTGCCTGACTTTGGGCTTGTTATCGAAAACTGAATGATTTCATTCATTGGAAGCATAACATTAGGTTCCCTTATATTATCTGAAGCATATGAATAGCCAGCTGGTAACATTACTGAATAATGACCATAATTTTTAATAAGATCATTAGGAGCTGAAATGTAAGCAGGTACAGCATCTCCGATCACATTATTGCCATTTTCTATATCCTTTCCTAGCGTGCGTATCGACAACATATAAGATTGGTTTTCGCTCGGATTAGGAAGATCTTCAACATTAAACTTCCATTCACATTCATTTTTGACACATGAGCCTTTAATATAATCACCTTTGTTACCAAAACGTAACTCAAGTCCCTCTACTTTTGCAGATTGAGCAGGTCCAATAGGTTTAGGTATTTTAATTGTTAATTCTTTATTACTATATGAAGATTCAACTGCTTGTGTATTAACAGGCATAATATCATTTGATTTAGATACAAGTGGATGGAAAATAATATTTATTGGATGTTGATTAATATTATCATAAGGCGTGTGTATTGTTCCATCTTGTCCTAAAGCATCATCATAGGCAAATGCATATGTATTTGCACCAAAGCTGTGTAACGCTTTCGCATAAAGATCATAATGGGGGCCATATGGATCATCCTTTTTATAGTAATTTTGCTTATTTAATTCAAAAAAAGATCTCCCGAGCTTTTCATAAGTGGGTAATAAGCCTGCATCATAAGCACTGGTTATATTGCGCTCTAATAATGCTGTAACATTTGTTCGTCCTTGGCTTAGCGGCTCTGTCCCTATAGTAGTAAGTTGACCATTAATATAAGCGGTTGATTTCAAACCAGCTCCTGAAAAAAATTCGCTTGCATCATTAGGTTTTAAGAAACCTATTGTTTTACCATCACCCAAAGTGAACATTATTACCTCTTGACCATTATAACTAACACTATACCCGGAGACGGTTGGTTGATGATTTAACAATGGTTTTGAGTATTCATTTTCAAGTTGCTCTGAAACATCAATTTGAAGAGGTTTTGTTCTATAACTGTCCCAAATATTTGTAATGTTATCACTTGAGTCATAGTCTTTTGATATAAATTTCCCTCCTTTTATTCTGAGTATTTGATTATCATTGTGAGATAAATAAAATAATTTTTTCCAGAAATAGTAATCATTCGAGTAGTTAGTGATACCTATTGTTGGAGCAAACATAGTGCTAAAACGTTTAATAATCATATCACGGGGTTGTGATAAACCTGTCGTATGCCCTTTTTGAGAAATGGTGATAGGAGCTGAGAAGAAATCAACAGATGTTATATTAGTCCAAGCACCAGCTTGGTTGAAAGTAAATTCCACTTTATCATACATCGTCTGTGCTTCTATCGTTGGATCACTAAAATTAGTGCCATGATCTTTGATGTATATATCTCTACTATCAATTAAAGATTTATCAAAGGATACATACATTCTTCCTGATGATGGAGGAAGGCAAAATAGTGTATCTTTATTGTCTTTATCAATTTTTGTCTCAAAATCTTTCATAATCATGGAACTTGATATACCTTTAAAAACTCCAATATTTTTATTTGACATATCTAGTAAACCCTCTTTACCATTAACGCCTACTCTAAATAAGATATATGCGTTTTCACCACTGTCGTTCTTAACTTGAAATGGAAAGAATTGTGCTGGACAGTTTAGATGAGATATTGTGTTTGATGAAGGTTTATTTACTTTAATGTCAGATTCTGTGTTGGCAGCTGATGCGGACAGTGGTATTCCAATTGCAAAAGTAATTAACCAATTTTTTAAATGAGAAAATTTAAATTCAACCATAGTAATTCATCCCTTTGTTATGTATTGTTATGTTTAGTGTTTTGAAAATGCTATGTTTTATATTTTTATACTGTGTCGTTATCTGAAACGAAACATAAGATCATCAGTTTTGAACTTAATAATTTATATATATTTTCGGATCCCCCCTTTTCTTTATGTTTGAATAAATATGATTTATCTAACTAAGTTTTATATTCAAAAATTGATATTCAAGCATAGATAAAATGTAATATAGTTCAGACCTATTATTCATTATTTTAATGACTTGTTTTTAAATATATTAACCATATAATGAGTCCTGAAAATCAGTAAATTAATATCAAAAACACATATAACTTGATAATATATATGTGCTTAAAGTGAATAAATTTTTAAACGTTAAAGAAGTAGGTGATTTTTTTTAGATATTACCTAAATTTTCATGAGGGATTATGATTGATAACAAAAATGTTGCTACTATTTTGCTTGATAATAATTTAAATATTGTATCAATAAACAAAGAGGCACAAAATTTATTAGGATGCCAATTAGATATATTGCTCCATAACTCTCTATCTACAATATTTGAAATTAATGGTGCTTCAATAAAATTAGAAATGTTGTTAACTGAGCAACTTTCAACTAATAATATTGTATCTTTTAGAGGTTCAAAAAATCTTTTTCGTGTTGAACATGAAAAATTACAATCACGCTTAGGTGAAATGACTCACGTTAAAATTTATAAAAAAGAACCGGAAATCCTTAAAAAAAATCAAATTTTCTCTTTTCAGAGTCATCAACTTATTAAGGACAACTTAAAGTGTCACAATGATGATATTTTTTTTATTAACCAAATAGTGCAGTCACTCCCCGGTAGGTGTAGTTTTAGGAGAGCTTCAGATTTATCCTATCAATGCATTAATAGTGAGGCTCTCAAGCATATTCGATTCAACTCTGCTCATCAATTAATCAATAAAGATGATTATTACTTGGCTAAAAGAGTGGTGAAAAGTTGGCCTTTATCATTTGCACAATACAAACAAGATCAAGATTATGAAATTCTTGCAACTCAAAAACCTATATACGGTATAGAAGGAAAACCTTATCTAAATCCAGATGGCCAGGTTGTAATGTATTGTCTCACTAAAATTCCTCTCTACAATAAGGATAATAGACCATTGGGTGTCATCACTATGGCAATAGATAGTGAACATTCTAAAAATATTTATAAATTAAGAAAAAGTTATTCAAATCTCTATAGTAATAAAAAAGAAGGCAATCAAAAATTTCAAGAACATATAGGTCTGGATAAATATACTCAAAATCAATCTATCCATCTCACGCCTCGTGAAATGGATGTTTTCATTTCCTTAGAAAGTAACAAAAGAACCAAGGAGTTAGCTCAAAGGTTAAACATGAAAGAAAAAACAGCATACATCCACATAGAATCGATCAAAAGTAAATTAAACGCAAATAGAAATGAGGTTATTGATATATTGAGTCATATAAAGAAAGCTATTGGTAATTAAATAAATATTTTCATTTATGCTTTTATTGTATTCATTAGTTGGTCAGTCACTCTAAATTTGAAAAAATATAACCGTATTAATGAAACTGAATACTATTTTATATTATTTGACTATCCAAAGAACATATTCTAGACGTACTCATAATAGAATAACATTTAACTAAGAGAACTCCATATTGAATTAAATCTCTATTAAAATACTGACTTCTGTTTTAAGTAAAGGCTCAACGTTATAAATTGAAGAGTTATAAAAATAAAATAAATATTCAGAATTTTTTGGGATAGGAATGTTTTTATTTCTGAGTATTTTATGGAGTATTTGAATAGCTTTTTCAATATCATTTCGAGTTCTACCACCATTAAAGGTGAGCGATGCATATTTTCCTTGAGGTATTTCATTTTTTACCAGTAAGGATGATTGAATATTGTTGTAATCATCAGAAACAAAATGGCATTCAAAATTATAATGTTGAATATTAGGATTTGAACTAAAAAATATTTTATTTTTATTGGGGGTAAATCCTAAAGCTTTTACCCTATCAATAAATTTTAAGTAATTAAACATTACATCTTCATAATTATGTTGATGCCCAAGAGATAATGTGTGCTGTTTGTTCCTTTTTTTGATTTCAAAATGAACATCAAATAACACAGGGTTATGTTGGTACGGACTTATTAAGCTCTCTTTATTTGTCATTTTTAATGAACGAAAGTCTGAAGGTGTTACTAAGTAATTTTGTTTAAAAGCTCGAGTAAATGACTCATGAGTATGAAAACCTGCATTGATAGCAATATCCACAATAGGTTGATTGGTTAAATTTAACTGTAGACAAGCCCTTTTAAGTTTTAAAGAGCGAATATATTTATTTAAGGGCATTCCTACATAATTAGAAAAGCTTCTATGAAAGTGATATTTAGAAATATTCACTACCCTACTAATATTTTCTAAATGTAAGCGTTCATCATCAATATTAGTTGATATATATTGTAATACTTTAGGCATCGATAGTTCAAGATTCATTAAAATGTCACACTTTTCAAATTTATATAGGATACATAATAGACTTGTTAGTATCTTGACCATTTTTGCTTTTTTTTAATAAAATTTCAACTATCACCTATTTAAAATATTAAATAGACACAGTGTAAAATATGATAGGAATAGAATATGGAAAAGGAAAATTAGTGTAATCCTATGGTAACATAATTATGTCAGTAATTTTGAAGAAACTTGATATTTTTAGATCTATTTTGTTTATCTTGATCAAAAAGATGTTCAGATTATGTTAGAGCAAATAAGGGGTTCAGTCTGGATTACAGATGAGTTAATCACTCCTTTAAGTAGTAGCGTTAATTTTCAAATTGAACTTGGTTATTTAAAGCTATTAATTAAAAGACTCAAAAAAGCTAAAATAAACTTTTTTGATATTTAAAAGATATATAGTACAACATTGATGAAAAATTCTCTGGACAATGAGAATTTTTAATACAGGATTTAGAGGATTATTTATTAAGGTTTACACAGCATCCTAGAGAGTAAAATAAACCTTAATAATGCAAGTCATACACTAACATTTTTGGATAAGATATTTCCACCTACCACAAAGTAAGGTAAATTGTAAAAAGGATAAAATTATACCCATATAAAATATCCAAAAAATATTATATGGTATGAAAAATAGTATAAATAAGATAATAAGAGGTAAGATAACTCTCGCGAAAACTTCAACATACATTGAAAAATGAAAATCTGATATCGCAGATAAATAACTTATGTAATTTTGAGCCATCAATGTAAAAAATATCCTTACACCCACAAACATTAATCCAACTGTCATAAGGTGAAGTAAATGCTCACTAATGTAGCTATGACTTTTTATGAAAATTTCAACTAAGTTTTCTTTAAATAATAAAATAACGAGCAATACTATTGTACATATAATGATTGTATAAACTGTATTATATAATGCATATTCTTTAATTTTTTAAAATCTTGTTTTCCATATAAATGAGCTAACTTGATACCTGAGGCCGTCGATATCGCAAAAAGTGTAAAAAAGAAAATCATAAAATACTCGTTGCCTACTTCAATTGTTTCTAACATATCCTGGCCTAATTTAAAGCATAATGCAGTCGTTACAAAAATATTGAATAGTGCTGAAAAGGAGCTATATAAAAAAGTTTGTCCATATTTTATTTGTTCAATGATTAGTTTCTTATTTATATTTTGACGAAATAAATTCAAGCTTAGGGTTAATTTATTGTATTTAAAAATATACATTGATGTGTATATTAAAATTAAACTTGCTGTTATTATTTCAGCATAGGCATAACCTAAAATGCCCCACTCTTTTCCAAAATTTTTATGAATCAACCCGTAACATAAAATTAAAAATAAAAAGGATTTTAAAATACTAATCTTTACGGATAATGATGTCTTTTTGATGACTAAAAGATAAGTGTTCAAAGCAATGTTTATAGACATTAAAAATGCAGTAAAATAAAATACTCTTAAATAATCTAGGGTAATGAGTTTGGCGTGAACAATTGATGGGTTTAAAGTAAAAAACAAATTAAATATTATTTTAAGTGATATACATAATATGATCGTTAATAACACCATTAAAATTAAACTATTTTTGAAGTAGTCGTTCATTAAAGTTGAATTTTTATTTGCACGTGCGTGAATCATTTTTATAGACGTATATTTAAAAAATCCACCTAAGGGAAAAATAACCCAATATTTAGCCATCATCGTTAAAGGACCTGCAGCCAAATAATCCGGACCGAGCTGGGATAAGATGACTATACCAAGAAAAGTGGAAATTAAGCCTGAAATGTTTTGAAGTGCTAATAATGATGAAAAAGAAACTATAGATTTTATGAGATCAAAATTTAATTGTTTAAGGTTTAATTTCT
Source organism: Paraphotobacterium marinum (assembly GCF_002216855.1). Lineage (NCBI taxonomy): Bacteria > Pseudomonadati > Pseudomonadota > Gammaproteobacteria > Vibrionales > Vibrionaceae > Paraphotobacterium > Paraphotobacterium marinum. The sequence continues at coordinate 413,888 of NZ_CP022356.1, forward strand.
TCATATCTTATCCAAATAATTAAAAAATAGATTATAAAGCCTATAATATTAAAGTTCTTGACCAAACTTGCTAACTTCATAAACACATTGATATTTTTGTGAACTTTTATTTTGATACGAGTAAATAAGACACTTTTTAAGTAATGTTATTAAAAAAAGTTAACAGTATTTATGTTAACCTTTCAGTATAATTGAGTCTTCTGTAGTTTCTCTAAGTTAAAAATAATGTAAACCTACAATGAACTTAATATTAATGTATATTACATCATGTTTATGTATTTAATTTATAACCCCAGGTATTATTGCTTTTTTATGCATGCGATTAGCCATGTAAACAATGATAGGGCCTGTTATGTTTTGTAATATGGCATAAATAGTTCCAGCTAACGCTGTTTCTGGTGAAAAAAATGTTAAGGCAATAATAATACCCAATCCAACATCTAAAATACTAAATTCATAAACTAAAGATAAGCGTTCTTTATATTCAAATTTCATGATGACTGAGGTGAGATAACCAATCAAATAAGCCAAAATATTTAACGTGAGGCATGCCAATAATAAGTTGAATGGTATGTGATAAAATAATTTTTCGTTAAGTGACACTATGATAGTAATAATTAATAAAATAGATAAAACAGCTAAATTACTCAATTTTTGTGTGAAGTATTGATTCAATATTTTTGTCTTATGAATAATCCCTCCCATACAAAGTGGTAACAATGCTACCATTAACATAGTTGTAATAATATGTAACACTGGAACTTCAACAACTTTATGTAATAAAACAAATAATGTCACCGGCATCATGATAGGCGCTAAAATAGACGTCAATAAAGTTAATAAAACAGTCAAAGATAGATTTGCTTTAGATAATAGTGCCATTAGGTTAGATGCTGTCCCTCCAGGGCAACAGCCAACAATAACAAGGCCAATAAATGCATACTGTGACAAACCAAATAATTTTCCAATCATAAAAGCTAATAATGATACAAAGATAAATTTAATTAAAACAGCCACTAAAATTTTGTATTTAAATTTTCTTATATCTCTAAATTCTTCATATTTAACATTCATTCCTACAATAAGCATGATTAATCCTAAAAGCCAAACAAGAGCGGGCTTTAGAAGTACAAAGAAATTTGGAAAAAGCAAGCCCAGCAAGACAGCTAAGAGAATAGAAAATACAAAATATTTTTTTAACACCTTTTTTGGTTCCTATATTACAAATAATAAGGAAAAAATATATCAAAAAACACATCTTAACTTAATAGCCTATCCTATTATTAGGATATGAAATTTAAATTAAAGGTATATGTAAAAAATCCTTTAAATAGCATATATAATATAATTATTATTTTTTTATGAATGGATAAAATTTATCTCAATTTATCTCAATTTGTTCGCTTATTCTACAAAATTAAACACAATCTATTAGTTTATTTTCGGTTGACCTTTCTGTGGGATGAAAAATAAAATTTGGGATAAAAATTAATTTAGAAGGTATTTAATTCAAAAAATAACTGGATTAGGAGTTTTAAAAACAATCCAATGCATCTGTTTTTTTAGCACATATTACATCGATTTCTTGTAATCCATTTATAGAATGACTCCACCAAGTGACTCTTACTCTGCCCCATTCAGTTAGTAAACTTGGGTGATGTCCAACATTTTCTGCCATATCTCCGATCATATTGGTAAAATTTAAAGCTTGTTTGAAATTTTTAAATTTATAACATCTTTGTATCTTAAATATCCCCTCCTCTTTTACTAAAGACCACTTGGGTATACTTTTTAATAAATGTTGTATATTTTTATTATTCATTTTAGTTTACCTTTATATATAGTATGGATAATATACATATTTATTAATTATTTACTTAAGCTTAAACAAGTTATAGTGCGTTAAGGCGCTATATTGTATATACTTTTTATATAAAAAAACAATTATTAAACAAGAAGTATTTAAAATAAAACCATATCTATCGATATTAAAATTAACCCGATTATTCCAAGCACTGAACCAATAGAAGATGCATATCTTATCGTTTGATTAGTTGATTGAAAAGATAACGTTAAAAATAGACAGGTTGTAACAAACATCATTATAAAAAATATAGCTATAAATGCATCCATGCAATAACCTCTTTTTTATTTAATATCTCATCAATTATATTTATAATCTTAAATGTAACTAAACTTTGACAGCAAAATCACACTATTGTTAAATGTATTCCTTATAATGGAAGTCTTAGAGGTCCTTATTAATACATTAATTACTCTAATTTTGTTTACCGTAATCATGCTCAACTTTACAAATTCTTGTCTTAAAGCATGAGTACCATTGTTTTCTCCCTAGTTTTTGTGCTTCCTTATGTTCGAAATTAGCCTTCCAATTTTTTATTGCTTCAAGATTTTCCCAATAAGAAACAGTAATTCCAACTTCTTCTCGTGCGGACTCAACACCAATAAAGCCAGGTTGTTCGCTTGCCAACTTAAGCATTTTTAGAGCCATGTCATTATACCCTTCGGTATTTTCTGATTTTACAGAACTAAAAATTACGGCATAATATGGTGGTTTAGGTGTTTTCGCTATCATGTTTAAGCCCTTTTATTATTTGCCCTTTTATTTTTTAAACAACATGGACATTGATTTACGATATTAACTTCAACACAAAACTATCACGAAAACCTTTTGTTTTGCAACATAATAAAAACATGAATATCGATTATAATTTGATATTATAGGAGCTCGCCATATTTTTATTATCTGTCTTTAATAAACGCTTATATGGATAATTTGATTTGGGATGAGCATACACAACAAAAGTTAGAGTGTTATGCTTTTGATTATCACGGAAAACAACATAAGACTGATTGTTTTGCATATTCACATTATTAAGCAAGTTACCACTTTGACCATTAAGTATTTGCCAATATAGTGTTTGATGTTCATTTTTATCGGTTAAATAATAGGGCTTCATAGGAATCATATCTTGGCTTAAATAGATATCTTTTGAATAATCTTGGAGTTGCTTCGAATAAAGTGAAACATCCAAATCAAAAACCTTTATATAATCGTCTGTCGCCTGATACACACCTTTTGAATTATAAACATTCACTGTAACCCCATTTTGTCTATTTTGAGGCTTAATTAATCCCGATAATTTAAAGTCGACTCTCCCTTTTTCATGTATGTTTTTGCGAGCATTAAAAATTTGTAAAAACTTTGCCTTATTTTTAATAATCTTTATATGTTGATTATTAAATAATACTTTTAGTGAACTTGTATCTTTGACAAACTCATTATCATTTTTCAAACGTACGATACAAAAATAACTATGTGTTTGATTGTAATATGAGCCATAATCAATTTTTTGTAACCCTCCGTTAGTTAATTTTTCTAATTGAACCGTATTAATTTTCAGTTTCTGATAAAAAACATTTTTAGAATAGTTTGAAAATTGCTCGGTATTATTTAATTGATTAATAAATTGAGTACAATTATCTTGTGCAAATTGATTGAAGACGGATTCATGTAAATTTTTGTTCGAATGCATTTCTATTTTAAAGTTTAAAAATCCAGCTTGTGGACTTTCTAATTTAGATGAATTACGAGGTGGAGTAATCGTTATATTAACATTTAGCTTAAAGTCATGACTTGATAGGGTTTCTGTTAATTTATTTTGATGCGTTAATGACAATTCCTCATTTTCAGAAAAACTCGAACTTGTTAAAATTAGCAGTATGTATATACAATATTTTTTTTTAAAAAAGAACTTACTTATGAGATTCATACAAAACTCCCTAGAGATACCATTAACATATTATTCAAGTAAAATTAAATTTGTAACTGAGTGGACAAAAATTAACCTAAAAATTGCATTTGTTACAGGACTTATGTCCTCAAACAAATCAAATCTTAAACCTTGTATAGAATAGCTAGAAAGTGAGCTTAAGAAAAAATTATAGGTGTTAGTTCGGGTTCAAAATAATTAAACATTAACTTACAAAACAATTCAATTAGAGCAAGATACTTAAGTACTATTTTAATAGGAGATGCCTTCGAAGTGACAAAAACAAAGTTACTGATTAAATGTCTAATGAATAATTTGAATCATAGACAATAACTGAATGTTATGATGGTTTTTTAATTTAAAAATATTTATACTAATGTACTAGGTAAATAGTTTTTTTTATGTTAAGTTAATTTTTTATATTAACGCGGTAATAAAATGAAAACTAAAATTTTAACTGGTGACCGTGCAACAGGTGCTTTGCATTTAGGTCATTATATTGGCTCCTTAAAATCCAGAGTAGAATTGCAACAACAATATGATCAAACAATATTGATAGCCGACTTACAAGGTTTAACTGATAATGGACACAATCCAAAGAAAGTTTCGGAAAATATATTAAATGTAATGGCCGATTATTTAGCTGTTGGTATAGATCCTGAAATTACAACCATATGTTTACAATCTGCTATCCCTGCTCTTTCTGAATTAACAATGTATTATTCAAATATTGTTACTGTTTCAAGGTTAGAAAGAAATCCTACAGTTAAAAGTGAAATAAAAAACAAAAAATTTGGTGAATCAATACCAGCTGGTTTCTTAACCTATCCAATTAGTCAAGCCGCAGACATAACTGCTTTCAAAGCAAATCTAGTGCCTGTAGGAGATGATCAGTTACCCATGATCGAGCAAACCAATGAAATTGTGAGAAAATTTAACAGTATTGTTGGAGAAGATATCTTAGTTGAATGTAAAGCTCTTTTAAGCTCAGTATCTCGCCTACCTAGTGTTGATGGAAAAACAAAAATGTCAAAAACTTTGGGTAATGCAATTACACTTGGCTCAAGTTCCAAAGAAATAACCAGTGCAGTGAAAAAGATGTTTACAGATCCGAATCATCTGAGAATAGAAGATCCTGGGCAAATAGAAGGCAATGTTGTTTTCACTTACCTCGATGCTTTTCATCCAGATAAGGCTCAAGTCAAAGGACTTAAAGAACATTATCAAAGAGGTGGTCTCGGTGATGGTCAAGTTAAGAAGATATTAGACATTTGTTTACAGGATTTATTAGAGCCAATTCGAACAAAGCGCAAGGAACTCATAGACGATCGTCAATATCTAATTGATGTTCTGAAAGCTGGAACCGAAAAAGCAAATCAAGAAGCTGAAGAAACATTAAAAACAGTCAAAGCGAGCCTTGGACTTAATATCTGGACAGATAGATAGATAGAAGTACATTAATAAAATTAATTATTAATTGAAACATTATAAAAGGAAGGTCAATGTTATTTTCAAGAATAGATCATATTGCTTTAGACGTATCCGATTCAGAAAAAACGGTTCAATTTTATCAAACTATATTTGGCTTTAAGGTTTATTCTGAAAGTACAACCAAAAATGGACATCATATTATTTACATGAAATTGGGTGATACCATTTTGGAAATATCTCAACAAAAAGAAGTTGTCCATAGTGGTTATCATTTTTGTATACATACAACAAATTTTGAAAAAGCTATATCACACCTTTCCGCACATAATATCCCGGTTTATCAACCACCTCACCCCACTGCACCTAGGACGCCATCTGAAAAAGGTTGGATGAGAGCTGTATATCTAGGACCTGACGGGGAGTTAGTCGAAATCCGAGGTTAGTAAAGCTATTTATATTATAAGCTGAAAACATTATTAAAAATAAGCCTCTTCTCAATTAAAGAGGCTTTATAAACTTAAATTTAATGTTTAATGATATATAAGTTTTTAGTTGGCCAGTAAAGAAATGGATTTCCATGAAAGCCTCCTACATATGGCTTAATTAATTTATTTTGAACATATGAATAAATTTGTATTGCTGGTTGCTCATCACTTAAAATATCAGCTAAATCACCCATTTGATTTGCTCGATCTTGTTTATTTAAATTGGACTTAGCTTTTTGATATAAGGCATCGTAAGCTTTATCTGAAAAATGTGATATATTCCCTGGATCCCCTGTCGTATAGGATATCAAAATATTAGTTGGATCATTGATACTCGCATAAGTTCCATCTCTAACAACATCCCAGTTATTTTTAGGGTTTCTTCTGAACTCCAAAAACGTTTTCCATTCCATATTATCTAATTTAACTTTAACGCCTGCTTGACTCCACATGGAAGCAATTGCCTGAGCAATTAATTTGTGATTCTCCATTGTGTTATAAACTAGATGTATTTTAAGTGGTTTTTTCGCTGAATAGCCTGCTTCCTTCAACAATGCCTTAGCTTGAGTAACTTTTTCATCATAGGACATTTTATCTAACTTATTTGAAGGGTGTACCCAACCTGACATAGCTTTAGGTAGAAATAAATTTGTGGGTGTTACACCGGTTTTCAAAATTTTGTTCGCTATAGCATCTCTATCAACCAATAAAGACAAGGCTTTTCTAACTCTTACATCTTGGAACTTTTTCTTTGTTAAATTTAAATCATAAAAATAATTTCCAAGCTGTGGCATAGTGACAAGTTGTTCTTTATATTCATTTTTTAACTTTTCAAAAGGTATTCCTGCTGGTATTGTAAATGTCCAATCAATTTGATTGGTTCGAAACATTTTTTCTTCTGTTTGTTCATTAGCTGGTAGATATGTAACCTTGTTAATCACTGTGTCTTTATTATCCCAGTAATAAGGGTTTCTTACTGATACAATTGAATCATTAATCACATGTTGCTGTAACTGGTATGCGCCATTTGATATTATATGTTCTGGTTTAGTCCATTTACTTCCCCACTTTGAAATTATTTTTTCCGGTAATGGTGCAAAGTCTGATTGTGTAAAAAACTGTATGGCATATGGTAAAGGTTTTGAAATTTTAACTACAAGTGTGGTTTGATCAGGCGCTTCTACACCAAGAGTAGTAATTGGAAGTTCTCCTTTTACAACTTTTTGACCGTTTAATATACCTAAATCTGAAATATCTGTTTGTTTAGGTGATCCTGTTTTAGGATCGGCTAATCTTCGAATTGAATATACAAAATCAGAAGCAGTTAATGGCGTCCCATCTGACCATTTTAGATTTTTTCTTAAATGGAAAGTAATCGTTTTCCCATCTTGACTCACTTCCCATGAACGTGCTTGCCCTGGAATAATTTTATTACCAGATTTATTCCATGTAACCAGAGTTTCAAACAAATCATTTACAACTTCAAGACTGACATTGTCTTGTGCTAATGAAGGATCAAGTGTTTCAGGCTCACTCCCATTCCCAATAATTAGATTTTGAGTTGGAGATAGTGTGATCCCATCAGGAACATTTGCAGCGATTACGCCTGTAGAAAAAATAAGCGGTATTGTGATAGCTAAGATTTTTTTATTAAATTGTGTTGTATTCATTTATTTATCCTTAAATAATTTTTTTATATTCGAGTTAGAACAAACTAACTTATTAAATTTATCAGGTATTAAAAAAAAATAAAACTGTTTGTTTTCACTACAATAAATTTGATAAATAAATTTTATTAAAATACAAATTTATACTCTTTTAAAGGACATAAATAGCAATAAATTACTTTAACCACTCCCTAAATTTATATATCAAATAACAAGTTTTAATCATTATAATAAAAAAAAAATATTTAATATTTAGGGTTTTTATGGCAAGATATTATTTCTTTTATGATTCAATCAGTAACCCGTGACAGATCAACCACTAAAAAACGATATGAAGTTTTGGGATTTTTATGTTAAAAAAAATATTATCTTTAACACCACTAGTACTTTTGTACTCTTGCGCTAATTTAAGTAGTCCAGATGTTGTGACTGATGAAAAAATTAAGACGCAATTATCTATCGAACAAAATGTTCAACCAGATGATATCCAAATTACTGATAGAAGATCTGACAAAAATATTATTTATTTTACTGCAAATATTAAAGGCGAAGAGAAACAATGCCAAGCGCTGACATACGCAACATACATTGGAACAAGTAGATCAGTTGCGACAATAGACTGCGAACATCCACATTTTGTTGTAAAGTCATGTAATTTATTATTAGAACAAACTGGTGGATGTTAGTTCAAAACATTAAAGATTAATAGCAATATCTAATGACTCAATAACAGCATTAGGCCCCGACTTGAATAAATAATCTAAGGCATTTGTAATATCACTTACGCTAAGTTTTTGGTCATTTGGAATTGCAAAATCTTTTGTCATATCCGTATCGATGACGCTTGGACAAAGCGCTGTAACCTTCACATTATAAGGGGCTAATTCTTGTCTAAGAGCAGAATTAAATCCAACAACCGCAAACTTAGAAGCGCAATAACCACCTAAAATTGGAAGTGCCCTTTTCCCTGCCATAGATGAAACATTTATAATATATCCAGATTTCTGCATCTTCATTTTTCTGCCAAATACTTGTGCAACTAAAAAGCAACCTTTAACATTAAGATCGATCATTTTGGAGAAATCAGAGATATCTAAATCTAAAGTTCCTGAATAGTATGTACCCGCATTGTTAAATAACACGTCAACGTGTTCAATTGAATCAGCTATTTGATTCAAAGCTTCACTAGCCAACTTAAAATTAGAGAGATCGATTGCATATGTATGGATACATATCTTTGGGTTATCATTACATATTTCTTGTTTTATCTCCTCTAACGTCTCATGATTTCTTGAAACAAGGGTTAAGTTATAATTCCTTTTTGCTAAAAAATTTGCTACTTCTTTCCCGATTCCCCTTGTAGCTCCAGTTATAACCGCATGCTTGTTCATGCCACGTTTCCTTTTTAATTTTTTTGAAATGATACATTATGACCTTATATTTTTACCAATAACTATTCAATAGTTATTATTGAGATTTAATTTATAACTTTTACTATTTATCAACTATGCCATAATGATATAGCCCATCTAAATAAATCCTTTGAAATTGATGAAAATATATTGAAATGATTTATGGTTAAATATGACTTGCTTTGATAACATTATATTTAAAGTTTAATGACTAACTAAATTAATCTACTTTAGACAAAATCAAATAGATACATTTAATATTTTAATTAGAGGTGAATTATCTTCTACAAGATCTGATAGTAAATGCTTATCTAACTCAATCAGAAAAGCTTCTTTTGCATTTGCAAGTATGTTTTTTAATCTGCATGCTGACGTAATGTGACAAAACTCAGGACTACAATTAACAATTTGAAGTGGCTCTATTGCACGAACAACATCACCTAAATTGATATGCATCGCGGGTTTACCAAGACGTATTCCCCCATTTTTTCCGCGTACTGTTTCAATGTAACCCAACTGACCTAATTTATTAATGATTTTAACCATATGATTTCTAGAAACATCAAAAGCCTCTGTCACCTCAGTAATATTGGCTAACTTATCCTTTGGTAGCATAGCAAGATAAATAAGGGCACGAAGACCATAATCTGTAAAGTTAGTTAATTGCACAATCTCTCCTCCAATATTTACATTGTAAACTTTTAATTGACTAAATGAAATAAATCAGATAGCATTTATAACATGCATTTAAAATACATGTTATAGGATTAGTTATGTTAAGTCAAAAAACGATAGATATTGTAAAAAGTACGGCTCCAGTAATTGTAGAAGCAGGTCCTAAGGTTACACAACACTTTTATAAACGTCTGTTTAGTGAATATCCGGAGCTTCAGAATATTTTTAATATGAGTCATCAAAACAACAATCAGACAGACACTCCATCAAGTCAACAAGTAGCTTTGTTTAATGCAATTTGTGCCTATGCAAAAAATATTGACAATTTATCTGAGCTATTGCCAATGGTCGAGAAAATTGCTCAAAAGCATACAGGTTTTTTAATCACCAAAGAACAATATGAAATCGTTGGTTCTCAACTCATCGCAACTATTGACGAACTATTGTCACCTGGCCAAGATGTTTTAAATGCATGGTCTGAAGCTTACAACCTATTAGCTGAAATATTCATTAATCGTGAAAATGAAATATACAAAGAAAATCAAATAAAACAAGGGGGTTGGTCTGGAAAAAGAGAATTTGTTGTAACTGAAAAATTAGAAAATACAGATTTAATTACAAGTTTTACTTTCAAGCCTTCTGATGGTGGCCTTGTTGCAAATTTCAAACCAGGTCAATATATAAGTATCCATCTAAGCTCAGATTTGTTTGAACATAATGAAATTCGTCAGTACAGCTTATCCTCTTCTCCAAAATCAGATGAGTATAGAATTTCAGTAAAACGAGACCTGGATGGCTTGGTTTCCAATCATTTACATAAAAATATCAATGTAGGAGATAAGGTTCTACTTACGCCACCTAATGGTGATTTTTATTTAAATGCACAAAGTAACGAACCTGTGACACTCATATCAGCAGGCGTTGGTTTCACTCCAATGCTATCCATGCTAGAAAGTTTAACATCTCAATCCAAAACAATTAATTGGTTACATGCAACCGAAAATAGCTCTACACATGCTTTTAAAAATCATGTGAATGTTCTGGTTAACGAATCAAAAAATATCCAAAATTTCACATGGTACAATGACCCTTTAGATACAGATATCTATGATGTTGATTATGACTTTATCGGGTTAATGGATCTCAATAAAATTGCAACGCATTTAAGAGATGAAAAAATGCAGTTTTATTTTTGTGGTCCAGTGGGTTTTATGCAAAAAATAGCTCAACAATTATTGATGATGGGTATAACAAAAGATCGTATTCATTACGAATGTTTTGGTCCTCATAAAATCTTATAAGGTAGCAATTAACAAACCAAATATAAACCTCCTTTATTTAAAATTTTAAATATAAACGATAATCATAAATCAGCTAAGTAAACTTTGGTATACATTTTGTTTATGGGGTTTACTTAACTGATACTTAAAATTAAGAAATTATATTTTTGATGTCATAATTTGAATAAATTATTTTTCAATATAAGCGTTAGTTTGAGCAGAATATTTAGATTCCAAAGAAAAGATTGAAGATTTTGCGCCGATATCAAAACGGTCTAGTTTTTCTACTTTTTTTAATTTGTGGGCTAATGGTACAGAGATTATTAAAGAACAACCTTCCACAATCACCTTAATAAACCACATGCATAAGACAATATCAATCAAATTGGACACTGAATATAATGTAAAAAATGCGATAAATACAAACACAAAACTATTAAAAAAAAGTCGAGAATAAAGTCGATGTAAAAAACCGCAAGGCCATATATTTTCCTTTTGACGCTATTTTGGGTCGGGCATTAATAAATGAATTTAAGGAACAAATGAAAGATAATAGCAAATGGTTAAAAAGACCTGAAATAAACAAAAGTCATGGTTATGGTTTAGCAAATTGGATTATTAAAAATGATGTGGCAAGGTACTTAACATCAATATCAGTTAAAGAAAGAATTAAAGAACCAAAATATGAGTTAAAAAAATACATAATTGAATTAGAAAACAAAATATAAAATATAGAATTTAACGATAAGATGAGTGAAATTGTCGGTTAACATTAAAGATTAAAACTTTTCTCGAACGCAGGACTGATTACTACGTGATTCTACAACAAAAAAATGACAATAAAGATTAAAACCTAAACTTAATTAACGTGCTGGTTCAAAGAAAATTGTGACAATAAAGTTTGAAACTCACTTTTGGACAGAAACTGCTTAGATTATTTAATCTATTTCGGTTAGCAGGTATTAGGAATAGTAAGGGTGATACTCGATATAACCTTTGATGATATTTCCATTATTTACTTATATAAAGTGTCTAACACTTCGGATAGATGTCGGCTACGCGGCACATATCCTTATTTGTTATACTTCTGGCTCTGAAACCACAACACTGTCATGTGCCCTTATGTACATCAAATGCTTGTCGTAAAAGCCATTTCTCATACAACCATGTTGCAATGCTTTTTTGTAGATTGAAGCTACAAATATATCAGCTATGCTAAAGTCGTTACCCACAGCAAATCCTGACTCGCAACAGATCGATATACTTAATTTTTCTAAGCAACACATAATCCAGTTCCCACGAAGTTCTCGCTTTGAAGTTTCATCTAACTCTGGACGCATAAACCTTAATACTGTTCTATTTTGGGGAGAATGAATACTGGAGTTTACATACTCACAAATTCTGCGGACGTGAGTTTTTTCATTGAGGCTTTTACCAAATAAGCTCGGATTAGGAAAGCGTTCTTCCAAGTACTCAATAATTGCCATTGATTCAGAAAACACCGATCCATCGACACAAAGAGATGGGACATAGCCAAAAGGATTTATATCTAGGTATTTTGTCGTTAGTTCGTCAGAGCTGATCTCAATTCTATCGTAACGTATCCCCTTAAAATTGAGTACCCACTCCACCCTTGCAGAACTATTCGAACCCTTTGCGCTGTAGAGCGAAACTTCCATACATCCTCCCGAAAGCATTACACAGCAAATAAAACTAATCCAAAATCATATTTATAATATATGAATATATGAATGAGTTAAAGGTCTAACGCACAATGTGACAAAAGCTTGCTATACAGAAGACGACAAGAAGCATCGAAAAAGTTTCAAACTTTATTGTCATAGTTTCAGTCTTTATTGTCGAGTTTCAAACTTTAATGTCCTTCCACAGAAATTGCATAAAAATGGCTTTCTATTAAAAACACACTATCAAACGACTATTTTTACAATTTAAATTAAAGGAATATTTTTTTATACAAAAAACTCTTAAATAATATATCATATCCACCCTGCTTTAATGCTAAAAACAAGGCTTTCGGGATTTTCAAAAAATGCCTAGTGCATGTATACACCATATATGTCGCTGTAATCTATGTAATGTGTGTATTGATTAGCTTATAAATTAAGAATAATTTTTTGAATATGTACACTATGTAATCTGTGGTCATAAGGTCATGAAATTGGGTTTTTTAGGGCTTATATCATTACTCAGATTTTTGTTGCATTAAGAAAACATAAATAGTTTTCTTGCATAATGACATCTAACCCATCTTGTTTAAGTTTTTTATTTTAGATTAACCAACATGTTAACGAAATTATTCCATATAACCACCATGGTTGACCATTAAAGACTGTCCAGTTAATGCGTTTGTTTTAAAACTTGCTAGAAATACAGCACAATCAGAAATATCTTTTGAAGTAATAAATTGATTATTAACTGTTTCGGACAACATACTTTCAATTATTTCATTTTCTGATTGATTAAGGACTTTTGCTTTATGAGAAATTTGTTTCTCTAATAAACTTGTTTTTATGTAACCTGGACAAATCACGTTAGCACTTACATTATGCGAAGCAGCTTCTTTAGCTACAACTCTACATAATCCAAGTAGAGCATGCTTCGCAGCTACATAAGGTGCTTGAAATTTAGAGCCTTGCTTAGAGCTCACTGAACCTATATAAATAATTGAACCAGCTTTCGCTGCATACATAAATTTTAAACAAGCTTTTGTAGTTAAAAAAGCTCCGTGAAGATTAATTGAAATAACTTTTTTCCAATTTTGATAAGCTAATTCATTTATTTTTTCAATATGTTTAAAACCCGCATTATTCACCAATATATCTATTTTTCCATATTTTTCATACACGTAATTTATAGAGCTATTCACATTATCTTCATTTGTTATATCCATACGAACAAAAATTGCATGACCACCTTTCATATTAATTTCTTGTGCCGTTTTCGTTCCTGTTTCTTCATTTAAATCAGCAATGACAACCTTCGCTCCCTCTGATGCATATGCAAGAGCAACTCCCTTTCCTATACCACTTCCTGAGCCCGTAACAATAGCTACTTTATTTTTTAATTTCATTTAATTTTGCCCTATTAAGTCAAAAACATACCAACTAGTATGTTTTTAATATAACTTATTAAATAATATAATAAAACCACTTTTTTATTAATTCTAAATTCAATAAATTTTAAAGAAAAAACTCATTATCTTTTAATTGAAACAAAGCATAATATAAGGTAATGTTTTTGAGATATTAATAATTATCAGAATATTTATGAAATTTTATGAAATTTTATGAAGCCCCATATTATCAGGAAAATTGCATGAAATTATTTGAAAAGTATAAAAATAAGATTCAATCAATTCTTCCAAAAGCTAAAATTGAGCACATAGGGTCGTCATCGATTCCAAATGCAATATCTAAAGGCGATTTAGATATTCTGATTGGTGTACCAGTCTAATACATAGAATCTACAATTGAAAAACTAAAAACTTTAGGTTTTGAGGAAAAAGAAGACACACTTAGAACAAATGAATTATGCATGTTAGAATCTTTGTCTTCAACTGAAGAGGTAGCATTTCAAGTCATTGCAAATGGCTCAAAGTTTGAGTTTTTTCTAGATTTTCGAGATAAGCTCAGAAATAATCCAAGACTAGTTACTCAGTATAATGAACTAAAAAAAATATGTGTAGGATTGTCACCTGATGATTATAGGCTCAAGAAAGCACGTTTTATTGATTATATCTTAAAGCTCAACTCATAAGTATTAACCTCACATTAAAAAAATATTGAAATAAAATTCTAAAAGCTATTTTTTAAATATCATATTTTCCAATATGTTCATGATGTTTGGGTAAAGCTTTTCATCATCTAAACCCGTAACAGTGATATAAGAGCCCTGTATAACTGATATAATTAAATTGGACAACTCAGCTGCATTGGTGTTTTGAAAGCAAGCACCTTCATCAATGCATTGAGAGATAACATGCTCTAATTGATTTTTTAACCAACTAAAACCCCTCAAAACCTCAACTTTAAGTTTTGGTGTAGATAAAATTAACTTATCTCTCGTCATTTGTCCTAAAAAGCAACCTTTTTCAAAATTCCTATTCTTTTTAATAAAGTTGCTTAATTTAATCTTTCCAGTCACTGTTTCATTAAATATCAATTGATTTTCTTCAATAAATTGCTCGACATTATATTGAATTGCATAAAAAGCCAAATCTTCTTTTCCTGAAAAATGATGGTACAAACTTCCTTTACCAATACCAGATAACGTCAGCACATCTTGTGGACTAGTATTAGCCAATCCTTTATCCAAAATTAGTTGTGACATTGCAATAACAAGCTTTAGTTTTGTATTTTTTTTCATATTTACATACATAACATTTTTTAAACCTAATTCTAGCGAATATAAATTAGAAAAAGAATATAAAATAGATAAAATACTAAAACTATATAGGATACATGTAATCTATGCTGGGCGGCTTGATATACTCATAGATTACATATTAGAGTGTACATACATGTTAAATTAGTTCTGATTGTATATTTATACACGTACCTTTCATAATACTGCATCAAACCTAACTCTCAACTTTTAATTAGAGCATTGGTACAACTAAATCTTTTACTACTTTTATAATTATGATTGAAATCTTGGAGTTCAATTTAAGTTATGTATTAAGTTTAAAGTTAGATCTGAATGAATTAAGTACAGTTTTTTGGAATCCACTTGAAACGTCGAAGAGCCAATTATTTTTATAACAGATTTTTAAGACTTCTCTTTTTCTCCAAGGTGCTGGGTAAACCTTAATAAATAACCATCTAGATCCTGTATTAAAAACTCTCGTTGACCGGACAACTTTTCACCAATGTCGTACCATGTTTCCTTTAAATCTCGGAAGAAATGCACCTCAGCTTTTCTGAGCCTTTTGATTAATGGTTCTAAGTCTGAAAGCTCAATTTGAAAATTCACTCCACGGCCTAACGGAGCTACTAAGTCACCAGTAATCCAACCTGAATCCGTGATTTGTTCTAGCATGATCTGAACTTGTTCTTGTTCAAGATAAACAAAATCAGGATTTTCTCGCTTAATTCTTACAGAGAAACCAAGTACATCCACGTAAAAGGAAAGTGATAATTCAAAGTTACTAACTAATAATTCAGGAACCATCGGATTCCAATATTCTTCCATAATCTATCCTTGTCACATGCAATACTGCGAATGTTATAACGCTTTCTATACGGTGATTGTTCTTACTTTACGAACAATGTTTTCATACTCGTTTTCATCAAGAGTTTTAACACTAATCCAATAAAGCGCTCAAATAGAGTGAAGGTATAAATTGTAAAACGCCCTTATCACTTAAAAGAAAAGTTTGTACTTCTCCGTTTACTCTATACATAATTTTATTCCCTAAAACTGTAGTTAATTTAACTGTTAATTTTATACTTTACTGCAAAAAGTCCTACTAACCCGCCCAACAAAGCACCAGCCAATACATCACTCACATAATGATAATACATACCAATTTGACCAACAGTAACTAAAATTGCAAGTAAGATCCAAAGCCAGCGTAATTTAGGGAAGATAAGAAACATACTTACAGAAAATGAAAATATAAAAGTAGCGTGTCCTGATGGAAATGACGCAAATGCACTTCCTGATTTAAACCAATTAAAACCATATACATGATTTGAGATAAGTGATGGATTATTGCATGTAAATGTGGCTGCCCAATATCTACCAAAAATTGTTTTTAATACCTCTTTTAAAAATTGACCAATTATTATGGCATTACTAACAATTAAAAAGGATTTATCCAAACTATTAATTGATTTTCTTATGATTTTGACTAAAAAATAAAAATAAAAAATAAAAACGAATATCGAAATAACGTAAGTGATCGAGTTTGCGAAAATTTTTAATAAACCCAAATCTCTTGAATGATGTTTAACTAAAAACCAAACAACTTGTCGATCAAAAAAAAAGTAACTGATTACAATGAGACTTGAAATAAATAATATAAAAAGTATTAAATGGCTATTTTTCATGACAATACCAATATATAAAATCAGAATCATAACATAAAAATTAATTTTAAAAAATTGTTATTCTTCAGTGGGTTAGAAAAAATATCATTAATTTTAGAATAAACCATAAATGTATAGGTAAATTTACATTAAATAATTTCATTAATATTATTAAGGATTTAATTAAGCTTTAAATAATAGATAGTTTTTGGGATGTACAAATAATTTTAAAAAACTTTAGGTCTATCAGGGATAAATTATTTTATCCCTCGAAGAAATAATCAAGCTTAAATAAAATTTTCGTCACTTAAAAGTTGATTACATACCAAATTAATAGCTATTAAATCATAAAATGAATAAATTTAACCTGATTTTTTAATCAGGAAAAAATTTATGAAAAAATATATTAACAATCGACTTGATTATTTAGATAACATAAAATGGTGTTTGGCTATTATAGTCATAATGCATCATTCATTCGATTACTTTCAAAATACTTACCCAAAATATAAATCTAGTTTTGATATTGTTCTTGGCATCGATCAAAGTTATTTTATGGATCTCTTCTTTTTTATATCTGCCTTTTTTATAGTTCCATCTTTGATAAAAAAAGGCAAAAGTGCATTCAATAAAGATAAAATTATACGTTTAGGTGGTGCTTTACTCATTACCTATTGTCTAGTTGAGCCCTTAAACGATGTAGTCAAATATTGGGGTGTAAACAGTATAATAACATCCTACCTCGGTTACCTTTTATCACCAGATAGATGGTCTACAATTAAAAGTCTTCAATGGGGTGATTTTATGGGAGTCACTTGGTTTTGTTGGACATTGCTGCTTTTGTCTTTAATATGGAGTCTATTCTTTCGAAATAAAGTTAATGAAAATCAAGCAACAAACCTAGAAATACCTTCTTATTTGCAAATTATTATATTTTGTATATTAATGGTCCCTTTAAATTGCATTGCTGTGATGTTTGAAAATGTTTTCGGTAGTAATTTTCTAGGTTTCCGTCTTATTGGCATGTTTCCAAGCTACATTGCGGCTTTTATGATAGGAATCAAAGCATACCAAAATAACTGGCTAGATAAAATTAATTTAAGATATGGTTTGTTTGGTCTCATTTTATTTTCTTTTGGGTTTTATTCTATTGTTTTTTCACATTTTATTGCAAGCAGTATTTCAAATGATGAATCTTTTAGAATACTAAGAACCTTTTGCGCAGTTGGAATGATTCTTTTTTTACTCTATATTTTTAAAAAATATTTTAATCATTCAAATAAAGTAACCAAAGCTTTAGCTCGAGCCTCTTTTCCAGCCTATGTAATCCAATTTGTTTTTCTTAATGTGTTTTTTAAATTTATTGCACCAGGATTAAATTGGAATCCGTGGTTTATAACATTATTTGTCGGGGCATTAGCAGTAATCTGTTCATTTACGGTTGGTATGATCTTATATCGTTTACCTTTCTTTAAAAGAATATTTTAATTAGACAATACAAACAAATGATAATGAACTATCAATTATTGAGGAATAATTAATGAAAAACAATATTCACAGTCGACTCGATTATTTAGACAATATAAAATGGTTTTTAGCTATCATAGTCATAATGCATCATTCATTCGATTATTTTAGAGGCGTATACCCCAAATATAGTCAAGAATTTGGTAGAATTTTATGTTTCAACCAAAGCTATTTTATGGACTTATTCTTTTTTATATCTGCTTTCTTTATCATTCCTTCGTTCTTAAAAAAAGGTAAAAGCGCTTTTAATAAAGATAAAATGATACGTTTAGGGGGTGCTGTATTAATTTACGTAGTAACAATGGATTTGATACTTAGTAAAATTATCTGGGGAAGTAAATTTACATTAGCTTCATTTATCTCATGGTACTACGAACATATTATCAATCTTCAATGGGGAGATTTTATGGGAGTAACTTGGTTTTGCTGGACGTTACTGATATTTACTTTGGTATGGAGTCAATTTGTCAAAACAAAAAACATTGAAGAAAAATCAAATAAGCCTTTGCCATCTTTACTTAAAATATTTATTTTTTGTTCCATCATGACACCGATAAACCTAATAGCTTTGAAAATTAACGGTGTGTCGGGAGATGGATTTTTGGGGTTTCATTTAATTAAATATTTCCCAACTTATATCGCAGCTTTTGTGTTGGGAATTCAAGCGTATCAAAACAATTGGCTTGATGAAATTGATTTTAAATACGGTATATTTGGACTTGTTATGTTTACATTTTTTTATTGCTTTGAAAATGGTTTTATTACAGGTCGTGGCTTTGATGATTCAATATTTAGAACATTTTGTGCAATTGGTATGATTCTTTTTCAGCTTTATATTTTTAAAACTTTTTTTAATCACTCAAATAAAGTTACTAAAGTTTTAGCACGTGCTTCTTTTCCAGCATATGTATTTCAATTTATATTTTTAGTCGCCTTATTTAAATTTTTACAGCCCGTTGTATCCTGGAATCCATGGATCATCACATTAGTGATTGGTGTAATATCAATAGTCGGTTCTTTTATATTAGGTATTATTTTATATCGTTTACCTTTCTTTAGAAGGATATTTTAATTAAACAGTACAAATAAAAGATCATGAACTAATAATGACAAAGTAATAAAAAAGCCAGATGATTCTGGCTTTTCCATGTTTCACACATCATTATGTTACAGTGTAAACATATCTGCTTAGATTCACTTGATTCAATACATAAGATAAACTTTATCAATTACATATGTAAATCTAATATCTTCTTTTGTTCTTTCGTGAGAGACCTTGCTTTAATAATCGGCAAGAGTGTAATTAATAAAATACTAAACATAAGAATAGAAATAGGCATTAAGGATAGAGATTTTGTAAAATGGTCAACGGATGTTTGCTCAATAGATACTCCGCCGCTCAGTGTTGTCACCACATACCCAACTAACATTTGAAAAACTGGACCGCCTCCCATATTAAATTGATTTGTTGTTCCTTGAATGGTGGCCTTCGGTAATTTATTAAAATAACTTCCCATGAAACTAAAAACAACAACACTTGCATTTGTTATAAAGCCTAGTATAAATAAGTTAAGCATTAAAACATCTTCACTAATGTCACCCGATAGAATTAACAGCATATTCATGACGGCAATTAATCCAGATATGAAAAGAAGTCTAATCTGAAACTTTTTATCAAATGCATCACCAATCAGACCTAAAAGCAAACCACCCAATAATCCTCCCAAAGAAATAACCGAGGTGAAATAAGCGGCATCTTGGCTCGTTAAATCATATGCTTTTTGTAAAAAGGTCGGACACCATAAAGCTGAAAAGGCAGTTTGCGGACTACTCAAACAACCTACATAAAGAGCCATAATAATAAATACTGGGGACTTAAGTAAAATAACAACTGTTTTTTTAAAGTCTGAAAACCCTACTTTTAAGTGATATTTTTGAGAAAATCGACCAACAAAAATCCACATGATTAATAACAATAAACCTATTAATGAAGATAGAATATAAGTGGTGCGCCAGGAACCAAGGAGTGTGGTTAAATGCAGCCAAGGACCTTGCCCTAAAAATGCTCCGAGCATGGCAACAGCCATCGTTAATCCAATCAAGAAACTTTTATATCTAAATTGCATAGATAAGGCGAAAGTGCCAATAATTGCAAAATTTGAACCTAAGCCCATTAAAGCTCGGGCAAAAATAAGTTCTTCAATATTTTTTGAATATCCAAAAAGAAAACCACCTAAAGATACAAGCCAAATCGCTAAAATCCATACTTTATATAGTCCAAATCGATCAATTAGCATACCTGCGGGTATCATAAAAATGACATAAGTAAAATAGTAAGCAGATGATAATAGACTTAAATCTGAAGGAATGAGATTAAATTGAGTGGATAGTTCTGGTAAAATAACACTATCAGATACTCTAATAGCATATTCTAAAATAATAAATAGCCACGCTGATAAAAATAAAAAGGATACTTTAAAATAGTTTTTCTTCATAATAATTCAATGATTTCATCTCTTCATGGAGTTGCGAATTATAAAGTTGTTCCTTCATCATGTCTAACAAAAAAAGACATGTCTTATAAAAACACCATGCCTTTATAAAAAAGAAATGCTTTTTAGGTAGTTATAATAAATAATCTATAATTTTAGATCTTTTATCGAACGAGATGCTATAACAGAGTCAGCGATTGAAAGAATGAGAGCAATCCAAATAAGCGTAAAGGTGATGATTTGTGTTTTTGTAAAGGGCTCATGATACATATAAATTGCAGTCAATAGTGCTAAGGTAGGATTGATATATTGAAAAAAACCAATAGTGGTTAAATTTAATCTAAGTGTTGCCTTATGTAAAAAAATAAGAGGTATGACAGTTAACACCCCTGCTCCAATAATTAAAAGATCTAGTATAATAGAGTTATTAGATATATTTATAGGTGAATGATACTCAATATAAACCAAATATATTATAGCAACCGGGACCAATAATATGGTTTCAAATAGTAGACCACTTTGAGAATCTATAGGTATCTTTTTTCTTAATACTGTATAGACAGCAAAAGAAATCGCCAGAGTAATTGATATCCAAGGAAAACCATGAAAAGCAATTATATTATAAGATACAGCACAAATTGTAAGCAACACGGCAATCGTTTTTAATTTGGTTAGCTTTTCTTTTAAAAACACAATGCCACAAAAAATTAAAATTAATGGCGTCGTGAAATAACCCAAACTCGTTTCCATTACATGGTTATTATTTATTGCCCATAAATATAAGCCCCAATTAAAACCAATTAACATAGAAGTCAACGTCAAAGCTAACATCAATCTTTTGTTTTTATATATTTTTATGAAATTTTTGGAATTTTTCATGACATAAACAAGAATTACGAGAAAAAAAGAACCAAATATCACTCTCAAACAGAGCATTTCAAAAGTTGGTATCTCTTGCAGAAATTTATAATAGAACGGACCTAAACCCCAAATTGTGTATGCTAGTATAATATAGACAACACCCGACCACTTATTGATAACCATCTCAAACTCGCTTAAAATCCAAAAAATTTAATTTATCTTATATGATTTGATAAGTACATTCCCTCTTTTTTTAAGATGAAGATAATTTCTTTTTAGGAATCAATTTAACATTTTAATTCTTTTTGAGAATTAATTTCATAAGATCTTCTTGTTTCGAGAGTAAATAATAATATCACACTTAAAAACAAGTTAGTTTAATATCTTTGTTTAAATAATAATTAAAACAGATTTAAGAGATAAAATTTTTCTTCGGTTTATTCATAAAACAAAAGACTTCAAATGAAGTCTTTTTCTCAATATAGTTTAGGATGGAATCCCTCAAATTAAGCAGCATCATCTTCAAATTTCTGTATCACTTCATGCGAAGCAAGCATTCCATTTAATACTCTAGGAAAACCAATATATGGCGATAAATGTATGATAGTTTCAATAATCTCTTCTTTCGTACAGCCTACTTTTAACGCTGACTCAGTATGTGCTTTCAATTGTAAGTCACAACCGCCTTGAGTGACTAAGGTTGAAATAGTTAATAATTCTCTTTGTTGTAAAGTTAATTCCTCACCAGAGTACACATCTCCAAAAGCAAAACTAACAAAAAGATCACTTAACCTTGGAGAAATATCCTTCAAAATACCTTTAACATCATGAAAGGTGCTTTGCTCTCCAGATAATTTTGTTATATTTTCTATTCCCTTTTCATATCGGTTTACATTATTCATTTTTATATACCTCTTGTTATATGATTAATATTGATTAACAACAAGTTCATTATAATTAGCCCTAACCTTGAATAAAGTAGGCATATAAAAACACTCTGTTCGGAAAAGAAGAACAGTTTACTCAGAATCAATTGAAATACTAAATAACTAAACTCTTCATAATTGTAGGCAGATATTGTTTAGCTAGATTTATGACAGCATTGACTTTTTTTACTTTTAATACTGATGGATGAAACACCATATATGATGTAAGAGGTTTAGATGTCCAGTTTGGTAAAATTGGTCTTAGTGTACGATCTTGGATACTTTCATACGCAACAAAATTGGGAATATAACAAATACCAGCATTGGCTTTACTTAAGTTCATAATTGCATTCAAATTATCAAGAATAATTTCTTCGTTAAATCTTGCTCTAAATAACTTATTTTCAGATTGATGAAAAAGCTCAACTAAAATTTCTCTTTCACCTTCAGATAATCCCAACAAAGGAAAACTCTTAAGATTTTCAGGCTCATTAATATTATTTACATTTTTTAGATTTGGACTTGCATACAACTTATTATGATATGTCCCAACTTTATAAGCGACCAATCTGTCATCAACAACATAACGGTTTCTAAAAGCTAAATCATATTTTCCTGAATGCATATTTTCAATATCGTATGAAGAATGAAATATTAATTTAAGTTTTGGAAAAATATCTCTTACATAAGGTAAAAATCGAGTTAATATATATTGAGTGTATTCAGGAGGGGCTGTAATTTTAATATCGCCTTCGACATCTAATGAAATTTTCTCAACCTCTCGCGTCAATTCATTTCCCATATGAATGAGTGATTCAACGAAATGTAATAAGTGTCGGCCTTCTCTTGTTAGGAGAATGCTCCGAGTCTCTCTATTAAATAATTTAATATTTAATATTTTTTCGAGTCGAGTAATTCTTGTACTAACAATTGATTTGGCAATATTTCTCTTATTACCAACAGCTGTCAAACTACCTTCATTAACCACATCACGAAATGTAATAAGGTCTTGAAACTTAACTTGCTCTAATATCTCATTAATCATATCAAATTTAGCTCTTTTATTAATGGTAAAAAGTTTAAGAACTGATTTAATATAATTATAAAGTATTATTTAAGTTAATGAACAAGCCTTTTTATAATCAAAATTATAAAAAGGCTATAAAAGTAACGTCAGATAATTTTTATAAATCCTTAAAAAGATTTTGTATTTTTCTTTCAATAACCATTTCTTTTATTTTACCAGTTGTGAATTTCCATGCTGTCTCTAAATCTATAGATGGTGGAATAATCAGCTCATCAGGATTAACAAAAACTTCAACTATAACTGGCTTATTAATCTTTAAAGCTTTTTCTAATGTAGGTTTAAGCTCACTTGGATCCTTCACCACTAAACCGACACAACCACAAGCTTCTGCAACAACAGAAAACTCAGGGTTGACTAAATCCGTAGCATATCTTGGATAACCTGCTGCTTCCATTTCTAATTCTACAAAACCAAACTTCTCATTTCTGAAAATAATTGCAATCAAGTTAATGCCGTAACGTGATGCTGTAACCAAATCAGCCAAAAGCATTCCAAAAGCCCCATCACCGCACAATGCAACGACCTGTCTATTCGGATATAGAGATTTTGCACCTATCGCAGCAGGAAGACCTACTCCCAAAGAACCATGATTAAAAGAACCAATTAACCGTTGTTCGCCTCGCATTTTTAAATAACGAGCAGTCCAAACAGTAACCTCCCCAACTTCGGCAACAAAAACTGCGTCATCCGAAACCAACTCACTTATTGTTAAAACAACAGATTGAGGATGTATAATTTTGTTTTTAGTTAAATCATAAGCATCGTACGTTTTTTTTAACCAATTATCTCTCTGCTTTTGAAGTGTCGTTAAATGTGTTAAGTCATTTTTTTCTGTTAATAAAGGTAACAACATTTGTAACGTTGCTTTGACATCACCAACAACACCCTTCTTTATATGAACTCGATGACCTATTCTATTGGGACATATATCAACTTGAATAATATTCCCATGTTTAGGTAAGAACGAAGAATATGGAAAATCAGTACCGAGCATAATTAATAAATCACAATTATCTACGACTTTCATTCCATGAGGTGTTCCAACATGCCCAATCCCTCCAATTGAAAATGGATCATTATATTCTAAAACTTCTGTACCTTTTAATGAATGGCTCACTGGTGCTTTTAATTTCTCAGCTAATGCATGGACTTCATCTCTAGCTCCTCTGGCACCACAGCCTATCAAAATTGAAGGTTTCTGACTATCCGCAATCAGTCGATTGATTTCATCAATATCTTTGTCTGAGGGTCTAACCTGACTGGGAAGTTGCCGAAAAATTTGAACAGGTTTATTTTTAGAGATCTTTTTAGAAATTACATCTGTAGGAATGGCAATATGAGCAACCCCTCTTTCAGAGATGGCAGCTTGAATAGCTTGTTGGAATAACCGAGGAACTTGTGACTCCGATTGAACAATAGCACTGAAAACGCAAGGATCATCAAAAACTTTCAATTGGTCTATCTCTTGAAAATAACCTGATTTAGCTTCTGGTTGAGGCACATCACCAGTAATCATTAAAACAGGTGAACGATCTCTTGTAGCATTATAAACTCCATTTATTAAGTGTAGTGCGCCTGGGCCTATAGTACCGACACAAACAGCAAGATCTTGGGTAAGCTCTGCTTGAGCAGCTACAGCAAAACCTGCAGATTCTTCATGTCTTACAGTGTGCCATTTTATACGCCCATCTTTTCTGATAGCATCAGTAAAAGCATTCATAGCATCTCCCGTAATCCCAAAGACTTGTTCAACTCCGTATTCAGCAAGTTGATAAACAAGTTCAGCAGCAATACTGTGTTTTTCCATAAATATCTCCAAGTATTAATCATTGAATGAAATATCATTTTAAAATTTAACGCATAATCATAATTAAATCATTTTAATTGATGGTTAGTTATCACATTTTTACAAGAACGTTTTAATTCATACAATATATACCTAGTAAGTTTAATTTTATAAAAATTGAAAAATTAATATCAAATACTATTCTCATAGAAAGTCCTTTAATTTATCAAAAAAGTTATTTTATCTTATGCTAATAGACTATTTTTCTCTGTTGTTTTTATCCATATTTTATTATGGGAAATCCATTCAAAATCATTCACAAAGCCAAGGAAACAACGGTTTTTGTAATACTCCAGAATACCTCTCAACTCATTAGATTTCTTTCTACAAAATTTTAGCAACTGTTATCTCTTGTTACAGCAGCAAATTCAAAAGATCAGTTACTAGTCTTTTAGATCATACCGCATCTATTTCTTCCCCAACCCAACCAATTTTTTTTATATCTAAAACAATGAGCACTAAATTAATACCATCTCATAACCCTGTCACTAAATAAACTTAGGATATATAAAGTTATTGGGGATTATCTATATTTTACTAGTGGTTTTTTAAAGTTTGTTGGTGAATCATATCAATATTTAAATCTAATTTTATTTCTAATCCACGCCTTGAATATACATGTAGCCTATATTTTTTACTCGGATAATAAAAAAGCTCATAATTGTCTATATTTTGAAAACTGACTAGCACTGCGGCACATAATTTTATATTCTCAAGTTGTTTTCTAAGACCAGCAATATAAAAGTATTCTTGTTGCCCTATCAATTCAGGGATAACTTTAATAACTTTACTTTCCTTAAATTTTTTAATCATTTCATCATCAGCACACAACAAACGACAATAAATCTTATTATAATTCATAAAAAGAGATAAATATGATTGATTATTTTTAGCTTGGGTAGTCTCAAAATAATCTGTTTCAGTGATGGTTTCATCGTAATTTATAATTTGAAAATTTACCAAGAAATGGCCTTCTTAACATTTCAATTATAATAATTATGAATCAAAATATTTATTTAGCATTTAAAATCATCTCTTAAACAAATTATAATTATAAATTTTAGAACTAGATCTATATCGTGTGACAATATTGTTATTGATTTTGATAGTGAATTATTGTAAATGGGAGTTTAAATTCTGGCGAATTGTTCAAACTTTTCATAATTATGATTAAATTGTCTTATTATCGATATTATTTGTCAATACGTCTAAACATAACAAGTTTTAAAACAGATATACTTTTACATTATAAAATCAAGTATTATCCCGAGTTTCTTTTTAATAACTTAATGATGATTAAAAATAATAAGTTAAATTGGTTAAGATTCTATTCAGATAATATTTTTTATAATGAAAGCTCAAATAATAAATTTAACTATCGATGGAGATGATAATGAAAAACTTAAAAACTTTCGCAATAGTAATATGTACATTAGCAGGAATGGCTTTTACTGTTCAAGCAGATAATGTTTCAAAAAATAGTGACCAAACTCAATATCAAGACCAATCTCAACAAGCAGACCAAAACATTAACGAAGGTCGACACGAGAATACTGGCGAATAATGATCAATGTTTAAAAACCCATTGTTGGGTTTTTAAAATTAACATAATTCAATCTATAAGATCTGATAAATTCTTTTAAGAGCTATTGATATTTTAAGGTTTAATTTTGATAAAATAGTGCTGAAGCATTTTATGGTATAAACTTAAGTTTTCATTGTCTTTGTTTACTTCCATATAATCTATTTGTTTTTGTTCAATTAACTGTATTAATCTAGTTATAACAAAACTATCTGTAAGTTGATATTCAGACATCATAATTGCGTATAAAAAAGATAACTTGATATAGCCATCAGGTATATTTTCTTTTAAGTTATGTTTGTTTCTGTATGTTTGGTTTTGCGCTTCTTTTTTTAAGCGTTCAAGAATGATTGTATCAAAATAATTTTCTTCTTCATTACGCAATACCTCATTTTCATAAATTCGAATATAACCGTTAAAATTTAAAATATTTGCCCAAGATTTTTTTAAGAACTGGTACTCTGATTTAGATAATTTTTGTTTATTATCGAAAACACGCTTAA
The DNA here is from genome assembly GCF_002216855.1 of Paraphotobacterium marinum. NCBI lineage: Bacteria > Pseudomonadati > Pseudomonadota > Gammaproteobacteria > Vibrionales > Vibrionaceae > Paraphotobacterium > Paraphotobacterium marinum. Next base: position 441,506 of record NZ_CP022356.1, read on the forward strand.
TAGATTTATAACTCCAAGGTTTTGTAAATAAACTTTCAACTTGTTCGCCCTGATGTTGAAATATATATTTATTAATATAATTATTATCTATAAAATAAACATTATTTATTTCATAAAAATAGACTAGATAATGTTTAAAAAGAATATCAGCCACTCTTTGATCATCTACCCAACATAAAATATTAATATCTTTTGTATTCATGGATTGAAGAAATTCATGACCAATTAAGGTTTCCATTTTATTTGCTATATAAGAAATAAATTCATTATCTTTTTTAGTATCCCTCTTTTCAATTTGTGACAGTGTGATACTATGAAACCACTTACCAAAATTATGATATGTTTGTTTATCACCTGGTATGATATTCGGACCTGTATAAAGAAATTGTGTATCAATATTAACAATTTTATCTTCATCAAAAAATTTTAATAAAGTTTGATGCATTGGATAATAAGTTGAAATATGGATAAAGTTATCAATGTGTTCTACTGCATTCATCTTTATTACTCTTATATAGAGCGAATTATACGCTCTCAAAAATATTCGTTAATGTTATGCTAACACACTTCCCTCTACAAATGCTTTTACATAACTAGCCTTATTTTGTGATGAACGACTATTTTCATTACTATAAAAAAAATGAAGATGGAAATAATCATAAAAAAAATATTTGTTTCTTTATCATTTTATCCCATTATTCATCCCAAATGTATGAAAAATAAACCATAAATACCATTTGTCATCATTTTACGACCCATTAAAACAAATATATTTATTTATTTATTCACAGTTTTAATATTAATTGTGTACAAACAAAACTTTTAGGACATAAAAATGAAAAATAAAAATATAATTGTAACTTCACTTATTGGAATTGGTTTATCATTAAGCTTAACAGCATGTGGTGGTGGCGGCGGTGATAATAGCAATCCAAAACCTCAACCTAGCTATAGTAATCTAACAGATGATGAAATTGCAGCTAGAATTGATACAATTGGCGGGACCAATCTGTCACTAAATAGAGTCGAGTTTGCACAAAACAACATTAACTTTGACTTCAGTGCAAGTAACCTTTCAGGTGAAGTTGCACCTCCAGGGAGTTTTTTTGAACCAAAATTTAAAAAAGCATTTAATTTTAATGGTGATTTAAAGATTAGCAAAGCTGCCATGGCACATAGTCCCACAGCAGGATCTTATATTATATCTAGTTCTAAACTAATAAACCAAAAAGAGTACGTTGCTTTTTACAAAGCTGATAATAAATTTACCGCAATTGAACAACCAGAGAATTTAATTAAGACTGAAGGTACCCTTCTAGATAAAAATCAAATCAAGTTCATTTTTCCAAAAATTTTACCAGAAGGTGGTAAGGATGTATTAAATATAACTAACGGAACCAATACAGTTTTTAATTATGCAACAAATGATGATAAGGGTGACCGTTATGGCTCTGCTTGGTTGAATACAGATACTAGGCTGAAACTAAATCCGAGTAAGTGTGGAGATATTCAAACAAAAAACCCCTATTGGAGTAAAACTAGTGATAAAGAACAAGGTGGTGAAGATACAATATACAAATTTGACCCTTCAGCACCAAATAGCCCAGAAAGTCGAACTTTAATAGTGCCTACCGGAGCTTCTCAAAATTGTACCATAGAAGTATATAACCAAAAGGTTGGAAATAATCAATCCGTGAGATTGATCAATAATGGCCAAATTATGTCACATCCAAAAGACAACTAAAAGTTGAAATAAAAAAGTTTTGGTTTCTCCAAAACTTTTTTATTCAATATCTTAAACATTATAGATTTGTGTATCATAAAAAAATTTTCAGTATATATGTTTAAATTAAACAAATAAGAGTGACCTTTAAATTCTATTTAAAAATACATTGAAATACCTATAATCAACTTACTATATGGAGATAATATGGCTCGAATATGTTTTACCTCAATATATGTCGAGGTAAAACAATGGTAGAAACAATAAAATTATTTTATTAATTTGGAAAATTAAAAACATTTTGATCAAAATTATTTACAACTTGGTCACAATTAATTCCTTCGGCCGTGCAATCAGTTTTCGTTTTATTGGCGCCAATTGTAAATTTAACCTCTTCGGTACCCTCAGCATTTAATTGTACATCAACCCTACATACACCTGATTTTGGAATGGTAACAGGCATACTCACGTTTGGATCCCCTTTTTTCAACGTCATAATTTTACCACAAACATCTGCTGTGATATCTTCATGATCCGTAGGAAATTGAAATCTATAATTTGGAGTATCGTCTTTTTCCCAACTGATTACAGCTGATTCGACATGACAATGTGTCAAGTCTTGCTTGTAAGTAGATGGTATATAAACTTGTTGTGTACTAGATTTAGAGTATTTATATGGATAACCACTACCTTCACACATGGTACTTTGTCCTGGACCAAGTGCCATGAAACCACCTGGCATCAAATCGCATACTTCTAGCTTTTCTGTTCCATTATATTCACGGCATAATTCAATATTATTTCGAATATTTTCTATTTTTCCAGTCGGTCTATCTAAAGTCCACCATGTTCCTTTAGCACCACCTATATAGTTTGAATCCCATATACGATAAACTCGAATAGGATGTGATTTAACTTCATAAACCTTTGCCTCACAGAGGTCTCCCTTCTCTTCACCTTTAACAGATTGTCCTATAATTTTTACACCCTCATCTGTTTGTGTTCGATCAATCAAGTTACTTTTAATTGAAGCTGGAGCATCCGTTGTCCCAACGCATTGATTATCTGCCATAACAACTGTGGATAACATTGAAGCTGTTAAAGCTATTAGTTTAAACTTTTTCATTTGAATCCTTTAAATATTAATCCTTGAAAGAGTTAAATTAATAAATCAAACAATGATTTATTAATTTAACTTTTATTAAAATAATTAAGCGAGCACATATAATGGTAACTTATTGAATTACATGATTAAATAAACTCGTCTTTCATAACCTATCTCTGCCAAGCTGAATATAAGCTGAACAAACAAAGTCCTCTAAAATTAAAAGTTATATTTTGTTGTTTTATTGAAATGTATCGCAAATTTACAACAAATAGTCAAAAATAATTTGAATAGCAATGATTTAAGTCAATGATAACATGTGTTTTTTTATTAAAAATCTAAATATTTTAATTTATTTTTTTATCCCAAAATTTAAAAATTTAGTCCCTCGTAACAGAATTGATAATTTAAACCCAAAAGATTTTATTTTCTCAACAAACTGTTGTTTAATAGGTACGAGTGATAAAACTTTAATTATAATTAAATATATTAACTTTGTTTGATGTCTAATCATCATTTTAATATAACTTTTAATTGAAGATTTTCATTTGTCCTTTAATTATCGAATGTTCTATTTGAACTCCCCATCATTAAGGATGGGGTCTTTTATCTAAAAAGTTTGATTTCTAAGTTTTAAAGGATAAATTATGATAATAAATAAATTGAAAATTAGAGTTTAAACATGACTATTCTACCAATTATACGATTAGGTCACCCCACATTGAGACTAAAGGCAAAGCCACTTTCAGTTGCAGAAATCAAATCACAATCTACGCAAAAACTTATCAAAGACATGAGAGAAACTATGCTAGATGCAGGTGGAATAGGTATTGCTGCACCGCAAGTCGATGTATCCAAACAAATTGCTATCATTAACATTCAAAAAAATAATAGGTATCAAAATATACCTCAATTTGACGAATGTATTGTTATCAACCCCAAAATAGAAGTTATAGATTCAAGTTTAAGAGGATTTTGGGAAGGATGTTTGTCAATCCCACAAATAAAAGGTTATGTAAAAAGACCAAAAGCTATTAAAGTTTCTTATTTAAATGAACATGCAGAACTAATAAAATTGACTTTAGATGATTTTAGAGCAACCGTATTTCAACATGAAATTGATCATTTATTTGGAAGATTATTTATCGACTGTGTTGAAGATACAACCAAGATTTCGTTTGATAAAGAATATGAAGCATTCATATTAGATAAATAAAGGATACTTGACAAACCTTATCAAACTAAAGATTATTTTTCAGCTAATAACTGAAAAATTAAATACTTTATTTTAATTAATTAAAATTACTTAGAATCTTTTAAAGCTTGTAATGCTTGATCTCTTTCTTCAATCACATTTTCTTCTAATGTGTTTTCGTAGTTATTCTTTTTAAGTCCTTTATCAGAACGATGAGAATCAGGCTTGTGTATAAGCTTATTTATTTGACGTTCAATTTTTTGTAAAACCTCAGTGACAGCGATATGAACTTCATGATTAGTTGCAGATGCTTCGATTTTAGAATCTGGCACAACTATACTGACAGATACTTTGAAGTTTTTATGTGGCTCTTCTTCAATAACAACATTTTCACTGATAAACGGTACATTAAACTTCTTAAAATTATTTAATTTATTTTCAATTGTTTCTTTTGTTTTAGCATCAACATCAAAGTTTTTGCCTGTAATTTGTAGAGACATAATCTCACTCCTAAATTTAATTTTGTTTATAAGATATATATTACAGAAATAAATGTTAAGTTTTGTTATTTAATTGTAATAAAATTATAAATAGGTCCTAAATTTAATTATTCAAGTTTCTATTTATACATATTTACGTCTTCTCGTACTTATATTTAAGTGTTGTTTATTAAAATCAATCATAACTAAGATATATTTTGGGTTGATATTATAAGAATCTAAACATAAAACTCTAAAAGGAATAACTTCTTTATTTGTCTCATTTACATTTATATTATTTTTAACTTATATCCAAATACAGTTTGTTTTTCAAAATAAAATTACCACTCCATAAAAATCGACTGGATCTCAATTTTGCATATATAACCTTATATTTTGCAGGTATTTTTTTGAAAAGAAGCTCATTTATTCTCTATTGTGCTAATTTTTATTTAATAAATAATTAAATTTATTGTTGAATAGTTTATCGTTAGACATTGAGCAATCTAAATTTTGATACTAAGTACTTTTAGATCATGAACATTGAAAAAAGGATTTTAATTTATGAATAATGTATTAACAAAACCTAATAAAAAATTTAAATTTGTATTGATTTTGGGACTTGTTGCTAATTTTTGGTTAGCTTATGAAAGTTATGAATTACATAAATTAAAAACAGCTTTTAACACCATTCAAATTAGCGAACCCAATCCTGATTTAAACAAGCAGATTGCATCATTAAAAAAGAAGTATTATTAATGAATAAAGTTCAACAAAAATATCAAAATAAAAAAATCGCAATCCAAACAAGTAAAATTGCAGCTCAACAAAAAGAAATTGCAGCTCAACAAAAAGAAATTGAAACTCAAAAACAAAAAATAGCCCAATTACATGGTGAAATAAGAAACCTGAACGTCGATAAAGGTGTAAAGGTTGATAAAGAAGTAGTTGAAAAAATTTTATTAAAAAATCCAGAAATTGTTATACAGTCTATTGCTGAATACAGATTTCAAGAAGAGCAAAATTTTTCCAATAATGATAAAAAAGTTATTCATAATAATTACGAACAGCTTTATCAAAATACACAAGATCCATATATTGGTAATAAAAATGGCACACAATTAATGGTAGAGTTTATTGATTACAATTGTGACTCATGTAAAAGATTTTCAAAAACAGCTCAAAAGCTTGTAGCAAACAATCCAAATTTAAAAATTATAATTAAAGAATTTCCTGTTTTTGGAGAAACATCAGGCTCTTCATATGGGGCAAAAATTGCGAATGCATTATACCTAAAATACCCTCAAAATATTATGATTTTCATAAACTTTTAATCGATCATACAGGAGACCTAACAAGTAATATAGTTAAGGTTCATTTGAAAAGGGTTGGAGTCACAATCAGTGATTTAGAGCCTCTTCTCAAAGATTCTGAATCGAATATTGCAAATAATAAGATATTGGCAGAAAAAATTGGCGTAAATAGCACCCCTTCAGTATTTTTAGGCAATGAAAAAATAAATCAGTTATCTTATGAAGATATTCAAAAAAAACTGGATAGTATAAACTCATAAAAATCCCTTATTACATACTTAATGCGCCGGTAATTTTTATCATCTACATATTGAAGATTTTCAGAATTAGTTTACAACATTAAATATTCTCAAAAAATATTTATCTCGTTCTCTGAACTAATACTATTTAAAATGAATGATTTGTAGGCGTTTAAATTCTGCTCATCCTATTTAAAATATCTGAGTCAATTTCTAGGAAGGAACAAATCTTCAGTTGATATTTGGTTAACATCCTGTTTCTTTATTTTATCAAGTTCAATTATTACCTTTACGTTGTCATTATGTCCAAATGTATCATTCCTTTGTCCTTTTCGTACCATCATTCAACTATACAATATTACAAATTAATTCAAATAGGTAATCAATTTTATGCAGAAACATATTATCCCACTTTTTATGGGTGCTATGGGCATTGGTTTGACTGAGTTTATTATGATGGGAATATTACCTGATATTGCTTCATCTTTACATATTTCTATTCCTCTTTCAGGACACTTGATTAGTGCATATGCTTTTGGTGTCGTAATGGGTGCACCTTTAATATTAATACTCTCGAATAAGTTTGCACCAAAACAAATTTTGATTTTATTACTTGTTATGTTCACTATTTTTAATGCGTTATCAGCGTCAACTCATAATTATTATTTGCTCATTTTATTTAGATTTTGTGCGGGCCTTCCGCATGGATGTTTTTTTGGTGTGGGGGCCATTGTTGCAATGGTATTAGCCAAGCCTGATAAAAAAACAACCGCTGTCGCTAATATGTTTTTAGGGCTCACTTTAGCAAATGTTATCGGCGTTCCTATTGGTACTTTTCTTTCACATCACTTTTCATGGAATATCGTTTTTATAGTCGTTGGGTTCATTGGTCTTATAACTATATTGTTATCAAGTATTTTTATTCCTAATTTACCTAAACAAAACACTCCATCTTCTCTAAAAAATGAGTTGAAAGTATTCAAAAAAAGTGAAACCTGGCTAGTTTTAGTATTATGTGCCATCGGCTGTGGTGGTTTATTTGCTTGGTTTAGCTTCATTGGTCCCCTAATGATTCAGGAAACTCATTTAAAACCTCAGTTTATGCCTTATATAATGTCACTTGCAGGAGTAGGCATGACTTTAGGGTTAAAACTAGGTGCTTTTGTATCCGATAAACGTTCACCAATATTTAGTCTCATATTTTTTATGCTACTATTAATTGTATCTTTAGGATGTGTTTTTTTATTTGCCCACAACTTATATCTTTCTTTAATATTTGTTTTCATCACAGGCCTTTGCTCCTTTGCATATGTTGCTCCCTTACAAGTAATATTTATTCAAGTTTTTGAAGACTCTAAGCAACTCGGCGCAACTCTTACTCATGGAACATTTAATATTGGTAACGGAATCGGTGCTTATTTAGGCGGTCTTTCTATTCTTTATACTTTTTCATATGCGAGCCCTTCCCTGGCTGGCGCAGGACTTGCATTTATTGGACTGTTAATTGCGATTTTATTGGCAATTAAAACAAAGTCATCAAACAGTCTTAAATTAAGGACTTAAAGTCCTTAATTTAAGATTAAAATTATTGTATAGATTAAACTTTTAAATCATTTACAAGACATGTTTCTAATAAACTTTGAAAATTATCTAAAATTCTTTCATCGATTATTTCAACTCGACTTTCATCGCACTCGTCAACTTCAATACAATCAAAATCTTTATGACTCACTTTGTTGTATATAAAAATGCCTTCATCTGTAATTAATACAGCCTTTAAACGCGTAATTTGTTGATTCTGTATAAATTTATCAAACTTGTCTTTACTAAAAACATAAGTTGGATCATATCGCCAACCTTTTGTGCTAAAGTCAATTTTATAATCAGGATCTTTAGCTTTATTTTTTTCGGAAAAAAGTTGTGAAATACTTTCTAATTTTTGAGAAAGATTGTTGGGTTTACCATACAGTAAATCTAAGTCGATTTTACCGAAATTTGAGTAATGGATGATAGATGTATCTAATTTTAAACTTTCGATGTATTTTTTAAGTAGTGTTTTATCTGTATGATCATAATAATCACACTTATTCGCTAAAATAATATCTGAAATCAACACTTGTTTTTCAAAAATTTCATTATGAATATACCTTTCATCTGATAAATTTCTGGCATCAATCAATGTGATCGTATTATATAGTTCAAGAGCATTTTTATAGTATTCTGACCGAAGAATATTAATTAATTCAACTGGGTGTCCTAATCCAGTTGGTTCAATGATTAATCGATCCGGTTGCGCTGTTTTCAATAAATCATTTAACGCAACTTTCATTGAAAGTCCCGATACGCAGCACATACAGCCACCCACAACTTCTCTAATATGGGGTTTTTCAACGTTACTGTTTATAAAAATACTGCTATCAATTCCAATCTCCCCAAACTCGTTGACCAAAACAGCCCATTTTTCGTGCTGAGGTTTTTTTTTAAAAATTTCTAAAATGGTTGTTGTTTTTCCAGTACCTAAAAACCCTGTAACGATATTGGTTGGGACTTTACTAATTAAACTCATAAATTATTAAACTACATGACTGATTATTAATGATACACTATATCATTTAATTGAAAAAAAATAATTTATTTTTTCTAATTATCCCTTGAGATATAAATGACTTTTTAATTTACTTTTGCTCTATCAAAACTTTTCTTTTTGTTCCTATAGAATCTTTATAAAAAAACTCATAATAGCCTTTAAATTTCCCCCATTCATTATTGGGTGGAGAACTTATGCTTAAATCCATAAAACTCGAATTCAAAATATTATTTTGTGTTTCGGAGTTAGAATTTAATGTAAAAGAATAAAATTTATTCTCAGTATCAAAATCAGCACTGGAAATTATTTGGCTTTTTTCAGCAAACTTCTTAACTTTTGAATCATTTAATATGTAACCTTCACCCAGTTGCATATCCTTAAGTTGTAAACTATCGCCTTGTTTCTCGCCTTTTAGTCCATAATGAACATCATGAATGTCAATTTTATTCATTCCGGATTGTTTAAGGTTTTCAATACCGGTATTAGCTCCCAGATCAATATCAATATCATAATAATGAAATCGAACCTTATTCGGTGAAATGGGTAAATGAATCAATAACGAATTGTCTGATTTTATTTCCACTTTTCCAATTAAAGTTAACTCAAATGAACTAGTTTGAAGCGCTCCATGAGTTTTTATTAAAATAGAATCACTCAAATTTTGTGGATTTGTTTTAGCAACAAGTGCTGCTGTAGATAATTCTAAAACACATTGATTAGGATATATTTTATTTTGGTCTTCTTTCAAGAAATGATCCGATAGGACTGTGACAACATTTTTAAGATTATGGACATCTCGATTAAAACCAAAATCAGTTATTTTAAAGGAGCCGTTGACTAATTTTTGATATTTATGTTCAAAATCATCGGCAAATTGATCACATAATTTCGCTCCATGACTAATAAGCTCAGATTCTGATAATGGATGATTCGACAAACCTAATTGTGTTAATTGACTTTCAATTTTAAAATTTAAATATGCTGCTTGCCCTTCATAATTATCGCCAGATTGAATTAATTGTGCAGAATAATCGACATCACTTAAGACATGATTTTGTTCACTATTGTTATTTTTATTACAAGCTGTTAAACCCATAGTTAATAAAATCAATAAAAAGATGTAATTCAGCCAATTAGATGATTCCATTTTTATCCACCAATTTAAAAATATTTTAGTATTTGTTTTAATTTTTTAACTTTAATCCAACACATATTAAATTTTTTTAGTTAAGCTATCGAGGACACATGTCCTGACAATTGTCCTTTAATATGTGTAAAATAAAAATCATTTAATAAATTGTTTCAATTCATATGTTTTTCCCATACCTTCTATTATTTTTTTATCTGTTATTAAATCTGCTGATATTTCTCTAGAGGTACTAAATTCATCTGCTATTTCTTTTAATGTTATTGATACAAAAAATCCTAAGATTATAATTAAAATCATAATAATAGTATCATGGTTAAATTTCATAGAAAGAACCTGCTTGTTTCAAATAAAACTAATAATATTCGTTTTCTTGAACATCAATTTTTTAAAAATAATGCATTATAATCTTTGTAAAATTGTTGTTAACTTAGGGTAAGTTTTTTAATCGATACAACGTCATTTTTTCATAAATTAACATCTTACTTTGCAAGATATTCTGTAACGACTAATAACTACGTGTTAATTATCTAATTGTTAAAGCTTGAAAATCCATGAGTTTGTTATTCTTTCACATAAATCGGCTCTGAAATAACGTAAAAAAGGGATAAAAATTAATTTATGGGAGGAAATTTTGTTTATTGCTTAAAGAAAATGAAATATAAAAGGAAAATACCCAATCTCTAATCACTTACTTATAAAGTATATACTTTATGTTGAAGTTAATTAAACATTTTCTTGCCCTCAAAAAAAAAGACTTCATACGAAGTCTTTTTTAATTAAGATTTAAATCATAATTTATTTAGGTGGTGTAATACCCTTTGCGTAGGGTAATTGATACCATTCATCATCCATAGAAGTGTAGTCTGGATAATGAACTTTAGTCTCATGAGTTTCAACTCTTGCAAAACTTGGAATTTTTGAAATTACAGATTTCTTATCTTTAGCAGTATTCATTGAGTAGTTATGAGGATCACTATCAGTACCGTCAATACCAACCCAACCGAGATAATCATAATAACCACCAGTATTATTTTTAATTTGAATACCACCTGAAATTTCTTGATTACTTTTATCGGCCCAAAAACAACTATTTGAATTTGTAGTCGAGGAGTCACAACCAACTAGGAATCTTTCTTTTTTAATCTTATTACCCATGAAGTTATAATTTACTCCATTTTCTCCTTGAATCCAACCATCACTCGATAAAAAGATGAGTGAGTGACGAGTATCTGTTGTAATATTCTCTATAGGATCTACCAATGGTTTAACAGTTGGAACAACATCAATTTTAATATTTTTTAGTGTAATAGGATATACTTTAACCAACAGGCCGCTCCTATTCATAGTTGACCCAACATCAAAGTCATCTTTGCAAAAAAAATTGCCTTGAGTTCCAGCATTCAAATTAAATAACCTAATATAATTTGACATCGTCGAACCATCTTCGTGGCCATGACTCAATAAGTAAAGCCTATTAATTTTAAAACCACCAAAAGTTAATGATTTTACATCATAATTATCCTTAGTTTGATTAGTCGGAAATCTTAAGCAATCTTTTGTTGCTATAATGCCTCCATAAGATGACCAAGTATCGTTGTTATATCCCGGTGACATATCTCTATGAATATATACATTACTGATTACAGATTCCTGCAAACTATCCCTCACAACTCCATACATCCCTGGCATAACAACTGAACCAGAATTACCATGTATGACAGTATAATGATCAACCGTTTGATGTTTTGCTTCAATTTTGACGGTATCATCTGCTATTTGAGAATACATAAAAGATTGCCTAGAATAATCACTTCCAACATCGGCGCCATCAACAGCATCTTTGAAAAATCCGACTTGTTTTACATCAAACATACTCGTTGGCGTATTGTCTGAGTTCCTATCTTCATTGTCCGATGTTGCCAACATATTCTCTTTTTTTAAAGGTCCAAATTGCGCAACATTCAATTGAATAGCACCTCTATTTCTTCTTAATCCATTTGCAATAGTAATACCTGTAATATCAATACTTGATGTTGTATTTCCGTCAACTTGAGCCTGTGAGTCTAAACCTAATAAAGAACTTTCAATTCTATATTGAGCATAACTTAAAAGTTTAAGACCTGGTAAAACCGTATCATCCAAAACGTTACCAGTATTATGATCCACCCAAATAGTGCCTTTTTTACTCATTGCTCTAGTTTCATCGTCATCTTTTCCATAGGAAGGTATATCTGCTCCATTAATACGACCAAAACCATGGATTTTGATGAAATGATTATTTTTTCCTGAGAATGTAAAATTACGATAACCACCAACAAAGTTCATCGTCGGGTGCTTAACCAGTGCATACCTGAGTGTCTTTGAATCATTAGTACCTAATTGGCAAGAGTCAGATATTTCCTGTTTACCATCATTTGAAGTAGAACCTAGATAAGGTTGATTATTAAAATCATTAATAGCTTTTGAACATGCTTCTTTATCAGATAGAGTTTTTGGAAGTGGTATACGAACATACTCTGTAGTCAAGGGTAAACTAACTGTAGTTCCAAGTGGAATTTCAATATCTATATTATCAGCATAAGCCCAGTTTTTGAGTGTTCCTACATAATCTATATATTTAAAATTTGGATCTATTTCAAAATGCGGTCTTTCAATACGACAATTTGAACCTAACCCTGCATACTCAAAATTTTTGTTTTTTGCATCTTTTATAGGGCTATTCAAGTTCAATGGTTTCTTTATCGTACAAACCTTATTTTGATTATTTAAAGGGCTTTGCATATCCATTGACTGCTCATCATTTTGAGATATGAATACTGCTAACATGTCTTTAGCATTAAAATTATTGTGTTGAGAGCAATTATCTGACTTAAAGCCAAAAACGGATAAATGAAGAGGGGCATGGCTTAGATCTGATGCACCATCTAACTTTGTTAAATCGAATAATTCGTTAGATTTTTGGTAAAACTGTTGATTTTTATAGTCTATTTCGATACACGGAGAATCACTAACTTTAAATTGTATGTTTTTCAATTGATCTTCATTGCTAACAACAAACTGGACTGTTGAAAAATTAGTCAAAGTTTTTGAATCATCATAATTATACCCAACATTCCAATTTATTCTATATACTTGTTCTGTATTTTTATAATTATAACCAACCCCATCAAGGTCATTATTTTTATGTGAACTCTCACTTGATAAAATTACTTTGTGGAAAGTTGGGTTATCTGGAATTTTTACTTCTTTATTATATGAGGTTAGTCCAGTTGGTCCAGGGTGTGGGTGTGGCTGTGGCTGTGGCTGTGGGGGTTGGTTTGGGTTTGGGCCAGTATCACCTCCACCCCCACCACATGCAGTAAGTAATAAGCTGATACTTATCACTAAACTCGATAAAACAATTTTATTTTTAGTTTTCATGTTTTTATTGTCCTTTTATTTTTTATAAACGTATTTTATATTTACAGCATTAGTAATCAGTAGGACTTTTGTCCTAGAAGAAATAAATAGACTTTATTTTTGTTAAGCTGTTGTTTTTTATAAAATAAATTTTTTTATTTTTTATAATTAATTTTTTTTCAATAGCTGCTTACAACAAAAAATTATTTTTTTGCTGAATAAATATTGAATGAGATTCAAATAATTTTTTGGTTTTCATGTATTATTGTCCTTAATTTTGATTCATTTAATTGATTATTTATTTAGTATTAACAAATGCTAAAAATTTATTTTTAAGTAAGAGCTTAAGTTTTTTTTAAACTCTCACTTAAAGGGTCATTTTTATTTTGAGATCTAATCGCAACTACTAAAATAGGATAAAAAATTATGGGGTTAAATATTTCATAATTTAGCTTTCAAAGTTTCAAATCATTTTGGGCTCCTTGCTTGATATTTTTTGATTCGACTAATATAGGCATCTTTAAGCGATTTCATTCATTTTTTATATGAAATGTAAGATTTTAGTGATTTTGATTAATTTTTGTTCGATTTTAAGGGTTTTAGGGACGAAAAAAAAAGGTTTTGGGACTAAATAGTGACTAATGATGTGTCAATAATGTATTATTATTATTGAAAAATAATATTATCCGGTTGGTTAAATAAAAATTATTCGATTATGAAACCTTACAATCTATATTTTTTTTCATAAAAAAATATTAGACATCTTTTTATATTAAAGTATTAATAAGTCGTTCAAGCTAATACTAAGCCGTAAAAACTAAAAACAATAATAACAGAAAAAATAATTACATTGAGCATATAAAGTAACTGAACAAATTAAAATCAAACGTTCATTTAATATAGACGAAAATCAATGCTTTTATGTGTGATGCAATTCAAATTTACGTTGAAAATAATGTGCAGCTTTTTATAAAATCAATAAACTGAACAAGTTTTTGAGGTTGGTGTTCACGATGTCCGTATATAAGGAACAACTCTTTTGTGTCACAGCACCAATGAGGTAGAATTTGTTCTAAATGGCCATTTTTCACTTCTAACTTAACAGCCCAGCTTGGTAAAAGCGCAATCCCTAAAGCATCTAAACAAGAAGATTTAACACCTGTCAGCTCACTCATTAATAATCGAGGTTCATTTTTTACTTTATATTGTTCCTGATTTTTAGATGATAAGTCCCAGTTTAGAAAAGATTTGCTTTTTAACAAGTCATGACACTCCAAATCTAATGGCGTGTTGATAGGCGGCTTATTTTGTAAGTATTCAGGGCTCGCAACTAATATATAACTAAAAGCTCCAATTTTTCTGGCTATATTAGAAGAGCTTCGTAAAGGTCCCTCCATAATCACCGCATCCCACTCTAAAGTATTTACTGAATCAGCATCTGTGGTTGCTTCTACTAATAAATTAATATGAGGCTCAAGAGATAAAAATTTTGAAAGATATTGATGAAATCCAAAGTTTATTAAAATTTGAGGACAACAAATTTTCAAAGTGCCTTGAGAGCTTTTGGTTTCATTGACAATATATTCAGTATGGTAGGTTAATTTGTTTATAAGTGGGGAGCATGTTGAATAAAGTTTTTTACCTGCTTCAGTTAAAATCAATTTCCTAGGGCTACGATGAAAAAGTCGGATATTGATTGTATCTTCTAAGATTTGAATGCGTCTAGATAACGTTTTATGTGGGATATTCAGTTTTTCAGACGCAGCAAGAACACTACCGCTATCTACTATAAATCGAAATAAGTTTATATCATCCAGCATTTTCATTTAATGTTTAGCCTCATGTAGATATTCTAAAGATTTATATTCATTTATATAAAGTCCCACCTGAATACCATAAAATTATGCAGTATTTAAATGAAAAATACTATTTCATTAATCACATAAAACCAAATTTAAAACATCTTTAATTAAAGTTATAAAATTGGTGCTTTAATAAAAAATCCAATAAAGTTTCTGAATAGGCAGTTTTTATTAAAATAAAACACCATTAAAAACATAAGATCTAATTTTAATCACTTGATTCGAATTTATTATTTACATTGGTAATTTTTTGTAGTTAATAAATTATTCAGATTATAATTATTCTTTAATGCAACCTCTTTCATAATTTTCATTTGTTTGGGACTAACTTGTTTGGTTCGACTTAAAAACCATAAATAATCTCGGCTAGGTTCGCCAACAACAGCATACTTATAATCTTTAGATAAATACAATATCCAGTATTTTGCCGAAAATGGCCAAAAAAATTGAACTTTCAATTTACTTGTATCATGAGCATTTTCTTGCCAAGCTGTGCCTTTGGCAACTGATAACTTCCCTTTTTTTATACAACTATTGACCACAGATATTTCATCTGATGATTTAAATTTATATTGTGCAGTAGTACAGGTACAATTTCTTTGGAAGGAGTTCGGTAATCTTGCAACTTCATACCACTTACCCATATATTTTTTTAAATCAACATGTTTAACGGTTTGCATTTCTTGTGATAAAGCATAACAACTTTGAAATACAATTATGATAAACATAATATTTTTTAAGACTTTTAACATCCCCACCCTCTCCTAGTAAATTCATTTTTTGTTAAACATAATTATACCTGCCGCACTTTTGAATCCTAAAATGCCAAAATCTATTTAAAGATGAACAATTCTGTGCTAAAGACATAATATACCACATATAATAAATTATTATTATGTGGAAATATTAATCTTAATTTGGGTATTTAAATGTTTTGTAGCCTTTTTTCAAAAATAAATTTTCAAGATAGAAAAAAATCTCTTGAAAAACTCATCCTATTTCTCGAAAAAGAAGTATCGTGTTCAAATAAAATTTCTTCATCTAACAGAATCAAAGATACAATAAACACTTGTATGCGCATTTGTCCAAGACATAAAATTATTTTTCAGGATATTCAAAGTTTTTTTATTCAAGAAAGATATTACCAAGTTAATTTAAGAATTATTGAAATGAAAAGACTTATTCACAATAATCAGATATAATTGATCCTGAATTTTTCGATAACTTTATATTTCATCGATGAAACAAAAAATTTACACTATTCCATTATTCCAAAATATTGTTTTTTTATGGTTATTATTTCATATTGCCTCTAACATTTTATTGGCAAGCTTTAGGTTTATTAATAGTTACTTGTTTTTTGCAAATCCAAATTATTTAAACTTAACTGAAGATAATCCAGCAATTTCTTTACTCAGTATTCGATACGATGCAAACGAATATTTAAACCATCCAATTCTTCTTTTTCTGGAATATCTATCAAATCAGGTACCGCAATGGATATTTTTTGGTTTATCGCTCTTTATTGCTCAGTATTGCTACAAAAAATTTAACAAAAAATCTTTCCAAGTTTTGTTGATTATATTGTTTGCACTTATTCATGCACTGCTTTATAAATGGTTTGGAACAGAGTATCGAAATATTTTTACAAGTGAAGTTTTACCTAATTATAATCCAATTTTAAATATTACATACAGAGTTTGGGAGATTATCCCATTAACAACTTCCTTTGCTTTTTTTAATTTACTTGTGATCTTATCTTTTCATGAAAAAATTAAAATTGTTTCCTTAAATATTTTTAACACAAATAAAATCAATTCGAAGGTTAATTTAGATAAAAAGAATCATATAGATTTAGTGGAAAGCTCTCCAAATGAAGCAAACAAACAGAATCAACAAACTGAATACTTAGAATGTAAGAAATTAAATAAAACCTTTTTTATTAATTTAGTTGATATTAGTCATATCGAATATAGTTCTAACTATCTATCTGTCTTTTCACAGGGAGATGAATTTCTCATACGTTCATCCATGAAACAAATAGAAGTATCGCTCCCTCCAAATTTTATAAAGATCAAAAGAAATCTTATTATTAATAAAAATTTTATTGAAAAAACCTCTCGATTTTACAGGGGAAAAAATAAAATTATTGAGATTTTTTTAAAACAAAATTTAAGTTTCGAAGTCTCAAGAAATTATCATGAAATAATTGAAAAACAAAAATTAACAGAATCATTGTTAAAATAAATTCATATCATTGCCATATTATCCTCAATAGAAATAGATAACATAATTATTATTTCTATGTTGATTTTATTTTAGATGACATTTATGATAACTGGGTTCATGTGAACAATATTTATAAGGATATAAATTGTGAAAATTTTTAAAAAAACTTTTGTTTTATTTTTATTACTGCTATCAAACATAGCGCTTGCAGAGGAAACATCGAAAGTAGCTCATTTAAGGGACAATACACTTGACTTTGTTTCAAAACACGAACTCTTTGTTGGAATTATTGCTGTAATAATTGTAGCCTTGTTATATAGAGTTAGAAAATAAAAAATAGATTTTATTCATTAGTTTATTTGTAAATAAATTAATGAATAAAATGATGTTAAGATTTTAATTTCGAACTTTACGAACTAAATAACTACAATAATAACCTTTATAGACACCATCATTCCAAGATGTGATATCTGGGAAAGTTGCTAACATTTCAAATCTGTTCAAAATGATACATTCATTAGAACGCCACGCATCATAATAAACAATTTCTATCTGATATAACTTAGTTTGTATATTTTGTAGATTAGGCATAATACGACCTCCGTGTAGAATGTATAATTTTATTATGAGTTATGCCAAGATTAATTTAAAGAAACTTCGTATATCAAATATGAATTATGCGACTTACATTAACGGAAGTTACAAAATATATATAAAAAACGCTCAGATAATGAACTTTATTTACTCAATTTTAATAAATTTAACTGATGATTCACAATGAATACATAAAACCAATCTCAAATACTTTATCACTTGGTATTTTGTAGTGAATGATCTGTTCTTCTGTATTTTTTTTTATAAATATAAATTTTTTTTCTCCATAACGACATATTTTTTTTGTAACGCTTCTTGATTGTCAAACAAAGAAAAACGTGACATTTTTTAATTCAAAGGAGGGTTTTGAGTTGAGTTTTTTATCTACTTTACGGATATTATCTATGATTGAAGGCATCTTGTTTTAAAGATGCCTTTAGTTTTGTGAAATGAATAATTATCGCACTTCTATCATATGGTTAGTTGGATGTTGATTTAAATCATCTGCTGGTGGTAAATACGAGTGATATTTATCAAATGCATCATCTTTAAGAGTGGCAACTTCATAAACATGATATTTTCCAGCTGGTAGATAGGTTTTAGCTCCCCATTCATTTTGATTTCCATCTTGATTGTATAAAGGAGAATTCCAGAGAGATGGCTCTTCCTGCTCATTAACGAGGTCATAAAAGTCACCATCAGGATACATTTTATGAACATTCTTATTTTGAGCCCTTGAATCATCTGTTCCTTTTATTTCAAAAGCATAGTCGGATAAATCCACAGGATTATGATCTTTATCTTCTGTACCAAGTGATGCTTTCATTTCAAAAAGTTCATCTATAGTTGGACTTTCAAAATATTGACCATTTTTATCATAAAGATTGGCACGTACTTTAGTCTTAGGTGAATAGTAATAATGAATATAATCATCACCATATTTGTCAGTACCAGTAGCAACTGTTAAAAAATCATTTATTTTTGCTCCATTTAATGATTCGTAATACGGGCCATAAAATGCAAAATTATATGCTCCAGTTGTAATATAATTAGAGAGATGACTAAATCGAGCTATACAATTAAAAGAGCTAAGTTTGCCAGCATTTGGCCACTTTTCACCATAATTTAATATCTGATGTCCGTCTTTTGTTTCGACATGAGAATAGGTTAGATCTAGTTTATCTTTAAACAGACGACTATTCTCATTTAAATAACTAATAAGATTTTTACAAACATTGTCTCTATCTTCCTTCGTCATTCCCTCAAAATGTCCCTGTGAGTAAAGGCCAAATACAAAGTTTAAATATCCTGCTTGTGGTTCACCTGAAGTTAATAAAGATACATGAGAGCCATAATAGACAGGATTGAATATATCTGTATAGTCAATATTTGCTGTACCGTTAAGTTTAGGGTTATGCATTTCTCTAACTTCACTTTTTTTGCTATCTCCTTGATTAAGAGATAAGCTTAATGAAGTATTTAAAGCATGAGCTGAATTGGTTGTCGCTAAAATAATGAGGCTTGCTAGAAATGTTTTTTTCATATTGACTCCGTTAAAGTATAAAACTAAAAATTATTATTAAATTTATAATTATTTTGCAATATAAAACAATAGGTTAAAAGGACACTTGTCTGGACATATGTCCGAATAACTATTTGTTGAGTCTTGACGTACTGAAAATTCTTTAACGAATTAATCCGGGATTTATTAAAATGCATAGGTTCTGAAAATAATCACGAGATTTGATTGATGAGAAAATTATCAATATAATCAATTAGTAAGGCTCAAAGATATAGAAAAATTATAGCGAATACCTAACACCAATCTCAAATACTTTATCACTTGGTATTTTATAGTGAATGATCTGTTCTTCTGCATTTTTACTTAAAAAAATATATAGTTTTTTTCTCCACATTGACATGTTTTTTTTTCTGGTAACGTTTCCTGTTTGTCGACCAACGAAAAAAGTAACATTTTTTAATTCAAAACTTAGTTCATCTTTAATATTCATTAAAACCTTTGGTACATTAGGTGACTGCATAAAACCGTAGTAAACATTAACTCTAATCACATGAGGTTCAATCTCTTGAATCAACACCCGCCTATTTGCTGAAATTCTCGGGTATGGCTTGGTTACAACGGTTAAAATGATCACTTGTTTGGGAATTGTTTGTGTATGTTTACAATAGCTTTTAAGCGTATTTGGAATACCCTTTGATCTGCTGGCCAGAAAGATACCAACACCAGAAGTTTTTATTAAAGAACGCCCAAATAAAGATGAAGGTTTATCTTCAGATTGATTTTCTTTAAGACTATTTTCTTCTAATACTCTGCCCCGTGCCCATGTCGTCATAATAAATAACATCAAAATGGCAACACCTATTGGAAACCACCCTCCATCTACTATTTTATCTAGGTTAGAAGAAAAAAATGTTACATCAAACATCAAGAAAAAAATTGATAACAAACCTGATTTTAACTTTCCCCAACGCCTTGAAAAAACAACAAAAGCTAGAATGGTTGTAATTAGCATAGTTGCAGAAACAGCAAGTCCATAAGCACCCGCTAAAGAATTTGATGAACGAAACATTAAAATCAATAAGCAGTTCGATACGAATAATATTAGACTAATAATAGGTATATAAACCTGTCCCTCATTATCTTCTCCATAATGTTTCATAAAAAATCTTGGCATAAAGCCCAGGCGAATAGCTTGGTATGTAAGTGAAAAAGCACCTGAAATAACCGCTTGAGATGCTATTATTGCAGCAAGTGTGGCAAGAAAAACAAGTGGATAAATCGCCCAGTTAGGAGCCATAGCGTAAAAACTATGTGAAACATTTTCTGGATGTAAAATAACCAAAGAAGCTTGTCCAAAATAATTGATCAATAATGCTGGCATAGCAACATAAAACCAACCAACTCTAATAGGTTTTAAACCAAAATGTCCTAAATCAGCGTATAATGCCTCGCCACCTGTTACCACTAAAAAATAAAGCCAAGAACCAAATATCCCGTCATTCCATTTTCAAACAAAAATATCAAAGCGTACATTGGATTAAGTGCCATTAATATTGCTGGATACTTAATAATCCATATCAGCCCCAAGCATGCTAACACCATAAACCAAACGAACATAATTGGACCAAAAAATAACCCTATTTTCCCACTTCCTTTTTTTTGTAGTATAAAAATAAAAGCTATTATAATGATACTTATAGGAATAATAGCATGTTTGAATTCAGGTGTAGCAACAGATATTCCCTCTACTGCACTTAATACAGACATAGCCGGAGTAATCATCCCATCACCGTATAAAAGTGCCGCTCCAATTAGGCCCATGAAAACAATTACGCCTCCTGTTTCACGTGGGTTTTTTCCATCTATACCTAAGGCCATTAAAGCCAAAACGCCGCCTTCACCATTTAAATTAGCTCTTAAAATATAAAGCAAATATTTGACAGAAATAACAATAGTCATTGACCAAAATATTAAAGAAGTTATTCCCATAACATGATCAACATTAGGCAAAATTCCAGTCACGTTAGAAAAACATAGACGAAAGGCATATAATGGACTTGTACCTATATCTCCAAATACAACACCCAACGCTAAAAGACCAGTAAAAATAACTTTATTTTTGTTTTCTTTTTTTGATTGCACCGTCATTACTTATTAAAAAAATGAAATTTTACCTGGCCCGACCAAGCTGCCCCACATCATTTAACCCCCAACATATAACTTGTGTTTGATCAACATTAAGGCCACATGAAAATTGATAACCAACACTAATATCTGAAAATAAAATGTCTTTAATTTCGTTTCGATTAACAGTTAAATTTCTTGTTCCTAATTGACCAAAATTATTTGAACCAAAACAATATATGACATTGCTCGAAGACAAGGCGCACGAGTGACTTCGATTGTCACCTAAAATATTTTGAGAACCTAAACTTAGAGCTACCTCTTGAATATTTTGGTTCTCAATTTCAATTATTTGAGGTTCTAAAATACTAGGTGTCGACAAATACAATTCATTTACATCATTATTCCCCCAACAGAACAATTGCTGACTGTTATTAATCATGCATGCTGACAAGGTCCCCGATACAATTTTTTCCGGTGTATCTAAATAATCAAAATCTAAGAGAGTTGGCCTGTCAAAATTATCTAAGTTCAAATTTTGTCCAATACCACCTTTTTTGTTCGATCCCCAACAATACAGCTGATTATCTAAGGAAATAGCACAGGTCTGAAATGACCCTGCATTAATATTTTTGTAATAAACAACTGCTCCAAGAACAGGATCACGCACCTTAGTAGGTGAGCTAAAAAAGAAATCATCTGAGTTTTGACCAAGCTCTCCCTTAGTATTCCTACCCCAGCAATAAGCTAAATCATCAACACTGATTGCACAAACATAGTCGTCTCCAGAACTAATCTGCCTAAATTTGATGTTAGATACTTTAATAGGTGAGTTTTCATTTGTTTCTAAACCACAAGTTTGAATAATCCCACATTCTTTTCCTAACTGACGATAAGAGTTTGAACCCCAGCAATATGCTTCATCATCTGTATCAATACCACATGTGAACTTATTACCACTGGATATTTGCTTAAATTTGAAATTCTCGATTAATACTGGTACAAATGAATTTTCAAAACTTCCATTACCAAGTTGTCCGAACTCATTTCCTCCCCAACAATATACATCGTTATTTTCAGTCACAACACAAGAATGATTGTTCCCAGATGATAACTGTATAATTTTAATTTGTGGGTTATCAGGATTTATTGGATCAATTGGAACTGGATCAGGGTTTGGATCAGGATTTGGATCAGGATTATCCGGCGTTATAGATGTATCTTCTTCTTTATAAGTATTACTTTCTCCGCTCTCACCCCCACATGAAATTAAAAAAATTAAGCTCAAAAATAAAAAAATCAATTTCATAACGAATATTCCATACACTTTAATCTTTTTAAAATAGTATACATTTATTACTTTCACCATTTGGACATACATTTTTCTCAATTATGAACTTTAATAAAAACTCACATTAAATGATT
This sequence comes from Paraphotobacterium marinum, assembly GCF_002216855.1. Lineage (NCBI taxonomy): Bacteria > Pseudomonadati > Pseudomonadota > Gammaproteobacteria > Vibrionales > Vibrionaceae > Paraphotobacterium > Paraphotobacterium marinum. Next base: position 464,452 of record NZ_CP022356.1, read on the forward strand.
TCATCAGCTTTAATGTAATAGTTTCAAATCTTTTTACAGCTTTACTCACAGAGAAAATTTAGAAAATTATGGTGTAAAAGAAGTTGTATAAGTGTTTAAAAGAAATTATGATGATTTAATTTTAGAATTGATAATTGACGAAGATGCTTAATTTTGAAAACAAAAAAAACACAAAATTACCCCCCCTATCATATCGGGTAAGACCGAAAAACATTAAAGATTTTGTTGGACAAAATGAACTTTTTCAATCCAATTCTTTGTTGAATCTCATTTTAAATAAGAATCATCTAGTATCCCTCGTTCTGCAAGGACCATCAGGTACTGGTAAAACGACACTGGCACACTTGATTGCTGCACATTATGATGGTCATTTCAAAGAACTATCAGCTGTAACCGACGGAGTAAAACAGTTGAAAGAAATTGTTGCATTATCAACAACATTAAGTGATAAACCTTTTATTTTATTTATTGATGAAATTCATAGGTTTTCAAAATCTCAACAGGATTTTCTGTTACCTTTTATTGAAAGTGGTCAGTTTTATTTAATTGCTGCAACGACAGAAAACATTTCATTTGAGTTAAATAATGCCCTACTTTCAAGGCTTCAAGTACTTAAACTAAAGTCATTAGAAGCCACTGATATTACTAAACGCTTAAAAGCTGTAATCGAAGATCCTAAAAAGGGTTTATCTGCACCTAACCCTCACATTACAACTAAAGTTGATCATAAGGTGATTCATTCAATAGCTGAATTATCTAATGGAGATTTAAGGTACGCATTAAACATGCTTGAAACATGTTACTATGCAGCATTGCAAGAAAGTGATAAAGATATATATATAAAGTTAAGTCATCTAAAATCTATATCTAGTAAACCTTTAAATTTTGATAAAAAAATAACAATTGGTATGATCAAATCAGTGCACTACAAAAAAGCATTCGAGGTTCTGATCCAGATGCCGCTCTCTATTGGGCTGCAAAAATGATTGAGTCAGGTTGTCCGTATGATTATGTATTCAGAAGACTCTTAGTAATTGCATCAGAAGATGTTGGACTTGCAGAGCCAAACTGTATCACGATCATCAATTCTTGTTGGGAGGCTTATAAAAAATTAGGAGATGCTGAAACTGATTCGTTTGCACAAGCCATAGTTTACTTAGCCTGTTGTCCCAAAAGTAATTCAATTCACAAAGCTTGGAAGAAAGTCAGAAAAGATATACAAAATGGCCCTGATTTGGGTGTTCCAGAGCATTTAAAAAACACTTTACCAAAAAATGCAACTATAAAATATCGTTACAGTCATGATGAACCATATGCCTATTCACCTGGACAAATTTATTTTCCAAGCTCAATGGAAGCTAAAACATATTACGAACCTAAGGAATATGGTTTTGAAAAAAAATTACAAAATAAACTCGAATTCTTAAAAAAACTTACAAAAAACTGAGCCCCTTTTTAAAGGGGCTTTAAATTATTGACTCTTAAGATATTTAGGTTCTACTTTTGACAAAATTTGTGCGTATCTCCCGATTAAACATTAACATATGCTTGCTTGTGTTACATTTTTATCAAGAGATATAGCTCTTTTTAATTAAGTTGTATTGAAGTGGTTTGCTTTGATTTTTCTCGAACTTGATTCAAATTTTGATTCACTTGCTTATAATCTAAACCATTTTGCCACTTCGATATAATCAGAGTTGCGATACTATTTCCTATCATATTTGTAATTGCTCTACCTTCAGACATAAAACGATCAATTCCTAAAATAATCACTATTCCAGCAACAGGAACATGCCCCACTGCTGCTAATGAGCTCGCTAAAATAATAAAGCCACTACCTGTGACCCCTGCGGCTCCCTTAGAGCTTATAATCATTAAACCCAAAAGCATAATTTGTTGATATATCGACAAATCGATATTTGTTGCCTGTGCGATAAAAATGGCTGCCATTGTTAAATAAATAGAAGTTCCATCCAAATTAAAAGAATAACCTGTCGGGACGACTAATCCTACGATAGAACGTTTGCAACCTAACTTGGAAAGTTTTTCCATTAATGATGGTAATGCTGATTCAGAAGATGATGTTGCAATCACAATAAATATTTCTTCTTTGATATATTTAAGTAATTTAAAAACATTTATTTTACAGTAAAAATGTAAAATAAATCCTAAAATACCAATAACAAAAACAAAGCAGGTTAAATAAAAAGTTAAAATTAAACTAATTAAACCTAAAATTGAATGAGTTCCATATTTTCCAATCGTGAAAGCCATAGCAGCAAATGCAGCAATTGGCGCATATTTCATTACCATATGAACAATTTTAAAAAAGACTTGCGAAAGAGTTTCTATACCATTTAAAATTGGCTCTGCTTTTTCTCCAATCATTAACAATGCTGATGCAAAAAATATAGCAACCAACAAGACCTGTAAAATCTCACCATGTACAAATGCACCAACAAAGGTACTTGGCACAATATTCATGATGAAATCAGGAATACTTTTCATTTGATGGGCACCACCAATATAACTTGATGCCGCATTAATGTCTAAACTTTTAGGATCAATGTTCATCCCACTTCCAGGGTGCAAAACATTGACCACTATCAACCCAATTGTCAAAGCACAGGTAGTCGTAATCATAAAGTATATTAATGATGCGCCCCCAATTTTACCAACAAGCTTCATATCTTTCATTGCTGCAATGCCAGAAACTAAAGTTAGAAAAATGATGGGAGCAATTAACATTTTTACAAGCTTGATAAAGATATCAGCGAATGGTTTAAATTGAGTAGCAAAGTCAGGATAAAAAGCTCCTGCAAGACCTCCCAAGAAGATACCAATTAAAACTTGAACGTAAAGGTTTTTTAAAATTTTCATTTTTTTCATCTCTTGTGTTTGTATTTATAATTTTTTATACATTTATACATGCAAAATAATTTTTTACATGTAAAAAAAACAAATGTTTTCAAAAACTTTGATGTCAAGTCTATAAGAGAGAAAAAAATTGATATTAATCTAAAATAATTAAATTAATTGTGATTTGAACATTTCAGTGTTTAAAAGTAATTACTTAAAGAATAGATTTATCTGCATTTGAAACGTGGATATAATAGAGATGCTTTTCATATTGCGTCAAAATATCTGCAATAACCTGCTCTTTTGTATAGCCTAAAATATCATATTGTTGGCCGCCCTGTTCAAGAAATACTTCTGCACGATAGTATATCTGCTCTTCAGGTATTAAATCATTTATGTCTTCTTCCGTAAATTCTGGGTTAATGAACTTCCTTAACTTAACTGAATATACAAAATTTATATCTGTATTTTTTGGAATAATGAGTTTGACACTATCTTTCTCAATGAAAACTTTGGCTTTTATACCATTTTCCTTAATTTCTTCAGCAATCGTTTGAATGGCAGGAACAACTGTATCTACTATAAAAATTTTTGCATCTTTCTTATTCGATTGATTTAATAAATCCGTTAACCTTTGCTTCCAAGTCATATTAGCAGAAAAATATTGTACTGCAGTTGAGTGATTTTGTACGCTATGCACTCTCAAGTAATCCTCTCTTAATGCTTTAATTAAAGAGTAAGACATGATAAATAAGATAATTAAAAATGGAAAAGCACTTGCAATTGTTGCTGTCTGCAATCCAACTAACCCACCAGAAAAAAGTAATGAGATAGCTAAAAGACCTTCAAGCACGGACCAAAAAATTCTTTGCCAAACTTTGGACTTTTTTGCATTACCAGAAGCAATTATATCTATCACAAATGATCCTGAATCTGATGAGGTAACAAAAAATGTAACTATCAATATCAGTGCTAAAATTGAGGTTAAACCAGACAATGGAAAGTATGCTAAAAATTCAAACAATGCAATGGGGACATTATCTTGTACCGCCCTCAAAAGGTTATCCGCTCCTTGAGACATTACCAAATCAATCGCAGAGTTTCCAAATACAGTCAACCAAAAAATGTAAATCCAGTCGGAACAAACAAAACACCTATAATAAATTCTCTTATCGTACGACCCCGTGAAACTTTAGCAATAAACATTCCAACGAAAGGTGCCCAAGCAATCCACCATCCCCAATAAAAAAGTGTATTCGCACTTAACCAGTTTTGTTTATTTTCATAAGCATATAAATTAAATGTTTTGGATACAATGGTACTAAGATAATGTCCTGTGTTTTGCACAAAAGCTTGTAGTAAAGGCGTTACACCAAATAAAACCAACACAAAAAGGAGTAAAATAACAGCCACAATAATATTAAAATTACTCAATATTTTAATACCTTTCTCTAGCCCTAAAGCAACAGAAATGGTTGCGACAACAGTGATCAATGCAATTATGATAATTTGAATATGAACACCAACTGGAATATCAAATAAAAAATTCAGGCCAGAATTAATTTGAGAAGCCCCTAAACCTAAGGATGTCGCAATTCCAAACAAGGTTCCAAGTATTGCAAAAATATCAACCAAATGACCTAATACACCATAAATTTTATCGCCAATAACAGGATATAAAAATGACCTAGGTAAAAGCGGTAATTTGTGTCTATATGAGAAATAAGCTAAGGAAAGACCAACCATTGCATAAACAGACCATGCTTGAAGCCCCCAATGAAAAAAAGTTACATTCATAGCATCAATCGCCGAATCAATATTCATGCCTTTATTTAAATCAGGTGGTTTCACGTAATGAAGTAATGGCTCTGCTACAGAATAAAACATTAAACCAATCCCCATTCCTGCAGCAAAAAGCATCGCAAACCAAGATAAATTACTATGATCGGGTAAGCTATGGTCTGGTCCTAATTTGATATCGCCCAAGCGGCTCATCATTAAAAAAGCACAAAGACAAACAAATATTGCCATTCCTAAAATGTAAAGCCAACCTAAAGTGTGGGAAAGTTGAAACTGGAAAAAGGCAAAAAGTGTGTTTGCTTGTTTTGGAAATAAAATTCCAAACAATGCAAATATAATAATAAAAACTATTGAAGGATAAAAAACTGGAGCATAAGCTCCGTTTTTTTTATTCATGAAAACCTAGTGTTATCAAAAATTTGTACCTTTAAGGATAGACCAGACTCGGCAATTAACAAGCCATCCTATTTTTAGCTGAGGTGATTATAGTTATGTCACTTTCTTTTTCAACCAATAAGTTGCGACAAAAATCCAAATTTTTTAATAAATTTCAATATAAAATATATTTTAATTTTTAATCTGATACATTAGTTATAAAGGAGCAAAATTTAGGGAGTGAATATGAAATCCAATCACATAAAACTAATTTTAAATGAAATTCGAAACTTAGAATCCCTTTCTCATAATAAAAAAGTTAACCGTCAATTAGAGACAATAAGGCTTCATTTTTTGATGCTAGAAGAAACAAACAAGGAACTGATGCATAAAAATAAAATGCATGAAGAGCAGATGCGTGACCTACTAGACATGATGCAAACATATCATGAAGCGAAACAAATGCCTCATTCAATGACAGATACTAAATTAAGAGTGATTGAATAAATATCATTGAAGGCCTCTTTTTAAGAACAATATTACTCAAGTTCCATTTCAATTTCATTAATAATATCTCTGACACTGAGTAGTTTGTTTATCAATCCCACGTTTTGGCTACACCAAATAATTTCATTCGCAACATCATGATTTATAGTAGCTTGTTGGTATTTTTTTGTGTAATACGTGTTATAAATAAATTGTTCTCAGATAAGTTTTTGGTGACAGTGTTATTTAATATATTATTGATTAGTGCGCGTCCTTGATGCGAGTGCTTTTTTCTTCCCATAATTAAATCGGCTTCATAGCTTAATAAAGTAGCATCGAAATTATTTTTTACATTTAGAATATTGTTTTTATATCTTTCAGGATAATCAGATTCATAAGATAGTGCAAATCTCGTTCCCATCACAACACCATCTGCGCCTAAAACTCTTGCAGCTTTGAATGTTCTGCTATCCACAACGCCTCCAGCGGCAAGAACTGCAATTTGGTTTGTTTTTTTTATTTTACCCAAATAATCCTTAATGTTAGGCAATAGACTGACAATTGAGTTTTTATTTCCAGTATGACCACCAGCTTCAAGACCTTGCGCAACTAATACATCTACATCCGCATCAATAGCATCTTGCATCTCTTTAAATGTATTTAATTGTGTAAAGGCAAGGATATTATTTTGTTTGCATTTTTTTATATAAGAAGAAGCTTCTCCAAATGAAAACCAGATTGCTTTTGGCTTCAAACTTAATACAAAGTCAAAAAATGAGTCATCTACTTTAAGTCGATTCATATCAATGGCAATACCAATATAATCAGAATTTCCTTTTGAAACTATATTTTCATATATTTCTTGAATGATATATCTAGATAATTTCTCACTTGCCCCTGTCGGCAAAAAAGAAAAAATTTTTTCTTGAGAAGCACTAATTATCAATGCTTCTGATGTAACGCCTAGCATTGGCGCGATAAAAAGAGGGATTTTTAAATCAAGTTTTTCTATTATGGGGTGTGAAGATTTAAGGTAATTTATTTTATTGGTATTCATTTTTTTAATATTACTATCCTTCCCTTTAAAAAAGAAAACAAACTTCAATTAAGATAAACTAAATGGGTGATAATAATTTAAATATATACCTAAAGGCTTCAAGTATTATAAGCATTGATCAAGTTTACTTTAATTACAAACACGATTTATTTAACATGGAAAAACATACAAAAAAGCGTATTTTTCATTCAAATAATTAATTCATCATTACTCTATAGAGCTCCATTAAAATTTTCAAATTTACTTGAATAAATGCGAAGAAGTTAACATTTATCTGTATTTAATTCGTTTTTTCTTATATGAAATAAGGATTCTAAGTATAAAATAACAGCCTTTTTTTCAATTATTAAATGGATTCAGTGTTTCTAGAATATTCAAGTTTTAAAAATTGATAGTCATTAAATAACTATCATTGAATAACCCCTTTTATGAACGTATTACTCAAGTTGATCTTTAATTTGCTTAATAATATCTCTGACACTGAGTAGTTTCTTTATTAAACCCACATTTTGGCTACACCAAATAATTTCATATGCAACATTATGATTTTTAATAGCTTGTTGATATTTTTTTTGTGTCTCCGATAAATTATTTTCTGTTAAATTTTGAGTGACAGTGTTATTGATCATATTATTGATTAGTGCGCGTCCTTGATGCGAGTGTTTTTTTCTTCCCATAATTAAATCAGCTTCATAACTTAATAAAGTAGCATCAAAATTATTTTTTACATTTAGAATATTGTTTTTATATCTTTCGGGATAATCGGATTCATAAGATAGTGCAAATCTCGTTCCCATCACAACACCATCTGCGCCTAAAACTCTTGCAGCTTTGAATGTTCTGCTATCCACAATGCCTCCAGCGGCAAGAACTGCAATTTGGTTTGTTTTTTTTATTTTACCCAAATAATCCTTAATATTTGGTAATAGGCTGACAATTGAGTTTTTATTTCCAGTATGACCACCAGCTTCAAGACCCTGCGCAACTATTACATCCACATCCGCATCAATAGCATCTTGCATCTCTTTGAATGTATTTAATTGTGTAAAAGCAAGGACATTATTTTGTTTACATTTTTTTATATATGAAGAAACTTCTCCAAATGAAAACCAGATTGCTTTTGGCTTCAAACTTAATACAAAGTCAAAAAATGAGTCATCTACTTTAAGTCGATTCATATCAATAGCAATACCAATATAATCAGAATTTCCTTTTGAAACTATATTTTCATATATTTCTTGAATGATATCTTTTGATAATTTCTCACTTGCCCCTGTCGGTAAAAAAGAAAAAGTTTTTTCTTGAGAGGCACTAATTATCAACGCTTCTGATGTAACGCCTAGCATTGGCGCGATAAAAAGAGGAATTTTTAAATCAAGTTTTTCTATTATGGGGTGTGAAGGTTTTCGGTAATTCATTACTTTGCATCCTATAATTTTAAAATTTTACTATCCTTCTTTTTTATTATAAAAACAAGATACAATTCAAATAAACACAATAGGTACAAATAATTTTATTACCCTTACATTAAAATTGTGCAAGTAAATTCATAATTAATTATGTATTATTGTCACCTACTCCTAAAGTAAAATTAAATAAATTTTTTGGTAATTCTGTAATGAGATTTCTTTATTAGATAAGTCAAAAGGATCAGTTGCCTCATTTCCAAAAATACAATCCCTAACAATTAGATAAAGAAACTTAAAATATTAAGTTTCTTTATCCATTTAATCTTGAGTGAAGCCAATTCAAAAATACCTTTAAACCAGCTCAGTTTTTATAACTAATTTTTTAATAATAAAACAAATAATCCTTAGGTATCTTTTTTATCAAAAGTAGAAAACACGATGTTTAAAAATATTATGTCATCTGCCTACCTATTTATCTTAACGTCAAAGTCTATGATTACATGGTTATTACATACAATTTTTTAATAGCAAAAATGACCATATTGTCATTTGCTAGTCATCTTCTAGTCAGACTTATTTAATATACTTTTCCTTTATTATTCATATATTTTGTAGGAATTTAATGGACTCTGTACCTAGCAAAAATAAACCATTACAGTTGAGTAAAGTCGCTCAAGTTACTGTTATTTTTTGGCTTTTAAAAATTATTTCAACAACTATTGGAGAATCTTCTTCTGATTTTATGTATTCAATTTCACCAGTATTGTCGATAGGAGCAATATTTCTATTATTAATTACTTCACTTTTTATCCAAATCACTCATAAGAGGTTCGTTTCTTGGATGTACTGGAGTGTAATTATTTTAGTGGCTATATTTGGGACTATGTTTGCTGATGCTATACATTTTATAGGAGTTCCTCTTATTGTATCAACTGGTTGTTTTGTTTTTTTATTAATGAGCATATTTTATATTTGGTACCGCAACGAAAAAACTTTAGATCCACATTGTATCAATACCACTAAGCGAGAAATATTTTATTGGCTGGTTATTTTATTTACTTTTTGTTTAGGTACATCATCAGGTGATTTCGTTGCGCACTCACTTCATTTAGGCTATGTCCAAGCAACAATTTTTTTTGGTCTAGCAATGATATTCATACCCAGTATATTATATGTTTTCCGCATTGATAATATCACTTTATTCTGGATAACTTACATTTTAACTCGACCTTTCGGAGCTTCTGCCGCCGACTTAATCGCCAAGCCAAAAAGTCTAGGAGGATTTGGTCTGGGTGATGGTACAACATCATTAATATTTTTAGGAGTGATGTTTGTGTTTGTGTTTGTGTTTGTATTAATTTTAAATTTTTCTTCTAAAGAACACAAAAGTGTTGATGAAATTTTGAATATTGAGGAATTATAATGCTACAACAACTTATCTATGTCATGGAACATTCTACTCATTATCTCACTGAAATGGTTTCACAATATGGTTTATGGGCATATGCTATTATGGGACTGATTCTTTTTTGTGAAACAGGAATTGTCTTAATGCCTTTTTTGCCTGGTGACACCTTATTATTTACTGCTGGTAGTTTATCTGCAGGCAACATTAACATAATTAACATCAAGGTTTTGTTAGTTGTATTTACTTTATCCGTCATATTAGGCGATTCAACCAATTTTTGGGTCGGTAGGCGTTCGGAAGGCCATATAAGAAAATTAACTGGTCGCTGGTATTTTAACGAAAAACATCTATCAAAAACAATAGATTATTATCACAAGTATGGTTTAATCATAATTATTTTTGGTCGATTTATACCAATTATTAGGACATTCATACCTTTTGCTGCCGGCATATCAAAATTGGAATATCTAAGATTTCTAAGTTTTAGTGTTATTGGTTCTATAAGCTGGGTTTGTCTAATAAGCTTGTGCGGTTATTTCTTTGGACGCATCCCAATAGTTAAAAGTCATTTTTCGCTTATCATTTTGATGATTATCGCCATATCAGTATTTCCTGTGTTCATTCAATTTATAAAGAAAAGATTAATACCATAAAATGGTATTAATCTTCACTTAAATCATGTTCCTTATCCTAAAACACCAAAAAATAACGCTAGGACCCATTCAGATAGAGATATAAAAAACACATATTGTTATCATATCTAAGAAAGAGTTCTTAACATTTAATATATTTGAAAAGTCAAAAACATAGTCCAAAAGAGACAATCTAAAAATCTAATAAACGCTTTGAGGATGTCAATTCTTTTAACTGAATAGTTAGGTAAAAATAAAAAAGGCTTGACCACATATTGTTAATATACATATACTTCATGTTTAATTCTTATGAGGTACTTTCAAAATGAACTAAATAGCTAGATTAAAAATCCACTTTTAAATTAATCTTAAGTTTTATGGAGTTCTTCTATGGAAAATTCAAAGTCCCCTTTGAATATCATTATAAAAAAAAGTCTACAAGTCTCATTATCTATTGCAATGACTAAATTTATTCAAGTCATTTCAGGTTTTATTGGAATGATCATGATTGCGCACCTTGGCAACAAAGAACTTGCTGCTAGTGCTATGATTACACCGATCCAAGCATTTATTATTGTTGTAAGCGCAAACTTATTAACTTCAGTGGGTATTCTTATATCTAAATCATACGGCGCTCGAGATATGAAACAAATAGGCGCTTATTTTAAAAGTGGTCTGATTGCTGCTTTATTATTAAGTATTTTTATAGATATAGTTTTATACAAAATTGATTTTATTTTAAATGCTTTTCACCAACCAAGCTCCATTATTACACTCGTTCAAAGTTATACAAATGTTTATATGATCACAACGCCCTTAATTATGATTGCCTTAGTGTTCCAACAATTTTTAATTGCTGTTGAGCGGAAGAAAATCATTGTTTTAATGAGTTTGGTGAGCTTATTTGTCATTAATTTTTTTTCTTACAGCTTGATTTATGGTAATTTTGGTTTGCCCAAACTTGGAATACCAGGACTAGCTTGGTCAACAACGATATGGTTATTCTTCGCTATTATCACATATTCTATCTATATTTTAAAAAATATATATTTCATAAAATTTGAAATTTTAAAACCCTCTTATAATCAGTTCAAATATCTATTAAGAATATTCAAAGTTGGATTTCCCATGACAATTCAATCCACAAGTGAAATGTTACAACTTCTCACTATTACTTTCATGGTCGGTTGGCTTGGAACAAATGAACTTGCAATACAACAAATCGTTAATCAATATTTTATTTTGCTTGTCGTGCCTATTTTTGCGTTATCCCAATCCAGCTCTATTTTGATCTCTCAATCTTATGGGGCTCAAAATAAAATGGATATAACACAATATGGTCATACTCTTCTTACAATAGGGTTATTTTTTGCGTCACTGGTCATGATATTATTCATTTCCATACCTCAAAAAATGATATTATTTTATGTAGGTCAAGACAATACTTTCACACCCGAAATGCTAAATCTTGCCAGTGTTATCCTCATATTGACAGGCTCAAGGTTATTACTAGATACAGTCATTTCTATTAAAATCGGAAGTTTAAGAGGCATTTTAGATATGAAATTCCCAATGTATGTAAGCATATTAACCTCATGGTTATTGACCATTCCGTTAGCCTATCTATTTTGCTTTCAATTAAATTTTGGTTTGAAAGGGATTACATATGCGAGCATAATTATGATGCTAATTAATTCAATCATCTTATTAAAAAGATGGGCTCACAAGTCTAAATCTATTGCTTGGGAAAGTAGTTAACTAAAGCATATGAATACAATTGAGACAACTATCGAAGGGATATTCAAATTGTTTATTTGACTCATCTCACTACCTTTTTATGTAAAATTGAATAATGTGAAGTATTTTTAATATTTCAGGTTAGGTAACATTTTTCAAATCATTATTATTATAAAATAATTGTTATTTAGAATGTAAAATATTATGCCTAATATTAAAGATGTAGCCCAAAAAGCTGGAGTTTCCATTGCTACTGTTTCTCGTGTTTTAAATAATAAGGGGCATGTATCAAATTTAAATAAACAGCTCGTTGAAAAAGCCATAGGTGAATTAGACTATCAACCTAATTCTTCAGCACAAGCACTCGTTAGGAAAAAATCTAAAACAATTGGTATCCTGGTAAGAGATATGTCCGATCCATTTTTTGGTCAAATTATCAAAGCTATCGACGATATTGCCATGTCGTATGGATACGATACTTTGATTGGCAATGGTTTTCATGAAAGAAAATTGGAAATGGATGTGATTGATTTTTTTTTAAGACAGCAATGTGAATATTTCATTATACATTCACAAGGGTTGACGGATATTGATTTAAAAAATATATCTCAAAAGGTTAAAAATTTAATTATTATAAATAGAAATGTCACTCGTCTTCCTCATCAATGTGTTTATGTTGATCAACAAAAAGGAACTTATCTAGCTACAAAATATTTATTAAGTCATGGACATAAGCATATTGCTTATTTAAATTCTTTATATAAAACAGACACCTCTGACGAAAGAAAAAATGGTTATCTTAGAGCAATGAAAGAATATGACATTACAAACTGTATTGTCAAAAAAACAGAGCCTAATCACTATGGCGGTGTCCATGCAATGAAAGCTTTATTAGATGAAAAAAAAGTATCTGCCGTCATATGCTTTAATGATAGAATGGCCACAGGCGTCATTTCTTATCTTCATAGCCATAACATCAAAATTCCAAAACAAATCTCAGTAATTGGTTTTGATAATATAAATTTAGCAACTCAGGTCTACCCAAAGTTGACAACCATAAACTATCCAATGCAACAAATAGCAGAGTATGCAACAAAAGTTTTATTAGGTATACCTACAAATAAAATCGATTTTAAGTTAGACCTTGTCCACCGAGATTCTGTTTATGCTCTTAAGCATTAAATAATTAGTTATATTATTGTTATCCAAATATTTTAATAATCTTGTAAATATGGATATTTACACTTAAATTGAAATTAATACACTTTATATCGGATATTAACATGATAAAAATTCGCATGATGGAAACAATGAATATTACTCATTCACTAAAGTAAATTCTTGTTAATATTACTTTCAATAAGAATCATTGCGATTTCTTTAGCCTTAAGGGCTGCTTGTTTATCTCCGCATACATGTGCTTGGACGGTAGCTCCCTCGATAAGCAGATTTAATTGTGCTGAAAGTTTATCCGGTTTTTGGGCGCAAGATTTTTTAGCAAGCGACTTAATATAGCTATGCATTAATCGTTTATGCTCAGAACAGGCAGTATGATATGGTCCATACTCGTATTTGAGTTCTGCTACAGCATTAACAAATATACAACCAGTAAAATCTTTATCATTAAACCATTCATTTAGTGCATCAAAGATGGCTACTAATTGCTCTCTCCCCGTGGTTCCAAAGCGTTCAACTGCCCGTATAAAATTATGTCTAAATTGCTCATCCTGTCTAAGCAATACCGCTAAAATTAATTCATCTTTAGATTTAAAGTGATTATACAACGTTTTCTTGGATACATTTGCCGTTTTACGTATTTCTTCAATACCTGTAGCATTAAAACCATTTTTGTAAAATAATTTAAGCGCAGTAGTTATGATCTGCTCTCGTTTAGAAGCTTGCGCCATGAATCCCCCTCTTTACACATGCCTAAAATTTTACAACATAACCGGAAAAACATCTATATATACTAATTCCAATTAGGAATAATTAACTTAGACTTTTATCAAATAAAAATAAATTCTGATTGACAAAGTAAACCGATCGGTTTACTTTTGTTATCTAATCATTCAGTAAAATGGAGTAACCCATGACAGAAAAAAGATATCCTTTGCCACCATATACCGAAGAAACAGCCAGAGAAAAAGTTCGAATTGCAGAAGATGGCTGGAATAGCCGTGATGCAGCTAAAGTTTCTTTATCATATTCATTAGATACAAAATGGCGAAATCGTATATGCTTTCTTCATGGTCGTGAAGAGGCTCAAACTTTTTTAAAAGAAAAATGGTCAAAAGAGTTAGAATATCGCCTAATTAAAGAGCTTTTTGCCTTCCAAGGCAACCGTATTTCCGTTCGCTATGCTTATGAATACCGGGATAAGAATGGGAACTGGTACCGTGCTTATGGGAATGAAAACTGGGTTTTCAATGAAGATGGTCTCATGATAGAGCGACATGCCAGTATTAATGATATGCCCATTAAGGAATCTGAACGAAAATTTCATTGGACTCAAGGTCGTAGGCCTGATAATCATCCCAGTTTAAGTGAGTTAAAGCTTTAAAACATGGTTTGCTAATCTTTTCCATTAATTAGATTCTGCACTCCAACTTTTTTTAAAACCCTCAGAAGAACTATGTAATTTGAGGGGCCCTAGATAAGGTAAAATCTTGTATTATATTGTTATAAACATAGCAAAATCATCAAGTTTATAGCAAGCTAACTAGGGCGTATCATCAGGATGATATCTGTTGCAAAATCTAATCCTTAAAAGTTGATTGTCATTTTGTTGATACTCCTTTTATAGCATTATCAACCTTTCTATTGATTTCATAGACTTATGCGTCAGAAGCGTACACTTTGAGGAGGGGGAATATTGAACAACTTTTAAATTTCTCTTTTGTATTTAAAATGGTAATTATCGTGAGTAGACATAATCCAATTAATCCATACAATTTTTTATTATCAGGAATATTAGTAGAACCCCTTCCAAATTGACTCTTTTTACAATTTTTATCGTTTATAAAAGGTATAATTAATATAACGTGTGCCATGATATAATCCCTTTTTATTAAATAGCGACACATAATACCAAGTTTTATAAATCAATATAGTTTAGAAACAAATATTAATATACTGCTGTTTAAATCTCATATTCATCAAAAAAGCACCAAGAATGGTCACAATTATATTAGCAACAACAAATCCAGTGACACCGTAACCCAAATTATAAGATAAAATATAACAGCATGGTAACTGTATGAAATATGCCAATAAAACTTGGATATACATGGGAGACTTCACATCAAACATACCCCTCAAACACCCCATATTTGTCCAAAGATAAATATCAAAAATCAATTTTATTCCAATTAGAGACAGCATTAATTTGGTAATCCAAATTTCATGCTCTGTTAAAATCGACTCTGAACCAATATAAGAGCGGACCAAAAAATTAGAGCTAGACAG
The DNA here is from genome assembly GCF_002216855.1 of Paraphotobacterium marinum. Classification (NCBI taxonomy): domain Bacteria; kingdom Pseudomonadati; phylum Pseudomonadota; class Gammaproteobacteria; order Vibrionales; family Vibrionaceae; genus Paraphotobacterium; species Paraphotobacterium marinum. Next base: position 479,680 of record NZ_CP022356.1, read on the forward strand.
CAAAACAGCACAAATAAATATAAATTGAATATAACCAATCAATAAAAGATTTTTTCTATGAATCGATATTTTTGATTTATCTAACTCACCATAACCTTGTCCTGCCAATATTGCGCCTGCTGACATTAAAACGCTAAAGGGTGTCGTAAAAATATTTGCATACTGATTTATAACTTGTTGCATGGTTAACTCATGAACACCTGACCAACCAATGATCACAATGATAAATGAGTAAACCAAAATGACAGAGCTTGATTCAATTGCTGAAGGAATACCTAATTTAAATAACTGTAAAAGAGTTCCTAATTTTATTAAACTTGAATACGATGAAATTTGAGTGGATTTTAAAAACTTAAAGTAACAAAAAGTTATGTAAAATAAAACAGCAATCAAATCCGTCAAAATCCATGTATACACCAGCCCATTTAAACCAAACCCTTTAAAATCGGCAAATCCATGAATCATAAAATAACAAAGAAAAACTTGGATTGAAAACTTAAAAATAGTGATATTGACCGTTATTTTTTGGTAATTTTGTGCCAGCAAAAACTGAGAAAAAGTGAAAGACAAAATAGCCAATGGAAAATCAATAATTGAAATAAAGAGGACTTGGTATGCATATGAGACCACCTCTTTAGGTTGTCCTAAAGATAAGAAAATGGAATCAGAGTAATAAATGATGAAACAAGGAATCAATACAACTGGTATTGTATAGACAAGACTATTTATCAATATTTCAATACTTTTAAATGGGTTCTTTTCTCCAAAAGACTTAGCTGATAATAAAGTCACTGAATTAAGTAAACCAAAACAAACCACATATGTAGTTGCCAAACTAGATTCAATTAGCCCACTTGCTGCAATGGCATTCTCATTTAATTTTGAAATATATAAAACAGAAATAATATATCCCAAAAGACTTAAGAAACTTGTCACTAAACAGCTAGAGTATACTTTTAAGGTATTTTTAAATAATGGGAACGTTAAAAGTTGGATATTTGCAGATTTCATTAACGACCTTCATGTATTAGATTTACCCAAAAACTTAAAATCGCACACTTGTTTTTTTGGTCAAAGTGACAGATAGTAAATGAGATAAGATAAAAATTAGAATTAAAAAAGAAATGATTATTTTATATACTTTCTTTAAATTGTAAATAGATTTTTTCAAATAAAATGAATATAATTTCAAAAAAATAAAGCTTACTCATTCATAGATAACCCTATGTTTTAATTAATTTTTTTTCATGTAATCATTTTGAAAGATTTATTTCACGGAATGTAGAAGTTATTGTAGATATATTCCCCAATCAATTTATCCTCGCAAAACAGTTCATCAAGACCTGGAGAAATGTGTTTGACGTGCTTCTCTAGAACATTTCGAACGGATTAGCAAAAGTACCTTGAAGGCTTAAGGGTTTGTTATAACCGTTTTTCCATGCGTAAAAGACCCCAAATCTCACCGTCGAAAGAACGAGAGCCACTTTCACTCGATGTCACCGTAAAACCTAAAGACTCATAGCAGTTTCTCGCAACTAAGTTTCGTTCAAATACGGCCAATGATAGTAAGCTGGCGCTGTATTTTTCTTTTGCTAGCTCGACTAACTTATGAAGCATGAGCTTTGAGGCGCCATTCCCACGAAAGCTGTCCGAAATAAATACGCGGCAAATTCTAAAATGTGACGCTGAAACTCTAAATAGTTCAACATAGCCAGCACTCTTACCTGATATAACGAAGATAAAAGGAAACACTTTCGTTTGAGAACAGTGTTTAGAAATTTGCACTGAATCCAATGGAAACTCAAAGGTTGGACCACCCCATTGATAATTCAATTTTTCTGAGTCGATCCACTCGATAAGCACGTCATGGTCTTCTTTTTTAAATGCTCTCAGTTCCATTTTACCTCTATGGTTATAAGTCTTTATCAGCTGATTTCATCTGCCTTTCATAGTGCGATTATGCTCCTTTTAAACTTTTAATCAAGCGGTTAACGAACGTTAACAGAGATTTAATCGAATGATGCTTATCACAATTAGTTAGTACATGTGAGAAAAATGAAACAGCATGGTTGGACAGTATCCAAATATGACAAACTTACAGCCAAAGTTAGCGCTCTCTTTGTAAAGAATGCTTTTGTCTTAGCCATTCAGAAAATTATATAAATATTAATCTAAGTTTAAAAACTTATTGAACAGTGTTTTATATTTGTGTACTATTGTTTTGAAATTTAAAAAGGAATTCAAATAAAAATGAAAAATAATATAATTAAATGGTCACTTTCCACATGTATGCTCTTACAAATACCAGCTTACGCGAACAATTTTAATCACCCTACTGCTGATGTAGAGCCTATTTCCCATAATAATATTCAGTTGTCTCTAGATAGTTTAACACCTCAAATGCACCAAGCATTAGACCAAAATCAAGGTAATTATACACTAGCAACTTATACGCAATTTAAAACTTCCTCCAACCCAAAATTAAACTCCATTATGTTTGGGAAAGTACAAAACTCAAAAGTTGATTCGAATACTCATATTGGATCTGTAAAAGAGTTATCAATCAAAATAGAAAATAATGTTTCTAATTATGGTTGCAAAGATTTTAATTTATCAATACAAGAACAAAACTACAAAGAAGAACATAATCAAAATATATTTAAAATCACTTGTAGAGAATTTAAGGATGATAATACAAAGTTAACTCTTATCCCTTCAAATCAACCAAAAGTTAATCATTTATTATACTCCATTCAATTTGAACCTCGATCTTCAGATGATTTCAATAAAAATTTTAACATTAACGTATCTCCAAAAAATGAAAACTTATCCATTCCAAATTTATTCATTCAAGATGCGATTCATACAAAGGAAGCTCCCGATGTAATTATTTTTGGTGATAGTTTGAGTGATGGCGGAGTCAGAGATAAACTAATTAACTATAACAATATTAATCCAGATTCCAAAAATAAAGTATATAGTCAGACAATTACCTCAAAATACACCACTTATGGCCATGCAGTCTGGCCTGAATATTTAGGTGAATTTTTAGGTATGCCTATTAAGGCTAATAACAAAAATATGCTCAGTCTAAACAGTAGTGCTGATGGGAAAGAAGAAATCATACATAATAACTCTAAGGGAAGCGAGGATACCAATTTATCATCGTATGTTTTAAATGGTACAAATTATGCTCAAGGCTCTGCCACCACAAGCTGTAAAAGTAATGGTTCTGATGATTATAAAAATTATCTTGCCAAACCGATCGGGCCCTCTCATTATGAACAACCTTTAAAAAACTCTCTCATTTGGGCACATGATTTTAAGTATATTAACTTTTTAGACATTCAAAGATATTGGAAAAATGACTGCCAAGTCTTTAACAACGACAACTCTTCAATGCCTGACGATCAGATTGATGACTATTTCTCAACTTTACAAAACAATCAAAATTTAGACAAGAAAGTCTTTGTTTTATATGGTGGCAGTAATGACTTTTTATCTACCTTAGCAACCGATACATCTCGAAATGCTATAAAATCTATCTATCTCTATCATTTACCAAAATTAATAAATAACTTAAAGGATTCAGCAGAACCTGGGAAAGTCATTTTAGAGCCACTCATTGAATTTGTTAATTTGAAAGCAAAAATGGCAGCATACGATCAAATAAAAAATATTGAGAGCATCAGAAGTCATGACTCTAATAATCAAATTTTAGTTATTGGCATACCTCCATTTAACCCTAATAACGTAAAAAAATTGTAACAGGTAACTTAATTAATATTTTTTGTCACAGTCAGGCTGTTCCAGAAAATTTAATCAAAACCAACCCATTTTTAGAGAATTTATGTCAAGTTCATGAAAATTTTGGTGTGGCACAAAAATCGAGTAATATCCAATATCTATCAGACATGATTTTAAATGCAGAAAATCAATATAATCAACAGTTACAACAAAAGATCTATGTTTTACATGATAATGGGGATAATAATATTACTTATGTGAACGATTTTATCAATCTTTATAAAAATGCTTTTAGTAATGACAAGCAAAGTTTTAATAACGTCGTGACAGGAACTCAAATTCATTTTAACCCCAAAAACACACAATCATTTCTGAACATGGTTGATTTTTATAGCGGTAAACCAGGTTCTGGTTTGTGGTATTTAAAAAATGATGCACTCGATCAAATAAAAAATAATACCCATGGTCAATTTTTTGATTATGGTTTAGGGCATCCAACAACAGAAGTTCACTGGTTAGAAGCTGCAATGATTTATAATTATATACAAACTTCGTAGTATAAATTTTAAGTTTAAAACAATATAATTTGAGGAATTTTTAAAAAAATCATTGTAATAAAGATGAGCACACATATTTTATAAGATAAGGTATGTGTGCAAGTCGTTTTAGATATGCTATAAATTAAAATTATATAATCTTATTTCTCAAAGTTATGAACATGGACATACAAGCACTTTTATTTGATATGGATGGAACTCTAGTTAATTCAAGTTCATCGATAGAGCAAACTTGGATAAAATGGGCTGCATTACATGATATTGAACCTAGTCATATTTTAAAAAATATTCATGGTCTTTCTGTAAATGAAGTGATCCAATCTGTAGCTCCGCATTTAAATGTCCAAAATGAATATGAACTCTTACTTGAAATTGAACAAAATTCAGATCATAGCTATGCTGAAATACCTGGCGCGAAATTATTTTTAGAAAAATTGATACCTTCAAAGTGGGGAGTCGTGACTATGGCAAGAAAAAATCATGCTCTCAAAATATTTGAAGCTTTAAGTTTACCCATACCTGAAATTTTCATTACTGCTGACGAGGTCACCCATTCAAAGCCCCACCCTGAGCCATACCAAACTGCTGCTAAAAACATGAATCTTTTCCCTCAAGATATATTGGTTTTCGAAGATTCTATCGCAGGAATGACTAGTGCTTTCCATGCAAGGATGAATGTTGCACAAATTACTTTTTTATCTCACATACCTAACAATCAAGATGCAACCTATCATTTTAAAGATTGGCATGAAGTGAACTCTTCGGGAATATTTAAACCATTTTACAATTATTAATACAAACAATAATTAGCCATATCTATTACATCGAATTAAAACTTAATGCTACCCAATTTCTGTTAGTTATAGTGATTAATATAAGCTTCATCTGTATTCAAAATACCACCACATTAAGCACTTTAATAAAACTAGAAATGTATATTTGAAAAGGCTTTGAGAACTTTTCTAGAAAAATAGTAAAATTCACTAATTTTCTGTAAAAACTAATATTTAAAGTACCATTTTCCAGAATATTAAACAACCTAAAATACCCTGTCATTTTACAAATTTTATGTGGTTAATTTAATATGTATTAGTATTTGCTCTCATTATACTATCAACATAAATAAGGTTATATTTTTTTCGTTTCCCCTCTTTATGTATTCCTCACAATTATTTGTATTTAAATACTTTGATGATTCAACGATTCAACGATTCAACGATTCAACAATTCAACAATTCAACAATTCAACAATTCAACAATTCAACAATTCAACAATTCAACAATTCAACAATTCAACAATTCAACAATTCAACAATTCAACAATTCAACAATTCAACAATTCAACAATTCAACAATTCAACAATTCATCAATTCATCAATTCATCAATTCATCAATTCATCAATTCATCAATTCATCAATTCATCAATTCATCAATTCATCAATTCATCAATAAGATTTAACATTTTCTGAATGATTTCAAGTAACTTAGACCTTTTGTCCAGACTTTTGTCCGGACTTTTGTCCAGACTTTTGCCCTTTTATAAAAAATTTGTTGTTGTTATTCTGTTAATCATAAAAATTACAAGAAAGTTCAAAATTTAAATACTAGAAGTCATTTTATTATTAGGGATAAAGATGAAAAAATATACATTAACTAAAAATTTGCTTAGTGTAATGATCTTTGGGATCAGCATAAATACTTATGCAAATCATATTGATACAGAAAGCAACTGGTCAAAGGACAATGAAATATGGATTGATAATTCGTTTAACATAGGTTTAGATAATAGAACAAAAGAACATGTAGGAAACTCAAAAAATATATTTAAAATTGGTTTTGTGTTGGACCAAGATGTTCAATATTTCTCAAACTTTTATCGAGCATCAGCCCATCAAGGCAATAATGCATTTGATCATGCCAAATGGAAAGATAATGATTATAAACAAACCCTAGATGGTGGTTTTACTACTCAAGAATTATACCAGTTTGTTATTTTATCTAACTCAGATGTTAAGCTCAATAAATTGAAACTCTATTCAGACACTAATGTTTATGATTCTCCGGTTAATCACTGGGAAGGAAAAGATTATAGAGATACATGGCATAACCCAGATGATCACATGAAGCTACAACCAATTGATCACTACACCTATAAATGTATGAAAGTATTCAGTGAGGGTGATGATTCACACGCTGGAGCAGTTTTGACCACTCCTATTGTACAAGGAGCTATTGATCTTTCTCAATTACCATACAATACTTTAACCAATAAAAATCGACCTGGTCATAAAGATAAAGATACGCTTCATTTAACTATGGTTCCGTTTAACGATGAGAATTATGATGATAAATGTGTTCCATCATCTTCTGACAATTATGATTCAACGGATGTCTTATCAGTTTTTGTGACCATTAAACCTACTAACTATTTTGATACCGAAGATTCTGATGATCCAAATACATGTGTAATTGGTGGTAATCGAATTCGTGCCCACACAGTAATTAATGGCATTAATCCAGATTATGGTGATAGATTTACCATTCAAACAACCACTACATCTGGTAAACAACCAGTTAAACAAGATTTAGTTGATAATAATTATAAGATTAAGATCCAAAACACACAAGGTGTGTTTAGTTCTGGATGTGAAGGTGTTGAAATTCCTCACTGGGAAACCACAGAAGGAGGCATTCGTTATGTCGGTCCTTTCACTCATCTTTTAGAAAATAGAGGCAATAACTTTAAAATTAGAATTAAAGCCAATACTGTTATAGAAAACTTTCCTATTAATAACGGCAGAACAAAATTAGAATTTGATCAACGCTATCAAACTAAAGATGACCTTAAGGATTGTCAAACAGCACTCGATCAACTTACACATAGCAATCAAACACCTATTTCTACACTTTTTCAGAACAGCAGAGTAAAAGATGAAGGTAACGATAAAGCATATCATGCATATAACGATTACTTTAATCAAGTTGAGAGTCAATGTTTTTGGAAATTAAATTGGAAACAAATAAATTATTCCACCAAAAAAAATGAGACGGTATACAGAAATCAAAAAGGAACAACTATTGAACCAACTTCAGCTCCAATTACGGTAGATGGTTTCGGTGTTCTTGAGGGCAACGGTCCAAAAGGCTCTATTGACTCCATGCCGAGGAAATCAAATGGATATGTCGCGCATGATGATGAAAAATATAATAGATTTTATTTGAGTTCAGGACCTTGTAACTTTGCTCAAGCCATCAGATACAGTGATACGACTGGGACTAAGACTTATGATGATAAGAAATGGGAGGATATGGAAGGTGATTTTTGGAATACTTGCGATACTCCATGGGATGTAGCGAAAGAGGCAGAATGGAAAGTTCAAGCAGGGACACTAGCCTTTGCAACAAAAACAACACCTGTAACCAGAAAATATAGTATTGATGTAAGTGGTATCACTGTATCATTTGGGGATTTAAGAAAAACAGGAAACGTCGAATTAAACTCTATAAATAGTATTAATGATACTTATATACCAAATGATTGGGAGTTTGTCTCTACACAAGCATTTAATGATATGTCAAAAGAAATTAATCAACCAGTAAAACTATATGATTTTAAAAACATAAATTTTAGTGAAAGAGCAGATGGTCCTGCAATTACAGCGGATCATTCTTATGCTGGAGAATTATATATTGTTGCAGGTGATGATTCTATAAAGCCTATGGCAAATGATCAAATTTTTGAAAACTCTACTGTTCTTCAAGGGAACTCTGGAAGCGCAATAATGTTGGGTCAATATGGTAATAACCGTGGTTTAAATCATGTTTTAGTTCAAAATATTATCATTCCTAGAATTGAGCAATTTCAAAATGATGAAGTTCAAAATCTTGACCCCTGGAATAGAAGAATGTCTGTTATTGGTACGCGATGGGGTAATGATGGAGACCAATATTTCAGCCCAGGGCCTGAACTAACTAAACATAATGAAAAACCATATGTAGATTCAAAAATAATCAATGATATTCATTCTAAATGGGGTGATTACAAAAATCATTATACAGATATTCTGGTTAAAAATGTTACAGTTGAAAGACTTGGGGATGATAATGTACCATCCAAAAATACTGCATACATGGATTATGAGGATTTAAACAATATTTATCGATTTGTTTCTTTAGACCAAGAGGAGTCTTCAATGCCTACAACGCTTTTTGAAGGGATCAAATTTGAGAATGTTACCTCTAATGTTATCCCTGAAAGTGAATTAAGGGATCATCATTATAATTTTGTTCAAGATGTTCCACCGTATGAAATTATTGATCAAGCTCATGATAATTGGTTATCTAAATGGCTATATATAGATTTGACTGGTTTAAAGTATAAAGTTTTATCAACAAATAGCTCTCTAACATATAGGAAAGTATGCTCAGGTTACAAAAATAATTGCCCTAATCAATTTTATAACCTTAACGATGGAGATGAAAATGGTAATGGAAAATTAGGAGAAAATGACTTCAATTATGGTGTTAAGACACAGTAATTAATTTAAGTTAATTTAGCTCAATAATATCTTAAAAAAAACCAAATTGTACCTGCAATGTTTGAACATTGTGGGTTTATTTTAATCTAAAACACTCTTGAGCATTCCCTTTTTATTGAAACTTCTATTCTTATTTTTTTGTCTTCAACTAAATTAATTTTATTTAAAATTAATTTGAACTATTTTGAAAAGTAAGACTCTATATAAGTGTTAGAATTTTTTTCATTTTTCCTTGTTTATTTATATTCATTTTTTGAAGCCCTCACATTGTTGAGGGTTCTTTTATGGAAGTTAATTAATCGAATGAATATTATCTCTTCTTAACATATGTAATTCTTATTTAAGCTTTTGATTATCTCGCTCCAAATCTTTAATCTTTTCCATTGCTTTATTCAAACTATCCATCAATAAGATGTTTTCCAGAAATTAAATTGTAGAGTAAGATGCTTAACACAACAATAATGTGGAGTTATCAAAATTATATTAATTATGTTAAGATTAATTTTTTTCAAAGAGAATTAATTTATGGATCATAAAGATATAGAACTTCAACTAACTCTTGATTTAGTTAAACAATTTAATAAAGTTTCTGAGACTTCTATTTTAAAGACTCCAGATATTCTAATAGATTCTATTATCTCAGCTAAAATTATTTCAAATGTCATTAACACATGCCAGAATATTGACTTAAAGAAATTACAAACTCTGAGAGATAAAATTAAAAGTAATAATATCGAGCCTCATAATCTTGAGGAATTTGTGAAAACCGAATTAAATAACCTATCAAACGATGTCAGTATTGACGAGTTGAGAAATAGTATAATTTAATTTCAGATTATCCAAGTTATCATTTAGTTAGAGAACTAATTTTAATTTAAAACTACCCTGTCTAATATGTAGCTGCACATAAGTTCATATTTATGTTACATGATGCGCAGTTACATTAATACTCTATGTCAATAAAACACAGTTACATCTTCAAAAACCTATTCAATCGTTTATGGTGGGTAAAAATTTATGAATTAGATTTACAATTAAGATGTACATTTAATTATATTTAACAAAAGGTAATACAGTCTTAATTAATAGCTTTGTTATTTACCATCACTAATAAGAAAAAGTCTATAACTTAATTTTTATTACAAAATTATCTTAATCATTTTTAATTATGAGTGTACTTATGTACACGTCTTTTACCTCATCCCCCGTATAATCTAGCTCTCAGTTTTTAAATTAGAAATTTTCCTGAACTAAATCTACTACTATTATTATAGTTATGATTGAAATCTTGGAGTTCAATTCTAGTTATGTATTAAGATGTATGGGTGTTTCCTGTTAAAATAACAATTAAAAAACCGACCAATGCAATGCTTGCTTCCAAAAAATACAAGACCTGAATATTAATGCTAGATCCTTCAAATGTAACAAACAGGTATAATATCAGAATACCAACACCTGATAAGCTATTGAAAGTTGATTGAACTCTTCCTTGGTAATTAATGTCTGTATGAGTTTGTGCTTGTGCTATAGCTAAAGCCCAACTGGATAAGCAAAATCCAATAATGAAATATGCCATTAAGTTAATAACTAATCCAAGATTTACAGCAATACATAACAAACCAATAGACATTATAAACAACAATAAAGCAATGGTTTTCCTGAACTTAATCTGATCACACAGAATTGGGGAAAAGAAACAACCAATAAATACCCCCAAAGAATAAATGGCTTCAAATAAAGCAAATATCTTACTACTTTCATTTAAAACTTGATTTATATAAGGCACCAATAATATGGGAATGGTCATTAATAATATCATTATAAAAGTTTGAACCAGATAAATAGTTATTAGCCCATTTTTATTATAGACATATCTTATAGACTCTATATATTCCTGAATAAATGACAATGCTTTTTGAGTACAAGTCTGCTTTTTATGTTGATATTTCATTATCACATTAAAATATCCAGACAAAATAAATAGAACACCTCCAATAAACAAAGTCCAAAGACTCCCTAAATAATAAATTAAGGCGCCACTAATGCCCATACCAATGATTGTACCAACCTCATAGAGCATGTCTATTGTTGCATTAGCCTTTGGTAACTCATCTTTTTTCACAATGGTAGTTATGATAGGAATGGCTGCCGGCATGTAAAATGAGACAAAAACACCCAAAATTGCCGCAAGCAAGAAAATATTGCTGTGTAAATTAGAGAGCTCAAACAACACAAAGGTGCATATTGATATACCTCTTACCATATTAGACATTATTAGTATTGTCTTTCGGTTATATCTGTCGGCACAAACACCAAAGAGTGGTCCAAATAATATGCTAGGAGCCCATATGCAAAACATAAGCAAAGCTACACCGCTTATAGACTGAAAATAATCATATGCATACCATGAAGTTGTAATATATACAAGACCATTTCCAATGGTAGCAATAATTCCGCTTAATGCTAGATAAGCAAATGCTGTATTCTTAAATAGTCGTGCCCTTAAACATAATTCATTGTAAATCATGAAATTCTCCTTGTTCGAAGTTTAATAATTTAATAACTACTTTGCTTGTTTCCTCGCCTTTTTTTCCATTGCTGCCTGCGCTAATTTAATTTGAGATTTCGTCAAAGCAAATTTGCGCCCACTTTTTCTGCCTCTTACCCTTGCAGGCTCAAGACCAGCCTTTGTCCGCTCAATAATGAGAACACGTTAAAAAAATACAAGGAAAGCAATAATGAAAATTAGCTATCATATGAGCACTAAGGTTGTTTTATTCGAATTAAATTAGTATTAAAAAATATTGAGCTATTTGTTCATGTACAAATGATTTTAAAATACTCAAATTTAGAAAAAATTATATCATGGACAAGTACTTAATTTTTGAAACCTTATGTGTTTTTTATAATAACATACTGTTTTTTTTAATAAATTCAAGAGCAACTAACCATATACAAGTTAGTTTTCGTAGATTTAATAAATTAATTCTATAAGATAATATATTTTTTTGATTATCATGTCTGATTCAAACAATCATGTGTCCGTTCCTAATAATACAAAATCAATGTAATGATTTATGATATTTATAGTATTAACTTAAAGGATAAAAATATTATGACGAATAAAGTGATTAAACCTTCGGATGTTTTAGCAGACGCCCAAAATGAAATAACTATAAACAACATAAAAGTACGTAAAGGTACAATAGCTGCACTGATCCAAAACATACAAGTTTTAGAATCTAATACATTAGATGAAATCCAAAAAATCAGTTTACTTGAAGGAATTAATGCATTGATTCCTGCCGTAATGGCCATTGGATTAAATGACTGTGTATCCTGGAAAAATCCTTTGATACAAGACTTGTTCGATCAATATAATCGTAAATAAGTATTATAAAATTGCTTTTATATACTCAAAATTCAGCAATATTTCTTGCATAAATTTAAAGGTAAAATTGAAATTAAGGAAAGAGTTCTGATAATTATTCAATAAGAAAATAAAACAGTTTAAGAAAAAAAAAAATTACAATTTGACTTGAATATTTAATATTGATCCAACTTTTGATGTTTAATTTGTCGAATACCTGATTGCTAATTGAATTTAATCTTAACTTATTATAAATAAAGATCATGTTACATAATTTTTTTTATTTGTTTCCAAGAATCTATTTACAAAAATTTTATTAGTATCTTGATGTAAACTTTTTTAAACATTTATTCAAAATAAAAATATCAGTAAGTTAATTTATAAAGAGGAATTTAATGAATAGTAAAGATATAATTGAAAATCTCTTATTAAAAGCAGACATAAAAATAAATGGGAGCAGACCCTGGGATATAACTGTCCATAATGAAGAAGTCTATGACCATATCTTGCGTTTTGGTTCATTAGGAATAGGTGAAACATATATGGATGGACTTTGGGATTGTGACCAACTTGATGAAATGATAAATAAAGCAATGGTTGCTAATATTCCTGAAAAACTTTCAGGACAAGAAAAGCTCTCTCTTGTACTAAAAAAAGTGCAACAAATTATAAATCCTCAAAAAATATCAAAAGCAAAAAGAGATGTATCCTTTCATTATGACAAAGGTAACCTTCTTTTTGAAAATATGTTAGACAAACATATGACTTATACCTGTGCTTATTGGAAAAATGCGGAGGACTTAGATCAAGCACAAGAAAACAAATTAAATTTAGTCTGTAAAAAACTTAATTTAAAGCCAGGTATGAAGGTTTTAGATATAGGATGTGGATGGGGTTCTTTCATGAAATTTGCATCTGAAAACTATCAAGTTCAATGTGATGGTTTAACATTATCTAAAGAGCAAAAAAATCTAGGCGAAGCTAGATGCAAAGATCTGCCCATCAACTTTATTTTAAATGATTACAGAGAGTTTAATCCAAATAAACAATATGATCGAATAGTATCCATCGGGATGTTAGAGCATGTTGGTCCTAAAAATTATCATGATTTCTTTACATGTGCACACAAACTTATGAAAGATGATGGCGTTTTTTTACTTCATACCATAGGTGGTTTTGCATCAGTACAAGAAACTGATCCCTGGATTAAAAAATACATTTTTCCTAATGGAGTGATACCTTCCCTTTCACAATTAGGATGCTCAATGGAAAAAAAATTTATTGTAGAAGATCTTCATAATATTGGCCCAAATTATGATAAAACACTCATGGCTTGGTACAATAACTTTCACAAAAACTGGAAAATTATATCCGACCATTATGATGAACGTTTTTATCGGATGTGGAAATTTTACTTATTAAGCTGTGCCGGAAGTTTCCGGTCAAGAGTGTTAAATACGTGGCAATTTGCTCTAACTAAAATTGGTACACCTTATCATGAATCAGTTAGAAGTGTTTAGTATGATTGCATTCACAAAATATAATACTCATACTTTAGAAGAAGATATTATTGTCTAAATTTATAATGTTTCATTTTTTTCCTTTGTATTAACCTAGCTTTGCTAGGTTTTTTTTGTAAAAAAAATTGTTTAATCATTTTATGGAGTTCGCATATTTAAGAGAACTTCTACTAATGTTCAGATTAAAGGCAATATATTTGTAAGACATTAGCTATAAAAAGAGATGTTATATTCTTTAATTTTTAAAAAAAATACATTAAAATCAATGATATATAATTAGACTGTAATCATTGTTTAATTATTGTGATCAATATCAATATTAAAACGTTTAATAATTATCTATTATATAAGCATATGGATGATATAGGACACGACTAAAGGATTAGTTAAGACTTGATAAGGATTATTAAGTATTAAGGACTTGGACGAGCTCTGGACGAGAACGAATGTTTATATTCAATATGGATTTTCAGGACGAAAAGACTTTATGGATGAAGTAAAAGAATCAAAGCCCACTTAGGTGGGCTTTATCATTTCTCATAACCAAAATCATAAGAAATTTTTTCTGCGGCTTTTCGAACATAATCACTTGCTAAATCAAGATTAAGTCTATTTGAACCATCTAAAAATTCCATAAATGGAACCACAAGTGCCGCTAAAATTTCACCTGAAGAATCAAAAACTGGATATCCGATATCACAAACGCCATGAACTTGCTTACTCGGTAGTTTTAATAAAGAATGTTTTTTTAAAGATTTGATTGAGGTTAAACATTGATTTATTAAGTCTGAGGAATATTTATCTTTCATTAGTTTTAACATCCCACTTTTTTGTATGTCAGATGCGTTTGACAGAATAATTTTTCCAGAGCATGTATCTAACATAGATACAGTGGAACCTAATCTAACACTAAAAATACGGTCCGAAATAGGATCTTGTTGAACCACCACGTGCCCCTCGCCAGAGTAAAAAGCAACAATATGACAGGATTGTTCTATTTCAAAGGCCAGTTCTCTTAAAGTTGGAGTTGAGACATTATGAAGTTTTTTAAGAGGTGTAAATCTATTGGCTAAGGAAAAAAACTTTATAGACAATTTAAATTTATCTGTATCTGAAACACACTCAATAAATGATCTTTGCTCAAGTACAACTAACATTCGAAACAATTCACTGTAAGTTTTTTTTAAACGCTCTGCAATTTCATTTGCCCTAAGCCCATCTGGTTCCGAGGATAATAGTTCAATAATATCCAGTCCTTTTTCAAGAGCCGGAGCAGAATAATTTGTTTTCTTTTTATTTAGGTTCGCCTGTACCAAAGTAATATCTCCATCATAACCTTAAAATAGTACACCAGATAACGGTTCAAAAAAAATTTTTATATTATTTTGAGTTAACTTTCAAGTTATTTATCACAATTTCTATCCATATATACACTAATTTGATAAACATCAAACTTTCTTATAAATGTTTTGACACTCCTTTGATAATTTTTTATATATAAAATTAAATTTCATATATAAATAACGGATTAAACATGAATTCTAATAAAATAACTGACTTAAAAACATATGATGTTCGATTTCCAACCTCTGAGAACTTGGATGGTTCAGATGCAATCAATAAAGATCCTGACTACTCTGCGGCATATATAGAATTAAAAACTGAACAAAACAACCAAGGTTACGGACTTATTTTTACAATTGGTCGTGGAAATGATGTGTGTTGTCAAGCTATTGAATCAATGAAACATTTGGTAATCGGAGAGGACTTTAATGACATAAAAGAAAATATAAATTCCTTTTACGACAAGTTGCGATCCGACAGTCAGTTAAGATGGCTAGGCCCAGAAAAAGGGGTGATTCATATGGCTATGGGTGCAATTATGAATGCAGTTTGGGATATGTGGGCAAGAACTGAAAATAAACCTATCTGGTTGTTATTATCTGAAATGGAGCCTGAGCAGTTTATTAACTGCATCGACTTTCGTTATTTAAGTGATGTGCTTTCTAAAGAAGAAGCTTTACAAATGGTTAAGGCGAATCAAAAAGATAAACAACAACGAATCAATTTTCTAAAAAATAAAGGCTATCCCTCTTACACAACATCCGCTGGTTGGTTAGGCTACAGCGATGACAAATTAAGAAGATTAGCTAAACATGCAGTTGATGAGGGCTTTCAACATATTAAATTAAAAGTTGGCCAAGATATAGCTGACGATATTAGACGATGTAAAATTGCAAGAGAAGTTATCGGTGATGATGTTAAGCTCATGATCGATGCTAATCAAATCTGGGAAGTTCAAGAAGCTATAGACTGGGTAAATGAATTAGCACCCTCAAAGCCATGGTTTATAGAAGAGCCTACATCTCCTGATGATATTTTGGGACATAGAAAAATTAAAGAAAAGATAGGTACAGTGAAAGTTGCAACTGGAGAGCACTGTCAAAATAGAATTATTTTTAAGCAATTTATTGAAAATGACTCCCTAGATATCGTTCAAATAGATTCATGTCGACTTGCAAGTATTAATGAAATATTAGCTGTTTATTTAATGGCGGCCAAGTTCAATAAACCAGTATGTCCTCATGCGGGCGGTGTTGGATTATGTGAATACGTTCAACACTTATCCATGATTGATTATGTTCAAATATCAGCAAGCCTTGAAGACAGAGTAATAGAGTTTGTTGATCATCTACATGAACACTTTGAAGATCCTTGCCAAATAGAAAATGGAAGTTATGTTGCCCCATCTAAACCAGGATATAGTATAAAAATGTTTGATCAATCAATCGAACAATACTCTTATCCAAATGGCTCTGAATGGCAAAAAAGATTGAAGTGAAGTGTATTATGATTGATTACTATAACAACAAATTTCCAAATATTTCGGATTTGCAGACAAAAGCTCGAAAAAAAATACCAAAATTTGCCTATGATTATCTCGTGGGCGGTTGTATTGACGAAATTAGTGTCAAAAAAAATATCAGAGACATAGAGAACGTTGAACTTAGAAGTGAATTTTTAAAACCTACAAAATCATCTAGCATAGAAGTTGACTTATTTGGCAAAAAATATTCAGCTCCATTTGGCGTTGCCCCAATTGGTTTACAAGGTTTAATGTGGCCAAAAGCACCTGAAATTCTAGCAAAAGCTGCAAAAGAAAAAAATATTCCATATATTTTAAGCACTGTTTCTTCGGCTAGTCTGGAGAAAATAGCAGAAATATCTGAGGGTAATGCATGGTTTCAACTGTATAATCCCTCAAAAGAAGATATAAGAATAGATCTACTTAGGCGTATTAAAGAAGCTGAATACCCGGTCTTAGTAGTTACTGTGGATGTTCCTACCTTTGGTTATCGTCCTAGGGATATTAAAAATGGTTTATCTATGCCTCCTAAAATGTCTCCTACTAACATTTTTCAGATGATTAAAAGTCCAAACTGGCTTTATAACATGTCTAAGAGCGGTAAACCAGAGTTGAAGACTTTACTTCCCTACATGCCAGAAGGAATGTCGTCAAACGAGCTTGCTGACTTCATGAACAAAACAGTTATGGGAAGTGTCGATTTGGACGGTTTAAAGCCAATAAGAGACATGTGGCAAGGACCTCTAGTTATTAAAGGTTTGATTAATCAAAGGGATGTACAAAAAGCTATTGAACTAGGTGCAGATGGAGTCATTATTTCTAATCATGGTGGTAGACAGCTTGATGTTGGAGAAAGCCCTATCAAACCCTTAAAAAACATTTCAGAAAAATACGGCAACCAAATAAAAATTATGATGGATAGTGGTTTAAGAAGTGGCTCAAACATTGCCAGCGCGCTTGCATTGGGTGCAGAATTTACTTTCCTCGGTCGCTCTTTTGTGTATGGTGTATCGGCGCTGGGAGAAAAAGGAGCCTATCACACTATTAATTTATTAAAAACTCAATTAGAGCAAGTAATGGCTCAATTAGGCTGTGAAAATATTCACAACTTACGCCAACATCTTGTAGAGATATAGTAAGGAATAAAGAATGCGTAATTATGGACTACAAAAAAATTTAGTCGGTCAAACCTCTATTAAAATTAGTAATATTGGATTTGGCGGAGCATCAATTGGTAACTTATTTCGTTCCATATCAAATGAGCAAGCCAATCAAGCTGTTCAGAAGTCAGTTGAACTGGGTATTAACTACTTTGATACAGCCCCTAGATATGGTCATGGATTAAGTGAAAGAAGATTAGGAGATAGTCTTAGAATCCACGATCGGGAAAAGTTAATTATCTCAAGTAAAGTCGGTAGAATTCTCAAACCAATAAGAAATATAGAACCAAATACATTGAGACATGGATTTCAATCACCTATGCCCTTCGATGAAATTTTTGACTACTCCTATCATGGGATTATGAGATCTTTTGAAGATAGTCTTCAAAGACTTGGTACGTCGCACATTGATATTATGTATATTCATGATATTGGGGAATTTACTCACCAAGATATGAATAATCATTATTATGCACAATTAAAAAATGGTGGGTTTCGTGCTTTAGAAGAATTAAAAAAGGATGGTTCCATCAAAGCCATTGGAATAGGCGTCAATGAAACTGAAATCTGTAATAAAATGTTAGATGACTTTCAACTTGATGTGATTCTTCTTGCAAGCAGGTATACTCTTTTAGAGCAAGAGTCTTTGAATCATTTTTTTCCAAAATGTAAAGAGCTTAAAACATCAGTAGTCATTGGTGGTGCATACAACACTGGAATTTTAGCCACAGGTGTTAACAATTATAAATGCCCTATTTATAATTATGAAAAAGCACCTCAGTCTATTATTGAAAAAGTTAGGGTCATTGAAAATATTTGTCTTGAATATAGTGTTTCTCTTCCTGCTGTCGCACTTCAGTTTGTTCTAGCAAATGAAAATGTTGCCTCTGTGATACCCGGTTTAGCTAAATCTTCAAGAGTCGAAGATACTCTAGCACTTCTAAACCAAGACATACCATCAGAGTTATGGAGTAAATTAGTCACAAAAGGCATTATTTCTGAAACAGCTCCTTTGCCCAGAAAACAAGTAGAGCTTGACTATCAATAAAATGAAAACATAAGGAAAATAGATGAAAAGTATTATCGTAACAGGTGGAGGAAGTGGAATTGGTCGCTCCATCTGTGAAATTTTAGCCAATAATAATTTTACAGTTCAAGTACTGGATATGTGCCTTGATTCAGCTTATGAAACAGCATCTCTCATTGAATCTAAAGGGGGAAAAGCTTATCCTCTCAAAGTCGATGTGACTAATTTTGATGAAGTTAATCAAGCTATCAAAAATATAGGTGAAGCGTTTCAATTGTTTGGTTTGGTCAATAATGCTGGAATCGCTCATATTGGGAATATTGAATCAACAACTTCCAATGATATGGATAAATTGTATCAAGTGAACATTAAGGGTGCTTTTCATTGTTCTCAGGCTGTGATACCTTTTATGAAAGCTAATAACGAAGGAGTTATCGTTAATTTAGCTTCTATAGCTGCAAGTGTTGGTATACAGGATCGATTTGCTTATTCAATGACTAAAGGCGCTGTATTAAGTATGACCTACTCTATTGCTAGGGATTATATTGATTTTGGGATTCGTTGTAATAGTGTTTCTCCTGCAAGAGTTCATACACCTTTTGTTGATAATTTTATAAAAAATAATTATCCAAACAATCAAAATGAAATGTTCGAAAAATTATCCAAATCCCAACCAATTAAAAGAATGGGAACACCAAAAGAAGTTGCCTCAATGGTCAATTACTTATTTTCAGAAAATGCAGCTTTTATGACAGGTACTGACTTTCCGGTAGACGGCGGCTTCATTAAATTAAATAACTAAGGAATAAACATGAAATTACTAAGATTTGGTCCTAAAGGACAAGAAAAACCAGGTTTAATAGACAAAGATGGAACGATTAGAGATCTTTCTGCTTACATTACAGATGTTAATGGTGATGCGCTTTCTACAGAAGTATTAAATAAACTTCAAACAATTGATCCAAACACCCTGCCCGAAGTCGATGAAAATACCAGAATAGGGCCTTGTGTTGGCAATGTCGGTAAATTTTTATGTGTTGGCTTAAATTATAGTGATCATGCTAAGGAATCTGGCATGGCTTTACCCAAAGAGCCAGAAATTTTCACAAAAGCAACTAGTGCAATCAGTGGTCCTAATGACAATATTATCAAGCCTAAAAATAGTGATAAATTAGACTGGGAAGTTGAGTTAGCAATTATTATTGGAAAAGAAGCAAAATATGTTGATGAAGTAGATGCAGAAGATCATATTGCTGGTTACTGTGTCTGTAACGATGTCTCAGAAAGAACTTTTCAATTGGAAAAAGGTTCTCAGTGGGATAAAGGTAAAGGATGTGATACTTTTGGACCTATTGGACCATGGCTTGTCACTAAAGATGAAGTCAAAGATGTTTTAAACCTTAAAATGTGGCTAAAAGTTAATGGTAAAACATTCCAAAATGGAAATTCAAACACGATGGTATTTAAACCCGCTTACATTGTCAGTTATCTTAGTCAGTTTATGAGTCTTCAACCTGGTGATGTGATCACAACAGGAACACCTCCCGGTGTTGGATTAGGACAAACACCTCCTCATTATCTAAATAGTGGAGACAAAATTGAACTTGGAATTGAAGGACTTGGAACTCAATCACAAACTGTTTGCGATTATAAAAGTTCAACAAACGCAATAACCCATAAAGAGCTTGAAACAGTTACAGAATAAAACAAATAATGGATTAATATTTATTATATTAATCCATTCGGTTGATTCTTTTTTAATATATTGATTTATAAGTAAAATATTTTACAAATTAGCTCCTAATTTTAATCCCTAAAAATCATTTTTTATCCCTATATAGCCCGTTTATCACCTAAAATCTTACTTTTCGCTAGCTCGTAACAAAATTGTTTTCTTACACAAAAAGTATTGTTAAATTTGAGCAGAATTTTAAATACAAAAATTTTTAGGAAGCAACATGAAAAAAAATTAATAACAGCCTCTTTTTCAAGTCTAATACTACTAACAGCATGTGGCGGTAGTTCATCTGGCTCTGATTCAAAACCTGCTCCAAAACCTGAGAAAGTGCAATTTTCTTTTCCAGATAAGACAGTTAAAAATCCGATTTATTATGGTGACAATTTACCCTTACCTTTTTCTAGTGACAATGGCCTAACTTTAACAAAAACACATTCTTCCATTGATACAGACTCATTAAAAAGCCAATTTATATCAACCATTGGTGCTAATAAATCAGATGTCAGAGATTTCACACAGAAGATTAACTGTATAGGTAATGATTGTTATGTTCCAATAGATAGAACTATAACTAATGATCCCAAATATAATTCACAGGTTCCACTCCACGCATATTGGACAATTTTAAATAATGGAACAAAAAATGATGGCTATCATATTCCCAAAGATAGAACAACGATTGCACAAGATCAAGCAAATGTAACCATAACTTTCTCTGGTTTTGCGAGTGATAGAGTTTATAATGAGTTCAATAAATATCAACCCATATACTTTAAAGACTATTATTTGATCGATAATGGCAAAAACTTCAATGAGTTAGGAAGACTAAACCACTTCTTGGTAGATAATGAGAGCATTCAATTTACAAATTGTGGTGATACAATTTCTAATCCAGTAGTAACAGTTACCAACTCTTCACCAAAACATAAGTTAGATACTCCTTCGTTCACTAAGAAAGATAATACTTTTACATTTGAAGATGATGTCCAACACGATGATAGAAACCCTTTTAATAGAGACGATCAATCTACTATTGTTATCACTTTCTCTAAAATAACTAATACTGATAACTGTAAAATAAATTTGATTGAAAAGTCAGGTATAAAATTAAATTTAAAAACTGGACAAATGGACCAATAAAATTCTTTAGAATAGTCTTTAATCTAGTAAATGAGCATTAATTTTATGCTCATTTTTAGTTCTAAATAAACAATCGGTAATCAGTTAGTCATAAGACTTAGATATTGTTTTGATGTTGGAATGACATGATTTTCTAAAGATACAATTGTATTATCTTTTAAGTTCTTTAAATCAAAAAAATCAATATTAATAATAAATGAACGGTGCACCCGAACAAAAGATTTAGGCAAACTAGATTGAATTTTTTTTAATGAAGTTTTCATTGGAAACTCCTTTTTAGAAGAGACTAAGTCAATGTAATTTCCATCCGCTTTTATATAAATAATATCCTCCTTTTTAACTAGTTCGTCTTTGTATAGTCCTTTAATAATAAAAAAATTTTCATGATGCTCACTGGTTTCCTTTAATTTAAATTTTATATCATTTTTATATGAATGAGATATATTATTCACTTCTGGTTTTTTATTTGTATTAGTATCTTCAGCAAAATTAAATATAAGAGGGATAAATTTCTTAAGAAAAATAAAACCAGTATTAACTGAGTATGTTGTTTAAAGGATATCCAAAACCGATTTGGATTAGCCCAGTTAAAGTTACCGGTATCAATTGGGCCAATATAATAGGTATTTGCATAAAATGTAGGTTTAATTTTCAACACATATTCAATGGTTACATTAATTAACAGTACCGTCGCTATGATAATAATCAAACTTTTCAACATTAAAAAAATATATATTTAAAGACAGCTTTATAACTTTTATGCTCTATGGTTAAATCACTAATTTTAATAATAATCAATGCACTCACTATATTAAAAAATAATGCTGTAAGTTGACATAATATTTCAGGATAAAAATTATCTATTTCCCAAAACTTGAGGTGTAAAATAGGCGGTATATTCCAAGAGAGATAAGTATAAAGATAAAAGAGAAATGCTAAAGTTTTTTGTCTCTTATAGATTAATTTATACAATTTATAAGAATTAAATCTAAGCATAATTCTTCCAAGCTAAATTTAATTCATCAATATATTTTTCTGAAACAGTATATCTATCTTCATTGATTAATACCATCTCATTGTTATTCAAGTCTAGTACATATTTTAAATTAACAACCACTCCCCTTTTAATCTGAATAAAGTTTCCAGATAGTTCTTTGAGTAATGTAGTTAATGTTTGTCGCATTGGAAAAAAATGTTCCGTTGTATGAAGGTGAACGTAATTACCTGAAGATTCAACTCTCATAATTTCATTTTCTTTGACCACTATATTCTGATTTAATGCATTTACAGAAAAATATTTTTCGTTTTGTTTATTACTTTTTGATTTATCACCTGTAACTTCCACAAAATTTGCAATTCTATATTTTTTTTAATCAATCTACCTAAAATAAAATAAAAAAATATGAATATCAAAAACATACTACTATTCATAACTTGAAGTGATACAAAGCTTTCAACTAAATACTCTATATATGTTAAAAACGATCTTTCCAGAACATATTTTAGAAAAACATGATATATATATGGATATATAAATAGGTAAAGAAAGATTATAAGAAAGATTTTAAAAAATAAATAATCATGATTTTTGTTAAATAAAAATAAGATTGTCTTTAATGTGATGTAAAAATATATTGGTACAAATAAAAATTTATAGACCAATTCAGGAATAGTGAAAAAATTAAGATCAGGTTGGAAAGTTGAAATTGAAATTATAAAAAACACACATAATTCAACAAGAAAATTGAATATAAAAAAGCCAAAACCGTTGAAAGTGCAAGGTGATCATTAACCCAGTAAATATAATTATAATTCTTTTTCACATTAAAAATTTATGATTACTAATATCTTAAGTGTAAACCACTTTTTATTTTTATCAGGTACATTTTATAATATTTGATAATCTAAATGAATTTTGAAAAAAAAATCAAGATGCATAAGTTATTCAAATGAACTAAAACAAATAAAAATAAGTTATTTTATTGATTACTAAGCTTAGTTTCTTGCCCACTTCATTTTAAACTCTTTCTGATTGCTTCTAGAAATAGAGATTTCTGTATTATTTTTCATAATGGCATACATTTTTCTATCCTCATTATCTATCTTGATATCATTTACTTGATTTATATTTATTAAAGCAGAGCGATGTATTTTCATATAAAAATCTGGAAGTTGAGGTAAGATATTTTTCAAAGTGGCTCTAATTAAAAAAGAGTCATCATAAGTAATAAGTTCAACATAATTACCATCAGAGTGAATGCTGATGATATCTTTAACCGATATAAAAAACTCTTTATTTAACTTTTTGGCTATAAAAACTTCGATTAAATCAACGGGCTCTTTAGCAGTGTTACTATCTAGTGCATCACACGGTAAAATAGATTTTTTCGAATTATTATCTGTACTATCTTGTTTTTCCTGAAGTTTGGCATTATACCTCCCAACTTTCTCTAAAAAACCTCGAGTTAGGATTGTTAACTGTTCTTTTTTTAAAAAAGATACAAAAAATGCATATGTGATTATATGCAAAGCTGGACTTGTACTTATAAATACGTAATAAAAAAAACCGTTCCAATTAAAAATAATCTTAAGTCCCTGTAACCAAATATAAAAAAAAGAATGCTGAGCAATGATAGCTTTTCCAATAATTTCCGGATGAAAAAGATATATAGATACAATATCCGTCGTAGAAACGGCTATATAAATAAAACAACAATAAAGTAAAATTACGGTTATTAAACAACGAGCTTTGTATAAAAATGAACATGATTCATTGCTGAAAACTCTGCCCACCCAGTATAGAGAGAAAGCTATAAAAATAAATCCAAACAAATGATTTTCAACTTCTATGAATAACTGATATTTTAGTGATGTGGTTACATTCACTGAATCTAAAGTTCGAACTCTTGTGATAGCATTTTGAAAAGTATCAACAAAATATTTAAAAAAAACAATACCTAAAAAAATAAAATAGAATGGATTGTTTTTATAATATTTCTTAAATTTATTCATAGAATTATCTCAAAATCAAATGGACAATATTGTACATCAATGTTGGAATCATTCAATGGATTGACTTTCTTTTTACAATCGAATCCATGCGTCATCCTCTAAAAATAATTTAATATTTTGTTGAGAATCATCTATTTGAATGTTTTTTTTATTACTTACATAGTACCAAGTTCTTCTTCTCCTGATATGCAGGATATTTTTTCTTCTAATTTTCATAAATAAATCCTTTTATTTAAATTCATTTTGACATTTTTTGATAACTAAGCTTCGTTGCATTTTGCAAATATAACATAAGAAATGTGAATTTTTATAAACATTTTATTGATATATTAAAAAATTAACTTGGCATATTTTATGCAGAATAAAGATGTGTTTGATATTAACTAGGTAAGATTTAATGTTAATAAAATCAATAAAAATACTAATCATATTATTTTTTACCTTAACCCTTTCTGCATGCGGAGGGGGTGATGGTGATAGTAATACATACAAAGAGCAAGAAACAGAATCGGCTCCAAACCCAGACCCTAATCCAGATCCAAATCCAGACCCTAACCCAGATCCAAATCCAGACCCTAACCCAGATCCAAATCCAGACCCAAATCCGGATCCAAATCCAGACCCAAATCCGGACCCAAATCCAGACCCAAATCCAGACCCAAATCCGGACCCAAATCCAGACCCTGATCCAGAACCTGAGCCAAATGATATTCGACCCAAATTGGAAGTAAGAAATAATTGCCCTGATGATCTTGTAGAAGAACGAACCATAATATTGGTGGTTGAAGGAACAGGGACTGGGACAATTACACTACAAATCGATCAAGATGATACACAAAAGGCTGCTGGTAAATCTTATGGATCATTCATGATACCAAACACTTCAATAACTGCACATTTTGATGAAGATGATAGAGACGGAACACAAACAATAATAGAGCCTCAAATTAGGGCTGGTGACCCATATGAATTTATCTTCACAGACCTGAACCCGAGTAATACAAATTGTGATGAACAAGAGATGAGAGTCTTGACACAAGAGGATGTTAACGCAATGGATCGATTAAGTGATAAAGACATTGGTAAGGTGTGTTTATTTGATAATGATGATAGAAAATCACCAAATAGCAATGGCAAATATAAGAAAAAATTTTGTAATGCATTGATTTATATTTCTGATCATACAAACGATGAATAAATATTAAAAATAAAAGAAAAGTTAAAAATAATTATTTTTAACTTTTCTTTGTTTAATTTATACAACAAATAATGGATTTCCTATCATTGTATTATGACTTATTGAATTTATATCTTGAAAGGTTTTATTCGGGTCTAATGATTTAAACAAATTGGGATAAATCCATTTTGCAAAATAC
The DNA here is from genome assembly GCF_002216855.1 of Paraphotobacterium marinum. Classification (NCBI taxonomy): domain Bacteria; kingdom Pseudomonadati; phylum Pseudomonadota; class Gammaproteobacteria; order Vibrionales; family Vibrionaceae; genus Paraphotobacterium; species Paraphotobacterium marinum. The sequence continues at coordinate 505,733 of NZ_CP022356.1, forward strand.
TCTATAGCAATAATATTATAAGGTGAGTTATGCAAATTCATCCAAATAGAATGAACGTTATTTGTGTTTTTTGCATTGATTGCATTAAACCACGTTCTATTTAATAATGTAGCTTGTTCTTTTTTTACATCCTTCATATTGACTGGTGGATAACCTAGAGGGACACCTTGCCCACGTGAATGCCCTTTTTCATCTTTCCATGAACTGGTTTGCATAATATAAATATCAGGCTGCAAGCTAATAACAGTTTCTGGTAAAGTAGTAATAAAGTTGTTACCAACGTGAGAATTTGTCATGACATTTTGAGCGGACAACAAAGGTATAAATGTACCCATATCAGCATCTCCATAAGTTCTCAATGAACTGTTACCAATTCCAGCAGCTCGTTCAATAAAAACTGTTTTTTTATTAGATTCTTTTCCGTGTTTTTTTATCTTTGTTAAAATGTTTTTTAAATGGGTATCATAAATTTTTTTGAAGGCTTCTGCTTCTTTTTCTCTATCTAACGCTATCCCAATGGTTTCAATTGATTTTACAGTGTTTTTAACAGGGTTAGAGTAAAAATCGTAACTGATTACAGGAATTCCTGCTTTTTGTAATACATCAAATATGCCTGTCTCTTCTCCTGTTTTTACCAGAGTTTGATCAACAATCAAAATATCAGGTTTATTTTTCATTTCAATAAATTTTTCAGTATTAAATCCGCCTGAATTTATATATCCTAACTCAGGAATGTTTTTTAAATTTGGATATTTTTTAATAAAATAATCATATTGACCTGGCGTGCCCGCTTTCATATCGCCTCCCCATGCAACAACATGTTTTCCGGCTTCATTACCATATAATATTTCTAATATCGGAAAACCTCTACTATAAGCTAAGGCAATGTTTTTAGGCTTATGGTCAATAGTGACAGTTCTTCCAGATACATCTTTTAATGTAACAGGATAATTGGTGGCAAATACTGAAATACTAAAAAAAAATAGTATTCCAGTTATAAAAAATTTGATAAAAGTATTTTTCATTTTATATTTATGTGATTTCTTAATGGTAATCAACACCTTAATGAAAATAAGAATCAATATCAACTATGGAGGTATTACATTCATCTATATTAGGTATTCTGTTAGACAAAATTAACAAATTTTGGTACCAAATTTGTAGAAAAATCCTTGAATTTTTTAAGATGTAATAACCGTCAAATAACTCAAAGGCAATGATTAATCCTATAATATATTTGTTTTTAGTTTATTATTTTTAAATAAGTAAATTTTTTAGATTTATTAACTTTATATTACTTTGTGTCATGGAAAATATTTAACTTTTATTGAAAAGATTGTATTATTTACTCAATTTTTAGGTTCAGATTTTTTATTGCAGCAAGGAAAAGCAATATGAATGAGATATCTTTGTATATTTTGACATATAATAGCGAACAATACTTATCAAAAATTTTAGATAAATTAAAAAATGTTGTTGATGAGATCTTAATTGTTGACAGTGGTAGCTCTGATTCGACACAACAAATCGTTGAAAGATACAAAAACACCCGTTTTATATTTAATAAGTTTGAAAACTTTAAACAACAAAGAATGTTTGCAGAAAAAAATTGTAAATTTGACATGATTCTTTTTCTTGATTCCGATGAATTACCTTGTGATCAATTAGTTGAATCTATAAGAAATATAAAAAAATCAGGCTTTGAACACCATGCCTATAGAATTGCTAGGTACTGGAATGTATTACAAAAAGATGTTCGTGCTATATACCCTATTTGCTCTCCAGATCATCCGATTAAACTTTATAATAGAAAGTTTTGCTCATTCAAAAACTCTGCACTAAACCATGCAAGCCCGAGTGGTTATTTATCACAATCTATTGTGAAGGGTAAATTAAGTCATTTTACATTTGAAACCAAGAAAATATTAAAAAATAAAGTTGAACATTACTCTGATATGGATGCCAAAGAATTAATTCGTAAAGGGAAAAAATCAAATAATCTAAAAATTATATTTAACCCAGTTGGTGCATTTGTAAAGTGGTATCTCATAAAAGGTGGTTACAAAGATGGTATTACTGGAATTCACTTAGGTAAGTATGCATATGACTATACAAAAAAGAAATATTTAAAAGCTAAAAACTACAGAAAAAATTTTCATACACACAAATAATTAATAAACACTTCAGTTTTAAACTCATCTATCCGAAACCTCTTATTTGATATTTTTTTATAATAAGGGGATCACTGAACATAAAACACATCGTCAATAAATAGCTTTTTTAAAGCATGTCATACTCTAAAATTTATTAAATCAAATATATTTCTTTATCTAAAATACATTAAGTACTTAAAAAGCTTCCGAACAATAACTCAAAGATAAAAAAATTAAATTTTTATGTTTTTTTTATATTTTTTGAAAATTTCAATATCGTAATTTTATGTCAAAAATTTATATAATTTTCTTCGAATTTACTTATAACAAAGAGAATTTTTATGTTGTTTTTAACTGGAATTGTTTTTTTAACTTTATTCATTTACATGCTTTTAGTTTTATTGATGCCGGAGAAGTTCTAATGAATATAATATTTTTAGAATCAATACTAATGCTGGTAGTTGTAATATCGACATTAGCACTTTTGATGAAACCATTAGGCTTGCATATGTTCAATGCTTTCGAAGGAAATAAAACATATTTGGATTTTTTTGGAAAGCCTATGATGAGAATATATAGCCTAATGATTGGAAAAAATATTAATGAAAACCAGACAGCTAAATCATATTTTATTTCTTTGATGATGTTTTCATTAATTTCTATATTTGTTTTGTTTTTGGTTTTAAAATTTCAAAGTTATCTCCCACTAAACCCAAATCATATTGTAAATATGTCATGGGATCAGGCTTTAAATACAGCTGTTAGCTTTGTTACCAATACAAACTGGCAGAGTTATTCTGGTGAAACTGGCGTGTCATACTTTTCTCAAATGGCAGGACTAGCAGTGCAAAACTTTCTTTCTGCTGCTGTAGGGATAAGTGTTGCAATAGTTTTATTACGTTCTTTAAAGAAAGATAGAAATGATATTGGAAATTTTTGGTATGACTTAGGAATAAGTGTTTTTTATATTCTTCTGCCTCTTTCTATTATTGTAAGCTTAATATTTGTTTGTCTCGGTATACCTCAAAATATTGATCCTAATACACTTGCTCACACAATTTCACAAGGAGAACAAGTAATTACACAAGGACCAATTGCTTCTCAAGAATCAATAAAATCTATAGGGACAAATGGCGGAGGATTTTTTAACGCAAATTCAGCCCATCCATTTGAAAACCCTAATGCAATAACTAATTTTATTCAAGTTATCTCAATTCTTTTGATTCCATGTGCATTTACTTATCTTCTTGGTAAATATACAAATAAGTTAAAGCTAGGTTGGTTAATATTTGGCATTATGTCATTTTTATTCATTATTAGTTACAGTGTAATGAGCATGAGTGAGCTTCATTTACTCAAAGATTCTACAACTCATTTCTTAAGTAATTTTTATGAATCCAATTCAACAATATCAAACATGGAGGGTAAAGATGTAAGATTTGGTATTATACATTCTACAATATATAACACTGCTTCTACAGCTGCATCCGATGGTGGTGTCAACTCTTTCATGGATAGCTATACACCCATTGGCGGAATGATGGCATTAATTAATATGGCAACAGGTGAGATCATATACGGAGGAGTTGGTGCCGGTCTTTATGGAATGTTGATGTATGTTATTCTTGCTGTTTTCATTGGATCCTTAATGATTGGTCGAATACCCTCCTTCTTAGGAAAACGTATTGATGGTAAGGATATGAAATTAGCAATGCTCAGCATCATTGTACCGCCCTGTTTGGTTTTAATTTTCACAGCTCTTACAATGGTACTACCCGAATATAAAAATGCTCTTACCAATGAAGGTGCGCATGGTTTTACAGAAATACTTTATGCTTTCACATCTGCATCTAACAATAATGGTAGTGCTTTTGCTGGACTTAGCTCCAATACGATTTACTTTAATACAACCCTTGCTCTCTGTATGTTTCTAGGTAGGTTTGTGAGTATTTTTGCAGTTATCTTTATTGCTCATAATTTTATTAATCGTAAAAATGTTCGCATAAATACTACTAATGACATACAAGTTACATCATTTGTGTTTTCAATTTTATTGTTATTTACAATAGTGGTTATTGGGGCACTGACTTTTTTTCCTGCTCTATCCATTGGCCCATTGCTTGATAATTTTTCATACTAAGGAGGCATTTTATGAATACCAATAATCAATCAATTTTTAATAAAAAAATATTATTACCAGCAGTTGTTGAGTCATTGTTTAAATGTAACCCCTATAAAATGTACAAGAATCCAGTTATGTTCTGTGTTCTTTTAGTTACAATACTTTGTACCCTAATATTGTTTAATAATATTTTACATAATGTTGCAACTACTTTTGATTCAGCTTGTGTTATTTGGCTGTGGTTTACTATTTTATTTGCTAACTTCTCTGAAAGTATTGCTGAAGGTAAAAGTAAAGCTCAAGCTGAAACATTAAAATCAACCAAACAGGAACTTATTGCACATAAAATTATTAATGAAACTACACTTGAAACAAGTAAAGTTAATGCAGAGGAGTTAAAAGTTGGTGATTTAATATTTGTTAAAAAAGGTGATTTAATTGCCTGTGATGGAGATGTTGTTGAAGGATGTGCTTCTATCGATGAGTCGACTATTACAGGTGAGTCAGAACCTGTCATAAAATCAAGTGGTTCTGATAACTGTGCTGTAACAGCCGGAACACTTGTTCTTTCAGATGAAATTATCGTTAAAATTACAAAAAACCCCGGTGAGAATTTCATCGATAAAATGATAGCGCTTGTAGAAGGATCTTCACGATTAAAAAGTCCAAATGAAATCTCTTTGAATATTTTATTATCTGGACTAACTTTAATTTTTATAGTGGCCATAATAGCTATTTTTGGCATGTCGCGATATTACAATTCTTCTTTATCTATCATAATGCTTGTTGCCCTTTTTGTGACACTTATACCGACAACAATTGCTGGTCTTCTTTCAGCTATAGGTATATCTGGCATGGATAGATTATTGAAACATAATGTTATTGCCTTATCTGGAAAAGCTATTGAGGCTGCTGGTAGCGCTGACATATTGCTACTAGATAAAACAGGGACTATAACAGTTGGTAATAGGTATGCTACCCAATTTATTCCTTTAAAAGGTAATTCGATAGACGAATTAGTTCAAGTTTCATATTTATGTTCTTTTAAAGATGAAACATCCGAGGGTAGATCTATTGTATCTTTAGCACAAAACAATTTCTCAATCACCGATGAAATTATCCCTACAGATAAAATGAGTTTCATCGAGTTTTCAGCATTCACAAGGATTAGTGGCATAGATTATTTAGATCAAAAACTAAGAAAAGGCGCTGTAAATGCGATAATTGAAGAACATAAAAAAAACAATAATGACTTTGATGAAAGTGAGTTACAGAGCATAGTTGAAAATATAGCTTCAGATGGAGGAACTCCCCTAGCTGTTATGAAAAATAATAATATTTTAGGTGTAATTGTCTTAAAAGACCAAATAAAACCAGGTATTAAAGAAAAGTTTTTAACTTTAAAAAAATGGGGATTAAAACAGTGATGGTAACTGGTGATAACCCCCTTACAGCCGCTGCTATTGCTAAAGAAGCTGGCGTTGATGATTTTGTTGCTCAAGCATCACCTGAAGATAAACTTAATTATATCAAAGAAGTGCAAAAAGAAGGAAAAGTTGTTGCCATGTGTGGTGATGGAACAAATGATGCACCCGCACTGGCTCAAGCTGATATTGGCGTAGCAATGGCATCTGGTACTTCTGCAGCAAGAGAAGCAGGAAATATGCTTGATCTTGATTCAGATCCATCTAAACTGATCAAAATCATTGAGATTGGTAAACAAATTCTTATTACTAGAGGAGCCCTAACAACGTTTAGTATAGCAAATGATGTTGCAAAATATTTTGCTATTATACCAGCATTATTTATTCTTACGTTACCAGCTCTGAAAGAATTAAATATTATGCATCTAAGCTCTCCTAACAGTGCTATTTTATCAGCAGTCATATTTAATGCTCTTATAATTATTGCTCTAATACCCTTAGCACTTGTTGGAGTTAAATCTTCAACATTAAACCCCCAAAAGCTTCTGAAAAACAATCTAATTAAATATGGTTTTGGTGGTATTTTAGTTCCATTTATTGCAATTAAGATTATAGATATTTTCTTAACAAGTATAAATTTTTTATAGGTGCTTATTATGTTTAATTACATCAAATTTTCTATCTTAAGTTTAATATTTTTCACGTTTTTATTAGGAATAATTTATCCTGGTTTAATAATGCTAGGTGGAAATCTCCTTGCTTACAAAGAAACACATGGTTCTTTATTATATAAAAATCAAAAAGTAATTGGATCTAGCTTAATAGGCCAAAACTTTTCAAGTAATCAAAGTTTATTCCAATCTCGCCCTTCCGGATCAGATTATAATACTTTAGCAACTGGTGGCTCTAATCTTGCGCCTAATAGTAATAAGCTTGTAAAAGAATTAAAACAAAGAATTGCTGATTTACATAAATTAAATGGTAATAATAAAAAAATACCTGAAGAATTGGTTTTTGCCTCTGGAAGTGGTCTAGATCCTAATATCTCTGTAAAGGCAGCCCTTTATCAGGCTCCTAGAATATCAAAGGAAAATAATATTCCTATAGATAGCATAATAGAGTTAATTCATACTCATGAAATTCAAGGATTTTTAAATCCAAATTATGTCAATGTATTGAAACTTAATATTGCATTGTTAAAATTAAATGAAAAATAAGGGTCTAATCAACGAATTAAAATATATTTAATTCGTTGATTAATCATATATACTAAAAATTATTGTATAAACATTGGGTTCATGCATGTCCGAAAAAGATTATCAAAATAATATTTTAATCTGTTTTTCATATGAAGACTTTAATGAAGAGTTACTATTAAGTTACGCCAACTTATTTAATACTAAAAACTCCAAAATTCAAATTTTATTTATAGAGAAAATAGTTAAAAATCATAAAAATAATATTCAACTGGAATTAAATATTCAAAAAAAAGCCAATGATTTAGGTTTTGAAGTACATCATATTAGTTCTTCAAATTATTATCTTGACTTATTAAATTATGCGAAGCTTAAAAATATTACTGATATTGTTTTAAATTACCCTAAATATGTTTTTTGGAATAAATGGTTTGTTATAACAAAGCTAAATCGTTTTTTAAAAAATGCTGGAGAAATCCAAATTCACTTAAAAAACATGAAAAGCAACTCTGTATCATTGCTCTCACAGTATTTATCATTAATTGACTTAAGTGACATCCAAAAGAGAAGCATGAAGTCTTTTCTAATTATCTTTCTATTTTGTTTTTTAATTTCTCCTTTTTTAGAAATTATTAGGATTACCGATGCCTCTATGATTTTAATTTTATTATTAATGTTATGTTCTTATTTGTATGGATTTTTGCCTTCACTAGTTGCAACATTAATAGCCTTAGGATCATACTACTATATGTTTCTTAGCCCGAAACTATCATTCAGTCTTGCTTCAATTGAGCAAGTTATTTCATTTTTTGTTTTTATGGCAGTATCATTTATTATTATTCGACTAACATCATTCACAAAGTTCGCAATTCAAATTCTTCAAAAAAAGAAAGTACATTAATAAAGCTATATAACTTTTCAAAATATTTAAATCAAACAGACTTTGAATCTCAAAGTGATTTAATAGAAATGCCACTAGATTTATATTTTGATTACGAGACTTTTTTTATTGAGTCGTCGGATCATATTCATTTAAAAGAAGAAAGCTTAAAGAAAATCAGCTCCCAACTAATTACCCCTATTCGATATGCATTCTCTAATCAGGTTGATTGTGGGTTTTCTACACAAAATAATATTTTTTCAATTAATTATTTTTTAATGCCCATTTCAATTGAGAATAGAAAAATTGGCATAATTGGTGTTAAATTAAACAGCCTCTTGGAAAAAAATAATTTTATGAAATATGATAAAAAATTATTTTTAAATATGTGTTCTCAAATTAGCATCGTCCTTAGAAAAAAAATTGCTGATGAAGATACATTGATATTAAAGCAAAAATCAATGCAAAATTTAATCTTATCCTCTCTATCACACGATTTAAAAACTCCACTTTCATCAATAATTGGGAGTTTAAGCTCATTAGAAACACTTTATGATTCATTGGATAAAAATGACCGCTTGGAATTTGTTCAAATTGCACAAGAAGAGGCAAAGAGACTCGAGTTTCAAACAAGCAATATGTTAAATATGCTTAAACTTGAGAACAAAACGAGCTCTCTAAAACTCGAGAAAGTAAATACTCAATCGTATTTAAAAAAGATTTGTACTATTTTTAAGAAACGTTATCCAGAATTTCAATTAGAAATTACAGTGAAAAATATTTTTAAGATAAAGATTGATACTAGTTTTTTTGAACAAGCTCTCTTTAACCTATTAGATAATGCTGTTAAATATTCATTAAATTGTAAAAAAATAAAGATTAAAATTTGGTCAAATAATTATGATGCATTTATCTCAATATCAAACCAAGGTAATCCAATAGAAAAACATGAACTAACAAAAATATTTGATTACTTTTATCAAGTTCGAAAATCTGATTTACAGCGTGCTGGAAGTGGATTAGGATTAGCTATAGTAAAAGAAATTATAAGCGCACATGATGGAAAAGTATCAGCTAATAGCATGTCTGGTATGAATACATTTACGATTCAACTGAGAGCTGAAAATAATGAAAAAAATACTGTTGATTGATGATGAACCTCAAATAAGACGTTATATAAATAAAACTCTACTAGTTGTTGGTTTTGATGTATATTTGGCACCAAATGGTAAAGAAGGCTTAAGACTTTGTAACGAAGATCATCCCGACTTAATATTATTAGATTTAGGATTACCAGACATAGATGGTCAAGATTTACTTGTTATGTTTAAAAAAAACTATCCTGAACTACCTATTATTGTTTTATCAGCTCGAGACCAAACAGATGAAATTGTTCAAGCTATAAATTCTGGCGCTAATGATTATATCAAAAAACCATTTGACACTCCTGAATTAATTGCTCGAATAAATCGACATATTTCTCTTTCAAAATCAACTGAATCAATACAAAATGATTCAAAGTTTTCAATTGCAAATCTAAGCATGTCCATTGAAAAACATGAAGTCAAAATAGATGATGAGGTCATCCATCTATCCAAGAAAGAATTTCAAATTCTGCACTACATGTTCCAGCAAAAAGGAAAAATCATAACTCAAAATCAGTTATTAAAAGAAGTATGGGGCAACACCTTTAGCGATGAAGTGCAGTATCTCAGAGTGTATATTGGCCAACTAAGGAAAAAGTTAAAAAACTGCTCCATACAACCCTTAATTACAACAGAGTCAGGAGTTGGTTATTACTTTGGCAAGGTAAGTTAAAAAAAACCTAATTTGATAGCTTTAAGTCTTATTAATTTTATGCAAGGACTTGTTTGATTTTTATAAAATTGCAACTAATTTAAAGCATCATCTTTCCAGTATTTAGCGCCTTCAAGAGAAACTTGAAGTGCAACCCCCTTTTTAGTGATTACATAAGTTTGAACACCTGACATATCTGTTTGCACATCATTAGCTCCACCTTTATTCTTGGACTTAGCAGTTGCATCAGCTTGTAAGCCTCCAACCCACCCATTATCCTTAAACTTTATAAAATCTTCTTTGGATAAGAAAATAAATACAATTCTAATATTTTTAACACCCAAGCCAACACCTAAATTGGCTCCAGCCATTTTCATGTAAGTTCTTTGATTAGTTTTATTATTGTAAAGCACCCCCTTACCACTAGATCCACCAAAAAATAAAACAGTTACATTTGAGTTATCAAAAACAGCATATCCAAAAGCAGTTTTTAATTCACGTTCAGCTGTGGCATTATTTTTTGATAAAAGTTCAATGGTTTGGGTACTCATATCATCTAATTCTTTCCTTTTTTCAATGTATGATTTTGCTAATATTTCAAAGGAAAATAAAAGAATTAATAACGAAGGTATACTTAAATTTATATATCGCATAAGATTTCACATGAATAATAGAAGCCTATATATATAACGACCAATAAAAAGTATTATTTAATAATATTAATAAAAAACAGTTTATAAATTTAGTAATGTTTAAATTAAAAATGATTATGCATGCTATATTCTTGTTTGTATTCAACCAAAGTTTGCATAAGAGACTTAACATAATTATCTCCAATGATTATGAATCATTCAGTATGAGAGGGTTCAATTGTTAAGATTGAAGTAGTTGTAAAATATTTCATGGCTATTTTTTTGAAACTCAAGAGATGTGTAAATTAAAAAAATTTCAGATTTTAAATCTCCAAGATCTAATGGTATTTCATAAAGTTTTTTAGCAATAACATCTTCCTCAGCCATAAACGTAGTGATGAGTCCAATGCCCATATTTGCCAACACGGCTTCTCTAATGGCTAAAAAAGAGTCAACATATATAGGTTTTTTTTAACTCTCCAACTTTGAATTAACTTATTTTGTTTTTTTGCGGTAATGAGGTTGATCTAGTTGTAACGAAGGTTTCATTCTCCAAGTTTGCTATATTATTGATTAACTCATCTTTTAAAATATGCTTACTGGAACAAAAAAGGCCATAATCTACAGTACCTAAATATTTATATTTATATTCACTTTTTATTGATGGTGGATCTGCCGTAATAACAAAATCAAAATTTTTTTCTTCTAATATGTTATTACAGTCAGCCCATCTTTCATTTGATAATTCAAAAGGGATACTAGGGTTATTTTCTATAAACGGTTGAATTAAATTAAATATAATATTTTGGAATGAATTTAGAAATGCAATACGAATAGGCTCGAACGATTTTTTTGAAAGAGAAGAGATACAATTATTCAAACTATGAGTTTCCGTTAAAAATTTTTTCGCTTCTAATAATAATAACCGACCGAAGTCACTTAACTCTAATTTTATGCCCGTTTTAATAAATAAATCCTCACCACATTGTAATTCTAGGTTTTTAATATGTTTCCATACAGCTGGAGGAGATATAAATAATTGGTTGCTTGCCATTTTAAGACTTTTGGTCATGGCCACCTTATAAAAACACTCTATTTGTTTGATAGAAAAATTAATTTTCTGCATGATTTTTTATTTCCATTAATAGTATGCATCGAATTATGGTTCTTTGTTAAAGCAATATTTGGCCTAATTTAAAATATTTTTGCTAGTTTTAACACCCTAACCATTAACTTAATATTAATAAATTATTAATAATAATCAAATTCTATTACAAAAAAATTTATTTTAGAATAATTTTACTAAAAGAAAATAGAGAAAATAAATGAAAACTGAAAACAACAAGAATGAAATTTCAATAATTATATTGATATTATTAATTTCTTTAGCTAGCGTTGGTGCGTCCATAATTATGCCTTCTTTACCAGAAGTAGCATCATCTTTTTTTATTCCAGTAAATAAAGTCCAATTTGTTATTACAGCCTTTGTATTTGGTTATGCAATTAGTCAAATATTATATGGTCCAATATCCAATAGTTTTGGTAGAAAAAAGGCAATTATAGCTGGATTATCTATCTCGACACTTGGCTCACTATTGTGTGTAATATCCTATAATTTTGAGTTTTTAATCATCGGTAGAATAATAATGGCTATTGGGGCAGGATGCGGCCTAAATATGACTTTTACTTTAATAAATGATTGTTTTAGGGATAGTAAGGCTAGACAAATCACTGCATATACATCATGTGCCTTTGCTATAGTTCCAGGTATCGCCCTTTATATTGGTGGTGAGTTAACTGAACATTTAAATTGGAGATATTGTTTTGTATTTCAATTGATATACAATCTTGTTTTATTAATATTAATAAAAACCATGCCTGAAACATTAAATAAATCATCCAGATTAAAATTTAATTTAAATAATATCTTTCTACAATATAAAAATGTTTTTCAGAATTCTAAAATATATTTGCATATTTTAATCGCAGGGATGACTACATCTATCATTTATGTTATTTATTCATCTTCACCTATCATATCGTCTACTAACTTTCATATGAGCCCTATAAGTTATTCACATCACGCTATTTTTATTACAATCTCATATTTTATAGGTAATATCATCACAGGAAAAATAACTAAATATCTACACCACATAACATTATATGTCTTAGGAGCATGTATTGTAACTTTAGGTGCTTTTATCTTAATTTATTTTTCTGCATATAAACCAACCAATCCAATCATGTTTTTTTTGGCGACATCCATAATCTTTCTTGGGTTGCCACTGATATTTACGACAACAACATCTGAAATTATGACAATAGCAGTTGATAAGTCGACTACTTCATCTATATTCAGTTTTGGGTTCATGCTCATTACATTTGGTTCAACAATTTTAATGAGTACTCTTAAATATAATTTGGTTATTACTTTACCTGCTTTAATCATTGTCATGGTAATCATTATAAATACTTTGATTTTCTGGCAGTATTTAAAAATAAAAACTTTAAATGGATAACATTAAAACCAACTTTAACTTAGATCGATTAGAATAATACACACCTTTAAACTTAGTGTGTATTATTCATAGCCTAAAGTTAATTTATCCAAGAATAATAAAAAAATAATTAACCGAGTAATTCAAAAGATTGAATAAATATTTATTAATACCTTTTACATAATCGTTTGTTTACCCTTTGAGTAATTGATTACAATCTTGAGTTTTCTAATCACGTTATATTCATCTTTATATAATTTTTTGTACTCTTTATAATCGCATTTATTGTTTGCTCTTCTATTTGATTAAGCATATCTTTGGAAGGTATTTCATCACTATTACGATTAACCAAAACGCCAGATAAACAACCCGCTCTTAAACCAAGAGATGAGCACATCGTTAATAATGTCGCTGATTCCATTTCATAATTTAAAGCTCTTAAATTTTTCCATTGCTCCATGGAGCCTACATAATCTTTAATAATATATCCAGAAAAAGTATCATATCTTTCCTGACCAGGATAAAACGTGTCTGATGACGCAGTTATACCCATATGACAATTTATGTTCAATTCTTTCGTAGCCTCTTCCATTGCCCTTAATATATAAAAATCTGAAACAGCAGGATACTCAAGTGGTGCGTAATGTTTACTAGCGCCATCTAATCTAATTGATGCTGTTGTAATAATCACATCACCAACTGATATATGAGGTTGAATGGCCCCTGTTGTTCCAACTCGAAGAAATGAATTAACTCCTAGGGTTGCTAGCTCCTCTACAACAATTGATGTTGAAGGGCCTCCGATGCCAGTTGAGCAAACAATGATTGGGGTATTTTCAATAAAGCCCGTATAAACACAAAACTCTCTTGAGTGATTTATAAAAGATGGACTATTTAATTTGCTTGATATTTTTTTTGCCCGGGCAGGATCACCTGGAAGAATCGCTATTCTTGCACCTTTCAAACTTGCTTTGTTGACTCCTAAATGGAAAACATGATCATTTTTAATATCCATAAATCAAAAATACCTTTCAACAATAATTGTAATCAAATACAATATTAACGAATAATAACAATAAAAAATATTAAGGACATCTCAAGAATCAAGTTAATTTGAATTTTGGGAAAGTGTAAATTTTTGTACTAGTATATCTATATTCAAAAAATATAACGGAAAATATTATGAAGAAAATATTAAGTTTTTTATTTTTAGCTCTAATTTTGACAGGTTGTGCTACAAGAGAAAATTACGATCAAGCGGTTAGATCTTGGATAGGTGCACCTAAGGAGAGGTTAACTTCCGTTCCCAATTGGAGTGTGCCCTCTAGAATTGTAAAAACTGGTAATAAACAGGAAAAGCTTATCTATATTTATGATCAAAGTGGTGTAACACCAGTTGAAGTTCATCCTGCTAAAAAAGAAGTTCGTTGGGAGGGTGATAGAAAAATCGTAACAGAAACACCTGCTTATACGACTGGCGGAGATCATTACCGTCATTATTGTAAGACAACATTCTTTATTGAAAACGGATACGTTTCTAATGTTACAGGTGTTGGGAATTACTGTATCATGACTGATGATTACAAAGAAGCTTCCTCAAGATATTAGATTTAAATGAGTAAGATAACCTCTTACTCATTTTTTTCTGTTTTATCAACACTTCCTTCTTTATCAATCGACTTCTTATCTTTGTCATAATCACCACTGCAATGATGGGCAAGTGAAGTAAACGAAAATAGACCTGTAAATAAAACAAAGATAAAAGAAGAAACAAAATTACGGATTTTCATAAACAGCCCTCTATTAAATTAACTTTTACTTAATAGGTATAATATAAGTTAATGAGATTTTCCAATTTCAAAGATATTTACTTGAAACTTATTTTTTTAAGCTGTTGATTTTTCAATACATAAAAAGTTTCTGTCAAAATTGCAAACTTAAGCGCACGATAAAACTGCTTCTTCAGTTAAGTACTGTACAATATCTTCAATACTTAAAACTATCATGTTATTTTTTTCTGCAAAATTGATAATTTCAGGTAAGCGTGACATTGTACCATCAGGGTTTGTCATCTCACATAAGACACCATATGGTTTTTGATTCGCAAGTTTCATCAAATCAATTGAAGCTTCTGTATGTCCTCTTCTTGCTAGAACGCCTTCCGCATTTGCTTTTAAAGGAAATACATGTCCTGGCCTATTCAAGTCAGAAGGAACCGCATCTTCTTTGATAGCTGTTTTAATGGTTTGAACGCGATCTGCTGCAGATACACCTGTGGTAACACCCTGAGCAGCCTCTATAGATACAGTAAAACCAGTTCTATTTGTACTGGTATTGTGTTCAACCATCATAGGCAAGCCTAATTGATTCACTTTTTCTTCTTCTAGGCAAAGACACACAATACCTGATCCTTCTCTTATCATTAAAGCCATTTGTTTTTCTGTAAGAGTTTCTGCTGAGAAAATAAAGTCACCTTCATTTTCACGATTTTCATCATCAACAACGAGAACACCCTCGCCATTTTTAATTGCTAAAATTGCTTTTTTGACTCTTTCAGTAGCTGTACCAAATTGAGATAGTAAAGATTGACTCATATTAATAATTTCCTATATTAAATATCAAATGAATCAGGGCGAAACAACAACTATTTAATTGTTATTTTATACATATGGAATATGATGTTTGAAGCTTAATGCTTAAAACATATATATTTAATACTCTTTCATCCGGACTATAACCGTCGGCTTTGGAATCTCACCAAATCTGCTGACCTTTTCTAGAAAAGAAAAGCGCTCGCGGGCTTAAGCTAAAAACTAATACCGCCGGTGGGGAATTTCGCCCCGCCCTGAGAATTAGTCTGTATAATAAAAAAAAAACTAATATGATTCAACTAGTTCTTGTGAATTCAACGAATGATTTTTTTTAAGTTGTCCCAAAAAAATAACCAATAACATGCCCAAAATGGCAATACCTATTGCAGGAACTTCCGGACTTTTATACGAATAATGATATGCAAGAGGTAACCCACCGAGAAAAGCACCTAGGGCATTAGCGATATTAAAGCCTGATTGAGCCAAAGCAGAACCCAGCATTTCTGATCCTTTAAACGTATTAATTAAAATCATTTGAATTGGCGAAGCTAGAGCAAATGCGAATGCCCCTGTCAAAAAGGTTAACATGAGTGAAATGATTTTGAATTGCGAAAAAAGTATACCATCAGTAAACAACCAATTAATCCTATCAAAAGATAAATTGTGCTTTTAATGGGATCTAACCTATCAGATATTTTTCCACCGACAATAACACCCATTAACATTCCAAAACCTGTTAAGGCCATAATATAGGGAATATAAATTTCTGAAATTTTAGTCACATGTATCATTAAAGGCGCAATATAACTGTACCATGCGAACATTCCACCACATCCAAATGAAACAATTGCGAGAGATACCCATATATCTAACTTTTTAAATAATTTTAAGTCCTCTTTCAATCCTTTAGTTTCCAATTTATCTATATTAGGTATAAAGTAAACCACGCTCATAACCGTAAAAAAACCAAGCAAACCTACCATTAAAAAAACATAATGCCATGAAAAATGAATCGCTATAGATGTTCCAACAGGAACCATCATTAGATTTGCAACGGTTAAACCAGCAAACATCATAGCAATAGCTGCCGATCCTTTTCCTTTTGGAGACAATTTGATTGCAACAATCGCACCTATCCCAAAAAATGCACCATGTGGTAAACCAGATAAAAAACGAACCAAGAGCATTAAGTGATAATTAGTGGATAAAGCTGATAAACTATTTGAAATAGCAATAAAAGCAGCAAGGAAAATTAAAATACTTTTAGGTGAAAATTTATTCGAAAAAATAACAAGCAGTGGTGAACCTACTACTACACCCAAAGCATATATACTGATTAGGTGCCCAGCTTCAGGAATCGTAATTTTTAGAGATTGCGATAACTGAGGTAAAATACCCATCATCACGAACTCTGTTAAACCAAGGGATATGCCTCCCAAAAACAAAGGGAAAATATATTTTTTCATTGAGTAAATCCTTGAACAGACGAAATGTAGTTTTATTTAAAAAATAAAACCAAAGTCATTCAATTAAAACGACTTTTACAAAAAACAATTATATAAAGAAAGACTGATTATATTTAAAATGCAAACAAGCCATATTTTACACAAATAAAAAATAATTCAGCTATTAAATTCATTTAAAAGCAATTAATAACAACCTACGTTCGATATAATACTTTAACAATGTGCCAACCAAACTTTGTTTTAATCAAATGCGGTTTTAAAATTTCTCCAGTAAAACAGACTTTATCAAACTGAGCTACCATTTGACCTCGTTTAAACTCCCCCAAATCTCCTCCTTTTTTACTTGAAGGACATATAGAATATTTTTTGGCTAAAAGATGAAATTTTGCGCCTTTTTCAAGCTCTTTTAAAATTGTTTCTGCCTTTTCTTTATGCTTTACAAGGATGTGTAGAGCGTGTGCTGTGTTTGCCATAAAATTAAGTACCACTAAACGATTTATTTATAAAAAAAAGATTATAGAGACAAAGGATTTATAATACAAATATCTAAAGATATTTCACTTTATAATTTAACACATAAACTCCTTCCCAACTGAAGAAAACCTTTATTTTATGAAATTAACTAAATATAAAAATCTTGAAATAAAATTTAATGTATGGATCTCAATTGAATAAACGAAAGCACCATATCCATAATTTTTTAATATTATACAGGCATAACAAAGTCTGTTAGTTTTAATGACAAACAGATAATTTTTATTTATAAGTCTTTGAACATTAGGAGTCTCACATGAATATTTTAGTTTTAGGTGGAACCAAGTATTTTGGTCGTTCTCTTGTGAAAGAATTACTATCACAAAACAACGAAGTCACCGTCATATCAAGAAATATCTCAAATCAAATAGCGCACCCTAATTTAAATTATATAAAAGAAGACAAAGAAAACTTTTTATCAACTATTCAAGAACTGGGACAAAATTGGGATGTTATTTATGATCAAATTTGCTTCAATGCTAGCGATGCCCAAAAAACCCTCAATGCATTAGAAAATAGAGCAAAAAAAATCATCTTTACATCTACCTTTTCGGTTTATGATTATGGTTTCCAAATGACCGAAGATAATTTTAACCCATATACTTTTACACCTGTAGATCAAAAAGATACATGCTATCAGACAGAAAAGCGCTCTGCTGAGGCAATTTTCTTACAAAATGAACAAGTACCCGTTATTGCTGCTCGAGTTCCTCTAGTGCTTGGCCCTAATGATTATACAAACAGACTTTATAATCTTATAGAGGCAATCTATCATAATCATGCTTTTTCTTTAAATAACCCTGAAGCAAGGTTATCTGTCATCCATGAATATGATATTGGAAAAGCTTTAGCAAATTTATCATCTGTTGATTTTCAAGGAGCGATTAATTTAGCCCCTTCAGATAATATAAAAATACAAAATGTCATAAATACCATTGAACATCATACCCATAAAAAAGCTCAAATATTAGATAAAAATGATCCGAGTATCACTTTTCATCTTGAATTTGATGCTGAGCAGGATTTAACTTGTAATAACAGTAGAGCTATTGAACTGGGACTAAAGATCAAACCCGTTTCAAGTTGGTTAGAGGAGTTAATTCTTTTGAATATTAAAAGAATTAAAACTAATGAAGTACATATAAATTAAATTCATGGCAAAAAAGTAAAATATGAATATATAGCAATACTTTTTTGCCAATTAATCAATAAAGTTAATTTAGTTTTATACGATTTCTTTGTAACAAAGTTTTTATTAAAAAATTTAAACCAACGCAAACTGAAGCAACCAAGACAATAGTAGCACCTGACGGCAAGTTCGTATAAAAAGAGACAATAAGACCAACCAGTGTAAAGAAAAGACACCATAAAATACTATGAATCATCATGCCCGCTGTTGATTTAGCATATTGTGAGCCTAAATATGCAGGCATAGTTAACAAGGCAATAACCATAATGATGCCTACCACTTGAACCATAATGACACTGGTAATAGCGATTAACACGAGCAAGGTAAAATATATTCTTCGAATTTTAATCCCTTTACTTTTTGCAAATTCAGGATCAAAAGCCATGAGCACTAAAGAACGGTAATTATAAATTGTATAAATCACAATGATGAAAGTCAAAACTAACATTAAATAAATAGAGCTTTTAGGTATAGTTAAAATACTTCCAAATAAATAACTAGATAAATCAGCCGTATATCCGGGTGTAAGTGCCATAAAAATGATGCCCAGCGCCATTCCAAATGACCAAATAAGACCAATAAACACTTCAATAAAGCCAGTCTTTTTTATCGTTATAAAACCTAATAGTAAAGCGCTTAGAGAGGTAAAAATAAGTGTGATGGGCAAAACTGAAGAGCTACCTACAAAAAATGCAAGCCCTACTCCACCATACGCAGTATGCACAATTCCACCAGAAAGAAAAACAAGTCGATTAATTACAACTAAAACGCCCACTATCCCAACAGCAATACTCACTAAAATTCCTGCATAAATAGCATGTTGAATAAAATTATATCCTAATAACTCAATCATAACGACGGCTCACATGGTGTGGGTACTATTGTTTCATCTTTAATAGATAAATGGTGACAATTCATACCATATAAATGATCTAACATTTCAGGCGTTAACTTAGCTGAATTTTGAATATTCATGGTCTGATTTACTCCAAAAACTCGATTAATGTTGTGACTGAGAACACTTAAATCATGACTTACAACTAAAATAGTGATATCTTTTGGTAACTTGGCTAAAATCTTATAAAAACAAGCCGTCATATTTGGATCAACATTGCTCGTAGGTTCATCGAGAAAAAGTAATTTGGGATTACCCATTAAAGCTCTTCCTACTAGAACTCTTTGACGCTGTCCACCAGACAACTCAGAAAACATGTATTGTCTTAAATCTTTTATTTCTAAAATATCCAAAACATAATCTAATTGATCAATTAACTCTTTTTATTTTTGATTTGCTTTTTAGTAGCGCCCATTAAAATCACGTCACTAACTCTAATTGGGAAAATGGGTTTAATTTGATGATGTTGAGGGACATAACCAATTAAGTTTGGCGATCCTCCCGGATTTTGATTAAATACTTTGATGGTTCCACGAAAGCCATCCTCAATACCTAGCAATAATTTAATTAAAGTTGTTTTTCCTCCGCCATTAGGACCAAGCAAAACTGCTCGGTCCCCTTTGTATAATTGGAAGGAAACATCTTTTAAGATTAAATCAGTATTGTAAGCAAAACTTAAACCTTTAACATCTATGATGTTTTCCATTATATTCTCACTACATCTTATTTCATTGTGGCTTTAAATGTTTCTGCAATTGAAACTAAATTCTTGCCCCAATCTTCAGCTAATGGATCTATAGCAATAACTTTGCCACCAATAGCATTGGCTATTACTTTAGCTTGTTTTTTGGAGAACTGTGGCTCCATGAAAATAACTTTTATATTTTCTTTTTTTGCATAATCAATTAACTTTTGAAGGTGTTTCATATCAGCTTCTTTACCTTCAACTTGAATCGGAAGTTGGTGTAATCCATAATCTGCAGCAAAATAACCCCATGCTGGATGGAACGTAATAAAACTTGTTTCAGAGGCAGGTATACCTGACATGATATTTACTAGCTGCTCATCAATAGAATTAATTTTCTTAGCAAATTTCATATAGTTTTGTCGGTAGTATTCTTTATGCGAAGGATCAGCATCTGACAATGCATCTCTGATATTCATTGCTTGAATTCTAACTAGTGCAGGCGATAACCAAACATGTGGATCCATCAAACCTTTTGATGTTGGGATACGATTACCTTCATCATCAAAAGCGAGAGGCATTTTTTCAATACCCTGTTCAGTCTTGATAATTTTCATATCAGGATTGGCACCTTGAAAACGATTTAACCAGCTTTTCTCAAAAGGGACTCCAATTGAAAAATAAAGTTTACTCTTTGATAACTCAGTCATTTGTGAAGGTTTTGGTTCATAATCTGCAGGCTCTGCTCCTGGTGGCACCATAACATTTACTTTTACATATTTACCACCAATTTCATTTAAGAAATATTTTTGTGGCAAGATACTGACAGTCACTTGCATGGGTTCTGCTTCAGAATGTCCTTCAGCAAACGTCTGAGTCGACAAAAAACCGACGAAAAGAGTTAAGATACTAAAAAAAATAGCACGAAGCTTCATAATTTTCTCCAAATAATTAAATTTTATATTATTTCAATGATTAGCAAAAGTTATGATGCAACATAACAAAAATCTAATCTATTGTAATTTTATAAAAAACAATAGATTAATCTAATCTTATCGTTAGGGTTTCTTTTTAAGATAGAAAATAAAAAAAGAAACCAATAGGAGTAATAGATTATTTTTCAATTATAGAAATTTAATTTAAAGAGATCCAATAATTATCAAGCATTTGATGATACAAAGATGTTGTATGGACATTAAAGTCACCATACACCTCGTAGTTTATTTTTCCTATGTCTATGAGATAAATTAAACGATTTATAATAGCAATATCACCTAAAAAATACTTTCTCATGACTGAACCATAAACATCCCCTAAAGGGACGTATTCATGTAGTTTTTTGGGTTGAGAAACAAGATTTAATTTTGGGTTTTTTATAGGCACCTTTTGCATTTCAAACTTTAAACAATCTAATATTTTCTCGTCATAATAAGATAATTTTTCATTAGTTAATTGTCCTTTGGCATATACCCGCATTAAATCAGGAGTCACCCATATGTTTTTCCATAATTTTCTATACATTAATATGTCTTCTTGACTAACTTTTATACTCATCTCAACAGCCTTATTAAGGGTATTTTCACACCAATTATATTCAAGATATGCTGATTTTTTTTGACCTTTAAAGATATTATTTTTAACTTGGTTTTCATCTATTAAATAAACATTTTTGCAATCGGATAGTGTTGCCAGATAACATAACAAAAGAGGATTGCTGCGTGAGTTTTCCTCCATCCAAATAATTACTTTTATGTCAGATTGCTTCAATGCTTGTTTAAGTTTCTTATTGATAGACTGAAATTTGTTTTTCCATATATCTGAATATGAATTTTCTTTACGATGCGGACTTATTTGAGGCTCATAAAATTTATCTAACCAATTCATATAACTATCTAGTGAATTCTCATCTTCTATATCAAGATAAGGCCCGTAATGAAGAAAAATCCAATCCCAAGCATTCATGACATTTTTCTTATTTCTATTATTTTTATGTATTAAAATATCATGCATTCTTTCATCTGCTGTAATATGAAAAAACATTAAAACCTCCAAAAGTTTTGTTATTTAAAAGATTGATAATAAAAAATTTATTCGATAAATTTTTAACAGCCTTTGTGTTAAAAAACTTAGCTTATTTTTTTAAAAGCACATTAATTCATTTATATTTGATGGATATAAGAAAAAAGTTGGAAGATTATACTGGATATCACTCTCCATTCAACGTAAATGTGACGAATGCTCCTATTTTGGTATCAATTGGAATATGCTTTAGGAAATGATTGAGGTTTTAAAAACCAAATAGGCTTTTTAACTCATAATTCAAAATTTGGTTTTTTTCGAAAAAAAGTATTCTGCTCAAAAGCATAAGCATAACTTATTAATTTGGCATCTTGATTTCTATTTGCAAAAAAAGAAAGCCCAACAGGTAATTTGTCAATAAATCCCATCGGTAAAGTAATATGAGCACCTCCTGAAAATGCTGGCAAAGCTGCACAACTAATTCTAGGAATATCACCGTTAACCAAATCTGTCTTGTGAGGTTTTTCACTTAAAGTTGGAGCTATAATGGCATCTATCTGATGAATGTTCAATAATTTATCAATACCTTCTTCTACCGACAAGTGAAAACACTGTCTTTTAATTTCTTCATACTCTTTGGAGTCAATATCACTTTTCATTTGAGCTAATTCAAAAAGTTCTTGCTTGAAAGTGGGCATAATAACATCACAGTATTTTATGTTCAGCTCGATTAAATCAGATAAACTATTGGGCTTTATCTCTGGATTATTTGATAAAAAAGCATTCATCTTTTCTTTAAAATCAAATAAAAGTAATTCAAATCCTTTTTGTCTTAACTCAGACTCGTTTGATGAGAAAACAGGATCGATAATAATGGCTCCTAACTCTTTTAATTTTAAAATAGCTTTTTCAAAAACAGTATCAACTTGTTCACAGTACCCGGTGTAAGAACGGTTGACACCTAATCTAGCACCTTTTAATGCATCAATGTCTAAGTAATCTTCATAATTAATTATTTTTTTTCCACTTATTTTAAAGCACTCTGATTTTGTTACCATATGAGTCAGCAAAATGGATAAATCTCTTACGTTTCTTGCCATTGGTCCTGGAGTATCAGTAGAAGCGACAGGAATAACACCTGATGTACTAATTAATCCAAGTGTCGGTTTAAGACCAACAATACCATTAACAGAAGCTGGAGAAATTATAGAGCCTAAGGTTTCTGTTCCTATAGAAACAGTGCACAAATTAGAAGATACACTCACCGCAGAACCAGAGCTAGAGCCTGACGGAGTTATATCAAGTTGATAGGGATTTAAGGTTTGTCCCCCGAGACTACTCCACCCACTTGATGTTTTTGTAGAACGAAATCTTGACCACTCACTCAAGTTTGTTTTTCCCAAAATTAAAATACCCGCATTTCTTAAGCTTTTTATAACACTAGCATCTTCTTGAGCATAATGGTTTTTTAACAGAACTGAACCCGCTGTTGTAGCCATATTATCTTGAGTCAAGATATTATCTTTTATTAAAATAGGAATACCATGTAGAACACTTTTTTTCCTTCCTACTACCCTATCTTTATCTAATTTTTTGGCTTCTTCAATAACATCTGGATTTATTTGAATAATACTATTTAATTTTGGTCCTGCTTGATCTATTGAATAAATTTGTTCAAGGTAAGCCCTAGTTAAATCTTCTATGCTATATTTTCCAGCATCATAATCGCTTTGAATTTGATTAATTGTCAATTCGTCAAGCTTAACCTTTTTAAATAGTAAGTTCATATTTTGCTTATCACCCCTAGTTATATAGTCAAATTTTTTGTTAATTTTAATATTGAATTGCATTAAAATGACATTCACAATTTTATTTAAATGTTTAGGGCTTCTTAATATTCAATTCAAAAAAGAAGTTTACAGCAATCAATCATATTTTCTTTTATAAATGACATAAAAATTATAAAAACGAACGATTAAACCTGAATTAAAAACCTGGTTTCTCTATTAAAACTTTTCATTAAAAGAATAATCATCTATCATGCTTGAAATAAATTTGTATCATATTACTAAAAAGGTATCAATCTATGCTTTTAGACAATTCTGAACTTGGAAAAAAATCTGCATATAAAGATCAATATGATCCTAGCCTACTTTTTCCTATTCCAAGACAAACCAAAAGAGATGAAATTCATATTTCTAAAGATTACCAATTTGAAGGATGCGATATTTGGAATGCTTTTGAAGTCTCTTGGTTGAATTCAAAAGGAAAACCAGTCGTAAGAATCATGCAATTTCGAATTGATGCAAATAGTCTAAACATCATTGAATCAAAATCTTTTAAACTCTACCTCAATTCATTTAACAACACAAAATTTGCTAATGAAAAGGAGGTTCTCAATACATTACAAAAAGATTTGGAATTGAATGTTAAAGGAGTGGTTTCAGTCAAATCAAGTCACGTAGACAAATTTGATGACGTTCATAGCATCTACCAAATAAATGACACATGTATTGACGATTTGGATATTGAAATAGATGATTATGAAATAAATCCAAGTAAATTAAAGATCGATTCAAATACAATAACATCTGAAACAATAACCAGTCATTTATTAAAATCCAATTGTCTCATTACAAACCAACCAGATTGGGGAAGTTTAATTATTAAGTATGAAGGACCAAAAATAAATCGTGAAGGCCTACTTAAATACATCATATCATTCAGAAATCATAATGAGTTTCATGAACAATGTGTTGAAAGAATTTATATGGATATTATGAAAGAGATTAAACCTCAGAAACTTCTAGTATATGCAAGATACACCAGAAGAGGTGGTTTAGATATTAATCCATTAAGAGCAAATTATAAATATGACTCTAACCTTGAACAAATGAGATTAGTTCGTCAATAAATTAAGAAAAGACAATAAGCCATATTGTCTTTTCAATCATTTGACCTCTAAGTTAAAGTTAATTTATTTGAAGATGTTTTTTGTTAAGAAGTCTTAATTAAATCTGGGTTGCAGTAAAATGTCCTACCCCCGCTGTTTTTAAAGCTAGAATATGCCTCACAAAGCTTCTTCGCAATGACCTTCTGTCCCAGTACATTTGGGTGTGTACCCTGATCACCATAATACTTAAACCCATCGGGTTCATTCGGTAACCAGTTATCACTTGGATCATAGCCATCTTTTGGAAAGACCGAGACTCTTGAGCTATTTAAATTTTGAACAACATTTTCAATGGCTTTCCAACAATTTTTCCATTTTTGAGAATAATAAGCAGTGGTACCTTGCAATGGAAGAAATGCAATCACATGCGCATTTGGATTATCCGTCAAAACTTGTTGCATTAATTTTTTATAATAATTTTTAAATTCTTTTACAAAAGCAGAAGAAGAAGGAGAAGGCTGATCATCCCCATAACCAACATCAAAATCATTTGTTCCTAAGTTTACAATAATTAAATCAGGCTCTATTTTGTTTGGAAAATTCCATTTGGTTGCATATTGCTCATCCCAATTCACTTGTTGATAGGGATACTCAGCTATCATTTTAGGAGTATCACTCACTGGACCAACACCGATCCCAGATACGGCAATTATTGACCAGTTATTTGAACCAAAAGCACGACTTAAAATAGGTCCATAGGTTAAAGTCCCATCTTCAAAAAAAGTTCCATCTGCACTTCCACAACCTTTGACAGAACTTCTAGTTCTCAAATCACAATACCCAGCTGAAATAGAATCTCCTATGACCTCTATTTTTATAGGAGTTGAGTTAGCTGATTTTTTTTGAATTAACTTAGCAGAGCTATCCATTTTGATTTTATCAAGAACTAAACTACCTTCCATACCCTCAGTTGATTTGACCAGCTCTAAGGTGTAAGTTTTGTTTTTATCTAACCCTTGATAATTGAGATTTGGTGTATTATCAATTGAAGTTCTCTTAAATTGTGTATCTATTGGTGATGTGCCATTTATTTTAACAGACAATTTGGAAGATACTTTATTTTGACAAATAGTTTGTATCTGATATTCAAATGGTGGTGTTTTTCCCTCTGTTGACCTATCAATGAATTTTGTGGACTTATTTTCTTGAAGTATTGAAGTGCCGCTTTGATTATAAATCTTATATGCAATCGCATTTTGTTGTTTATCCCAAGAAATCTTAGCATCACCTTTTGCATTAATGTTTGTTTTAATATTTCCTGGAACATTACAACTCTCAACCGGAGGTATGTTTTGATTGACCAGTGAAACAGTTTCACATGCATCTGAAGGAATATTTTTAGCTGAAATGGTAAAATTAAGGACATGATTTTTTGCTAGTTCATTTGAAGAAAATTTTTGGGGTTGAACTTTCTCTATTCCCTCGTCAAATGTATATGTGGCCTCCTGAATGGCAGGTTCAGAATCAACTTGAATCCATGTTGATGTCGGCTCAATTGCATGGTCCGTATTAAACTGTAAAAAATCATTACTTATATCGACAGGATTTTTGTTACGGTTCTGATATTGTACACTTAATATTGTGTTATCATGTGTGCAATTAATTTTAGTTAAGTTAGTTGTGTTTTTAAATTTCTGACTATTATTCTCTAATAGTCTATAAGAATAATAAACAGGATGTTGATCACTACCTGCTTCCAAATCAATAGATAAATTAGACGTTCCTGTAAAGGTTACAGTCAGACCTCCTTGCCAGTTGAGCGTATGCTTTTTATCTTTTAAAAACCAACGACCATTATAATCAATATCTTTGCTTGATAAATTTATGCTTTTAAGAGACTGCTCCCCAATTAAACGCAGATTCATATTATTTTGAACAGAGGCATAACTAAGTGATGATATTAAAGTTATACCTATGATTGAAATCATTTTTTTCATTTAAGTCTTTCCTAAAGTTGTTGTGGTTAAAAATCAAAACTAATCAGAAAAACAAGGTATTTATAAATTATTTTTATTCACCCAAAATATATTTTTTTCACGCCAATAAATATCAAAAACACATTACACAAAAATGATCTTAGATTAAATTTCAGATATAAATCACGGTCTTGGTATGATTTTATATGAAATATGAGTATTTAAATTCCAATAATAGATTATAAAGTAAAATTTATACGTACTTATAAAGATTTTGTTATTAATGAAATTATAAGAACAAATAATTTCCAAAAAAATTGAGTGATTTTAATGTTTTCTCAACCACATGTTTGTTTAGATAGCCTAAGTATCGATCATCCAAGAGGCATTAAAAAATTTTTGATACCAGCTATAAAAAGGAGGTCCAATAATCCTTCAAATAATAAGTAATGTTTCTAACTCTTATCTAACCGAATCCTTACTTTAATTATTCAATCTTCAAATCTGAAAACTATGTTTGTTTTTAAACATGGCCATCTGTAATTGAAGTTTCATTCTCAGGAAGGTATATTTCAAGAACTTAATTTTAATATGAGAAAAATAAGTCACAATGAAATCAAATCTTAATATCTTGATCTTGTTAAAACCCCACACTTATTTAATTAGTCCGCCCTAATTACAAACCATTCTTTTTAGATTTAATTCTTTATTTTAGTTTTTGAAATATATAATTTAACAACTAAGTTTTGCTATGTAAAAATAAGCGATATTAAGCCTTGTTATAAGTAATTATATAGCTCTTTTATATTTCAAAAATGTCACGTTATTCAATTTAATTTGTTATGGACTATTTAATGATAAATATAAAAACATTCTTATTTCCAGAAAGCTCATCATCTCAAAAAGAAATTTTATCCGGTATGACAGTCGCCTTGGCACTCATACCAGAAGCAATTGCATTTTCAATCGTCGCTCATGTAAATCCTGCTGTAGGCTTATTTGCTACGTTTTTTATGTGTTTAATTACTTCTTTAATAGGTGGAAGGCCCGGTATGATTTCAGGTGCAACTGGCTCTATGGCTATAGTTATAGTAGCTTTGGTTTCTCAATACGGTGTCGATTACTTATTTGCTACTATATTACTTACTGGTATCTTTCAAATCTTAATAGGAGTCTTTAAATTAAACAAGGTAATTAACATTTTGCCAAGATCAGTCATGATAGGTTTTATCAATGGATTAGCCATTGTCATTTTTTTAGCGCAAATAGAACAGTTTAAACACACATCTATAACAGGAAGTGTCTCTTGGCTACCGCAGCATGATATTCTTGTAATGAGTATTTTTATTATCATAACAATGTTTATCTGTTTTACCTTACCTAAATTTTTGAAATCAATTCCTGCTGCATTAGCTGGGATCATTATTGTCACAATTATTTGCCATTACAGTGGTGTCCATACTCGGCTTGTGCAAGATATGATGAATCATGCTCAGATGGATCTTACTTTCCCTAAATTCCATATACCTGAAATACCTTTTAACACACATTCATTAGCAATTATATTACCTTACAGTTTAATATTAACAATCATCGGCTTATCCGAATCCTTAATGTCTTTGCTAATAATTGATGATATTACCAAGAGTAAAGGAAAACAAAGTAAGGAGTGTATTTCTCAGGGACTATCTAACATTGTCTGTGGCTTTTTTAAAAGTATGGGAGGATGTGCAATGCTTGGTCAAAGCATGATCAATATAAACAATGGTGCTAGAGGAAGGTTATCTGGCATTATTGCTAGTGTAACCCTCTTATTCTGTATTTTAGTTTTTTGGCCTGTTATGAAAATCATACCCCTAGCAGCGCTCATTGGCGTTATGTTTGTCGTTGTCATAGAAACTTTTGCGTGGGAAACGTTCAGATTACTCAAAAGAATTCCAATCCACGATGCCATTATTATATTAGCTGTGACAATGATAACAGTTGCAACTGATTTAGCTATAGCAGTTATCGTAGGGATTATTATTGCTTCTCTCGAGTTCGTCTGGCGATTATCTAAAAATTTAAAGATTAATGTCCAAAATACAAAAGAACATCAAAAATATAGTATACAAGGAATCGTTTTCTTTGGAAGCTCTTCAAAATTAAAGTCTGCGTTTAACTTTAACCCTTCTCAAAACTATGTGGTCATAGATATGAGTACGGCAATATTAGTCGATTATAGTGCAGTTCATTCAATTCAGTACATTATTGAACAATATAAAATGAATAAAATTGAGGTTAAATTATCTAATTTGTCTTCACGTTGTAAAGAGTTATTTTTAAAAGTAGACTCAAATATTAATTTAGACGTGCTAAGTAAAGTTTAGTTTACAAAATTAATGATCAATATAAGAATTCTTTTTGATTTTGTTTAAAGCACATATTATGTATTTAGCGAGTGATTGAGTTGCTGGTTTAAACACAAGAGCATTATAGAATGATCAAAATGATACGCACAATTTTTGGTACGACCTATTTTGCTTTTACTCAACGAAAATGCTTATTTGAACTGTTATAATCCTAAATTTAATAGTTTTTGTACTTTATCATGAAATATTTAAACTTTAGGATGAAATTAGAAACTCAGAGAATAATACTCAATTTTTAAATTGGGTGTTCTTTTCGAAAATTTATTTAATAACAGATATATTATCTCTTCTTAAAATATATAATTCTTCTTTAAAATTCATATTCTCTCGCTCAAAATCTTTAATGTTCTCATTGCTTTAACCCAACAATCCCTTAAATAATTGTGATGGGAAAAAATAAATAAATAGCCTACTTTCATTTGTTATATTTTTATAAATATTTTAAAAATGATAACTAGGTACTCTTTATTAAGGAAAAATAATCAAAGAACCATAAATTAAGCTTTAATAAATATATGGTTTTAACAACTAACTAAGTACACTTTATGAGCTATAAACAAACTGTTCGGTTATCTATTATTTTAATGGCACTTTTTCCTACGTTATGGGGATTGTTCTCATTCATGAATAACACATCTGGTTTTTCAGGAACAGCTCAATATGCTGTCGCCCCTTTGTTATCCATGTCTGATACGTATGGTAACCCAGCTCAAACATGGCGAGCCATTACCTCACCTATGGCTGCTAATATTTTTTTAGCTATCATTACAGCAATTGAAACACTGGCAGGTTTACTAGGTCTTTGGTCAATATTTAAATTACTAAAAGCCTTTAAAGATACACCCAAAGCTTTTGAAGATGCAAAATCTCCACTTGTTCTATCTTGTGTTTTAGCTATTTTAGTTTGGGGAGTAGGTTTTGCGGTAATAGCAGGTGACTACTTTTTAGCATGGCAATCAAAAACAACCCTAGCAACTCAAATTGGTGGTCTCATATATGCTATACCATGCTTCTTAACACTAATACTTGCAGTGATCCACAAAGAGTAGCAATTCAATCCATAAATTCATCTATTGAAAAATATACACTATTAAAGGCAAGCTTAAAAGTGACAAGATCGTTGAAGTTAAATAAAGACTAGTTGCCTCATTTTCAATCGTGTTCCATTGAAGGGCCATAATTGTTGATATAGTTGCCGTTGGCATTGCTAAAAGTAAAACAAATTCTTTTGCATCATTTCCGGATATATTGAACAAATAAACCAGAGAAAAACCTACCAAAGCACTAATTAAAGACTTTAAAGATAAATTAAAAAAAAGAAATTTGCTGATCTTAAATCTAATCCCATATAAATTCACTCCAACAGCAAATAGAGATATAAAAATACAAGATTTAGAAATTAATTCAATTGAGTCTGTGAACACAGTTGGTAAAAGTTGTGTGATATGCATAAAGCTAAATATCACACCTAATATCACTGCCAGTACCATTGGTTTTTTAATTGATTTAAGCAAAGCTTTAATAAAAAGATGAAGCTTATTCATTTCATTGTTTTGATTTTTATTTATTTCCATTAGGAAGATAGTTAAAGGAATAAGCGTCAATGCAATAATAAAATTTGCTCGAGCAACGGATACAACTGCTGTTAATCCAATTAAATGAGTTAAAAAAGGGATCCCCATTCCGCCCTCATTTGGAAATGTTGAAATAAAACTTGAAACAACATTTTCCTTGTTAGGTAACTTAAATACATATCGATTGAACAGAACGCTTAAAAGCCAAATGATACTGATTGCTAAAAAAAAAGCTAACATCCATTTTGGATAGATGATTTGTTCTGGCTTTGCCTTTGCAGTTTCCATAAATAATAATGCAGGAAAAACAAAATAGGCTACTAAATTAGAGCAAACATCTTTTGCTTCTACTCCAACTAATTTATACTTGACCGCACCCCAACCAATGAAGATCAAAATAAAGATTGGTAAAATAGAGTTTATTAATGTTCCAATCAACTTGAGCACCCTTTTTAAAAAAAGGACTATTTTAATTCAAAATTCATTCGGCTAAATTGATATCACTCACAATATTCACAAAAATAAGAGGCTATTTTATTTCCTATTGCTGTTTGGTTAGTCTTACCCTTTAAAAATAAGAAGCATAAACTTTTTTGCCTGCTTTTATTTTGTATAAATAATATAAAAAAGATCAAATTCACAAAATTTTTTATAAAAATTTGCATGTCTTTATAAAAAATGGATAATGAAATTCAGTCAATATTTTATATTATTCAGTAATAACATAGGGTTATCTAGTGATTAAAATTAGAAAAGCTGATAAAAAAGATATAAAAACTATTCATACATTAAGAAGCCGTTCCATTTTAGATCAGTGCTCTCCGCATTACTCCAATAAACAATTAGCTCTTTGGACTTATGGTGGTATATCCGATTCCTTCATACTCGACGTATTAGAAAATTTTTATGTGTCGGAATTAAATAAGTCTGTCATTGGATGTGGTAAGATAACTCTGCATACAGGCATGATCGATGCCATTTTTGTAGATCCTGATTACTTTAGATTAGGTGCTGCAAAAAAAATGATTTTATTTTTAGAAGATATAGCTAAAAAAAATAGCCTAAAAAAAATAAAATTAGAATCAACATTAAACGCCGCTTCTTTCTACAGACATTGCGGTTATAGTGGAGAGAAAGTATCTACATATGAATCACCGAGAGGGATAAGTTTAGAATGCATTCCAATGGAAAAGTATTTATAGCTTCCTTAGAAGAGAATTTTGTTTTTTTCACTAATTTTAGTGTTATCTGATAGTCCAAAATTTTTCTTAACCAGAGTAGTCATTTTAATAATGTATTCTTCATCTAAGAAACATACATTTTAAATTCATTCAAATAAAATACTTCTATTAAAAAACTTTATTACTTATAGAAATAACTTAGGATTATTTCTTTTACGATCAGAAGCCCAATATACAACAACTCCCCTCAAAAACGATACACATTAAACTATTTTTATTTTATTTTATTTATGTGTTTGTGTAGTTTTCATGTTTTAAGCAACGATTGATACCAACTCCTTATAAAATTTTTGGGGGTTGTTTTTTTTTATTTTATAAACCAGTTCATCTTAAATTAACAAAAAAATATTGAACTTATTCATAATAATTTTTCATTACATCATCAACCCACCTTGCTTCTTGGATGTCTTTCTGGTCAATAGTAAATTTTTTAAATAGTGGTTTAATATCTAAAACTGGTGTGTTATTGATGGCATCTAACCCTTTAACATGTAATATATTTTGATTTACACCGACAATCTCACAGGTTGTAACTCCTATTTTATTAGGTCTATTTTTTCCTCTTTGTGCAAAAATGCCCACTTTATCCAATGATGAATTATTTCTAGGGTATCGACTGTCGATGCAAATTCTTTCATTTAAAACTTTATGCATGTAAAAAATAACAGTAACATGGGAAAATTTATCGATTCCTTCAAAAGATGATGCAGGTAAATGTTTTTCTAGTTCAATGAAAGACTCTACATTTCCCCAAAAATCATCATTAATATCATTTCTATTATTTCGAACAATTCCAACTTTTTCTATTTCAATCATATCTCCATTCCTTGTCTTCATTCATCCTATTTTTAAAAAAAATAAGATCTTATCTAAAGAAACATTTAAGCTTTTAATTACTTGTTATTCTTATTTGACAGTATGTTTTTCTGCAAATTATATTTAATAGTCATTTTTTTGATGGATTTTAGGAATATCTTTATTTTTATGATAATTAATAAAAATACTAACTTGTTTAATGTGGAGTTTTACTTAAAAAAACCATCAATAAAGTTATTAACTTACTCATTATATTTTACTTTTTCTATAACACAATCAACAAAATTATATCTTTTTAAGATAACAATATTGAGTATTCCGTGTTTAAATCATTCATTAAATAATTACAATCGATTTGTTGATTTTATCAAAAAATAACTTTCAAAATTAAGGCATTAAATAATAAATATAAATAAAAACAAGATTAAAATCTTACACTTATATTGAGTATTTTTTTATAAAGGTACATATTGATATTTTAGTTGTTAATGATTAACATTAACCTTTTTTCTAAAAAAGAAAAAAGAGATATCAAATAAAAAAGGAATTTTAATGAGTGACTTATTGATTAGAGCGGACAGAGTTTACATGGAGATATTTAGTCTCAAACACGTTGATAATATATTAAATTATCAATTAAATAATAGAGATTATCTTTGCAGATGGGAACCTCTTAGGGATGATGAGTTTTTTACTAAGGAATACTGGTCCAAGGAAGCGAAAATTAATGAGCAAGAATATCTAGATGGTAAAGCATATAGATTTGTTATTTACAGACATAACGATAAAAAGTTAATTGGCCAATGTAACTTTACTAATGTCGTAAGAGGCCCCTTTCAAGCTTGTTTTCTTGGTTATTCCATTGATCATCGGGTGCTAAGAAATGGATACATGTATGAGGCATTGTCAACGCTTCTTGACTACATGTTTTCAACTTTAAGACTAAATCGAGTTATGTCAAATTACATGCCAAGCAATCTAGCTAGCGCAAATTTATTAGAAAAACTAAATTTTAAAATCGAAGGTCGAGCACAACGTTATCTAAAAATAAATGGGAAGTGGGAAGACCATATTCTTACTTCTAAGCTTTCAGATGTGAGTGCAGTGTAGTTATCAGCCCAATCTATGTGAGTGCTACTTAATTATGCCAAATGCTCTTTCATCAAAAAATATCCTATTTTCTTGTATTTAAATATAACTAATATATAAATATACTTTGTCTTATAAAAAGCTTACCTTAAAAAAGTTAAAGTTTAAAAAATAATACAATTTAAAAAAAACAACCTTACTATATTTGATATTTGATATTTGATATTTGATATTTGATATTTGATTGAGTTTCTCTAGTGTGAGCTACCTTGCATTTATCTCATTAAAAAATAGGTAAGATAAACAACGAAATAACTAATCATAAAAGGGATATTTATGAAAGATGAAACACTTTCAATTCATTTTGGTTACGAAACTGATCCAACAACAAAATCAGTAACAACACCAATTTATCAAACGGTTGCATATGAGTTTGAAAATGCACAACATGGAGCAGATTTATTCAATCTTGAAGTTCCTGGAAATATATACACTCGAATTATGAATCCAACCAATGATGTTTTAGAAAAACGGATGGCCGCTTTAGAAGGAGGAATTGCTGGTTTAGTTGTTAGTGCAGGCAGTGCTGCAATCAATTATACGATTCTTACTTTGGCTCAATCAGGTGATAATATCGTTTCAACTTCACAATTATATGGTGGAACGTATACTTTATTCGCTCACATGCTTCCACAACAAGGAATTGAAGTTCGTTTTGCAAAAGACAGTAATCCAGAAAGCCTAGCCGAACTGATCGATGATAAAACAAAAGCTGTATATTGTGAAAGTATAGGTAACCCTGCTGGAAATATCATAGATATAGAGCCATTAGCAGAGTTGGCACATGCTAAAGGTGTTCCTTTAATTGTCGATAATACCGTCGCTACGCCAATTTTATGTAAGCCCATCGAATTTGGTGCAGATATTGTAATTCACTCTCTTACCAAATATGTCGGTGGCCATGGCACGACGTTAGGTGGCATTATTATTGATTCCGGAAAATTTCCATGGTCTGAACACAAAGAGCGCTTTCCTTTGTTAAATCAACCAGAACCATCATATCATGGCGTAATATATACAGAAGCATTCGGAGAAGCTGCATTTATTGGTCGAGCAAGAACTGTTCCTCTTCGAAATACCGGCTCTGCTCTATCACCAATGAATGCCTTTATGCTTATGCAAGGACTAGAAACTCTTCCTCTAAGAATGGAAAGACACACAGAAAATGCTCTTAAAGTTGCAGAATATCTTAATCAACATGAAAAAGTAAGCTGGGTGAGTTATGCAGGTTTACCTGAATCTAAATTTTACCCACTTGCTGAAAAATATATGAAAGGCAAACCTTCATCTATCCTTTCATTTGGACTTAAAGACGGATATGAAGCTGGTGTACGTTTTTATGATGCCTTAAAAATATTCAAGCGATTAGTTAATATTGGTGATGCAAAATCTCTTGCTTGTCACCCTGCTTCTACGACTCATCGTCAACTGAGTGAATTAGAGCAAACAAAAGCAGGAGTTTCTCCTGAAATGATACGACTATCAGTTGGAATTGAACATATAAATGATATTTTGGCTGATTTAGAACAAGCCCTTCAAGCTTAATGAATGCAATTAAGTATTTCTGACTTATATCTGGCTAGTTTGGGATAAAATTTGTAATAATCAAAACTAGCCATTTATGCTATCCAAAGATTACGTCAGTGATTCAGTAATACAACAATGAATAGTTTTCAATTACTCAACCTAAGAGTTTAAGCTAAATTCAATAACCGTTGTTGTACTTGTATGCTGCATGTATCACTAGCCTCAACAATGATATAATTTGAATATCAATTCTAATTATAATCTTAAAATTCTTTTGCAAGTTTTTTTATATGATGTTTGGCTAAATCATTTTTTCCTCGACTTAACCATTTTACACATTCAAAGACATCCCAAATTAAACCTTTATCACCAAAATAATAAGCAGGAAAATCTTCGTGCTTTGGAGCAGGTTCATCACATACTAATGAGGGAACGATATTCTCTTTATCTAATAATACCAAATAAGGATTGTGGATCTTTATGTCATAAGATGTATCAAAGCAGTGTATCTCCGCACTTGTAAAATCATGAAATAGATATTTTTTGGTGTACCATTGGTCTTCATCTAAAGCATCAAAGCAATATACAATATCTTTATCTGCTTCAAATTTTTTATAACAGCTCTCTACCTGATTGTGGTATTTGTTTTTTGTAATAATCAGCAAATCCGCATCAGAAATGCGATCGCCTCCTCCCTTAGCTAAAGAACCGATTAGGATTATAGCAATAACATCATCTTCAGACTCAAAAGCCTTACAAGCTGATTGAATAATATTCTCTTGCAAAAATAACTCAGGTTTTAATTTCATTATTTTCTCCTATTTGATACTTTTATAGTTAAATTTTATTCTAAAACTTAACATTAATAATATAAAAGCGTCCAATAGAAATTAATTATCAAATATTGCTCCTTTAAAAATACTGATATTCGTTGTGTAATAAACAGAATTAAATGCTTTTATGTATCAAAATTTAAAGTTATATTAACTATGCGAATAAAATTAACCATATATTTTGAAAGGACTAATCTATATGTTAAAACAACTCTTTTGCTCATCATTATTATTTGTTTCTTTTTTATCATTTTCAGAAAATTTAAACATTGAAAACCAGTATAATACACTCGACAATATGTTTTCAGGAGATTATTCGACTCAGCTTACAGTCAATGAAGCCATGAAACAAAACAATAATTTTGGTATTGGTTTAGCGAAAGAGCTAGGAGAACTTATTGTTATAGATAATAAATACTATGTTGCTGACTCTAAAGGGAATGCAAAATTAATGAAAGGAAATGATGGGATATCTTACCTTACTGCTACCAATTTTGATTCAGATAATGCATTACATTTTGAAATAAAAAAACCAATGACATTAATTAAAATCCAAAATTTAATTAATAAAGAATATAATTTGGCTGATACACTTTACGCTGCAAAAGTGATTGGTAAATTTGAATACATTAATGCCAGTAATCAAAATAGAGTTTTAAATCAAATTTTTTTAAAAAAATGGCCCAAGAATCATCAGCATGATTTTACAGTCACTAACACAAAAGCAACCATTGTAAGCTTTTATACCCCTCTTTCAAAAAATGAGTTAAAGGGAATCAGTATTCAACCTCGCTACACGCATTTTATTTCATCGGATATGAAAATGGGAGACGTTTTAAATGCTAGGATTTTATCCGGTGATATATATATACAAAAAATTGATAAAGTTAAAATCATTAACCCCAAACATGAAAACACAAATAAGAATGTCGGTTTGAAAGATGCAAAACAAATTGAGTCTTCGTCTAATTAATTTCATTTTTATAATATCAAACTAAATTTAAAAGCCGGAACTAATTCATTAGTAGACGCGCATTTATAAAAGTGATTTTAAAAACAAAATATAAGTTATCGGAGTTATGAAGATGAACTACACAATAAAATATTTGTTGATTCAAAGTTTACTCTAATAAAATTCACTTGATTTCTTAAAGAGACAATTAAAAAAAATGTTTATGGAAGCTGGTCGTATAGAATAAATACAAAGAAGATAATGATTAGACCACCCAAAAGTATTTCATTAAATGAGAGGAAACAAACATAATAAAAGGGAACACTGTAAAATGTACAGTAGTTCCCTTTACTTTTTAATAAAAAAACCCCACTGATGAAGGGGTATAAAAAAATGAGCTAATAAACAAGGAAAAATGAAAAACTACTCACTGTGAATAAATTTTCAAATAGCTCATTTTTTTAAAAAACATTATTGGTATGTCCAAACTAGTGACTTGTCAAATTTGGTAACTGAAAAAAATCATCACTAACCTCAAGTTTATACACAATTTTGGATTGAATTAAACATTCAAGCATTCTATTCAAAGCTGACTCATAAATTCTATCTTTTAAACTTGTTCCCTTTTGCCATTGTTCACGGTTTGGCCATTGAGCATAACCAATCATCACATTAGACTTTTCCGAATGATGTAGTCGAGACCCAAAGCTACCAAAATGTTTAAATATAGATTCGGTTACTTTCAACCATGATTCCCTAAAGTTTTTTTCTTTACCTTCAAAAATCTCAAACTCATACACGACAACAAACATTGTTTTATCCTGACAAATGAAAATTCTCAATATTCATACTAAATTTGATTTATCCATTCATGTTTCATTTAGTAATTACCTGAGAATTATAAATTAAAATAATCCAATAATTTCATGAAAATAATAACTCAATAAATACATTAAATTCACTAAGGTATACACCTTAAATTGATTTTTAAAATTATATGAATGTTTATAAAACGTAAGCGAATATCGATATTTATATTATTTATCAATGAGTTAAAAGAATAACATCATGATTCAATCCATCTGTTTTCAAAAAGTAAATGAGCAGTATTAATTTTTAAATTTATATCAAAAATTATATAATAAGCACAAAATAACATATAAATTTTGAACAAATGTAAGGACATCTAAATGGAATTTATTAAAAAGACGATTCCGCATTCAGAACTATCTATCAAGGCTTATTTAAAAAAAAATGTAAAACAAAGTATTTTATTCATTCATGGAGGACCAGGTTTTAATAGTTTGCCACTACAATATCTCATTGAAGAGCATAATCTTTTTAAAAACCTTAATGCTAACTTATATCTGTATGATCAAGCTGGTTGTGGGAACTCCAAAAAAAAATCTTCTTATTCTCACCAAAATAATATTCAAGATCTTTTTCAAGTCATCGAATTGGTGTCACAAAATAATTCAATAGATGCCGTTATTGGTCACTCATACGGCGCAAAATTGTTGTCGGATTATTTAAAAGCATTTACCGATAATTTTCTACCGATATTTGTGGGTAGTTCAGAATCTATTATTACACCACGAGCCACAAACCTTCTTCTGGATTTGAATTGGCTAAAAAATACCAATGCTCTAGAATATCAGGAGTTTTATAATCAATTACAAGAAGATATGTCAAATGAAACAATTTTAAATCTTTCACAAAAAATTGCTCATTTGTTTTTCAAAAATCCAAATCGTGCAAATGTGTATTGGGCTAATATGAACTATAAAAATATCGTATTAAATTTTCAAAAATTAAATTCGTATGATGTAAATATGGAGGTATTCAAACATGTTAGAGCGGAGTTATATTCAAATGTAAATAATTTTCAAGTTGAATCAAAAAATGCAATATGGATAAATGGATTTCATGATTTGATTATGCAAGGATACAAAAAGATATTAACTTGTAAGAAATCCTATATTTTCACAAAATCTGCTCATTACCCTCATATCGAAGAAAACGAAAAATTCTGTCTTTTAATGAATGACTATTTACGAAAAATGAAATCATAATACGTTATATTCTCTTAATAAAAAACCATATTGGTTAAATTCAATATGGTTTTTAAAATATCAATGAGTTGATTAAACATCAAATAGAGTTAGAAATTATAATTTATACCTAATCTTAATACATCTGTATCTGTATTTTTTGATGTTAACATACGATCTAAATTTAAGCCAAATCCAATATTTTTATTCAAATTATAATTAAAATTTATAGAGATAAACCTTCCCCATGAATTTTTTTGACCATTCTCTATAAGATAAGCGGGTCCAAAACCGAAAGCTGTAGAAAAAGATGGAGTTAAATCCGTTTTTAAAAGAACTTGCGTATATATTTCATTTCGATTTAATTTTTCTTGTGTTTGGCTATTGGCCTCATCAGTCTGCTCTTTATTCCATCCCAATGATACAGCAAAGTGCTTTGCTAGGCTTCTTTGATATTCCAACCCATAGTTGGAACCTTTTTCATCTTGAATAGAATGCATAATGGTAAGTCCCCAAAATACAGATATTTTATTTAAATTTGGTGAAAGATCATTATCTTCAACTTTTAACTCTTGTTGCGTTTGATCAAATTCATAACCCAAACCCAAAAGATAACTGTAAGAATTTATATTATGAAAACCCCATACTCGTTGAAACATTAAGCTATAAATAAAAGGAGAACCCTGAGATTTATAATTAATCCCTGTTTCCATCATCATTGCAAATCCATAATTATCTTCGTAGTTAATCGAGTTCTTTACATCGGTATTATTAAAATAATAGGGTCCAGCGGCTAAACTCAGATTAAAACCATAAACAGAAGGGGTATAATAATTTAAAAGTAAACTATAACCGTCTCTTTTATTTGCATCGAAGTTACCTTCATTTAAATAAATAAGTTTTGTTGAAAGGGATTGATTTATAAAGCCTTCATATTGACCTTGCCATCCCCTACTTTTTGTATCTAAACCATTAGCTTGCCCTATATAAAAATAGAGTCTTTGTTTATCTAGAGCGGATACATTAAATACCGAGCACAACAAACATAATAAAAATAACTTTTGAATCAATTTCATATTTAACTATTACCTCCATGTAATCTAGAAATCTTCCATAAACTTCAATATGATTGTATCACTACGCGTCGTAATAAAATATATAGATATGAAGTTTTGATAAAATATTTTTCTAAATAGGTGTTGATGCTTTGGGAGCAATTTATAAAGTTTACAGCTTTTATTTTAAAACTTATAAAGTGCGGTTAAACGTGACATGAGTCACACTTATTTCGCTTTAACATTTTTGTTACATTAACTTATCTTATTTTGAACACAACTTAACTGTAAAGACCTACAAATCGAGTTTTAAATTATAAAATTAAATGATTTTGTAATAAGTCTTTACTAAGAAATACATAAATATTAATCAATAAAATTAATTACAGTCCAAATATCAAGATTAAATATTAACTTTAAAACAATTGAGTAAATATATGTACGCAAAAATCAACAATACGTGATTATTTTATTGATAAACCAGGAAAATAATATGTTCAAAAAATTAATGAATTCATTCCGACTTATTAAAAATATGAATGAGAATATAGTTGTGTCCATAAATAGTGATGACATTGTAGAATATAGAACGCCTAACCATCACAGACATGGAAAACTTCCTCTTGAAACTATCATTAATGATGCCAAACAATTAGAAAGTTTTTCGAAATTATCCATAGCACAATTGTTAAAACATCCAAGAGGAAAAAAAGAAAGTATCGTTTACGAAAAAAAACCTAAAAGCTTTATTCCCTTTTGCATATTATTTACCAGTTTTATTATCTTAAGTTTTATTTCGAATATTTTTTCAATCCGATTGATTGAAATCCATGAGTATAATTTAGTGCTATCCTCTGGGATATTATTTATCCCGCTTACATTTATGGCTTTAAATATAATTTATGAGTTATATGGATTCAGATTGACCAAGTTTTTGATATTGGCAAGTACAATTGGAATACTGGCCTTTTCTTTTATTAATTATCTAGTTTTAGATATAAGTGTTCCACTTGTTGAACCTAATATTCATCAATTAAAAAATATAAATCACTCTTTAGATATTAATTTTTTTCTAAAAATTCTAACCATGCACATTGTGACTGCATGCTCTTTAGTCACACTCATAGCATCTTTGATTTCTTGTTATATTTCTACAATTTTTAAAAACATTTTTAAAGAAAAGTTTTTCGCTTTAAGGTTATGTGTTTCTATTTTTATTGGCCAAATGATTTTATCTTTTTTGTGGGTTGAAATACTTCTGAGGTATACGGATCTATTAGAACTCCATAAATATTTTAATATATTTTTAACTCAAAATATCTTCTTGGCTATATCTGAATTAATAACAGTTCCATTAATTTATGTTTTTTTACTTTGGTATAAATATCATTTAGGCACTATGTTTGTTTCAAAAAAAACACAATTAAACCATGAGTATCTCTGAATTATTTAAATATGTACTATTGAACTTGTATATATCATTATAAAATTAAAAAATATTAAAATTATTTAAAATTTATAAATATATTTTTTTATATTACTTTTATTAAACTTATCACATAAAGTTCACCAGAAGAATAAAACAAGTGTACATAATACAAATAATTATATATTTTTTTTCATGTATTTAGTTTTAACTCAAAATTAAATATTCCCTTTATTTGTTCAACTCTTGTAAGTTCGAGTTGAACTTTTTCTTCTTTTTTAGGCGTATCTAATTTATTTGTAATAGCCTAGTTTATTCATTTATATCATGAAAAAAAATTTAAAATTTCAAAACATATCATTCATAAACCCCCTTTGTTCTGTACCCATTTTTTTTAATAAATTGTATCTTTTTTTTAAATTTTTAGACTTCTTATAATTACTTTAAATTAAATTTACAACAAATTATTTTTAATTTTATTTGTAAATTCTAATAAGAATATAAAAGGCGATACATAAGAAAATTGTATCGGATATTACAAAAAAAATTCTATTAATGAGCACTATGTTAATCAGATGATTTATCCCATATTTGTTAGAGCTAATACTAAAATATTTGAAGTGTAAGATGAAAAAACTCTATAGGAGAAAATCAACTATTAAACCACTTCAGCTCAACTTTCGTAAATCGGAAAAATAGATAAAGAAAATTAAGAATGAAAAAAAGTTATGAAAATTTTAAAAAATACTATAGCCACTTTATTTGCAATGATGGCATTAATGATTGCAACTCATTCAAATGCCACTGAATTGAAAATGAAAACATTTCAGATGCAAGGCGTTAAGTGCTCTGTAAAAGAAAACCTGCAGTTAAATCATGCTTCAACTTGTGAAATATTCAATCCACTTTTTCAAGGTCGCAAAAACAGATAAAACCATATTATGAAAAATTTAAAAACTATCGTAGCCACCCTATTTTCAATGC
Source organism: Paraphotobacterium marinum (assembly GCF_002216855.1). NCBI lineage: Bacteria > Pseudomonadati > Pseudomonadota > Gammaproteobacteria > Vibrionales > Vibrionaceae > Paraphotobacterium > Paraphotobacterium marinum. The sequence goes on from NZ_CP022356.1 coordinate 548,705, forward strand.
TAGCATTAGTTGTTGCAATTAACGCCAATGCAAGTGAGTTAAATTTAAAAAATATTAAGGTGCACCATGTTATATGTTCTGTACAACAAAATCAGCAGTCAAATTATGCGCCAACTTGTCATATCTTCAACTCAATTTTTGAAGACCTAAAAAGCCAAAATAGTTAGACTGTTTTGTAGTTAAAAAAATGATGAAACGAATAGACTATATTTTGGCAATTTTTATAAGTTTTATTTTATTGTTAAGTAGTTTTTCATCAATGGCTTACGACTTTAATACTAAAAAAAGTCATACTATAACCAATGGCTGTAGTATTAAAGTTCGTCCTTTAAACATATACTTAACTTGCAATTTTCCTTAAATTTATAAAGTATGCTTTAAAAAATTAAAGGATAATAGAGCAATTTCATGAGCACTTAGTATGATTTGATGCAACATACTAGGTCTCATTAGAATAATTTATAGGGTCCATTTTTTGTGAAAAAAGGCATTCTTTATATTCAATATCAATGATCGTCTTAATCCTAAAAAGATTGATTATCCGCTAATAATTATAGGTTTAACAATAACAAAATATACTATTGCTCTTTCTAGTTAAAACTATATAAAATCCCTAAAAAATAGTTCGATTATATTGTCTATATGAATTAGAATTTGTCTAGTAATAAATTCTAAAAATATTAATCTAATTAAAAGTAATTATGTTTACATTATTAAAAAAAATACATCAAAGTAACCCTTTTATAAATTTTTTTGTTTTCATCATTATTCTTTCACAATCCCTAGGTTTATTGGCAACCTTTTTTAAAAGTTATCAATTGCACTTTAGAAATGAAATAAATTTAACTGGAGAAATATTTGCAACTTTTTCAAATATGTTGTCCTACATCATAGCTTTGTACTTTATAGACATTGTTTTTCTCCAACCCAAAAAATCATTTTTAAAATGGCAAACATGGATTCAATTTATAATTTGTCTTTTTATTTGCTATATCATTCGTTTTTTATTACTAATGATAAGAAATTTGTTACTCTACGGAAACTTAAAAGGTTTACATTTCTTATATGAGGTCTTTGTTAACCTAAATTTAATAACTATAATTATTGCTTATATTTATGCCACACGCTTTTGGGCTGAGGTATATATTTTATTAACAAAAAATGTTCATTTAATGCAATCAAACCCAAACAATAAAAAAGAGACTAACAATCAAGGAATTCAAGTTTCTGAAGAATCCAAATTCTTTGATGAAAAAAAAATACAACCAAATAAAAATTATTTCGAAGTAGTAAAAAATAACCAAACTTATTTTGTAAAACATGATGATATTTTTTTTATTAAAGCTGCAAGTAATTATATGGAGCTAACTGGGGTTAATGGGTTATTTCCAGTTCGTTCTTCTTTAAAAGGAATAAAATCAATACTTTCTGATCATTTCTGTCAAATTCATCGTTCCGTTATAGTCAACATCTATTCAATCAAATCTTTCAAGTATGATACTGATCAAAGAAAGCACTTTCTGATAATGGAAGATGGCTCTAAACTAATTATTTCTAAAACTTATTTTAATGATTTTAAAGTATTGTGGAAAAAAAAAGAACTTGATACATTTTAGTTTCAGAGTTTACCTAAAACCATACATAATTATACGTCCCATATAATACAACTTTCATCCCAGACTATAAATATACACCTTAAAAGTGAATCATATCCCAAATTCATATGGCTTTAATTTGAAAAATCATATACTTGAGACCTATTTTTAATAAAGGATTCAACTGATGCAAAATTTTAATACCAATCGACTCGATTATTTTGACAATATAAAGTGGATTTTAGCGATTATAGTTATAAATTTTCATTCATTCGTACATTTTCAAGAAGTTTACCCAAAGTATAGTAATGCCTTTAACTATGTAATTGAATTTAATTCAAGCTATTTTATGGAATTATTCTTTTTTGTATCTGCTTTTTTTGTTATCCCCTCTTTTTTAAAAAAAGGTAAAAAAGAATTTAATAAAGATAAAATTGTTCGTTTGGGTTCTGGTATTCTTCTTGTAATTTTTGCAGTTAATCAGATCCCGGATATTATAAATAATTGGGGGCAGAAAAGTATTTTTCAATTATATATTAATGAAATAACTCATGGTTTGAAGCCTTTATTTGATTTGCAATGGGGACAATTTTTAAATGTGGCATGGTTTTGTTGGGTCCTTCTAGTCATGACATTAATTTGGAGTTATTTTACAAATAAAGAAGCTATACAAAATAAACCAAATAAACCTTTACCATCATTTGTAACAATCATTTTGTTCTGTATATTCATGATCCCCTTCAATTGTTTAGCAATGGGTTTAATGTCTGTTTTAGGTGATGATTTTCTTGGGATTCATCTTATGTACTATTTACCAACATATATTGCTGCTTTTATTATTGGTATTCAATGTTATAAAAATCAATGGGTCTACAAAATAGACAAAACTTATGGTTTTTTTGGTTTAGTTTTATTTTTAATTTGTATTTCATTTAGTTGGAGTTTGTTTCCTGGAATGACTGTCGGAAGTTTTTATTATATTCCTCTACACACAGGCTGTGCAATCGGAATGTGTTTATTTATCATATATGTATTTAAAACTTATTTTAACCGTTCAAATACATTCACTCAAATTTTAGCAAGAGCATCATTTCCAGCATATTTGGTTCAGTCTATATTTTTAAATATCCTGTTTAAGTATGCTGAATCCGCTGTATCATGGAATCCTTGGGCTGTTACATTATTTATTGGAGCTATGGCAACCATATGTTCTTTTATTTTAGGTATTGTTTTAAATCGACTACCTTATACCAGAAGCGTCTTTTAATTAAGGCTTCACATATAAAAGATAACTTTAACATTATAATAAAATGAGAGATATTAAACATGTTTAAAAAACACTCTCTCATATTAATTTATTTTTGAAATTAACTTAAATTATCTTAATTAAGTGTTAGAATTTTTTCATTTCCTTATTTATTTATATTCATTGTCTTTGAACCTCTCAGTTTTATTTCAGGGAGAAGTTTGATATTGTAACAATGAGCTTGAAGATAGGACTGTTTAAGATTCTTATTTTATCTCCCTATATGTTAATCATTTACTTTGGTTATACCAAATAAATGTTTAAATAAAAGTGCATTGCAACGTTAAAAGCAAATTGTTCGCTAGCTTTATTGTATATTTTTTTAAAGTTCGCTTTGTTTGCTTTCTACATTCAGTTTTTTTGTTATTTATCTGATAGGGGTTTTGACAACAACACCTTGAGACTCTGTTATATCTTACTTGAGTTGTTTTATTTTCTTAACAAAGTCAGGATAGTAGTAAAAGCCGTAACCACCAACTTTCTCTTTTATTTCAACAGTTCTAGCAATAAACTTTTTATCATTAGAGTGCTTTTATGAATTGATCAATATTATCCACTTCTTAGTTTTAATACCAGCATTCCTACAAATATAACATTTATATATTGTTCAGATTATATTCAGGTACTTATATAAACTAAAGAGTATCATTCTATTTGAAATTAGCCATAACACTTCCCTATTCAACATGGTAATTATGGATTTTTTATTACAACTCTAATAAAAGGAAACAGAGCAACATGAATAAGCACATTATATATTCCACTTTAGGCGGGATATTAGAGTTTTATGATTTTATAATTTTCGCTATTTTTTCGAAAATTATTAGTACTACCTTTTTTCCAAATCATAGTTCCATATCCGCTCTTTTATTGACTTTCACAATATTTGCGGCAGGTTACATTATTCGACCAGTTGGCGGTTTAATTTATGGCCATTTTGGGGATAAGTTTGGTAGAAAAAAAACTTTTTCGATTTCAATCATCATGATGGCATTTAGCACATTATTCATTGCTTTCATTCCATCTTATGCAAGTATTGGTATTTTTGCACCAATACTCCTAACCATTTTAAGATTGATTCAAGGCGCATCAATCGGTGGTGAAATACCAGGTGCCCTAACCTTTGTCTCAGAAAGTATTGTTAAGCGAAAAACATTAGCCTGCTCTATTGTATTCTTTGGTCTTGTTCTCGGCATCATACTAGGTCAATTAACAAGCATTGTTATTAATAAGGCATTTACAGTTGAACAAGTGAACAGTTTTGGTTGGCGTATTGCTTTTATTTTAGGAGGGGTATTTGGTATTTGGGGTGGATATCTTCGAAAAAAAATTCACGAAACACCATCCTATCTTGCAATTGAAGATCACAAAACAAAATATCCATTTTTAGATGTATTAAAAAAGCATCCAAAAGAGATATTCATGGGCTGGGCTCTCATGGGGCTTGTTTCGAGTGGTATAATGGTCTTCTTTTTAATTATGCCTTCATATGGAAATCTAGTTGAAATTTCTAGCAACACAATTTTTTTAATCAATACACTTGTTTTATTTATAGTAACTTTAGCCAGTATCTGTTTTGGGTTTTTAGGCGATAAAATCAATAAAAAATATTTAATTTTGGCTGCGGCTATTATTTCCATACTTTTAACATATACTATATTTTCAAGACTAGTTACTAATGAATTAACTTTGGTCAGTTATTGTGTTTTTTGTATATTCTCTTTCGGTATATCAGTTGCTGTGATCCCATCGGTATTGACTGAGCTCTTCCCTACTGAATTACGATATACTGGCGTAGGATTAATCTATAATTTAAGCTTTGCAACTACAGGTGGTCTTGCACCCATGCTGATCTTTTACTTTATATCAGAAACAGGAAACCTTTTAATGCCTGCTTTCTATTACGTATTAATCTCCATAATCGCTTTAGTAAGCTTGTTGTTATATCCAAAACAAGTCAAACATTTAGCGGCCTAACAAATAAGAGATATCACATACAATCATAAAAATAATAGCAACTAAAAATTAAAGATACAAAAATTTATTTAATTCTTGTATCTTTTTAAGTTGTATTTGAATGGCGTTAGGTTAGAATTCTAGCAAAAAAGGAGCGCAAAGACCTTGAGTATTCCCTTTCGTACACTTTTGACCAAATTGTGAAAAATAAGGTATATCATTACATGGAACCCTCAAATCATAAGATAAATTATTAGGCGACAACGATCCAACTCTAAATTGATATTCTTCATTACCACAAAACACTGTTGGTGCACCTAAACCATTTCCTAGATTATACCCTTCAAAAAATGTAATGGATAATTTAGAAAAATCGTCAGAGCTTTCTCCAATATTGTTTACAAAGAATAGGTTCTGCTTTGTATTAGACAGCGTAACGTTATTCTCAGTAAATTTCAGTGTGGTCGTGCCATTATTACTAGCTGTATTTGCTACATCAAGAAGGTCTGCTGGAAAAGACAATGAATTAATGAATACATCATTTATTACATTTAAAGAATTATTGCTTGTTAATATTTTTGAAAATGTTTGTACACCTGTGTAGGTAAGCTGATTATTAATGGGTACTGTAATGACACACAATATAAAATTATAGCTTTTTATTTCTTGAAGTGTTTTTTTCTGAAATCCATCTACGTCAGGTCTAAAAAAAGCCAACTCATTATCATTCATATTTCTACACCCTCTAAATTCAAAGGGTAAATTTATTAACTCAATTCTCAAAAGATTCTTTACTTCATTTTCTGTAGGCTTTTCATAAAAAATTTTCAGTGTCCCATCTCCATTATTTACTGAGTTTACTTTATGAACCAGAATGGGGATATTATCAGAGTAAAAGAAATTAGTAGTTTGATAAGTAGCTGGAAAAACCACTTTAGAGGATTGTGTATCATCTTGATTAGAATCATCTCCACCACAACTTATGATTATAAATATTGAAGAGAATAAAAATAATAATTTAATCATAATATTATCACTCAAAATTTAATGAACTATATTCATAATGTAGTATATTCAACACTATTTTGTGGAAAATCTTCTTTTTATGGTAAATATTGAATGATGTAATCTTTTAATTAAAAATGAAAATATTAAAAAAAATATAAAAAATTGATATTTTTATAACAATAAAATAACTTTTGTAATATATTATAGGTCATTATTTTATTATCTAGCTATAAAAATTGAGTAACAATGGAATTATCAATAATCTCACGACATTTTCGAACAAATTATCTTATCTTAAAAAAAATAAGAACGGAATTAATTCGTCAGAAAATAACCTACAAGGATTTAGGTCAAAACTTGAGTCGCAGTAAATCGGTCTATCAAAAAACTTTTATGCCAAACTCAAAAAAATCAAAAATTGATTTTAGCATTATTAAAGAAGTTTCTGATTACTTGAATCTCAATTACAGAGAAATTCTATATAAAAACCCTGTAGATTATATAGATCCAAAGCTATCGACCTTACAAAAAATTATTATTTTGTTTTCTGAGCTTGGTATTAGTAAACAAAATGTAATTGCTAAAAAATTAGGATTATCTGTTGCCTCATACAATAATCTACTTTTAGGAAAGACTATAAACCTATCAGAAAATATCGCAGAGAGAGCCGCCAATTTCTTTGGTATTACAAGGGAGTCATTAATAAGCAAAGAGGTTCCTATTTCGATTTTAGATATTATTCAACAAGTTAAAGTCGAAACACCAATATTTCATTACCCTCTTTTAAATTCTAAAATGGCAATTAATTATCATGAAATCAAGCCCTATCTTAATATTAAGCGAGTAAATTATATTCAATCTGATGAAGGGTTAGACAATGCATTTTTTATAAAATGGGATACTAATGATTATACGATTTCATTTCCGAAAGAAACATTGTTATTAATTGATCCCGATATTAAAAGTGAAAGTGCATTAAAACTAGAGACTAACCATCAATATTTAGCCCGTGATATAGACTTAAGCCTATGGGTTGTTGAGTCAAAGACGATAAATGATGAGAGAGTTTGGGTAGACATGAAAACTCATGAGCCTTTAGATGTAAGATTAATTGGACAAATTGTTTCAAGACAATACCCAGTATAATAACAGTACTTAAATCCTAAAATATTTTATGGGGTATTTGATACTAATTTAAAAAACATAAACTGAGCAAGGTTAAATCCCTTTCAGTTTATTTTTATTAATAAGTGTAAGTTTTAAATCTTACTATGAAAAAACCCGATTTTTTTATCGGCTGTATTTTATCTTTAATATAGCTATTAATGAATTTACATCTTGTGAGGCTCTATTTTTTTAAGCAGAAATGAATAGTTATAGTATGCTAACTATTCTTTTACAGAAGGTTTTATTTTCATTAAATCATAATGTGTATATTTTATGAGAACAGATTCGTTTAAATTAATTAAAATATCTTTAGGAAATATTATTGAGTGGTATGACTTTTGTTTATATGCCTATTTTGCAATAGAAATTTCTAAAGTTTTTTTTTCACTACATAGTACTTTCATTTCATTATTAGCAACATTTGCTGTTTTTGGTGTCGGCTTTTTAGCTAGACCTGTAGGTGCAATAATATTTGGGTATCTTGGCGATCAAGTGGGAAGACATTATGCAATGAACCTATCTATATTATTGATGGGAATTGCGACAACATTGATCGGACTTTTACCAAGTTATGCATCTATTGGTATTTTGGCACCCATTTCATTAGCTTTTTTAAGGTTGTTGCAAGGGCTCTCCCTTGGAGGTCAGTATGGTAATTTATTAACAATTACCACTGAAGATAAATCTTTTAAATTTAAAGGGTTGAATTCTGGCATTGCTTTCTCAGTTTCATCTTTAGGATTTCTTCTCGCGGTATCAGTCAGTTATTTTGTGACAAAATTAATACCAAATGAATATCAAAATATTGCCTGGAGAATTCCTTTCATATTAAGCTTTATTTTATTAATCCTCCAACTAATGTTTAAGGAAAAAGATTCTAAAATAAATATTTTGTCTAATAACAGAGCCAAAAAATCTCCTGTACTTATTTGTTTCAAAGAGCATACACAAAGCATGGTTTGTATTACGCTTTTAGCTGCAGTTACTGGTGCACTTTTTTATGTAATCATCACTTATCTCGTTACATATATGACTATTCATTTGCATTTATCTGAAAGTGAATCTTTTGGCTATAACATTTTAAGTTTGGTTATTATATGCGTTTTTGTTCCCCTTTCTGGGCTTTTTTCAGATTATTTTGGGCGAAAGAAGTCGCTTTGCTTTGGATTACTTACCTTGTCCGTGACAACTGTACCAGGATTTGTATTATTATATAACCCTACGCCAATGAACATTATCACAGCAACATTTATTCTTGCTTTATCAACGGCTGTGGTTCAAGGCGTTGCAACACCTCTATATACAGAAATTTTCCCAAAAACAGTTCGTGCTTCCGGATGCTCTATCTCTTATGGTTTAGGGGTCGCCATATCTGGGTTTGCGCCTATGTTAGCGGGTATATTTGTTAAATTATCTCCACAATATGGGCTAATTGGGTTTGTTTATTTTCTAAATGTTACTGGATTAATAGCCTATTATTTAATACCAAAAAATAAAATAAAATTAATTGAAGAAACAAGAAAAATGAATTTAATTCGCGCTTTAAGCTAACACAATTAAATTTATATATTACCTATTTTTTAAAGCTGAAACTATTTTAGTCCTTCCGTTCATATTAAAAATTATTTAAATTTAGAGATGGACTCTTAACTTAGGGATATATTTTAATTAAAATAATTTTGGATCATGCTCAATTTTTTTAACTTATATGATATCCAAAAAAATTTAACCTATTTAATATTATAGATACAGTTTGGTTGTTTAAAAAATAGATGATGTATTAATACATTTTTAATAGTAAAGTATATTTATAAACATCCTTCAAGTATCAATTTCACTAAAGATTTTTCACTTCTAATTTATATAGCTAAAATTAGTTTCTAGTTTAAATAAACTAACAACTTTGTAAATTTTTATTGATTGATAGTCATAGCTATAACACCTTAAAATCAATAACATAATCAATAAAAAAGAGTACCCAAATTATGAAAAAAAGTGAATTATTTAGAAAGCTAGCTTCTAATAAAAATATTTTAAAAATTATTGGGACCCCTACACCATTGTGTGCCATATTAGCTGAAAATATGAATGCTAAAGCCATTTATCTATCAGGGGCAAGTGTTTCAAATTTTTTACATGGCGTAACAGATACAGGCCTTGTTTCTATGAACGATGTTTTAGAGGCAGCTCAATCAATTACTCAAAAATCCAAATTACCATTACTTGTTGATATTGATACTGGATTCAATGATCTATCCGGTGTTATATCTCGGATGACTAAAATTAATGTTGCAGCTGTACACATTGAAGACCAAAACATACAATTTAAAAGATGTGGACACCTTCAAGGAAAACAAGTTGTGTCTAAAAGTGAGATGTGTGAGAGAGTTAACTATGCATTTACAAGCATACCAGATGACAAAGATTTAGTTATTATGGCTCGGACCGATGCTTATGCAATAGAAGGATTAAATAAGACTATAGAAAGAGCTAAGAGTTATATTGAGAATGGTGCTGAGATGATTTTTGTCGAGTCCCTAAAAACTTTAGATGAATATACCCTATTCTGCAAAGAGTTAGGTCCAGTACCTGTACTTGCAAATATAACTGAATTTGGTTGTACTCCTCTACTTAAAGATTCTGATCTTGAAAGAGCTGGCGTTTCCATGGCACTTTATCCCAGAAGTATCGAAAGAACAATGATGTATGCAGCTGAAAAAATGATCAATGAAATTGAGATGCATGGAAGTCAGAAAAATTTAATCAACAAAATGATGGATCGTCATCGCACAAATGAATTATTAAACTATAGCGCATCTGTTATTGATTAAAAAACATGAAACACACTTATTTAAGTGTTAGATTTTTTTCATTATCCTTATATTTATATTCATTTTTAAATCCCTCAAATCGTTGAGGGTATTTTATATATCTTGTCACCCATAAACTAATGAAACTGACAAATTTAGTTAGATTAATATCAATTACGTTAGAGGTATCAATATAACGGTATGCGGTAGCACTTAAAACAAGAAATATTATAAAACATTTATATTTATAAAATGATATCTTTTATAATATCATCTACTTTTTCTTGGGTTAGTCCGTGCGCATTATACAAAACATGCGTACCAGTGTGTTTGGCCTTTATATATTCTATAGTTGAATATATTGGACATAAAAAATATTCTACACTATATTTGTTTTTTCCTGTTGAACTAAAATCTTGTTCACTTCCACCTGCAGTTACAATTAGATTAAATTTTTTATTTTTTAATAAAAAATTAGTACTGTAAGCAAAATCTTTAGTGAGAACCTTTTCAAACCATTTCTGTAATAAGTATGGGGCTGAATACCAGTAAAAAGGAAATAATAAAATAATATCATTGTAAGTAAGTAATTCCTTTTTAATCAAATTAATTGACTCTTTATCATCTAAATCAATATCAGATACGATACTAAAATTCACATTTTCAATCTTCCTAAAACTATTAATAATGGTTATGTTAGCATGAGATTCACTTAAATTAGGATGAAAAGATATAACTAAAATGTTTTTTGTCATAAAATAATTCCTTGTTATCTAACTGATAAATACAATATTAAACTTTAAAAATTTAGCTATGGCTCTTCCGATACCAATTGAGGCGCATAGGCCAACATATTTGTTAGCTAAAAATAAATTACAATCTCCAAATCAAACCACTCAAATTTAGCATTATAAACTTAAGTGCCACTTAATTTTTTTGCCTTAATTAATGAACAGCTTAATTTTTATAAACAGCGGTATACTTTTCATTTTTACATGTAGCACTGTTTATATCCCTATAGTTTATCGACTATATTTCATATGATTAGCTCGAAAGATTACGTAGCTTAGGATCATCACTAAAATACTCAACAAACTCCACTTCAAATCCAGCAGGATCAAGAAAATATACATTTTTTCGGTAAGAGTCTTTAGTTCCGTATTGAGAAATTGTAAACCCTGCTTGTTTTAGCCTTTCTATTACAGCATCAATATTATTTGTTACATAAGCGAAATGCGCCAAACCTACTTGATGACCTTTTATATCTCGGTTTTCTCCCTCACCATGATCGCTAAGTGCAATATATTGGTATTCATTACCAAAATGTAGCCAAGTCCGTTGCTTTCCTGACCACTCTCCTTTTCCTTCATCCCTTACATACCAATGTGGAAAAGCTGCTTGGTAAAATTTCAGCATTTCTGGGATATCTTTTACTACTAAATTTACATGCTCAAGCTGGATCATACTGTTCTCCTTATTCCTTTATCCAAGCCAACATTTAGCATAATAAAACCTAAACTTAAGTTGAGGTAAAGAGTTTTTTTCAATATAATTTAAAATGTTTATAGGAGACTTATTTTGAAGAATAAAATGGCTTGGACAGTTGGAGAAGTTGCAAAACGTTGCGGCATTAAGGTAAGCACTTTACATTTTTATGAAAAAAAAGGGTTGATTTACAGTAGCCGTAACGCTGGTAATCAAAGACGATATCAAAAAGAAGTGCTTCGGCGCGTATCCGTAATCAAAGCTGCACAAAAAATGGGAATAACGTTAGAGGAAATCAAGCAAGCCTTTGCTTCTCTCCCCGATGAACGTGTGCCTTCAGCGGAAGATTGGGAAGTACTTGCTACAAAGTGGCGAGAAAGTCTCAACCAACGTATAGCCTATATGGAACGTGTTAGAGATCGCCTTACTGGTTGCATAGGCTGCGGCTGTCTATCAATGAAAAGCTGTCCTATGTACAATAAAGACGATCAACTGGAAAATGAAGGACCGGGACCGGTGCTATTAGAAAGAAATTAAAACCCAAATATTTAACATACATTTCTGTTTTTTCATACAGTGACCTATTGGTCTTCAAATCTTCATTTCGATTCTTTAGGTTACATGATTCAATCATCTAAAATTTATGAATATTAAAATTGGGATAGTCATTCCCATTCTTGTCACTTATCAGGCATCCTTCAAATCATTATAATATTTTTAAATAGCAATAATTGTAACAACAGTAAAAGGTACATTAGTATGAAAAAAGTATTAATCATAAATGGACACGAGAAATTCGGTGATTTTGCTCAAGGAGATCTAAACAACAAAATTATTGACTTAGCCGATTCATTTTTCAAAGAGAAAGGATTTGAAATAAAACATTCAGTCGCAGCCCAAGAGTTTGATGTAAAGGAAGAAGTTGCTAAGCATATGTGGGCTGATTTAATTTTTGTTCAAGCTCCTCTGTATTGGATGAGTGTACCTGCTGCCTTTAAAAATTACATGGATCAAGTTTATACTGGTGGAATTGATGGAGAGCTTTGTGATCATGACGGTCGAACAAGAAGCGATGAAAATGCATTTTATGGTATGGGTGGCCTAAGATCCAATACGCATTATATGCTAAGCGTTACTATGAATGCACCAGAATCAGCTTTCAATTCGTCAGAACCTTTTTTTGAAGGAAAAAGTGTCGATGATTTATATTGGCCAGTTCATCTTAATTTTAAGTTTTTTGGCATGAAGCCTCTTCAAACATTTGTTATGCATGATGTTTACAAAAATCCAAGTATAGAAAAAGACTTAGCTCGATTACCTCATCACTTAGAAAATGTTCTAGTTAGTTAATACGAGCTTTATCATAAGCTAACTTCTAATGTATGCTGCTATTCTTTTTCCGAACATTCTAGCAGTTTCAAGATCGCCAATGGATGGCGCTTCTTCAGCTGAAGCATCTGCTGGACTTTGTGCTAATAAACCAGAAAAACCGCCAAGATAATTGATATCATCCCTTTTTGAATCCTTTTGGTTCGCAGGCATCAAGGCAGTTCCCATCCAAACCATACCATGTTGCATGGCTAATGTGATTAAATAAGAAATAGTCATTCCTTTATCTCCATTCATGGAACCTGAATTCGTAAAACCAGCTGCAATTTTATCTTTCCAGTCCATGTTAAACCAGCGTTTACTTGAAGCATCTGCAAATTTTTTAAACTGCCAGGAAACCATTCCCATATAGGTTGGACTACCAAAAATAATTGCGGTGGCATTGTCTAGTAGACTCCAATCTTTTTCCGAAAGCTCTCCTTCTTGGTTAATTTTCACAAGAACTCCATTAGAGCCCTCAGCAACAGCCTGAGCTTGTTTTTCAGTATGTCCATAACCACTGTGATAAACAATAATAATTGACATAAAGTACCTCACTACTGAACCATAATTACACATATTTATTTATAGTTTTATTTTAAGAAAAATAAAACTTTTTTTACAAAAAGTTAACATCAATATTATTTCAATATTCTAATTATATTTTTTCAATCGGTTAAGGACTTAACTCATATAACTTTTCCAAAAGTTATAATTCTAGACTCATTACTGATTAGTTTTAATCCAATAAAACAAAGAAGGCATGAAAGCCAGACTAAATAAATTGGGTTAAACATGCTAGCAAACAATGGTGATAAGCCACCAAAAAAAGCAAACCCAACATTAAATGATATAGCTACACCAGTATATCTTATATTTGTTGGGAAAATTCCTGCGATAACACTTGGGAATGTACCTGTAATTACCCCCGATATAACCCCTAAAACAAAAAAGCTTACTGTCATAGATAAAAGATTGCCATGTAAATTAATCAGTTCGTAAAAAGGGACAATAAATATTGCTAAAAACACAACCCCAATGGTAAGAAATTTTACTCGTCCTATAAAATCTGACAACGCTCCCATCAGAGCCATACAGCTCAAATAAGCTATCATACTTATCGTTGTTAAATAGGTGATTTCACCAGTGTTATAATTCCCAAAATTTTTTAAATAACTCACCATTGAAATAAATAATAAACTGACGATTGTAGCACCTAAACTAGTAACCAAAATTCCTGAAATCACTTTGCGTTTATGAGATTTAAAAACGGAAATAATTGGAATTTTATAGAAATCTTTTATATTTGAAAAACCGAAGTTTCTGTCAAATTTTTTCTCAATAGAAAACTTAAAAATGAGAATACGGCACCTAGGAAAAACGCTGTTCTCCAACTTGATAGATTTAACGAATGTACAAGGTTTGCAACCAGAATTCCTAAATTATTAAATAAGAACAGAAGACCACATGCTAACCCTGGGCTTTTCTTAGAATGCTCTACAATATATGTAATGGCCCCAGGTATTTCTCCTCCCAATGCTAAGCCTTGAATCATTCGAAGGGTAACAAACGTGATAGTACCGAACCAACCAACAGCGGAAAATGAAGGAGTCAAAGACATTGCTAGTGTTGTAACTCCCATCAAAAAAATAGAGTTCATAAAAACTTTTTTACGGCCAATCCTGTCACCAAAATGACTAAAAAAAACGCCTCCAATTGGCCTGACTAAATATCCAATAGCAAATAAAATCAAAACAGAAACTATTTCTAAGTTTGGATTATTATTTGGAAAATAGGTTTGTCCAATTTGTTGTGAAAATGATGCAAAAATCACAAAATCATAAAGTTCAATTGAGCCACCAAGACTAACTATCCCTATAAGTTTAACTAAATTCATCCTATCTTTTTACCTCAATAAAAATTGAACACATAATGATTTATAACCTTGAGTTAGACTCAATACTGATTACAAATAAAATATATGCGTTGCTTGAAAGGACTTTAGACTACATCGAGTAATTTTGAATTAAAATAAGCTTTACACCTTAAATTTTAAAGTCAGGACTAAATTTTATAACGTGATTAGGGTTAGAAAGCTTAGTTAAACAATATACGTACAAATACAAAATATTTTAAAAGGTAAATTAAAATTTAATTTTATCCAATTTAACCTCTTAATTTTTTTTCACTGTTCTAAGGTGTGCATCAATATATTCTAAAATATCATTTTCTTCTTCACTCGATTGATTTTCTAGACTTTTAGTTTTCAATTTAAAGCGATTGTTTTGCTTTGATCTTCGAAAGTAATGAATGGTTAAAAAAATGCAGAACAAACCTACTACAAAATAAACACCCAAAAGCACAAAAATATTGTTAGTAAAGTTTTCTATCATTAAATTTTGAGTAAAAGAGCCTTCATCAGAAAGAGTATCAACATTGTTAATCAAGACAACTTGAGATAACAAGCTTCCAACGATAATTGATGTTAAAGCAAAAAACAAAAGATAGTTGAAGAGTTTAATAACCCTAATAATCGGATAGAAACTCATACTTTTCAATGAAAAGATTTTCATCAATAAGGTCATTAAAACCATTATTAATATAAGGATGTTAGAAATATCATAAATCATAAAAGATTCCTTGTTTTTATAATTGGATCGACAAAGAAAAACATTCACTACTCTGTCGAACTGATAAATTTAATACTACACCTTAAATAAAAATATACCCTATTTAAATTGTAAAAACGAGGAATTAATCATCATCTGGAAAAACAACTCCAATTTGCTTTCTTATTTCAGTTAAAACTTCTGAAACAATCAATGAACGATTTATCTCTTGCTCTAACATTTGTTTTTTTTCAACTCTTTGGCAAAACTCCTGTGCTTCATATACCATACGATTATCATTTTGCAGAACCCCAATATCTTTTTGAAAATCTTTATTCTGTAATTTAATTTGGCTTATAATATTTAAATTTTGGATGACTAATGATGCTTTCTCTCCTTGAATTTCACTAGGAACAAATGAATTACTTACTTTAGAATGTTGAATAACAACATTGAAGTCATGATAACTCATGATCACTTGGCCATTAGCATCTACACCCGAAGAAAGAAGCGTGCCAAAGGCCTGAACATTTTGAGGTTTGCCCCACAACTCAACTGCTAACGCAACCATATAATACCCAATATCCATTATAGATCCATTAGAAAACTCAGGATTAAAGGTATTTGGGTTTTCACCGTTTAAAAATTTTAAATACCTAGATGAATATTGACAATATGAAAATGAAGCAGATCTTATTTTACCGAGAGACTTTAAATTTTCTTTTAACACTTTAAAGTTTGGATTATATGGTGTGGTGAAGGCTTCAAAAAGAACCACTTTATTTGATTTTGCAACATCAAACATTTGTTTTGATAATTCATAGTTGGACGAAAGTGGTTTTTCACAAATGACATTTTTTCCATGATTCATGAGCTTGATGGCATAAGGTGCATGAAGTGAATTTGGACTTGCGATATAAACGCTATCGAAATCCTTTGATTTTGCAAATTCATCTATATCGTTAAAAATTGACGAACATTGATATTTTTTTCCAAAATCGATCCCTCTTTCAATTGTTCTTGAAAAGATAGATTTTAGTTTATATTTTTTTGTTTCCAGAGCTGCATCAATAAATTGCTCCGTAATCCAGTTAGTTCCAATTATACCTAGATTTATCATCTATAATACCCCTTGTAAATTATATGTGAGTATCTCTTTTAAAAAGATACTCTTAAACTATTTCCCATGATTATAATACTTTAATTGTAGAAAACTGGACAAAGCAGATACAAAATTAGACAAAGTTATAAAGTCTTAGATTTGAAAAAATTAAATGAAGTTTTATCAGCATACAAATTATTTTAAATAAAAACACAAAAAGTATAATCTTTATTTCATTCTATAAGAACATAAAATACTTAAAAAAGTATTAAAATAAATCAATTTTTAGCGTAATCAATTAAGGCATTATATGTATTAATTAACTCCAACTGTCTTAATTGAGTTGCTTTGGTATATTGTAATTTAGGGTTTGCAACAATTATCGCCAAACACTTTGCCCTCGATATTGCTACATTTAAACGATTTTTATCAAACAAAAAATCAACACCCCTTGGTGAATCCTCAGCATTACTAGCGCACATACTTAAAATGACAATAGGGGCTTCTTGTCCTTGAAACTTATCAACACTTCCTATTTTAGCTCCTTCACCAAGGACATTTTTTAAAATATTCACCTGGTGGTTATAAGGTGAAATAAATAAAAAATCATCTATTGAAATTTTCCTAGATAATTTTTTCTTCTTATCTAAAATTAGTTCTTTTTTAAGTAATTCTTGTACAATGGCTTCAATCATCTTGGCCTCTTCAATTGATGCCTGACTATTACCCTCATGTTTTACAGGAACATAACAGATTCCACTCACTTTATTTATTATGGTGTTTTGACTATTATTAAGTTCGTCTTTTATAAGTCTCAAGTCATTATCTGGATGAGACAATAATTTAGAATCATATATGAATTTACTTATGAATTGATTGATAGCGGAATGCATTCTATATGTGGTGTCTAAAAATATCCCCATATCCGGGGAAATAGTCGATTGACATTCAAGCAAATAATCTAAAGTAGATTTTCCATTATCAAAGGGATGTGATCCTTGTATAGGTTGGCCCAACTGCATTTGATCACCCATTAATATAATGTTTCTGGCAGCTTGTCCCATCCCAATTAAATTAGCAATAGAAACTTGCCCTGCTTCATCGATAAATAAATAATCAAATTTCTGATCTAACTCTGCTCTTGAAAAACCCCATGCGGTACTTCCAATCACTACACCTTCTTCAATCTTAGAATCTATTTTTGCTGTTGATTTCAAAACTTCAATGTTATTTTCTAAAATTTCTGGACCCGTATCTTTCGTACAATAGAAGTTCCCTAGAATTTTATGTTCATCACAATATTTTTTGGTACTTACTAATAAATGATTAATGGCTTTATGACTATTACTTGAAATAGCAATAGTTTGCCCATCTCTTATTAATTCACCAATTATATGCTTACCAGTGTAGGTTTTTCCGGCACCAGGAGGACCTTGTATCACAAGATAGCTATTATCTAAATGTTTTACAGATTCAATAATACAGTCTAAATAATTATGGTTTTTATTCAATTGATCATTAAAAAATGATTGTACATTTTTATGTTTTTCATGTTTGAAATTTGGACTTCTTCTAAGGAAAAAATCCAAAACTGCTGTTCTGCATTCATTATCATAGTGTTCACTAAAGTCAGTACAAAAACGACTGATGGCATCCTCTATCACTCTAGCACCGATGATCTCATCAGGAATCAAGCTAATAGTTTTAGGTAAATCAGTTCCACATGAGATAGCAATTATGCCTTTATTTAAATCACTTAAATCTTTTTTAAAGGTGACACTAATATTTTTTCCATCATCTTTAAACTCACTATGAAGAAAAAAACGTTCACTTTTGATACCCTTAAAATCTTGTGAAGTATCAAAATGATATTCATATACTGGGTTACCTCTTTTAGATGGTTTATAAGGTTCAACATCGGTTTGGTTACAATTTGCTAAACAGTCAAAATCCTCATATAACTCATAATGAGACATTGATAAACGATCGAAGAATTTCCACCATACAGGTTTATTTTCTCTTTTATGAAAGGTTAATAACCCAGACAGATTTTCTGATAAGTTCTGTTTATCCTTGTTGATCGAGTCATCCTTTGAAAGTTTTAACAGATGTGCTTTAAGCGTATCGAGTTCTTCATCCATCCCCTTTAAAGATTCATTTGCAGAGGGAATATTAACAAAAGAAATTTTATTGAGTTTCTGTTGTTCAAAAAGCCATTGGTAAAGCTCCTGTGTTGAGTTACAGTCATCAATATTATAATTTCTAATATCTGCAAGAATTTCAGACTCCCTCCAGTCCTTGCTCTCTAATCCGTTATCAAATAATGATCTCCAATTTTCATATACTACAACTGAATCACCGCCATTTTCTACCTCAGTTTCTCGTTTACCACGATAAAGATGTTCAACATTTTTAATTGAATATTTGGGCTCACCAATTAATAACCCCGTTTTAACAACTTTATATAAATCAACAAATACATTGTGCCTTAAAAGGTTATCTACTTCTTTTTCGCATACATTATAACGTCCCATGAGCTTTCTACAGGCAGCAATTTCATAGTTAGCATAATGATAGATATGCATGTTTGGATCATTAACCCAACGCTCATAAACCCAGACAATAAATTGTTGAAAAGCAATTTTTTCTTCTTCTTGATTATGAGCCCAAAAATCAATGAATTGTCGCTGTCCTTCCGGATCAAAGTAAGTTGCTCCCCACAAATACTCAAGCCCACCTTCCGTTAAAGGAAACCCTTCTATATCGAAAAAAACATCTTTTTTTGAAGGTGGCGGTAATAAGGCAAGACCTTTCTTCTCTCCTAAATTTGGAGGAATCACTTTAAAAGCTGGCGAACAATTTGGGTCCAGTTGTTTATTTTTTTTGTTTGATTTTGAATTTCTGCTTGTGCTTTAAGCTTTGCAAATATATCTGGCTGTATACCTGGAATTTTTATTTCATTCGACTCCAATAGTTGAGTGAAAGTCACAATATTATGTTTTTTTAATTTTTTAACTTGTCCTTTAGTAATCCCTGCTATTTGCAATAAATCGTCTTTTTCTAAAAGGAGTGTACTCACATAATTATTCCATTCACCATATGCTTTAGAATCTTCTAAATTAGGCATTTGGTTCATATCAAACTCATCATGATATTTTATAAAATCATCTTTTATACTTAAATAATAAAAATAAAAATTTTGAATATTAAATTGTTTTTTTTCAAAATTACCCAGATAAATACCTATTTGAGGTGATAAAGTTCCTTGTTGAACTTGAAGCATCTCAGCATAGGCACATAACTGAATTATAAAGGAAGGTTTAACTGTATTAGATAACTTCGAATCCCATATTTCATAGTAGTAATCACCTAGATTACTCTTGCCCTTTTTTTTATTAAAAAGTCACTTGCTCCTATTAAGTTATCCTTTTTTAGGTGAGCTTGGTAAATCACATCATAACCTTTTTTAAGGGCTAATATTGTATTTTGGTACTTATCTTCAAAAGAATCCCCCTCAATGATTTTGACTTCAAAACATTCACTAATAAGGAGATCTTTTATTTTTATTTCATGTTGTATGCCATTTTTAGAAAGGGTTTCAAACAAATCAGAGCGTGGGTCTTTTAATTTTTTCACTTCGGGCTTATGAAGACAAAAACGATCCATCCATGAGGCAAATGGACTATCAAGAAATTGAGTGAAATCTGAAGGTGAGAATACAATTTCAGTACCATTTAATTGCATCGTTTAAGCTCCCTGGGGTTGGTTTTTTAAAGCACATATTTATCTTCCATTCGCTTATAGCATATTGATATTTTAATTGTATATCAATAATTTTATTCAATACCATTTGCTAAAAAAAAACCCAACTAAAAAGTTGGGTTAATTAAAAAGGAAAAAAACATATACAAACACAATATAAATATACAACAATAAGGATGATTTTATATATATCATGACAATTATTACGATATATATCATATATTTAATCATCATGATTCATTTTTAAAGAAAGTAACTGGATCAATATCTCATACAATAAACAATGTATTTAAAATCAAAAATTTCATGATAAAAAAACCCAACTAAAAAGTTGGGTTAAACAAAGGAAATAACATGAAAACACAATATAACTTTATAATAACTTACAAAAAACACCTTGTTTAATGAATATAAATACGATCAAAGTCAATTAATATTCAAAAATTATTTGAATCATTGATCAATTAACGTAAATCAAAAATTAACGATGTGCTTATTTGATCTGATTTATTACAAAGAATTAATGATTTTTCGTTTGTAACTTTTAAAGCATCCCCAACTTCAAGAGATTTTTCGCTGTAAATGCCTTGACCTTTCACCTGATGAATAAAAATATTTCTATCAGAATTAATATCTAATGTCATACTTTCTCCAGGCTTTAATTTAAGTTGATATAAGTTTACATCCTGTTTAATTATTAAACTTTCATTTTTACCGTTAGATGAGACAAGAGGAACTAAACCAAATTGTTCTCCGATAGTTTTTTGCTGATAACTTGGTTTTGTATTATGTTTATTTGGATTTATCCAGATTTGCAAAAATTTTACTAATTTTGTTTTTGATGCATTGAACTCACTATGCATAATACCACTCCCTGCAGACATGAGCTGGATATCACCACTAGGAATCGTTTCAATATTTCCTTCGCTATCTTTATGAGCAAGTTCACCTTCTATGACATAACTAATAATCTCCATATTTTTATGCCCATGTGTTTGAAACCCCATACCAGGTTGGACAGTATCATCATTCAAAACTCTTAAATCTGAAAATCCCATTTGATTTTGATCGTAATAATCAGAAAAAGAAAAGGTATGGTAACTTTGTAACCAATGGTGATTTGCATATCCCCTATCTTTAGATGCTCTCAATGTCAACATGAAGTTTTACCTCTAAATTAAACAAAAATTATTTAAAATTAATATAAGATATTTTATGAATAAAAAAAATTAGAATGTTTTGAACTATTAATTCAAATTATTTGAATATACTTAAAAAAAGCAATCAAAATTTAAATAATGATATGAAAACAATTATTACGATTGAAGCATTAGTTGCTATAGATGCCATTCATAGATACGGGACATTTGCATTAGCTGCAAAATCTTTGCATAAGGTTCCATCTGCCTTGACTTATACAGTCAAAAAGCTTGAATACGATTTAAAGGTTTCCTTATTTAATCGAGATAAGCAAAGAGCAACACTAACTCAAGCAGGAAAAAAAGTTTTAGAACAAGGAAGAGAGATTTTGAAAGCGACTGAACAGTTAAGAAAATCAGTCCAAAGTGTTCAGGGAGAATGGGACGGTGAACTCAAAATAGCCCGAGATAGTATTATCTCAGAACAAAAACTATTCGATACTTTACATCTCTTTAATAAAACTAAAATCAATGCGGATATTTATTTATCAGAAGAAGTTTTAGGTGGTAGTTTAGACGCAATAGAAAATAATCGTGCTGATATCGTGGTTGGCTTAACGGGAGATTTCCCAAAAACTAAACTTAACACGTTTAAGATTGGTGAGGTTCAGTTTGTTTTTGCCTTATCTAAAAACCATCCATTAGTTAAAATTAAAGACACGCTCACATCAGATGCTCTAAAAAATTATCCAACAATTGTTGTTAGTGATACTTCTAAATGGATACCCCCAAAAGATTCTATTATTGTAAATCAAACTAAAGTAATTAAAGTTCATTCCATAATGAGTAAGTTAAAACTACAAAAGCAAGGTCTAGGAATCGGTTTTTTGCCTCTGCACCTAGCTCATCCTTATATTTTAAAGGGTGATTTAGTTGTCAAGGAATGTAATATTCCCAAGCCTTCAGAAAATGTATACATTGCATGGCATAAAGATTACATACCCTCAAAATCATTTAATTGGTTTCTTGAAAAGTTCAAAAAACAACAATGGTTTTAAATTAATACCTATTGAATAACGCACTCTACCGCTAGTTTTCTTTTGTAAAGTAAGACAAAAAGATTTACTACTTGGACACGGGATTTATCGAACTCATTCCTAAGTTCTTGTTTATTTTATTTATAAAATTAGGATAGTAGTAAAATATTTAAGGTAAATGAGTTGTATTTATCCTAATAAGATTCAAATGTTTTTTGATATTGTTTTAGGCTCAAACCAAATTGATGTTGAAATCGTTGAGCAAATCGAGCCTCTGATTTGTAGCCACATAAATGCGCAAGCTCTATTTGTGAGTACGGTTTAGTTTGCAACAAGCTTAATGCATACCCCATTCTTAGCTCTGCTAATACATCTCTAAATTGGGTGTTCTCATCTTTTAATCGCCTTATTAATGTCGATTTACTTAGTCCAAAATGAGCACATACTGATTCAATGGTGTGGTTGGCTTTGGGCGCATCATTAAAATATTGGGTTAACTTATCTCTCCAACTCAAGTTTCGCATTGAAAATAACTGATGTAGAAAGCCTTGGTTCATAAGATGCTCAAATAACGCCTGAACAATATGTGTTTGGACATTTGGTTCAATATTCTGAGGCATGGTTATAATACTTTGCCATAAGTATTTCGCAGTTTTATCTATTCTATATTCTGGTGTTAAACCCTCTTTCTGGTTTTCTTGTGAACGTTGAATTAGTTCATCCGAAGGACGGATTAAAAAACTAAGTTGGGTAGAAAAAAATTGAGTTTTATGAGGGTTATTAATAAAAGTTAATGATTTATTCCCATTCGCCAATAGCCAATTATGACTATTGAAATGAATCCAATCATTTTGCCATTGAAGTTGTTTATTACCTTTTTCAATCCAGAATATTGAAGGATAAATCACAGGTACATTACGAAGATTCTGAGGTCGATTCCCATTGTAATAATTAAGCTTTATGATGCCTGACATGTTTTCTTTTTATAAACCTTGTAACCATTTATTGATAATAGCAATAAATAGACACAAAGTTTATTCCTTTAATTAATAATATAAGTGTTAATTAGCGTACATACGTTGAAGTAATCGTTGATTTACCTAACGCTGTTGCATTCAGCATGTAGCTCACTAATGCACATGATGCGTCTTCAGGTACTTCAAGCTTTTCTACTGGCAGAGCCCAGACAGTAAATTGATAACGATGCATACCGTGACCTTCTGGAGGACAAGCGCCACCGTAACCCATAGAGCCATAATCATTACGCATCTCTAAACCAGAAGCAATTTTACCTGATGCGCCCTGCTCGATTGATGTTGTTGATGCGGGAATATTGATCACTTGCCAGTGCCAGAAACCGCTTTCAGTTGGCGCATCGGGATCAAAACAAGTGATTGCAAAACTTTTCGTGCCTTCTGGCGCGTTTTCCCATGATAATTGTGGAGAAATGTTGTCACCATCGTTTCCAAAACTGTTAAATGAAAAGCGTTTATCTTTGAGTTGACCTTCTGTGATGTCTTGGCTGTGTAATTTTAAAGTTGTCATTTTTTTATTTCCTCTTATTTGTTGTTGGAATAATAATAGAGCTATTCTAATCACAAAAAATAACATTAAGCGCCAAATTTAATATAAAGTATACTTTTTGATACTTATTGTTTTTATTTTGTTTTTTTAATCCAACGCGTAACTTTTAGATAGAAACCAAATTTTACTCTAGGGAAGTTCCTATTAATTTTAGAATCAGTATTTCAAAACAAAAACAATTTTGACTCCGGTATATAATATTTAACCCCATACTATTTTGTTAACTAGTTTTATTTATAAAAATTTACAACTTTAGTGTGCTCTAAGCATTTAACAAAATCTTCATCATGACTGACTACAATAAAACCGCCCTTATATTGGTTTAATAAATTAGAAAGTAATAATTTTGAATCCAAATCTAAATGATTGTCTGGTTCATCTAGAAGCAAAAAGTTTTGTTTTTGTTGATGACTAACAATTAACATTGCTAATTTCATTTTTTCACCGCCACTTAATTCAAAAGTGTTTTGAAGAGCTTTATTTTTATTCAGACCAATTCCAGCGAGAAGCATTCTTGCATCATTTTCAAATAACCCATTACAATGCTTCATTACATTACCTAGAACACTTAACTCTTCCTCAATTAAGCTAAAATTATGATTAAGATAGGTAAAATGAGTATTTACATGAAGTTCACCTTTTAAGTAATTAACATCACCCATAATTGTTTTAAGTAAGGTTGTTTTACCTGAGCCATTATTTCCACATAGAATAATTTTATCATTAGAAAAAACTTCCATAGATATAGAGTTTCGACTACCGAACATAGGAACGAGTCGACTCAATGAAATTACTCGCTTCCGTTTAATATTTTCTTCGTTGATATAAATTTTTTGTTGAATGAGTTGTTCCTTTTGACTAACCAAGTTATGTTCTCTTTTTTGGATATCATTCGTTCGATGAAGCTCCATTTTTCTTTGAGAAGAGGATTTCTTAAATGCCCTATTTTTTTTAAAATCAAGAATTATCTTGGGTTGGCTATTACTTTTACGTAACTTTTTCCCTTGATTTTCTCTTTTTTGTGTGGCCTCTTTACTTCTTTGCTTTTTCTTTTTTAGTACTTCTTTTTGCTTTGATAAATTATTTAATTGTCGCTCAATCGACTCTAGCTCATTAGTTTTTTGTTCTTTATAAAAATCATAATTTCCTCCATATCGTTTCAAACCGATACTTGATAACTCCCAAATTTCTTCTGTATGATTCAGCAGATATCTATCATGACTGACAAGTAAAATTGTACCTCTAAATTCTTTAATTTTATTACATAACCATTTTTTATAATCCGTATCTAAAGTATTTGATGGCTCATCAAGAAACAAAATTTCTTTGCGTTCCTTAAATAAAGACCAAAGTTTCAATCTTGTTAATTCACCATCACTAAGACCGGAGCAAGATTGCATAGGATTTTGAGGTAAGCCTAACAATTTTAGTTCAAAATTCAGTTTTTCTTCTAAATCCCAATTTTCATCCACAATTTTAAATAATTGTTCACAGCATGCTCCTTTCTCAATTTTTTTAATTGCCTCCCAAATGTTTTTTTTATCAACAAACTCAATAAGACTTTGTTTTTGTCGATATTTAATGCTTTGTTGATGAAAAGTATTTATTGAAGACGAAATACTTACTTCTCCTGACGTTGGTTTTAAAAAACCACTTAAAATAGAAACCAGGATAGATTTTCCGCATCCATTTTTGCCAACTAAACCAATTACCTTGGGCTTATCAACAGAAAAAGATAAATCTTTAAAAAGGGTGTCCCCGTTGTCATGTTGGTATGAGAGATTTGTTACTTGCAGTATGGTCATATTTAGCTCCTATCAGAACCAAGACAGAGCGACAATACATTTAGAAATTTTAATAAAAAAAGTAAAACTAAAGCATCTGAAGAGTGAGGAAGTATATGCGCCAACTAATCTTGAAATTCAAAAAATAATTTAAAAAAGTTATATTTGTGAATACAAGTTAATTGTTCATGATAGGTAAATCTCCTGTTAAAAATTCATTATTAACTATTTTAAGATTGTTTGTCAATATATTATATGGCTCATCATCACGGATAAAAAACAAGGTTTTCAAAAAATATAAAGAGGTTATCAATAATTGTGTGGTTAAATTTTTAACAAAAATTTAAAAATTTTGTTTAAAATGAATGATATAATAAGCGCATCATTTTTTTATAAAAAGAGAACCCTGTTCATATTGATGAGAGTCAGTCAACAACACTTCATTTGGTGATGTAATTTTAAAGCGAACCAGCTGAACAGATTTATCCATAAAAACTCCTTTTATAATTATGATTACACTGTCGTGTTATCTATATTATTTGTCAATATATCTAAACATAACAAGTTTTAAAAAAGATATAATTAAATCCACTAGAATAAAAACAATAGGTATTAAAATGATTACGCATAACAATAAATTTTTTATCATTATCTTAGGTCTTATAAGGAACATCATTCAATGAGTATTATAAAAAAAACCAACATTTACTCAACTGCATTAAATATTCTATTTATAGGTTTATTTAGTGCATTATTCTTAGATTTGGGTACTAATTTATATAATTTAATCATGGGTCTTCCCTTAAATGACTTTGCTGTCATTGGCAGATACGCGCTTTATACACTCCAAGGACATATTATTACTTCTCCTATCAATGAAATACCAGTCATGCAACATGAAGTTGTTGTGGGTTGGATGATTCATTTTATGGTAAGTTTTGTTTATGCTTTCTTCTATGTGCTATTTGTTGAGAAAGGATTGTTTTTAAAACCTAGTTTTAAAAAAGGGATCGTTTATGCATGGGTTTTATTAGTGTTTCCTTTAATAGTTTTAAGCCTTGCATTAGGAGATGGAATCTTTCATGATCACAACCCCCATATGATAAAACTTATTCTTTTTTCAATCTTTGCACACACATGTTACGGTATAGGGCTTTATGTAACGGCATCCATTTTATATCATGCAAGATTAGAGTTATTTAAACAAATTAGTGATTAATATTTCATTTACACTTTCTGAAAAATTTAATAGAAAACTTAAATAGAACGACTTTCGTCAATATTTATAGAATTAATTGTATTTAAGTTTTCTTTTAGAAACTTTCTTCTGGATTTTGATATAGGGTAAACTTGATTATTCTTCAACAAAACATTCTCCTGTTTATCATCTAATTTTTTAATAAAACGTGCATTTATAATTGTTGAGCGATTAATTCTGTAAAAAGAGGATATATTTAATTTTCTTGCAAGTTGTTCTAATGTAATTCTAATAGGAAATATGCCTTCGTCTAGATGAAGATTCATATAATTACCATCGGCTATAACATAGTTAATAGATTCTGGTTCAATCACATATTCTTGTCCAAGCTTTAAAGCAATAAAATAAACTTTCTCATCTGAGGCAAGTTGAGGAATGATTTCTGTTTCTCCTAAATAATTTTTAAGAAGTAACTTAATTTGTGAATAAAATAACCAAGAACTTAAAACAAGATATATATTTAAAAAAGTATAATTTTTAATAAGGTTAATCAAAATAATTAAGAACTTACTCCAGTCACCATCAAAAACAAGTATTATCCGAAAGACTGCATTTATAATATTAATTAAAATTAACATTAAAAAAATGAAGATTAAATAAATTACATATTTTACATGCTTAATTTTTAAAAAGTGCACTTTGCTAAAACAAAAATATGAAATTAGAAGAGTTGTAAAAAATGAGTAAATCAAACAATCAATCCATAAATCCAAATGAGAAGTATGTGTACTACCCCGACTCAACCAAGCTTGGAAGATAATATTATGAAATGTAAAAATTATGGTTCCAAAATGCACAATTGTTATCATAAAAATTAATAAAATGTCATTTGAATTGATAAACTTTAATATTTTCCTCAATCTCATTTTAAACTCTCAATAACAATAAAAATAGATTATTACCTTCAACATTAATTCTTATCAAAATGATAGGCTTTGGATGATGAGACTTTAAACGTTTCATTATTTTTTAGTTTTACTAAATATTCTTTTTTTATTTCTTTTATATATGCTCTATTTACAATAACGGAGCGATTAATTCGAATAAAATTAAATAACCTCAATTTATTTTCTAAGCTTTCTATCGTTTCTTTGATAAAAAAACTGTCATTGTTAATGCATGCAATTTTATTTTTTTTATGAGAATATATATAATCAATTTGCTCTGGTTCAAAGATATATTCTTTGTCTAGTTTAAATAAATGGAAAAATATTTTTTCTTTTGTATTAGGTGAGTCTTTCATACTTTGGAGCATTTCTGCTTTAGAAAGAAATTTTTTAAAAAACATCAATGTTTGCCGAAAAAAAAACAATAAACTGAAGAGCATTAAAAAGTTGAAAAGAAAATAATCATTTATTTGATTAAGAAAATTGACCAAAAAATCACTTCCATGATCTAAGATTGTCATTGAAAAGGCAAAAAGACCTTGATTAAACAAAATCGTAGTCATTAAAATTATCAACACAAACAAAATTTTTTTATGCTTATTCATCTTTCTAGTTTGAATCAACTTATTAATAATAATAACAAATATACTTGACGTTAACGTAGAGGTTACAATTATAAACATAATATGTTCTTGTAAATATTGAATATTACCTTCATTGACAAAAGCTAAAAAAATTACTCTATATGCAGAAAAAAATATTAGACTATAAATGAAAAAGCTAATCATCAAAATTAATAAAAAGGAACGATTGTCCAAAAAGCGAACTAATTTTTTCATCATTAGGTAGTTTATAATTACATTATATTTTAATTATATACGGTATTTTATATTTGTTTGATTTGTTAGAGTTAACACATATAAAAGTTTTAAAAAAATAGTAAAATGATCTACACAATATTGCCATACACAAGTTGTAGGGATGAATATCAAACTTTTATACACTTATTTTCTTGACCTTCACTGCAACAGGCTCTGTATTTGCTGATAATTAAGTTTTTTCACTCTCTCGTCACCATAGAATACACTGGGTGTTCCTCTTACCCCAATTTTCCTTGCCAATATTCTATTTTTATAAATATTGTCTTTTGCTTTGGGTAATTCTGATTCAATATCAGATTTACTTAACCCAACTTTTATTAAATAGTTATCCACTATTTTTGTGGATAACTTTCCTTTATGCTCAACAAGTAATTTATGAAATTTATCATATTTTTCTGGATATTTTGCAAACAGTGCCGTTGCAACCTCAGCTCCATAGGTCGAACCTGATTGTGGCCCAAAAATAGGAAACTCTTTGATAATGATTTTTAAATCTGGATTGTTTTTGATAAGTTTATAGGCAATTTGTGAAAACTTCTTACAATATCCACAGTTATAATCCAAAAACTCAACTAAAACTTTTGAACCATTCTTATTTCCTATAAAAGGATCTTGCGAATTATTGTAAAGAGCATCCTGGTTATCTTTAATTAATTGTTGAACTTTCAGTTCTTCTTGTTCTTTTTTGTTTTGCTGAAACTTATTCAATGCGTTAACGGTCCAGGAGGGGTTTTCAATTAAAACTTTTTCTAATTCATTCGTTTTCACATACTGGTTCATTTGAATGTTTTCAGCTTTCGTAGACGAGGATGTCTGCAACTTCAATTGATTCAATTGTTCCTTCAAGATGTCCACTTCGTTTTGTACATTTTTTTCTCTTACAAAATCATACGCTGCAACACCAAATGCAACTAATGAAATCACTATAGCTACTTTAGTCAAGCTGTTTCCATTTTTAGTCATACGAATACTTCCGTAAAAAATTTATACATAAAGCTTAGTAAAAAAATGAAGTTGGGTTTTTAATAATGTCGATTTTCTAGATTTAAGATCAAGTTTTTAGACTCACTTAAAAAATCCAAAAAACACTTTACTTTCGATGACATGATTTTTTCAGGCAAATATGAACTCATTATATATTGATTGGGTAATTCAACAGGACACAAAATATTTTTTAAGATTTTATTATCCAAATACTCTTTGATATAAATTTTAGGAACTAGAATAATACCTAAATGATTTAATGCACAATCAATCAATTCAGAGAATGAATCAACGGATAATATGGTTTGGCTTTTTTTAAATAGATCAAGGTTACAATTTAAATTTTTATAGTCTGTGCAATCAATTAAACAATGTCCATCAAAGTCTGATTTTTTAACGGGATTGCCTTTATTTTCTATATATTGCTTTGAAGCGCAAAAAGTAAAATCAATACTGAACAATTGTTTATTTATGAATGACTGGTGATTAAATAATTGAATGTTTGAAAAACCTAAGAAAACATCCACACTTTCAAGCGCGTAATTTACATTAGACTTATAAGTTTTAAAAATTAAATTAATATGTGGATATTTTTTAAAAAAATTAATTAGAAATGGATAAATAAAGGTCTTTGCAATACCAGGTTCAACTACAATATTTAGGTTACCCTCAGGTTTTGTATGTACGCCCCGCAATAGTGATTTAGTATATTCAAATTCATTTCGAAGATTTATACATTTTTCTAAAAGAATTTTGCCTTCTTTAGAAAGTTGAATTCTTTGTTTGACTCGTTGAAACAACTTAATATTGTACTCATCTTCTATTTTTGAGATTTGCTTACTCACAGAAGCTTTCGTAATACCAAGTTTTTGAGATGCTACGGTTATAGATTCATTTTCAGCAACATAGATGAATGTTTCAAATCGGTCAAAGTCAGACATATGTTTCCTTAAAAGAAACACTTAATGAATATTATAAACATAACTCATTATTACAAAACAAACAATAAATAAAGTTAATTTATTAAATATATAAAATAGTATGGAATCATTTAATTAAATAAAAATAATATTTGCTACTGATTATAGTTTAAAGCTTATGAATTTTATTAAATTGTTAATTTTTAAAAATTATCTTGTAAAATCCATTAGTAAAAATTACACCACACAAAACCATTAAAATACCAAAACAAACTGAAATGTTAGGAATTTTTCCGTAAAATAAACCTATTAATACAACAAAAATGGGAACCAAATTGAAATAAATTGATATGTTAGATGCTCCTAGCTTTGTCGCACCATTAACCCAAAATAGATATCCTAAAAAAGTACACATTACACCAAGATACATTAAATTTATAATTACTCGATTACTCTGCTGAGATATTACATTATAAATATCATCATTAGTTAATAAAGCAACTAAGATCAGGCCAACAGAACCAAAAAGTATTGTATATGTTGTAGTCTGTAAAGGAGTTGAGTCTTTAATGCATTTTTGGGTTAAAACGTTATAAAAGCACCAACATAATAAACCACATACTACTGTGAAGTCACCTAAATTAAATTGTATATTCAAAACATTATTGACTGAACCTTTACTTAAAACAATAAATACTCCTGTAACACTTAAGCTTATCCCCAAAATTTGATGTCCTAACATTTTTACTTTATTAATATAGTTATAAATAATTGGTGTAACTACCGGTGTTAGAGAGAAAATTAATGCTGCATTTGTGGATGTGGTTGATTTTAAACCTATAAAAGTAGCACTTTGTGAGCATGTTATGCCTACTAAGCCCAAAAGTATATAAGGTATTATATTTTTTTTTAGAGTTTGTAAATTATTTTTTTCTCTCCAGAACATCCAAAACAACATAACTATACTTGCAATAATAAAACGCTCTGCCAAAAGAAGTGATATTGAACTATTGACAGCTAGATCAGATCCTATAATAAAGGCAGATGACCAAAAAAATGTTGCTAAAATAACACCTAATAGGGTTAAGCTTTTTAACATAATTATTCTCAATAAGTTTTAAAAAAGTGTGTTTGTATTTTTTATTATTAATTAATTTATTTGAATAATACTCTTATTCCACATCTTTAAAATTTACTTTTTGTTTATAAAACTTAAAAAAAGGATTATAAAATTTATTTGAATTTTATGTTATTTTGAAGATTATAACTGCAATATTATAGATCTTATGAGCTAAAATATACAAAGCAGTTATTTTTTCCAATGTAAAAAAAGTCTAAAAATTTTTTTTATAATATTGCTTATATTTTGACGGGAAACTTGATTAAACTTTCGATTGTAGAGTTATCGTTAAAAAAATTGCTTGCAATTTAAAAGCCAAGTTCTTTGTACCTTTGCAGTATTCTACTAATTAAAGAGATTAAAATTTATGCTATATAGTCTTCGCCAAATCGAAGTTTTTATAAAAACAACTCAAACATTAAATATTACCCGTACAGCATCCTTGTTAAATATGACTGTACCTGCAGCATGGAAACAGATTAATAACCTCGAAAATTTATGCGGAAAAAAATTATTCAATCGGAATGGTAAAAGATTGTCTTTAACTTCTGAAGGTTTTTTTTTAATTCAAAATGCTAATAAGTTGATCAATATTTCCGGTAGCCTTGCCGAAAACATAAAATTAATCCAACAAGAAAAACAAACTACCATAAATATATCTGTTGGTAGTACCTTACAAAGTTTTATATTTAATTTTTTGAATCCTTTTATTCATGAACATCAAAAAAAGGTCCAATTTAAATTTGAAATAGACTCGCAGACGCATAGTCTTCAAAAAGAGCAACACGACTTTTATTTTATGTTTGATAATACAAAAATTAATCATCAATCTTATGAAGCATACTCCCTGGTTATGAGTGATTTTGTCTTAGTATGTTCTAATATGAATAAACTCGCATACAAAAAAGAAATCCTGAATACTGACCTACAAAACATTCAATTATTACATAGTACAAGAACTCATGAAATCGAAGATTCATATACTGCTATCAGATTAATAAATCATTACTTTGATAAGCTAAAAGCAGACTGGAGCAATAAAACATCCGTAATTTATTTTGAGACTTATTTATCGCTACGTGAAGCTGTTAAAGCAAATTTGGGAATTGGTTTTTTACCTAGAATATTAGTAGATGATGGAATTAAAATTTTATCTTTTCATGATGAAAATTTAGAAAACATGCAACTTAAGGTGGTTGGTGCTATAAAAAAAGAGGACAACCCCAGTTATACTCACCTTCTACTTAAAGAATATATTATTCAATTTCACAAAAATCATTCGTGTTAATTTGACTATTTTCTAAAGGGCAATAAGTTATTTTTTTTTGGTAGGTTTATCTCTTCTCTAATTAAGAAGTTTTTTAGTGATGCACAATATACAAGGTTACTTTCAAACTGTATACTTTGTAATAATTTTTTTAGTAAGTTAAACAATATTAGTCATGTCAATTAAGGAAGCTTTAAATTATTATTTTGGATTTTCAAGTTTCAAGCCCTATCAAAAGCCAGTCATTCAAAGTGTGCTTGAAGGGAATTCAACTTTAGCGGTATTTCCTACAGGTGCTGGGAAATCCCTATGCTTTCAACTTCCAGCCTTGCTTAAAGAGAACCTCACCATTGTGGTTTCTCCATTAATTGCACTGATGAAAGATCAGGTCGATTTTCTAAAAAGCAATAACATACCAGCGGAACGATTAGACTCAAGCCTTTCAGTTGAACAATATACGGCTTTAATTAAAGATATTAAAACAAATAAAATAAAAATTTTGTATGTATCTCCTGAAAGATTTAACAACGAAAGGTTTCGCTACTTTTTTCAACAAGTGAAGGTTTCATTGTTTGTTATAGATGAAGCCCATTGTATTTCTGAGTGGGGGCACAACTTTAGACCAGAGTATCTCAAGCTACCCATATATGCTGAAGGCTTAAGAGTGAAAACAATATTAGCCCTCACAGCAACAGCAAATCCAAAAGTGCAGAATGATATTTGTAATTCTTTGAAAATAGACAAGCAACATACCTACATATCAGGTTTTTTTCGTCAAAACTTAAAATTAAATTTTTCAGTGTTTGATGATAAGGGTCATCAAAATGATCACCTGATTGATAAACTTAAGAAAAACCCACCGGGTGCAACAATTATTTATACAACATTGCAAAAAACTACTGAAGAATTAACTCAAATATTGAAGAAATACAATATTGCTGCAAGGCCTTATCATGCTGGCATGAGCTCTGAAATCAGGCAGCAAAACCAAGATTGGTTTTTAAAAACCAACAACCCGATAATGATTTCAACTATTGCTTTCGGTATGGGAATCGATAAATCTGATATACGATATATCTACCATTATAATCTACCTAAATCACTTGAAAATTATGCACAAGAAATTGGTCGTGCTGGTAGAGATCAAAAAAACTCCTACTGCGAAGTATTAGCTTACCCTCATGATATTAATACCCTAGAAAATTTTATTTACGGAGATATGCCTAATGTATCTAATATCCATCAATTTTTAGAATATGTTTTTTCTCACAACAATAATATTTCTCTAAAGTTGTCAGAAACTTCGAGACAATTTGATATTAAAATTAATGTGCTCAGGACTATTTTAACTTATTTAGAGCTCAATAATTTAGTGAAATCTATTGCTCCAATTTATACAGAGTATAAATTCGAGCCGAATTTATCATCAAAAGAAATACTAAACAGTATTCCAGTCGAAAACAAACATATTGTTTACTTAATATTTAAAAACTTAATTAAAGGGCGTAAATTTTTTACCATAAAAATGGATGAACTTATAACCGAATATCAAATTAATAGAGGTGAGGTTATTCGGGTTTTAAATTTATTGACTGATACTCAGATGATAAATTTATTCACTAAAGGCATTGCTCATCAATATCAATTATTAACTAATGTGGATGATATCTCATTACTAACCTCTAAAATTTTTGACCTTTTAAATGGTAGAGAAAATGCTGATTTAAAGAGAATTCAATCAGTTATGGATTTAATCAATTCAAATTCATGTCAATCCATATATTTATCTAATTATTTTGGTGAGCATCTTTCAAATCCTTGTGGGCAATGTCATTATTGTATGTCTCATTTGACATTAAATCTAAAAAGAACTTCAGATACATTTACATTTTCTGATAAGGAACGAAATGTATTACAAAATCTATTAGATGAATTACCGACTTCTCTCTATGATTCTAGGAATATAAGTAAAATTTTAATAGGCTTAAATTCACCTTTTATAACAAAATTTAAATATAACAAGCACCCTATTTTTGGTAAATATTCTGATATTCCCTTTAACCTGATTGAATCAAACATACAAAAAGAAATAAACTCAGACACCAATTAATTACATAAAATAAGGTAAAAACCTTATATTAAATCATTCATGTAAAAATAAAATACATCATGTTTTATTTATAAAAATTATGCACTTTTAATTAAATTTAATTTAAAAAGGAAAATACATTATGTTCAAATGGCTATTTATACCATTTATTATGATTGCTATATTTAGTACTTTTGTCGAATCAAAAGAAAGTTTAAAAGTATGTACTACAGGTGATTACCCACCCTTAACTTACTTTAATAAGAAAACCCATAAATTCAATGGATTTGCCATCACAGTCATTGAAAATTTCGCGAAAAGTGAAAATAAAAAAATTCAGTTCGTTCCTACAACATGGGCAAATTTAACAACAGATCTTAAAAATAATTGTGACTTTGCCGTGGGAGGAGTCACTAATACAGCTAAAAGAGCAGAACAGTTTATGCTTTCCCCTCCATTAAAAAGAAATCAAAAATCTCCAGTATTCTCAAAATATAATGCTAAAACATTCACAAGTTTTAATAAGATTGATCAAGCCAGTACAACAGTGATTGAAAACAAAGGCGGTACAAACGAGTCATTTGCTAAATCCCATATCCAACATGCAAATATTATCGTCGTACCATCTAACGAAGCCGCATATGCATGTTTAAACAAATATCCACGTAAAAAATTGGTTATGTTCACTGATCAAATTGAAATTGATTACCGCACACATCAATCTAAAAGTAAATTATCTTCAAGCGGTAAAAATATTTATATACCCAACAACCCTGTTTCACAAAAAGTTTTTATGACAAACAAAAACCAAAAAGGGAAAGAGTTAATGAGCAAGTTTAAGTATTACTATGATAAAAATAGCGTGCATTTTAAGCATTGGTTCATACAAGCTATTGGTCAAAAATACCCTCACCAAAAAGCCGAATGTCCTTTTTAAAATTTAATCCAAAAATTCCTAACAGAAACTTAATTTATTTTAATTAAAAGGTTGTTAGGAAATTTTTAAAAGCTTCTTCATTCTATAAAAGTTGCATAAAAATTGTTTTCAAATGAATGCTTCTATTAGAGCAGATTAAATTTGATTAAGCTTTTTATAATTTGAAATTTTATCTACTATCATTGAGGTTGTGATTTATGCTGCAAATAGCACAAGCAATAACTTCTGGATCAGATTGCAAATTATCTGAAGCAAATTCAAGCGCTAAACCCTCATTATTTAAGGCTGTCAACACAACTTCTTTATCATTTTTCAAACTTTCTGAAGCAAATTTTAAAGAA
Organism: Paraphotobacterium marinum; assembly: GCF_002216855.1. Taxonomy (NCBI): domain Bacteria; kingdom Pseudomonadati; phylum Pseudomonadota; class Gammaproteobacteria; order Vibrionales; family Vibrionaceae; genus Paraphotobacterium; species Paraphotobacterium marinum. Next base: position 585,101 of record NZ_CP022356.1, read on the forward strand.
TCTCCTTTCTGGCCAACAGCAGCCAAAACTATTTCTTTTTCATTTTTTAAATCATCAGAAGCATGCTCTAATGAATGAGGATTTTGTCTTATAGCAGCTAACACAACTAATTTATCATTTTTAATATGTTCTGAAGCATGTGCAAGAGATAAACCATTCCTTAAAACTGCTTCTAAAAATATATCTCGCTCACAATTTAAATTTGAATTCACATCTAGATCATTGTTTCTAAAGTCATCTGTATTTTTTACTCGTAACATTTATGATTCCTCTATATTTATGATGAATACATTTATAAACATAAATATAAATCATAAAAAACGATTTTTCTTTCAAAAAAAATCAAAGCTATTGAATTTTTTAAACGTAAAAAACCATGATAAAGAAAATTAAGTTTGCTAATATGAGAGTGAGCTTAAATTTATGATATCTTAATTTCTAAATGAATATTGACGTAGATAAACATACAAATGCATTCATTTATCTATCAAAATGAATGCATGAAATATAGGTTAATATTATTTTTTTAATTTTATAATTATAAGGTATGTTACAAAATAACATATTGCGATTAGATATATTGGACCTAATATATGAATGTTTGTCAAAGGGGTCAATAAGACAGAATCAATTGCCATAGATAACCCAAACAATGAACTAGTACCACCCATAATCATTCCTTGTTCATCATCATTTACCCTGTTTGATAACCAAACTATTAAATTGACAATTAATAACAGTGAAAAAATCGCAAAAACAAAAATTATTACAAATATAGACGGCACGGAAGCGAATATACTCAAAAACACAAACAAAATAGTTATGACCAAACTACTTATGGAAGTTATTTGTTTAAGTGAAATATTTTTTAAAAGTGGTAATATTTTTAATTGGGAAAGAATTAAACCAATCGCATTTACAGTAAAGGTCATACCTATAACAGTTTGAGATACATGAAACTTCTCGGATAATATTAAAGGTAAGCTCTCTATGACTAGTCCGCTTCCCAATTGGGCTAATAAAAAAGCTATAACTAATAAATATATTCTTTTATCTATAAACAAAACTCTAAAACTAAAAAGAATATCAAAAATGTTTAATTTTTGAGTTTGTTTCTTCAATACTTGAAAGGTATCTTGATAAAACAAAAAAATTGTAATGAAGCTCAACATTGAAACTATCCCTGCAATCAAAAAAGGAACAACAACTTTCATAAACACATCACTACCAAATAACTGACCAATTAAAGTGGTTAAAGATGGTCCTATAATGAAACCTATTAACATAGCTAATGTTGCGTAACCAATATATTTTGCTTTCAACTCTTTTGAATGAGCTATATCTGCAATTGCAGCTCTCACCAAACCATTGACGCCTCCCATGAAACCAAGTGTTAGGCGACTAAATATAAATAAATTTATATTACCTAAATATATTGCATAAACAGATAAAAAATAACTTAAAGCAACCCCCATTATTGAAAAGTAAATGAGTTTTTTTCTTCCCCAAATATCGGATAATCGTCCTAATAATGTGCTTCCAATAAATATCCCTAAGGGCCAAAACCCCATAATTAAAGCATAATATATAGTTCGGGTATCTTGATTAACAGAAGCTTCAAAAAAAATATGACTACTCTTATTTAAAACCAAATCAGGCATTAATGGTAGTACTAACCCAACTCCCATTACATCAATCACTAATGTTATAAGAAGAATGGAAAGAATAAACTTAGGTGATTTTTTTTCTTTAACGCTAGACATATGAACTGGATTATTTGATTTTATAAGTGATTTCATATTTATATTTGAGTCCTTATTTTATTGTTGTATTTCTTATCATTTTAAAAGTTAAACGCAACGTCAAGCTCAACAGAGCAAATAAAATTATTTTTTCTGTTCTTCTTTGAAGTGTATTGGCACTTATATTTTTTTAATATTTAAATGCTCATTGAATTTTGTTTTTTCACCTTAACACTAGGTATAATGTTAAATAAGGACAAAAGTACAAGAACAGAATAAATTATATTTTCAGTTCTTTTACAAACGTATCACCAATTAAACATTATATTCAAACCTATGCTTTCATTTATCTTTGTAGTTCGACTTCCTAAAGAAACTTTATAACTCAAAGGAATCAAATTTAAAATTATTATTAAGATTAATTTTGATAATAATAGAATTTATTAAAACTATTTCCTTTATTTTAATATAAGACGTGTTTAATCTAATAAGGTAATGAAGTAAGTCCCTACATCATATTTGTTCTTAAATGAAAAATAAGGAAATAACACATTTAATATTATCTATTCTCTTTTTTTAAATTAAAGATTATGAAGCAACTAAGCAAATAAAAAATTATTACTATATATATTGGGCCTAACATATTAATATTTGTTAAGGGCGTCAACAAAACTGAATCAACCGCCATAGACAAGCCAACCAACGAACCAGTTCCTCCCATAATCATTCCTTGTTCATCATCATTTACTTTGTTTGACAACCAAACTACTAAATTAACATTTAATAATAATCCAAATATTCCATATACAAATATTATTATAAATATAAGCGGCACAGACGGGAATAAACACAAGACCGCAAACAAAATCGGTATAACCAAACTACTTATTGATGTGATTTTTTTAAGTGAAATATTTTTTAAAAGCGGTAATATCTTTAATTGAGAGATAATTAAGCCAGCAGATTGTATAATAAAAACGATACCTATAATAGTCTGTGATACATGAAACTTCTCGGATAATATTAAAGGTAAGCTTTCCAATACAAGGCCGTCTCCCATTCTTAGCAATAAAAAAGCTATGACTAATAAATAGATCCTTTTATCTATGAATAGTACCCTAAAACTAAAAAGAATATCAAAAAAATTTAATTTCTGTTTTTGTTTCTTTAATACTTGAAAGGTATCTTGATAAAGCATAAATATAGTGATGAAACTTAATAATGAAATAATCCCTGCAATCAAAAAAGGGGCAACAACTTTCATAAGTACATCATTTCCAGATAGCTGACCAATCAAAGTAGACAAAGAAGGTCCAATAATTATACCTGTTAATATAGCTAATGTTGCATAACCAATATATTTTGCTTTCAACTCTTTTGAATGAGCTATATCTGCAATTGCAGCTCTCACCAAACCATTGACGCCTCCCATGAAACCAAGTGTTAGGCGACTAAATATAAATAAATTTATATTACCTAAATATATTGCATAAACAGATAAAAAATAACTTAAAGCAACCCCCATTATTGAAAAGTAAATAAGTTTTTTTCTTCCCCAAATATCGGATAATCGTCCTAATAATGTGCTTCCAATAAATATCCCTAAGGGCCAAAACCCCATAATTAAAGCATAATATATAGTTCGGGTATCTTGATTAACAGAAGCGTCAAAAAAAATATGACTATTATTATTCAAAACTAAATCAGGCACTAACGGTAGCACTAACCCTACTCCCATTATATCAATTACTAATGTTATCAAAAGAATGGAAAGGATAAAGTTTTGTGGTTTTTTTTCTTTAACACTAGATATATGAACTGGATTATTTGATTTTAAAAGTGATTTCATATTTATATTGGAACCCTTATTTACTAGAAGTATTCCTTACCATTTTAAAAGTTAACGTAACGTTAATGTCAACAGAACTAATCAAAATTATTTTCTATATTCTATTATGAAGGTGTGAGTTAACACTTATATTTTTATATTAAAATCTATAATTTCATTAATAATTATTGTATAAATATCTCTGTAAACTTTATAATTTAAAAGAATCAAATAAAAATCAATATTAAGGATGATTATGATTTTTGCTAATATTTACTTAAAAAAGAACCAGTATTGTAGTTTTGCCATTTTTCAAGATCGCGGTAATATATTTCTAGTCGATTGTTATGACGGCAACATACGTTTAAATTATTTAATTTATAATCGTATTGAATGCTTATTAGATAAATTAAAGACTCTAAAAGTATTAACCTTTTCTTCTCTAAATAAACACTTCTTTTTTCAAGAACAAGATAATGCAAAATCTTGTTTTATCAATGATAAAAACTCAATTTCAATTAAAAATGCTCTTTCATCTAATAAAATTAATCAATTATTTACAGAATTTAAAAATGAGCATGGAATATATAACAAACATGAATTAAAACAAATAGAAGAACAATTAGTTTATTTTTAAATAAAAAGAGTTAGATTTATTAACTACGTATTACTTTTTATAATTAGAAAGATCTAAAAATAATAAAAGCTTAATGCTTTGACATAATATTTAGTAGATTTTAAATATACATGTTTTTTTATGGAATGATTTAAAGAATCATTTTAAAAATCAGTTCAGAAAAACCTTTTATAGAGAGAACTAAAATCTGTGGAAGACTTTTTTACTAAAATCTACTTACCTTTTGAAAGTAAACCAAAAAAATTCAATTATAAATAATCTTTTGCAACCTTTTAACTTGAAATAATTTCAAAAATATCAGACATAGCATGACCTCGATATTGTAAATATCGTATAATTTTTGCTTTTTCTTTTTGCTCTTTAGGGAGTTTCTCACCAAATTTAGTAACTTTTGATTGTGAACAAATATCAAGCCAATCAATATCTAACTTTTGAATGGACTCTTCTACTAGAAATGGATCTAATTCTTTTTTCTTTAGCTCTTGCTTAATACGTGTTAATCCATGTAATTTACTGAGATTTTTTTTGATTAAGCTATCAATCAATCGTTGATCATTTAAATAACGATGCTCCATTAAAAGTTGAATAACTGTATCCACTTCTTCTTCAGGAAGAGCTTCATGGAGCAATTTCTTTTTAAGCTCACCTGATGAATAATCTCTTTTTGACAGTAAGCGGATAGAAAAATCATAGAGCTTTTTATTATTCAAAACACATATCTCTTCAAAGTTTACTTAAAATAATTCTAACAAATTTTTTATAAGGATTGAATCTTAGCATATAACAAAAAATTATAAGTACCTATTAAACGAAATCTAATGTCATCACCATTCTAGATATTGTGTGATTGACGGGAGAGCGGTGGATAACCGCATTTTCATAATTTGAATCCCAGAGGGTTCCCTTTAATAAAGCAACATCATTATTATTGATTTGATTGATATAACTTTCATATTTTTTTGGAACTTGCCTGTCTTCAGATTCGTTTATTTGTTGTATCACATCAATATTATCGAAACGACTTGAGTTTGATAAGTATTCTGTACCCTCTCCATAATATGTCAAAATCAACCGACAAGGAACGCGATCTACATGAAAGTTAGGACACATAGTCTTATGGATAACATTACATCTTAATCCGACATCTTTCAGCTCAAATAAATATCCAAACATCTCAATAATCAAAGATAAGTCTTTTATAAAATATTCTTTCCCACTAAAATCTGGGAATAGATTTTCTATACTGTCTTTTGCTTTATCAACAGAAATCACTCGTTTGACATCTCTAAAGTTAGAGCCTTGATGGATAAATTGCTCAATATAGCGTGTGATGTCATCAGAAGGTTTTCTTTTCCAAATAGCAAGATTACAATCTTTTTGATAAATATCGGTTAAGTTCATGACATCTTCACTTGATGATGTAAAAGAAGAATTATTTAACTGCATACACTATCTTTTGAATTTTTGATATATTATATCATAACAAAATAAAAATATACTAATGTAAATATTTGTAAATGTAATTGAACTACGTTTTTTATTTGTGGATAATAGATTCATAATTTAAAGGAGGACATTATGAAAAAATTATTTTAGGACTAAGTATTGTTGCACTAACAGCATTACCCACATTAGCAAGCGCTCATGGTCATAATCATGGCCATAATAACCATAAAGAGTGGAATCATGGAAAAGTTAAGTGGCATGGCGGTCACATGAAGTGGGAAACTGAAAAAGTTGGTAAACACAAATGGGTTCATAAAGCTAAATTTTGCACTAGAGGAAATGGATGCTCAACATCAAGATACGTAACGCATCACAAACCATGGTTACGCAATTAAAATTATCTTGTTGTTACAATCTTCAAAAAAAGACCTTTTTAAAGGTCTTTTTTAATAAATATACTCTACGCTCCATTCCCACCATAATTTAAGTAACAAAATAATTTAACTTTTGTGTTTGACATCCCTTAACATATACGTTAAAACATATATATGGTTTTTCATATATAAGGTAAATTTTTCATGAAACTATTATTTGTATGCTCGCACAATCGATGTCGAAGTATTTTATCTGAAGCAATCGCTAATAAATTAGGACAAGGAAAAATTTTAGCAAAAAGTTGTGGAAGCAACCCATCAGGAAAGGTACATCCAGATACGATTAATTTTTTAGAAAAAGCTGGATATAATTTTGAAAATTTAAAGAGTAAATCTTTTGATGATGTAAAAGATTTTACACCTGATTTAGTGATTACAGTTTGTGATCAAGCTAGTAAGGAGCCTTGTCCAATTATTTATAATAACGCAATAAAAATTAACTGGTCCTTAGAAGATCCTTCTGCCCTAAACACATCTTCCTTAGAAAAAGAACAAGCTTTTGTTAACACCATTAGTATCATAGAAAAAAGAGTTAAATATATTTTGAAATGTATCTATGAAGGTCAAAGCCCAGAACAAATATCAAACAGTATTTTACAGCAAATTCCAAGTCAAATAATGCCAAGTTTAGATTACACAAAATTACCATCACCTTTAGATAACAAGCAATCTTTAATGTACCTTAATACTAATATAACTAAAACAGAAATAAAAAAACCTAAAATACTCCTATTGTATGGCTCCTTAAGAAAAGGCTCTTACAGTTATTTGGTTACTAAAGAAGCTCAGCTTATTTTAAACTACCTAGGTGCTGAAACAAAAATTTTTAATCCTCATAATTTACCTGTTTTTAATAAAGATGTTTCCAGTCATCCAGAAGCAGAGAAATTAAGAGAGCTTATGACGTGGTCAGATGGTCAGGTATGGTGTAGCCCTGAACAACATGGAGGTATGACAAGTGTTTTTAAGAACCAAATTGACTGGGTTCCACTAAACATTGGTGGTGTTAGACCAACTCAAGGAAAAACGTTGGCACTCGTTCAAATTTCAGGTGGCTCTCAATCTTTTAATACATTAAATCAGATGCGGATTCTCGGTCGATGGATGAGAATGTTTACTATTCCAAACCAGTCTTCAATTGAGAAGGCCTTTCTAAAATTTGAGCAAAATAGAATGACTCGAACCCCCTTTTATAATAGATTAGTGGATGTTATGGAGGAATTAATGAAATTTACAATTTTACTTTCACAACACAAAGAATTTTTAACTGATAGATACTCCGAGAGAGTCGAAAGTGTCGAATGTCTGAGTAAAAGAGTGAATCAAGAAAAAATATAAGTTGGATTGACATGGGGGTAAAAAACATAAAAAAACTTTAGAAAGTTTAAGTAAACAATATGAAAACACTCGAACAATGACAATTCCTTGTCTTAAAATAGTCGGGGAAATATCAGATAAAAGTCTGATATTTTACGCATTTAAAATTAGAGACCTTATACCTAAAGGAACAACATATGCTAAAGTTTGAAAATATAGCTTTTAATAATATACGCTCAATATTAATACTTAGTATCTTTATTGGAATCATTGCAACTATAATTTTTGATCTTTACTCTATCATACTTAATTTTACTTTTAATATTCACGATCCAATAAATATGAATTTACTGGGTCGCTGGATTGGTTATCTCATTAAAGGAGACATGATTTTCCACAATATTCCTCAATTAATCCCTATAAAATATGAGTTAGCCTTAGGATGGATCTCTCACTACCTGACAGGTATATTGGTCTCTTTATTTTTTCTTATTGCATTAAAATTTTCAAAAAAGTCTCATTCAAATTTAGCAATATTTAGTATTTCAATTTTATTTGGCTGGTTTTTAATGATTGTTCCTTTTACAGTGATGATGCCTGTTATGGGAGGAGGATATTTTGCATCTTCAACGCCAAATCCAGAATTTATTCGCTGGTTAGTCTTTTTTTCTCATTCTATATTCGGTTTGGGTTTATTTGTTGGATATAAAATATGTAAGCGTTTGCAATAGGATTGATAATATACATAATTAGTATCTGGTTAAAAATAATTTAAATTTAAATACCAAAAAACATAAATATAATAATGTGTAATAATTTTAAATATAAAGGATTTCAAAACATTTTTATGATACTTTATAGGTATTGAGAATTGAAATAGCTAAACGCACCAAATTATGAGCAAAATAATACATAGTAAACTTTTAATTTTGGGCTCCGGTCCAGCTGGATACACAGCAGCAATTTATGCTAGTCGAGCAAATTTAAAACCAATGTTAATTTCAGGTCAAGAACCTGGCGGTCAACTTACAACTACAACCGATGTTGAAAATTGGCCGGGCGGTATGGATTTAACAGGACCATTGTTAATGGAGCAAATGAAAAAACATGCTGAAATGTTCGATCTTTCCATCGTCAATGATCATATTGAAAGTTGTAATTTAAAAGAACGCCCTTTTACTCTTAAAGGACAAAACACAACTTATACCTGTGATTCTTTAATAATAAGTACCGGTTCAAGTGCAAAATATTTGGGGTTGCCTTCCGAAGAAAAATTTAAAGGGAAAGGTGTTTCTGCCTGCGCAACATGTGATGGATTTTTTTATAAAAATAAAGAAGTCGCTGTTATTGGTGGTGGAAATACTGCCCTTGAAGAAGCACTTTACTTGTCGAATATCGCCTCAAAAGTACATTTGGTTCATAGAAGAGATACATTTAGAGCAGAGAAAATTATACAAGATCGAATTATGGCTAAAGTAGCCCAGAATAAAATAGAGCTGCATACTAATAATACACTAGAAGAAGTTCTGGGAGATGACTTTGGTGTTACAAGTATAGACATAAAAAGTACTACGAGTGAAACAATCAAAAATATTCCTGTCTATGGTGTATTTATTGCAATTGGTCATCAACCAAACACAAAAATATTTGAAAACCAGCTTACTTTGAACGAGGGTTATATCAAAGTTCAATCTGGACAAAATAAAAATGAAACGCAGACGAACATCCCAGGTATTTTTGCTGCAGGAGATGTAATGGATAATGTTTATAGACAAGCCATCACCTCAGCGGGTACAGGCTGTAAAGCGGCATTAGATGCAGAAAAATACTTAGAAGAAAACCTTTAATGGTTTTCTTCAATAATTGAAGATAAATTTTTTATGAATCCACGAATTTTTTTTAAATGTTTAGCTGATGACACAAGGTTAAAATCTCTTTTAATCATATCCAATCTTGGTGAGGTCTGTGTTTGTGATTTAACAAATGCTCTGCAAGTTGAACAACCCAAAATATCAAGACATTTAGCCGAATTACGAAAATGTAAACTGGTTACGGATAACCGAAAAGGTAAATGGGTATACTATAAGATCAATTCAGATTTACCAGAGTGGGCGCAAAATATCTTAACTCTTACCTTAAAGAATAATTCTGATTACATAAAAGATAACCTTAAACATATATCTAATTGCAATAACTAAATAAACTGTAAATATTTGTCAAGATTGTAAAACATAGTAAAGCTTATTGCTCATATTTCTTTTTCTTACTAAAATTTCAAACATAATAAGAAATAGGAGTTATCCAAATGAAAAAAATAATTATCAGTTTAACTATGCTTGCCTTTTTGTCTATTCCAACTTTAGCAAGCGCACACCCCGGTCATGGTCATGGTCATGGTCATGGTCATGGTCATTGGCATGGTAATGGACATGGCCATCATCACGGAAGAGTAATTAATAAGGGAAAAGTAAAATGGGGCAAACATGACTTCTATAAGTGGAAAACAAAAAGAAAAGGAAATCGAATAATATACAAAACAAGAAGTTGTTACGGTAAACACAATTGTTATAATTCAAGATATGTTGTAAAAAGACATCATCACAGATAAGTATGTTTTTAAAGTAACACGTAAAAGATCTAAATTTTATAATAGATCTTTTGCATTCTTAAAAAATTGCGATCTTTTTTTCACTACGTTCATATTTACAAAACCCTAACCCTAACCCTAAAATCACTATCAGTGTAACTCATTTTTTTTACATATATTCATACAATAATTTGATGAAATAAAACTTAATATTCTAGGGCATGAAAGTATCATCTACTCTTCTTTATATCATTGCAAAACATGCCTATATATGTTTCTCAGTAAAACCCATACTTTTTGAAAATAGTTAATATTAGCACTTTTAAAATTACTTTAATCATAAAACTTTATTCAATCTACTCACTATCAATCTAAGGAGAAAAAAATTGAATCATAAAATTATTTTTACAGGTGGTCCAGGCTCTGGAAAAACCACAACAATAGCCTATTTAGAATCTTTGGGTTATAAAAGTGTTCCTGAATCTGGTCGCAAAATAATTCAACAGCAAATGAAAATAAATAGTACCTCTTTGCCATGGAAAAACAAAAAGTCATTCCGTGACTTAATGGTATCGATGGATATAAACAATTATAAACTTTGTAATTATAAAGATATTACCTTTTTTGATAGAGGTATTATAGACTCTTACGGATACAGTCAGCTTGAGAGCATAAAAATATCCGAAACATTGCTGAAAAGCTGTGAGGAGTTATTATACAACAAAAATGTATTTATTTTTCCACCATGGAAGTCAATTTATTTAAATGATGATGAACGAAAACAAGACTTTGATGATGCTATAGCAACCTATAAAGAAATAGTAAGTGCATATAAAGAATTTAAATATAGATTAATAGAAGTACCAAGATTGTCAGTTAAAGACAGAGCTAAATTTATATTAAATACACTAATTATTTCAAAAGACCAATAGCTTTTATTTTTATATAGATCTTTTTTTGTCTATATAAAGTTAATTAAATCATTCCACTCTCGACCTAATGATTTTTGATTAATAGAAATTATGTATAAATTTTTTTTTATGAAAATTTCCATTTATATTAATTGGTACAATGTAATAGTTCAAGAAGAGTATAACAACTCTTTCCACTTCTTAATAAACCAAAACTGCGATAAGTTAATGCACAGAAATGATTTTTCCGACATTAAAAACATACAACATTATTTTCTCGTATTATATTGCCTTTTGAAGTTATTAATTAATATTTTACGATATTTCAAATTTAGTTTGTTACAAGAAGCGGCACCAATTTTTTTTTTTGCTTAACTGATTATCCTGTTCCTCAAAATTAAAATTATCTCGTATTTCATTTTTCATCACTTTAAGATATTCATAATTTTTGTTTGGGTAGTTTTTCAGGCACACATTAATTTCTGAATACAAATGCTCTGATAGTTCTTTGTTTTCAAGAATATTTTCTAATTTGGGAATTCTTTTATTGTTATCGACCCCATGACCAACTATCGCAAAGCTGATAAAATATAAACAATAAAATACAATAGATAAACTCATGATTAAAACAAATAATAGATTTGATTGATATTAAAAATATAATATGTTTTTTGTCTTATTTCATTAATATAATTGAATTTTTTTATTTTTTTTTTAAATTAAACTATACAAATAACATTAGTAACTATTATGAACGACTTAAGTAAACAAATTTCATTTATATCAGAAGTTGACCAATTAAAATCAATTTTAAGACAAACAGCATTATTATCTAATGAAAGAAGAGAAAATAGTGCTGAACATTCATGGCATGCCGCATTAACTGCTCAAGTTTTATTTCCTTATTTTGAAATAGAAATTTCAACAGAAAAAGTAACTAAAATGTTACTAATTCACGATATTGTTGAAATAGATGCTGGTGACACCTTCGCCTTTAATTCAAAATATTATTCAGAAGAACAAGCTCAAAATGAAAAAAAAGCAGCTCACCGTATTTTTGGCCTCTTACCTGATGAGCAAAGTACTCATTTTGAATCACTTTGGCTAGAATTTGAAGAAGGTAAAACAAATGAAGCTAAATGTGCAAAAGCGATTGATAGAATTTTGCCAGCCATTCAAAATATAGAAAATTTTGGGGGTACTTGGAAAAAATATAATATTTCTCGAGACCAAATATTAGCGAGAAATCAAATTTTAAAGGAAATTGCTCCTAAATTATGGGTTTACCTTAATGAAAAATTAAAAATAGCCATTCAAAATAAATGGATCAAAGACTAAGTGTTTTTCTATGATCTTCCATTAGATGACTTTTCCTCAAGATATTTTCCAATAAACTTATATGCATCATGATATTTTTTCGTATCTTGGAAACCAGAGTAACTAATTTTAATGCAATTTTGAAAGGAATCATCAATTGTAAATAAGGAACCAGGAACAACCAGAATATTTTTTTCCTTTGATTTTTTACACAAATCTATCACTGAGATATATTCTGGTAATTCAATCCAGAGGCACGCCCCACCTTTTGGCATAATATACTTAATATCCTTAGGCCAGTAACTACGAATCAAGGTTATGACACAATCCAACTTTGTTTGATAACTTTTTCTAAGAATCTTTAAGTGTCGCAAATATAATCTTTTATTCATAAATTCTGCAACAGATAGCTGAATTAATAATGGTGTTGCAATAGAAAAATTTAATTTCATAAACCTTATTTTATCCAAATACTTTCCTGGACAACACCAGCCTAGTCTTATATCAGGATGAAATACTTTAGACATTGAACTTATATATATTACATTATCTGGGTTTAATGATTTTAATAATAATGGCGACTTATTATTAAAATACAATTGTCCAAAAACATCGACTTCAATAATTGGAACATCGAATTTTTGAGAAAGACTTACTAACTTTTTCTTATGAGAGTCTGACATTATACATGGTAAAGGATTGCTAAAATTAGGCGTAAGTAATATAGCCTTTATGGGCCAGTTTTCGAGATATTTTTCAAGAATATTTATGTGTATCCCTTGAAAACAGTCCATTGGAATACCCAGTATTTTGAGGTCTAGGGCTTTAGCTATATTAATATATCCAAAAAAGCAAGGGTTGGGGATTGCTATTACATCTCCTTTAGTCGTCATAGACATTAAAGCGGTGGCTATGGCCTCAGTTGCTCCATTTGTGATTATAACCTCATCAATGGGTACTTGGACATTTTGTAATAGTAACTCTTTAGCTATTTCTGATCTTAATTTCATCTCTCCTGGCGGACTGGTATAACCTGAATAGTGATTGTTGCTTAATCGTTTAGTATTCTGATTCATTATATGAAAAAACTGTTTTACAGTTGGATAGCTGGTATCTGGGTGAACTGAGCCTAAGTTAATCATTTTTTCAGAAGTGGCTGACATGATTTCCAAAAAGCTTTTTCCAGCCTTGATTTCAATTGGTTTTAACATTTCTTTAGAATTAGATTTATGATTTAAAAAAGAAACCGTAAAACCTGATTTTTCAAAACCCTCAATATATCCGTAGTCTTGAAGTTTTAATAATGCATTTATAACGGTATTTTTACTTAAGTTTGTTTTCTCAGATATCATTCTAATAGATGGAATTTTTTCACCATATTTATAATAGCCAGAGATAATCTGCTGCTCCATTGACTCAAATAGTTTCTGATATTTAAACATAATCCCTCCAGATTTTTGAGTAAAACAACAAACACATAATGCAAAATTTATTGAATAAACTTGGACTATCCGATGTACCAATAAAAATCTATTTTAATGGCATATTGTCTTTAAATGTCACTTATCTGACCTTTTTTGTCCTCGTAAATTATTCTTATGAAACTAAAATCAATCAAATAAATAATTTGAATTTTAAATAACTTATAAACTGTACCCATATTTATTAAAAAAACTGTATCTTTTATTATTTTGGGTGTTTTTTATAATTTAGCATAATTATCTACATTAACATACTTTAAACGTCTTTCTAAGAAAGTTACAAAAATATAAGGAAAAGGTCACTCTATATGAATCAAATTTCAGCTTATAAAACTTTTAGTTTATTTTTTACTTTCATTTTTCTTTGGAGTACTGGATTTATAACAACCAAAATTGGTTTAGGTTACATGCTCCCCTTTCAGTTATTATTTTTTCGCTATTTAACAGCATTTTTAATTCTATTTACACTTTATTTTGTATTAAAATTACCAAAACTAACCCGTAAAGAAGTTTTGCATCAATTCATAACAGGAATCTTTTTTTCAGCTGGAATTGCAGGCATGTTTTTATCTATTAAAAATGGATTTTCACCTGGTTTAACATCCTTGATTATGGGAATTCAGCCTATATTGACTGCAGTAATTGGGTTTATGATTTTTCAAGAAAAAATGACTTTAAAGCAAATTCTAGGGATGATTGTTGGCTTTATTTCCATTACTTTTATACTGGTCAGTCCTCATTCAAAAAATCATGCTTTTTTATTAGTAGGCTTTTTATTTAATTTACTGGGGCTTTTTAGCTTCACAATTGGAACGATTTATCAAAAAAAGATGGGATCTAACCATCATCCTGTATGTGCCCTCTTTTGGCAATTTTTTGTTTCTGTCATATTATTTTCAATCTTAGGTCTATCTCTATATGGTCATTTAATGGTCCATTTTGATATAAAGTCAGTAAGTATTATTATTTGGCAAGGATTAGTCATTAACATTTTTTCATGGGCTCTGTTGATTCACCTACTTAAAAAATACTCTGCAACAACGGTAGCATCTCTTCTTTTAATTGTTCCTGCTTTAACTACTTTAGAGTCATGGATTGTTTTTGATCAAAATATTACTCTTTTAACATCCATTGCAATATTCACTACAATTTTAGGTGTTTATTTAGTCGTTAAGCCATCTAAGAAAAAAAAGAGTCAGA